>QZEE01000148.1 GCA_009917445.1 bacterium D16-76 | reverse complement strand
TTCGCCACCCTGCCATCTATCGCTGCTAAACTCTTTTCCACAAAACGCGCATCTGCGCATTCCCGGCTCCCTGGACGGGTTTGCCTTGTGGTATTCCTTCCACCACTCTTTCCGGCACTCGTCGCTGCAAAAACGCCGGGTCTTGCAGTTCCAGTCCAGTTCAAATTCTATCCCGCAATTGGGGCAGACCTGTTTCCCTCGTCCCTGCTCATGCTGCTTTTCCTGCCTCTGCTTTCTATGGTACTCCTGGCGGCAGCGGTCGCTGCAAAAACGCCTCCAACGGCCGCGCTCTCCGCTCTGCTCCACGGGGGCTCCACATTCCGGACAGACGTCCACTTTGCCCCCATAATACCTCTTGGCGTTATGGTATTTTATTCTGCACTCCGCGCTGCAGAACTTCTGGCGGCTCTTGTGGCAGGTCGGCTCAAACTCTTTCCCACACCACTGGCATTTGTGCTCTGTTCCCATTCCTTATATCCTCCGTTTTTCTTCATCCCTCCTTCATTATACCGC
>QZEE01000014.1 GCA_009917445.1 bacterium D16-76 | reverse complement strand
CTGCACGAAGGGGATATTGTCATCATGGATAATATGCGCACGCATCATGTCAAAGAGGTCCAAACGCTGTTGCAGGGGGCTGGCATGAAATTACTGTACTTGCCAGCGTACAGCCCTGATTTGAATCCAATTGAAAATATGTGGTCTAAAATCAAGGCCATTCTTCGCAAGCTGAAAATCAGATTATTACCCCAGCTCCCGCATGGTATTGCTCAGGCTTTCTCGCTGATTCGTCCATCTGACTGTGCTGGTTGGTTTTCTGCCGCGGGTATCCCTTGTTAATTTATTGGATTTCTATAGTCGAGGCCGGATACATGGAGTATTTGGCTTCCATGCCGCCTCCAGTCCTATCAATTACCTACAAGGGTGTCCCGCTTTTCACCTCCTTAGCACCGCTTGTCAGGTTTGCAGTGGTGTCATCTTAGACTGCACCCTGCCAGATCTACTGGAATACATACCAAACCCGCAGCCCAGAACAGGAGAAAACCTGATCCTGGAGGAGCATGGGAATCGCAGAAAAAAGCTGAGCTAATTCTCCAAAAGTAAGTGCGCTTAAACACCCTTCTTTTTTCTCAAATTATCTGAAAAACTTTCTCAATTTTTTTGTAAAGCTACAGTGCCTCCTGCCATCATGGCGGGTGTAAAGAACTTACCAAGTCAAAATACACTGCAGAAAAAGAAATATGAATCTCAGAGGAAACCTCATTGATGTGCAAAAATGTCTATCCTGCTATTGACACAATGCTTTCTGTAGCGTATAATGCGAACGGTGACACTATGTCAGAAAAAACTTCGGAGGATAGCATTATGAAAAAGAATATCATTCCGTTTTAGCACTGTATCCCACACCGGTGACACTCATCCGGGGCCATGGACGGGGGAAACCTTTGTAGACTTTGAAAACCGGTGATGTGATTGGGAAATGCCTATCCTTCAAAGAAAAGGACGCTACAGTTTAACGAGGTGCAAAACCATGCCAAAAGGATTGCCGGAACTGACCGAAGCCCGCAAGGAAGAAATTATCAACGCCTGCGAAAAGCTCTACAAAACCATGAGCTTTAAGGAGATCACCATCAAGGAGATTGGCGGCGCGACCAGCTTTACCCGGACTTCTATTTACAACTATTTTCATACAAAGGAGGAAATTTTCCTGGCCCTGCTGAAGCGGGAATATGAACTCTGGGTCGCTGATTTGAAGGATATGATGGCCCGGCATGAAACTATGGACGATGATCAATTTGCCCGTCATCTGGCCCATTCTCTGGAGAAGCGCCCGCAGCTCTTGAAGATCATGTCCATGAACCATTATGATATGGAGGAAAATTCCCGGCAGGAGCGCCTGACGGAATTTAAGGTAGCCTATGGGGAAGCGATCCGCACCGTGCAAAGCTGCTTGAAAAAATATTTCCCCCATATGCCCGATTCCAAGCGGCAAAACTTTATCTACACGTTTTTCCCCTTTATGTTCGGCATTTATCCGTACACTGTCGTAACGGAAAAACAGCGCGCCGCCATCACAAACGCTGGCGTAAACTATGTGTTTATGTCGATTTACGAAATCACCTATAATTGCGTAAAGCGGCTGCTGGAAAAGCCGTAATCGAACGGCAGGCGGGGTTCCTCCGCTTTCACGCCAGAAATGCCCTTTAAGCATGGAACACCATACAAGATAAGCATTAGACATTGCCCCCCTTGCGTGATAGAATAAAGCCATACCAACCAAGGAGGGCCAGCCCATGTTCACAAACAAAGACCTGAAAAACCTTATCGTCCCGCTGTTCTTAGAGCAGCTTTTGGTGATGCTGGTAGGCATTGTCGACACCTTCATTGTCAGCTATGCCGGTGAAGCCGCCGTGTCCGGGGTATCGCTGGTGAACTCCTTCAGCACCATCTTCATCTACCTGTTCACGGCCCTGGCCTCGGGCGGGGCGGTCATCATCAGCCAGTACATAGGCCGGGGGGTTAAAGAGGACGCCAGCGAAGCCGCCAGCCAGCTGCTCACGTCTTCCACCCTTTTCTCGCTGATAATCTCAATTATCATTTTAGTATTGCACCGGCCCATGCTCTCCCTGCTGTTCGGGCAAGTTGAACCCGCCGTCATGGACGCCTGTGTCATTTACCTGCAAATCTCCGTGTTCTCCTACCCGGCGCTGGCTGTCTACAACGCGGGCGCGGCCCTGTACCGCAGCATGGGCAAGACCAACGTGACCATGTACATCTCCATCGCCTCCAACGCTATCAACGTGGTGGGCAACCTGATTGGCGTATTCGTACTGAAAGCCGGGGTGGCAGGCGTTGCCTGGCCCACGCTGATTGCCCGGGTGTTCTCGGCGGTTGTCATTACCGTGCTGTGCTTCGGCAAGAAAATCGACGTGAACTACACCTGGCGGCAGATCTGCAAATGGAATACTGAGCTCATGAAGCGCATCCTGCGCATTGCCGTGCCCAATGGCGTGGAGAACGGCCTCTTCCAGCTTGTGAAGGTCGCGCTGTCCAGCGTGGTGGCCCTGTTCGGCACCTACCAGATCGCCGCCAACGGCATTGCCCAGAGCATCTGGTCGTTAGCGGCGCTGGCCGGTGTGACCATGGGTCCGGTGTTCATCACGGTGATAGGCCAGTGCATGGGGGCGGGCGACACAGCCCAGGCCGAGCTATACTTCAAGAAACTGCTGAAAATTACCCGGGCAATCTCTTTAGTATGGAACGCCCTGGTGTTCGCCATCACGCCAATTATGATGAACTTCTATCAGATTTCTGACGAGGCCAAGCATCTGGTGGTGATTTTGGTACTCATCCACAACGTATTCAATACGGTGGCGTTCCCCATGTCCGGACCGCTCTCCAATGGCCTGCGGGCCGCCGGGGACATCCGGTTTACCATGATTGTGTCCATCGCGTCTACCATTGGCGGGCGGCTGGTGTTCTCGCTGCTGCTGGCGGTGGCGCTGAACTGGGGCGTGATCGGCATCGCGGCGGCTATGTGTTTAGATTGGGTCATCCGGGCAGTGATCTTTTCCCTGCGGCTGAAGTCTGGCAAATGGAAGGAATTCAAGGTGATATGATATGTGTGTGCCGACCTGTGCCGGGTTTTCCAGGTGGTACAAAAAATGGCTTTCGCATAGAGAGCAGCCGTATGACCCGGCACACGCTGGCACACTAAATCGATAAATCAAAGGAGAAGCCTATGGAACTGCGCGTCCTGCGATACTTTTACACGGTGGCGCGGGAGGAAAACATCACCCGCGCGGCCCAGCTGCTGCATGTGACCCAGCCCACCCTCTCCCGGCAGCTGATGGGGCTGGAGGAAGAATTGGGCACGGTGCTGTTCCATCGGAGCAGCCATCGGATCACGCTCACAGAGGACGGTATGCTCTTAAAGCGCCGGGCCCAGGAGCTGCTGGAGCTGGCAGACAAGACCCAGCGGGAATTCCAGAGACGGGAAGAGCTGGCTGGAGAAATCGCCATCGGCTGCGGTGAAACCTGCAACATGGCCTATCTCTCTGACCTGATGGTGTCCTTCCAGCAGGAGCATCCGCTGGTACAGTTCCGCATCTACAGCGCCACGGTGGACGAGGTAAAAGACCGCATGGAAAATGGCCTTTTGGACATGGGGCTTTTGATGGAGCCAGTGGACATCTCCCGGTACCACACCGTGCCCATGCCCCATCGGGAGCGCTGGTGTGCCCTGGTGCGGGAGGACTGCCCGCTGGCTTCGCTCCCATGCGTGACCCCGGAGGCTCTGCTGCCATATCCCCTGCTGCTTTCCTGGCGGGAGCAGGTGAACGAACAGGTGCGAGAATGGTTCGGAGAGTGTTTTGCCCAGGCAAAGGTGGCGGCCCGCTACAATCTGGTCACCAACACGGCTATCATGGTGAAGCATCAGGTGGGCGTGGCCCTCTGCTACGACCTGGGCACCACCTACTATAAAGGCCTGCGGCTGGTGCCCCTGTACCCGGCCCTGGAAAACGGCGCGGTTCTGGCCTGGAAGAAAGAGCAGGCCCGCTCACGGGCGGTAGAGCGTTTTCTGGCGCACTTCAGAAATGCTCTTGAAGCATGAACTGAAATAGAGACCAGGCATTGGACTTTCGTTATAACCAGCGGTAAAATAAAAGCGTCCCCAGAGAGGATTTCTCCGGCGGGGGCGCTTATTTCTTTAGTGGAAAGGAAGTCCGCCAAATGACAAAAAAGGAAGCAAGCAAACGATACGGCATTCCAGAAAAAATCCTGGATGAATATGAAAGCTGGGGGCTATGCGGGGCCGTGAAAAAAGTAATGGGTGATTGGCAGTATGACGACACAGACATCGAGCGGTTAAGCCTGATTTTGACCCTCCACGATGTGGGCTTTGACTCGGCAGAGGTGGAAACATATATGCGCCTAATGTTGGAAGGGGACGGCACCGGCGCCCGGCGGCTGCTCATGCTGGGGGAAAAGCGCCAGGGGGAGTTGGACGAGATACATTTTCACGAAAAGCAGTTAGACCGGCTGGATTATCTCCGGCATGAAATACGGATGAAGCAGAAGATAATTTAAAATGGAGGAATCATTATGAAGTACACAAAATTAGGCAATTCGGAACTGAACGTCTCCCGCATCTGCATGGGCTGCCTGGGCTTTGGCAATGCCCAGGCGGGCCAGCACAGCTGGACTATCGATGAAGGCCATTCCCATGAGATCATCAAGCGCGGGCTGGAACTGGGGGTCAACTTCTTCGACACCGCCATCGGCTACCAGAACGGTACCAGTGAAGAATATGTAGGCCGCGCCCTGCGGGATTTCGCCAAGCGGGAGGACGTGGTGGTGGCCACGAAATTCGTGCCCCGCAGCGGCGAGGAGATTGAGGCGGGGGTCACCGGGCAGCAGCACATTGCGAAGCTGCTGGACCAGAGCCTCACACACCTAGGCATGGACTACATAGACCTGTACATCTACCATATGTGGGACTACAACACGCCCATATACGACATCATGGAAGGACTGAACAACGCTGTCAAGGCGGGCAAAGTGCGCTATATCGGCATTTCAAACGCTTACGCCTACCAGCTTGCCAAGGCCAATGCCATTGCCGAACAGAACGGCTTTTCCAAATTCGTGTCCATCCAGGGCCATTACAACCTCATCTTCCGGGAGGAAGAGCGGGAGATGGCCAGGCTCTGCGCGGAGGATAACATCGCCATGACCCCCTACAGCGCCCTGGCAGGCGGCAGGCTCAGTAAGCGCCCTGGCGAGACCTCCAAGCGCCTGCAGGAGGACGCCTACGCCAAAGGCAAGTACGACGCTATGGCGGAGCAGGATGGGAAGATCATCGCCCGTGTAGCGGAGCTGGCCGACAAGTACGGCGTGAGCATGACGGAAATTTCCCTCTCTTGGCTGCTGACGAAGGTGGCATCGCCAGTAGTGGGGGCTACGAAACTCCATCATATTGAAGGCGCGGCCAAGGCAGTTGACCTGGTTCTGACAGCCGAGGAAATCGTTTACCTAGAGGAGCCTTATGTCCCCCACAAGCTGGTGGGGGTGATGGCCCAGAACACACTTGCGGTAGCAGGGCAAAAACAGGTTTGGTCGCTGAATCAGCAATAATTTGGGTTTTTGAAAATAACAGGAGGATATCATCATAGAGAACCTTCAGAAAACAGACCCGGAGTTTATTGAGCGGTTCGAGCATTTTTCTTTTGAGGAAATCCCCAATGAGGATGGTCAGCAGCTGGACGAAGGAACCCGCTAGCTGGCGGCCCGGGGTGGGTGTGAGCCCCAGCTTGCTGCCCATGCCAAAGGCAACATGAATATGGGAGATGATAAAGATTTTTTTGCTCCGTGTAATCTCCCAGTGTTTGCCCTACATGTGAGAGAGATTGATTAAATCTTTCACGCTCCTGGCGTACTCCTCGCTGTCCATGACGGCCTCAAACACCGCCAGCTCGTCAATGCTCTCGTACCCGCCCAGGTTCTTATAGGGCTGGGGCATAGGGCTGTCATAATCGGAAATAAAAAATTCCTCATACCGAATACCGTCTATGCCAATCTTCTTCAGGGACGCCTGTATGGTTTCCGTATCGGTGGGGAACGCCACCCGCTCATATACAAGCCGGCCCTTATTGTACTTGCCCAGGTTCGTCACACAGGCATCAAATATCGCTATACGTTAGCTGTGATGGTACTTAATGATATGCCGAATCTTACCCGTTTCTTTCCTATCGGTTACAATGAAACCCTGGTGTAAAACTTATCGCTATAATTCCGCATCGTATCTTTTGGACGAAAAAACACCTAAGCGACAATTTGTTCTCATATATTTGAGGAGGTTTCTATTCTGTTCCGTCTTCAACAAAAGGACGATCAGACTACGAATCCGAGATATTATATTTTCACCGTCCAGTGAGCACATACCTAAATCACATTGTCGAAGCAGGTTTTCGTATTAAACAAGTTTGTGAACTTTGTGAGGCTAGAGTCTATTTTAAAACCGGAGGAATGCCAGGATTTTTGTCTAAAATGGAACGGATTCAAGGAAAAACCGCAGGAAAGGCTGTCGCCTTTCGAGGATTTTTGACGCAGAAGCCGTCCATTTTAGACGTAAAGACAGCGTTTCGGAGTTTTAAAACAGACTCTAGGTCGGCACAAAATCCAGATATCCTGGGAACCGTTGTACAGAGGCCGAATTAGGAAATATGTAATCTATCTTGACAGCGGAAAAACTTTTAAGCCTCGCAATTCCGTGTGAACATTAGGATTAAGCTTGAAAATTATTTATTGTTTGGATATTTCTCAAATCAAAACCACGCGTGAGCCACATGTATGCACATGCCCTAAAACATAGTACCAGCCACCTCTTAATAGGTACTGAAAGTCTATAAAACCGCACTACAATTTACGGAGCGCCGCTAAAGCGGCCCTTTCTTATGCCTTCTTGTTCTTGCTACCCATAATCGGGTCAACGTATTTGAAGCTGAGCTGTTGCGATATCCTCTTACAGTTGGCTGCGGATATATTCCGCTATTGCAGTTTTGTTCCGACCTACCGTATCCACATAGTACCCCCTGCACCAGAAGCGCCGGTTTCCATATTTGTACTTCAGATTTGCGTACCGGTTAAATATCATCAGGATATCTCTTGTCTGCGATATTTTGGCGCAAACACTATATGGTACTGGCATCTCCACTTGGGATGTGATAAACTATTAAGGTCATTCATTTTACTTTCCTCCTTGTTGTAACGTAGTGCGGTTGCTTAGACCACTTCTATCTTACTACAAGGAGGACTTTCTTTCATCTAAAATTTTTTATCTCCCCAGCTTAGCCGTGGAAGCTTTGCGCTTTATATGTGCCGGGCCATTATAGCCCGAAATCTTCGGGCAGGAGCAGTTCCAGGTCCCGGGCCTCTTCGGGGGTTTGGACGTTCCGGCGGGAACAGGCGATCACCGCCTGCTCTACCTTGTTGCGGGCCATGCGGCCGTTGCCTTGGGAACGGCCACCATCCCCCTGCACCTGGGCAAAATAGGCGGTAAGAGGCTCTTGGCAGGCGGGATCCAGGCGATAGCCTTTGGAGGCTACGATGCTTTCAGTGATGCGCCACAGCTCTTCGGGGCTGTAGTCGGGGAACTCGATAATGTGGGGGAATCGGGAACGCAGGCCAGAGTTGGCGGTGAGGAATTCCTCCATCTCCCGGGAGTAGCCTGCCAGGATCACCACCAGGCTTTCCCGGTGGTCCTCCATGCCTTTTACCAGGGCGTCGATGGCTTCCAGGCCAAAGCTGTCATCGCGGCCCCGGTAGAGAGAGTAGGCCTCGTCGATGAAGAGCACGCCGCCTAAGGCTGCTTGGATGGCTTTTTGGGTTAGGGGGGCGGTATGGCCAACGTACTGGCCTACCAGGTCGGCACGGGTCACCTCTACCAGCTGGCCGCCGGAAAGCAGGCCGATGGCCTTTAAATACCGGGAAACCAGGCGGGCTACGGTGGTTTTGCCGGTGCCGGGGTTGCCGGTAAAGATCATATGCATAGAAGGCGAATCAGCCTTGAGGCCACGAGCCTTGCGCAGCTGCTGGATTTTGAAGTTGTCTTCCAGGGACAGGATGTAGTCCTTGACCGGCTGTAGGCCCACGATGTCCCGCAATTCCCCTTTGACTTTTTCCAGGGCGGCTTGCTGGGCCTCTTGGCCGTGGCTTCCAGCTGGGCGCACTTGACCGGTAGCTGTCTGGTAGGTGTAGGCTGCCCCCAGGCCTTCGGGCCGGGCAACGACCTGCCCCTGCCAGGGCCCCTGGATGGACTTGCGCAGCTTTTCTTCACTAAGGGCGGTGTACAGCCGCTGGGCCTCGGCACCAATGGCCCCAGCTCCCTGGCTAGGGGTGTAGGCTTTTGCCAGGGCCGCGGCCTCGGGGGGGCCGTAGGAAAGGGTAAGGCCCAGCTGCTTTTGGGCACGGGTGCACAGGTCTTTTAGGGCTTGGGCGGCGATTTTTTCCAGGCTTTCCTGGGTGAAGGGCTCTGTGTACAAGAGATCGTCCAGGGCGGCCAGGAAGGGCGCGCCGAAGGCGTCCCCTAAAGCCGCTTGGGAGGGGCCTGCCACCAGGAACAGGTACTTGCCCCCGGCAGAAAGGGTGCTGACGGCCCCTGGTGCCAAGGCGGTGCCGATGTCGGCTAAGATGCCCTTTTGGGCTACGTAGCGGCCGGGAAGGGCTACCTCGCCCTGGCAGAAAAGGCTGGCTACCATGCCCAGCACCGAGGCGTGGCATTTTTCGTGGCCCTGGAAGACCAGGGCTGCGCCGCCGCTTTTTAGGGCTGAATACAGGTCTTGGACAAAGAGCTTTTCCATACCGGGGGCGTTGTAGGCGGATAAATCTATGCGGACGGTTTTGGGGCTTTTCAGCACCCCTTGCCGCCCTAAGGAAGCGGTCATAGCGGTAAGGGCGCTGCGCCTGCCGGTGCCGGGGGCACCCAGCACGGCTGCACGGCATAGGGGCTTATCCCCTGGTGCGCCGGCTACAAAGGGGCGCTTATAGGCCAGAGTTAAGGCGTCTAAAAAGCCGTCTTGGCCCAGAACTTGGCCGGCGGCCTCTTTGCGGGCGGTCTCGAAGGCTTTGTCCAGGTCAGCGGGAGGGCCGCTGTTTTGGGAATGGGCTTGGGTATCTATGCCGTCCTCTTCCAGCTGGCGGGAAAGGCCGGCCATATCGGCCCGGGCCTCTTGGGCCAGGCGCTCAATGCTCTCCTGTACGGAGCGGGAAAGGCCGTCGCTTATGGCCTCGGCCCCAGAAAGGGCTTTAGAGGCTTGCTGCTGGGACTGCAGGGCAGCGTCCAACTGGCGGGAAAGGCTGGGCATGGGGTTATCGGGAGAGGGGGCGGGTTGGGTACGCTGGGGGGGCTGGGGCGGGTTAGGGGGATCCCCTGCCCTGGACGTTTGCGGGGGCGGCGGGGGCGCGGGCCGGGCGTGTTTGAGGCCGCTGTCTTGCCGGAAATGCAGGCGGCCGCCCCGGAACATGGAATCTAATATGGAATCAATATCGTTTTTCATGGGTCTTCCTCCTTCCCGCCCGGGCTTTATGAACGGATATCCAGGTCTTCCATGACGGCCCAAAGGTCTTCTACCGCCATTTGGCCGGGGGCTGAGGCGTGCTGCCCCGCACCAAAGGTGACGCATGAGCCAAAAAGCTGGCCGCACACACGGGTCACTTTACCCAGGGGGCCCATAGCCATGGTGATGACAGGCCCTACCGCTTGGCTGGCGCGGTAAGTGGCGCTTAGCAGGGTTAGTACGTCCTCGGGGGTGTGGGGGGTGACGGCGTACTTAGGCAGGCAGGGGCCTAGGGCGGCCATATCGGTTAAGGTCTTTATGATTTCGTCCTCGGGAGGGGTGCGGGCAAAATCGTGCTTGGAGATGACGGCCCCTACCCCTTTTTTTTGGGCGGCATGCAGCAGCCGGGCGGCACGGCGGGGGTCGCTGCCCAGCTCGATATCCAGCAGCTGGAAGCCCCCGCGTTCCAGCAGGGCCAGCAAAAATTCCTCATAGCGGGCCCCGGATAGGGTGCTGTGCCCCCCCTCCCCCTGGGTGCGCAGAGTGCACAGCAGGGGCTTGGGGGAAAGGGTGCTTTCCAGGGCGGACAGGGCAAAGCCGGTGTCTTCCTGGAAAAAGTCCATGCGCCACTCGTACAGGTCGGCGGGCAGGTCCCGGGCAAAGGCGGCTTCCCGCCGCAGGGGCGCCAGGTGGCTTTCTGTCAGCGGGACGCATATTTTCGGCAGGCCCTCGCCAAAGCGCAGGCCCCCACTTATGAAGCTATTCAAAAACAGGTCAACTCCCTGGGTAGATTTTCGGTCTTTCTTTAATTTAGTATACTTGCCGCTGGGGGAAAAGTCAATTTGTTTCCCGTAAAATCTCCGGGGGCTCCGGCGGCAAGGCCGTGGGACGCTGTCCCACACCCTGCAAACCTTTTTGGGAAAAGGTTTGATCGAAAAACTGTGAACGGGCGGGGGTTAGCGCATGATTAGGTCGTGGTCTGGGGGCAGGGGGCTGGGAAGGGGGGCGGGCTGCTGCAGGTACCAGTAGGCTACGGAGGTGTAGTCGTCGTAGCGGGGGCCGGTCCAGCCTAGGTTGTCCATGGTCATGCGGAAGGATTTTTGGAAATAGACGGGGTCTTTTAGGTGGAAGCGGTAGAGCAGGAAACGCTGCTGGCCATTGTACATTTCGCTGCTGTCGTTGCCGGTGATGGCGTAGAGGCCTGCGTAGAGGCCGCTGAAGGTTTGGTAGCGCTTTTGCAGGATATCGTTGCCAAAACCGTAGGAGCCGCCGAAGTAGTCTTCTGTGCCGGTATAGTTGAGGGTGGGGTAGTCTCCGCCGTCTATGTACATTTTGGGCTCGCCTTCTACCCAGCAGGTGTTGTGGCCGTTCATGCCGGCGGCAAAGCACAGGCCTGCAAAGTGCCCCTTGCCTTGGATGCCGTCTGCCACGGTGTAGGCCCGGCCTTTTTGTACAGGGTGCTCTTGGCGGTAAAGGGCGTGGAAGTACCCGGCGCTTTGGGGGATTTCCCCTTTCCAGCCCTCGATCATATAGTAGAGGGTTTGGGGGTTTTTGCCGCGGTTTTCCATGGTGACGCGGCAGTTTTGGCGGAAGGGCATTTCCCAATAGGAATTAAAGCCGCGGCCCGGCGCAACAAGGATGGGGGCGGAATTTAGGACGGGGTAGCGGCCGTCACGGTCTTGGAAATTTTCGTCGTATGCGCAGCCGAAAAAGGCGGACAGGGGGGCTTCTACAGAGGGCTGCTCGCTTTTCTCCCAATAGATGCGCAGGATAAAGGAATGGCCTACATAGCCGGTGAACCACATGTGGGTGAGCATCCCGGGGCCGTCGGTGTCGCATAGGGTGACGGTCTCCCCGGCTTCGATTTGGATGCAGGGGCGCAGCTTTTCACAATCTTTGCCCCGGCTGCCGCCAGCGTGGGCGCCGGTGGGGTTCTCGGCGGAAAAGCCGAAGCTTTCCCGATGCTGGATCTCAAAAATAGACATAATCTGTCCCTCCTTGTTTTTTCTTTATGGGTTGGCCTGGGGCTGCTTTTTAGCTTAGTCTGCCCGGCTGAGATAGGCTAGGGCTTCGGCCGCGTTGGTGTCCGGCTTTACCTTGGGCATGACCTTTTCGATTTGGCCTTCCCCATCGATAATAAAGGTAGAGCGCACCACGCCCATGCTCACTTTACCGTAGTTTTTCTTTTCTTGCCAGACGCCGTAGGCTTGGATGGCTTGAAGCTCGGGGTCGGACAGGAGGAGGAAGGGGAGGTTATGCTTTTCGGCAAACCGCTGGTGGGAGGCAGTGGAATCCTTGCTGATGCCAATGACGGCTACGCCGATCTTTTGGAATTCCTCATAGGCCGCACCAAAGGCACAGGCCTGCCGGGTACAGCCGGGGGTATTGTCGCGGGGGTAAAAGTAGAGCACGACGCGCTTGCCCGTAAAGTCTGACAGGGAAACCATATTGCCGTCCTTATCCGGTAAAGTAAAATTAGGGGCTTTTGTTCCTGCTTCCAACATATTAACGTCCTCCTTTTAAAAATACAAACTGGTTTTCTGTAGATAAATCCGGGTCGAACCGGTAGTCCAGGCCGGTGAAGGCGCGGATTTCTGCCCTCTCCCCTATGCGGTTTTCCGCCAGCCAGCGGACCATCTGCCCACGGGCCATTTTGCATAGGGTGCCTTTTTCTACGGCTTTTCCGTTTAGCCACTGGCCGAACACGCAGGTGACTACCATATCTTTTGGCAGGTAGGGCGTGACGGCCCGGCTGTACTCTTTTGACGCCAGGTTCAGCACCCAGCCGGCTTCTTTTTTCAGCTGTTCGGCTAAGCGGCCGCCCCAAAAGGCGTACAGGTCTTTGGCGCCGCCCACGGGAAGCTTGGCCTGCATTTCCAGGCGGTAAGGCGTTACGCCGTCGAAGGGGCGCAAAAGGCCGTAAAAGCCGGACAGGATGCGCATATGCTCCTGTAGATAGGACAGCTGCCCGGTGTTCATGACGCTGGGGGCCATGTACTGGTACTGGATGCCCTCGTAAGACAGGATGGCTGGGGTAAGGTTTTTCCGCAGATCCATGGAGGCCAGACGTTCCAGGTTCAGCTGGGCTATAGCGTCGTTGCAGCGCCAGAGCTTTTGCAGGGCCTGGGAGCTCATGGCCCGCAGGGCGGTTAAAAGCTCTTGGGTTTGGGGCAGGAAGAGGGGCAGCGCTTCTACTGGGAGGCTGTCCTGGTCGTCATTCATCTTTTTTGCGGGCGAGAGGATTATGCGCATGAAATCACCGGCCTTTCCCTGTTTATTATAACAGGTTTTACCGGGAAAGAAAAGCCCGGCAAAAGGCGGGAGGGCACAGCCTCAGCCGCGCCGGACCCGCCTTCTGCCTTTTTAATGGTAAACGCCTACGATTTCCAAAGCGCTGTCCAGTACTACCAGGTCGGCCCGCTTGCCGGGTTCGATGCTGCCGATGGTTTTGTCCAGGCCTATGGCCTTGGCGGGCGTCAAGGTACAGGCTTTGAGCGCCTGGCCCATGGGGATGCCCCAGGCTACCAGGTTTTTCAGCTCTTGGTGAAGGTTTGTTACGGAGCCTGCAATGGTGCCGTCGGCCAGCACAGCCTTGCCGCCGTGTACGGTGACTTGCTGGCCGCCCAGGTCAAAGGGCTCGCCTTCGGGCATGCCGTTGGCCCGCATGGAGTCGCTGATAACGGCCGCGCGGCCGCCCAGGGCTTTGAAGGCGGTTTGCAGCACAGCGGGGTGGATGTGGACGCCGTCGCAGATGAGCTCGGCGTTTACCCGAGGGTCGGCCAGCACGGCCCCTACTACGCCGGGGGCCCGGTGGCTTAGGCCGGACATGGCGTTGAAAAGGTGGGTGGCGTGGGTGATGCCGCTGTCAAAAGCTTTACGGGCTTCGTCGTAGCCGGCGGTGGTATGGGCAATGGACACGGTGCAGAGCTTGCTGGCCTGGGCGGCAAAGGCGCAGCCTCCCGGCTGTTCGGGGGCAATGTCTACCAGCTTTACCAGGCCGCCGCATAGGTCAAAGTAGGCTTGGAACAGGGCAAAGTCTGGGGGCACAATGTGCTGGGCCTTTTGAGCCCCGCGCTTTTCCATGGAAATAAAGGGGCCCTCCATATTGACGCCTACCACCCGCGCGCCGTCTTCCAGGGGATGGACGGCGCAGTCTTTGGCGGTTAGGAGGGCCTGTTCGATGGTTTCCCGGCTGGTGGTCATGGTGGTGGGGCAAAAGGAAGTCACCCCCCGCTGCAAGAGGAACCGGGCCATGGTGTCCAGGGCTTCGCGGGTGCCGTCGCAGGTGTCGGCGCCATTGCAGCCGTGGATATGGATATCTACAAAGCCGGGCACGATGGTGTAGCCCTGGCAGTCCACCGCCAGGTCCTGCTGGGTGTAGGCCAGCTTCTCCCCTACCTGGCGGATACGCCCATTTTCGATTTCTATATCGCCATGGGCAAGGTTAAAATCTTTGTCATAATACGCTGCGTTGATTAAGAACATAAAGGGCCTCCCTCTCCCCTTTGCCCTGGCTGCTTTTAGTTGCCGATAAGGAAATCCAGAATATCCCAGCCCTCTGAGCCTTGGGCCTTGTACAGCTCGGTATAGCCGCACTGGCTGCAGGTTACCGTAATAAATTTTTTATTCTGTATATCGAATATTTTGGCGAAGTTCCCGCCGGTGGCCTGGAACTGGTCGCTTTCATAGTGCATGCAGCCGCATTTGGGGCAAACATATTGTATTTTCTGTTGCATGGGGATTCTCCTTCTTATTTTGGATTCGCCGTGGGGCGCATATCCTAAAGTATACGGGAAAAAATCCTCAAAAACAACACTTTTCCCTTACGAAAACCTTACGCCTGCGCTTGGGGCTTTTTCATGGTCAAGGAGATGCGCCCCCGGCCCGGGTCCACTTCCAGCACGGTAACGTTTACTACGTCCCCGACTGCTACCGCCTCTGAGGGGTGCCGGATGAACCGGTCGGTAAGCTGGGACACATGCACCAGGCCGTCCTGGTGTACGCCGATGTCTACAAAGGCCCCGAAATCTACCACGTTGCGCACGGTGCCCATGAGCTCCATGCCAGGGGCAAGGTCTTCCAGGTCCATTACGTCTGTGCGCAGAAGCGGGGGCGGCAGCTGGTCACGGGGGTCCCGGCCGGGCTTTTGCAGCTCGGCGCAGATATCCCGCAGGGTGGGGACGCCTACGCCGCAGGCTTCGGCGGCCTTGTCTATGCCCAGCTCTTTGACGCGGCTGTCCAGGCCGGCTAAGGCCCCTACGTCCCCCAGGCTGTAGCCGCACAACTGCAAGAGCTTTTCTGCGGCTTTATAGGATTCGGGGTGCACGGCCGTGTGGTCTAAGACGTTCTCACTGTCTGGCACCCGCAGGAAGCCGGCGCATTGTTCAAAGGCTTTGGGGCCCAGCTTGGGCACCTTTAAAAGCTCTTTGCGGGTGAGGAAGCGGCCTTTTTCCTCCCGGTAGGCGGCTACGTTTTTGGCCACGGTGGGGCTTACCCCGGCTACCCGCCGCAGCAGGGATGGCGACGCGGTGTTTAGGTCTACGCCTACGGCGTTTACGCAGTCTTCCACCACACCGTCCAGGGCCTGGGACAGCTGAGCCTGGGGCATATCGTGCTGGTACTGGCCCACGCCAATAGCCTTGGGGTCGATTTTTACCAGCTCGGCTAAGGGGTCTTGCAGCCGCCGGGCAATGGATACCGCGGAACGCAGGGACACGTCGAAGTCGGGGAATTCCTCGGCCCCCAGCTTGGAGGCCGAATAGACCGACGCCCCGGCCTCGCTGACAACCATATAGGAGACACCGCCGCCATATTCTTTGATAAACTCACTGACAAATATTTCGGATTCGCGGCTGGCTGTGCCGTTGCCGATGGCAATGCAGGCGACGCCGTGGCGAGCGCACAGCCGGCGCAGCACCTCTTTGCCCTCGGCTATTTTATTATGGGGCTTGGTGGGGTAGATGACGGCGGTCTCCAGCACTTTGCCGGTACCGTCTACCACGGCCAGCTTGCAGCCGGTACGGTAGGCTGGGTCAAAGCCCAGGGTGACGCGGTTTTTTACGGGGGGCTGCATCAGCAAGGGGCGCAGGTTTAAGGAGAAGGTGCGTATGGCCTGCTCGTTGGCCATGTCTGTTAGGCTGGCCCTTGCCTCCCGTTCCAGGGAGGGGAAGATCAGGCGGTCCCAGGCGTCTTGGGCGGTCTCTTGCAAAAGGCTGTAGTATGGGTGCCGGGGGTGGGCGGTTTCCCGCAGGATCAGGCCGGGGGCGTCCCAACTGCCGGGCTGCACGGTTACTTTTAGGGCGCCTTCCCGCTCCCCACGGTTAATGGCCAGGACCCGGTGGCTTTGCAGTTTTTTTAGGGGTTCTTGGAAATCATAGTAGAGGCGATAGACGGTGTCTTCCCCTACCGCGCCAACCGAGCACAGGGAACCGCTGCGCTGGACCTGGGCCCGCAGCCGGCCCCGGATGGCCGCGTCGTCGGAGAACATTTCGGCGATTATGTCTTGGGCGCCCTGCAGAGCGTCTTCGGCTGTCTCTACGCCTTTTTCCAGGTCGATGTAAGGCTTGCAAAGCTCTTGCGGGCTTATGGAGAGGGGCTTGCCTGTCTTGTCCCGGCCTGCAAGCAGCAGCTGTGCCAAGGGCTCTAAGCCCTTCTCTCGGGCGATGCCCGCGCGGGTACGGCGTTTGGGGCGGTAGGGGCGGTACAGGTCTTCTACTTCGGCCAGGGTCTGGGCTTGCGAAAGGTTTGCCGACAGCTCGTCCGTCAGCTTGCCCTGGCTTTCGATGGCGGCCAGCACCTCCTGCCTGCGGGCTTCCAGGCCCCGCAGGTAGGCTAGGCGGTCAGCCAGCAGGCGGATGGTTTGGTCGTCCATGGCGCCATGCTGCTCTTTACGGTAGCGGGCGATAAAAGGGACGGTGTTGCCTTCGTCTAACAGGGCGGCCACGGCCTGGGCGTGCTGGGGCTGTACGTGAAGTTCGCGGGCCAGGGTTTGGATCAGGGTATCCATGCAGTCCTCCTTTTTTATGCGGGCAGATAAATACAAAAAATGTTTATAGTTTTCTAAATACTTCTTTTTGGGCAGAAAGGGTAATATATAAATCGTGCAAAATTAGACTTTTAACACTTTGGAAAATTCAGATGTGATTTTACAATTTGTATCACAGTCCTAGAAAAAAACCTAGGTTTTAACAAGTTTTTTTCAAAAAGTTTCTTGACAATTTTTCAAATATACACTATGATTATTTAAATCGTACAACTCCTGTTCCCCAAGAAAGCGAAGGTGCTCTTTATGAAAAACGTGAAAACTTCCTACTTCAAGCTGACCAAGTCTGAAAACGAGATTATGGACCTGATGTGGAAAGAGGGCCGTCCCCTGTCCCGCTCGGAAATTATCGAGCTGACCCCCGACCGCACTTGGAAGCCCGCGTCTATCCATATCCTTCTTAACTCCATGTTAGAGAAGAAGGCTATAGAAGTGGCGGGTTTTGTTCAGAGCACGAAGAACTATGCACGCACCTTTGTACCCAGCGTTACGGCTGACGCTTATGCGATTATGCAGGTAAAAAGCAGCCCTGTCTTTAGCCAGGAATCCATACCCAGCCTTGTGTCTTCCCTGCTGGAAGATGTGACAGACACCGGCATACTGGACCGGCTGGATGAGTTGGTAAGCAGCCGCAGGACTCAACTGAAATAAACCGCATACATGTACTATCACCTTCTACACGGGGCCCCTGCCAGATGGCGGGGGCTTCCCCTCTTTACGGCGCGGGCAGGTCGGCAAAATAGGAGTGGGAGGTTATACCCAAGGCGCTTTTGGGGAACAGGTAGCGGTACAGGGCCACGAAATAGTCGTCTGTCATGCTGGCTATATAATCGGTTACGATCTGCTCGGGCTCTTCTTCCTCCCCATAGGCGGAGCCGCCGTACCAGCGCACTTTTTCCCTTACGAAATCCAAGTGGTGCCGGAAGATGGGGGAATTCTTTTGGCCCAGCTTGATGTCTTCCAGCAGCTTTTTGTATATCTCCCAGAACATGGGGCGGATGGAGGTTTCGTAAACCTTGTTGACTTTTTCGTCCCGGTAGATCATGCGGTAATTTTCGGCTTTGGCGGTTTTAATGTCCTGGTAGGTGCTGGGGCTAAGGGAGATATGGCCCTTGCCGTAGCTGTTTTCTACAATGTCTACCACCATATTGTTGATAATGGCGGCATTTTGGGCCCCGATGGCCTGGGTGGTAAAGGTGGTGTCCTCGTGGATGATATGGGCAGTCACGGCGTCTTGCCGGTCTTTGCCCAAATAGGCGATCATATCGCAGACGCGCACCACGCAGCCTTCCAGCGTCCCGGGTACCAGTTGGCCAATGGCGGGCTCCCCTTGGATATCGCAGGCTTCTACTGCCCGGTCAAAGGCTGGGAAGCCCTGCAAGGGCCGGGGGCGGTATTCTTGTTGGACAAACTCGCCGTTGTGGCAGAGGATGCCGTCTAAGGTCTGCAGGGTTACATTGCGGCGGAAAATCCGGTCTAGTACCCGCACGCTGTGCACATTATGGTTAAAATAGCGGCCGGTGTGCGCCTGCAAGAGCTCGCTGAGGTAGCGCTCCCCCGCGTGGCCAAAGGGGGTGTGGCCCAGGTCGTGGCCCAGAGCAATGGCCTCGATGAGCTCTAGGTTCAGCCCCAGCACGGCCCCGATATTCCGGGCTATGCGGGACACCAGCTGCACGTGGAGCATCCGCCGGGTGATGTCGTCGTTTTCGTAAAAAGAAAACACCTGGGTCTTGTCCGCGTAGCGGTTATATAGGGGCAGGTGCATGATCTTTTCGGAGTCCCGCACAAAGGCGGGCCGCCACAGGGTGGCCCCGTCCCGCCCCATGTCCCGGCGCAGGGCCTCTTCGTCCCGGCAGCGCCAGGGGTTTTCCCAGTGGCTGGCCCGCTCTTGCCGGATGCGGGCCTGCAGGCCGTTGCTAAGGGCCCTGTATGTGAGCTTTTCTTCCATAACGCCCCTTTCTGAAACAACAGAACCCCCGCCGCCCAGGCTAGAGCGGCGGGGGTTTTTCCTGAATTTACAGCCTGCCTTTTAGATGGAGAGGCGGGCGGATATCCGGTACAGGTTTTCGTCAAAGATGCGGGGCATATCTAGGGCTTCGGTAATGTCAAAGTCCACAATCTCCTCGCCCTTCATGGCTACGACCCGGTTGGAAGCGCCGTTTTGCAGCAGCTCTACCGCATGGTAGCCCATACGGCTGGCCACTACGCGGTCCCGCAGGGTGGGGGAACCGCCACGCTGCACATGGCCCAGCACGGTGGCACGGGTCTCGATGCCGGTGGCTTCCTGGATTTTCTCGGTAAGCTCTTGGGTGTGGCCTACGCCTTCGGCTACCACGATGATATAATGGCGCTTGCCGGTGCTTTGGGCCAGCTTCATACGGTCTACAATATCCTTCTGGAAATCGAAGGGCATTTCGGGCACCAAAGTAGACAAGGCGCCTACTGCGATGCTGGTATGTAGGGCGATATCGCCGCAGCGGCGGCCCATGACCTCTACCACGCTGCACCGGTCGTGGGATTCGGTGGTGTCACGGATGCGGTCGATCATCTCCATAGCGGTATTCAGGGCTGTGTCATATCCGATAGTGTAATCTGTGCAGGCAATGTCGTTATCAATGGTGCCAGGCACGCCGATACAGGAAATGCCTTCCCCGCACAGGTCCCGGGCGCCGCGGAAAGACCCGTCGCCGCCAATGACCACAACGCCTTCAATACCCATTTCACGGCACTTGTCCGCCGCCTTCTTTACGCCGGCGGGGGTGTTGAACTCCGGGCTGCGGGCGGTAAACAGGGCTGTGCCGCCGTGCTGCATGATGTCGGATACGCTGCGCATGCTCATTTCCCGTAGATCGCCGTTTAAAAGGCCGTTATACCCACGCATAACGCCATATACCTTCATGCCAAAGGACAAAGCAGAACGCACCACCGCGCGCACTGCCGCGTTCATGCCCGGGGCGTCGCCGCCGCTTGTCAATACTGCAATACTTTTCGCACCCATTTGTATCTTCCTCCAACGCAAACCCGTGGCGAAGCTGCTCCGCCCGTTTTGCAAGTATTATCAAAACCTATTATAGCAAATTTTGAAATTTTATCAAGGGGGTACAGCAAAATTTTGCCCATTAGTACCATTTTTTTCGATTTGCTGCAGGGGGCTGGGGCACTGGGCTTAAAAGTGCCTGTTTGGCAAAGCTTATGGCCTAATGGGGGCTGGTTTGCTTTTAAGCTTCTCTTGCCCCTGACTTGGGCGGGCGGTAGGCTACGTTCTCTGGGCCCAGCAGGTTTTCCAGCGCACGCAGCAGCGGTTGATTTACATAAGTCTTGTATTGGGCGGGGGCCTTTACCAGCTTGCCTGTATCGGCAAACCGCAGGTAGACATCGGTCAACCCTTCGTCAAAAATGGCAATATACTGCATGGCTTTGCGGTACTGGGGGCTGCCCTTTGCGTCTACCCGCAGGTACAGCCCGGGCCGGGCGGCGGTTTTCTTTATGGCCCCCCCTATGGGCGGTGGCAGGGCTATTTCCATGCACACCAGCTCGGGCTCTTTTTCCTCTTGGAAGCTTAGGCGCCCGCTGATTTCTACCGCTGTGCCTTCGGCGGCCAGGGCGCCGTGCTCTTGCAGGACGCTGGGGAACACCAGGGCTACGATGGCCCCGTAGATATCTTCCAGCGTCAAAAAGGCCATGGCGCTGCCAGACCGCGTATTCTTCCGCCGCACCCCTGTGATGATGCCCAGCATCTTCACCCGCTGCCCATCTTTATACAGGGGGGATTCCCCCTCCCCTGCCTGGGCGCTTTGCAGTACCTGGTCGGTGCGGGCGTACAGGCCCTGGCCGTACATGCCGGCGTACTCGGCCATAGGGTGGCCGGAAAGGTACATGCCTGTTACCTCTTTTTCCATGCTCAGCTTGTCCAGGTGGGAAAAGTCCTCCATAGGCGTCAAGGCCGGTTCCCCGGCTGTCTCAGACTGGGGGCTGTCGAAAAAGCCCATCTGCCCTTCCAGGTTCCGGCGCTTGGCGCTTTCCAGGTTTTCCAGCACTTTTTCTACTGCCAGCAGCATTTCCTTGCGGTTATGGCCTAAGCCGTCCAGGGCGCCACACTTTACCAGGCTTTCAATGGCACGGCGGTTTAAGTCCCGACCGGCCATGCGGCGGCAGAAATTATAGAAGGAGGTGTAGGGGCCCTGGGCTTCCCGCTCCTGCACCAGCCGCTCTATGACGGCGCGGCCCAGGTTCTTCACCGCCAGCAGGCCGAAGCGGATGCCCTGCCCGGTTACGGCAAAGCCCACGCCGCTTTCGTTGACATGGGGGGCCAGCACCGCAATGCCCAGGCGCTTACACTCTTCGGTGTATTCGGCCACCTTGCCGGTCCACCCTAACACGCTGGACAGCAGGGCCGCCATGTACTCCTTGGGATAATGGCATTTCAGGTAGGCGGTCTCGTAAGCTACCAGGGCATAACAGGCGGCGTGGGATTTATTAAAAGCGTAGGAGGCGAAGCTCTCGATCTCCCGGAAGAGCTCCTGGGCTATTTCCAGGTCTACCCCCCGGCGCAGGCAGCCTTCTACTTCCCAGGTGCCGTCCTCCCGCTGCTGGCCGTAAAGGAACACCTGGCGCTCACGCTCTAACACGTCGTGCTTTTTTTTGGACATGGCGCGGCGCACAATGTCTGCACGGCCCAGGGAGTAGCCCGCCAGGTCCCGGAAAATCTGCATGACTTGCTCTTGGTAAATGATGCACCCAAAGGTCACGCTTAAAATGGGTTCCAGCATCTTGTGCTTGTACTGGACTTTCCCGGGGTCCCGGCGGTTTTCTAAATACATGGGGATAAACTGCATGGGCCCGGGCCGGTACAGGGAGATTATGGCGATCAGGTCTTCGATCTGTTCGGCGTGGGACTGCACCAGCAGCCGGGTCATGCCCCCGGATTCGAACTGGAACACCCCTACCGATTCCCCTGCCGCCAGCATTTGAAAGACCTGGGGGTCGTCCCAGGGGATATGCTCCATGGAAAAGCCTGGCTCCTGCTGGCGGATGAGCTTTTCGGCGTTTTCGATTACGGACAGGTTGCGCAGGCCTAGAAAGTCCATTTTCAGGAGTCCCAGCTCTTCTATGGCTGTCATGGTGAACTGGGTGACCACCACGTCATCGTTTTTTGCCAGGGGTACGTACTCCATGACCGGCTTGTCTGTAATGAGCACCCCTGCCGCGTGGGTGCTGGTGTGCCGGGGCATGCCCTCTACTTTGCGGGCCATGTCTACAAGGGCACGCACCTGGGCATCGCCTTCGTACTTCTCCCGGAAGGCTTTGGAGCCTTTCAGGGCTTTATCCAGCGTCATTCCCAGCTCTAGGGGCACCAGCTTTGCCACTAAATCTACGGTACCATAGGGAATGCCCATGGCCCGGCCTACGTCCCGTATGGCCCCGCGGGCTGCCATGGTGCCAAAGGTGACGATCTGGGCCACGTGGTCCGCCCCATATTTTTCCAGCACGTAGGCGATGATCTCATCCCGGCGCTGGTCGCTGAAATCGATGTCAAAGTCCGGCATGCTTACCCGCTCGGGGTTTAGAAAGCGTTCGAAGATCAGGCCGTAGCGGATGGGGTCTACGTTGGTGATGCCAATGCTGTAGGCCGCCAGGCTCCCCGCGCCGGAACCCCGGCCAGGGCCTACGGGGATGCCTACGCTTTTGGCGTAGCGGATGAAGTCCCATACGATGAGGTAGTAGTTGACATAGCCCATTTGGGCAATGGTGTCTATTTCGTATTGCAGGCGGCTTTGCAAACTTTTGTCCGGGCTGGGGCCGTAGCGTTTTTTCAGCCCTCCATAGCACAAGCGGTGGAAAAACTCTAAATTTTCGCTGCCGTCTGGGGTGGTAAAACGGGGCAGCTTGGTCTTACCGAATTCGATTTCCACATTGCAGCGTTCGGCAATCCTCACGGTGTTGTCTGCGGCCTCCGGGTGGCTTGGGAACAGGGCGCGCATGTGTTCTTCGTCTTTATAGTACAGCTCACCGGTGTTGAATTCCAGCCCGCCTTCTTCGTCTACAGTGCGGCCGGTCTGTATACACATGAGCACCCGGTGCATCTCTACGTCCCCTGCGGAGATATAGTGGCAGTCGTTGGTGACCACCAGGGGGATGCCGGTTTCCTCTGCTATGCGCAGGATGCCGGGCATGACGGTTTTCTCGTCCCGGATGTCGTGGTCCTGCAGCTCCAGGTAGAAATTGCCTGGACCGAAAATCTCCTGCAGGCCCAGGGCGGCCGCTTTTGCCCCTTCATAGTCCCCTTGCAGCAGGGCCCGGGGGATTTCGCCGGAAATGCAGGCGGACAGGGCGATAAGGCCCTCATGATGCTCCCGCAGCAGGGCGTAGTCCACCCGGGGGCGGTTGTAAAAGCCCTCGGTCCAGCTTTTGGAGACCATAGCCATCAGGTTGCGGTAGCCGGTTTCGTTTTCACACAGCAGCACCAGGTGGCGGTTCTCGTTGTCCAGGCCGTGGACTTTATCGAACCGGGTGCGCTTGGCCACATAGACCTCGCAGCCTAAAATGGGTTTTATGCCCCGCTTTTTGGCGGCTTTATAAAAGTCTATGGCCCCATACATGTTGCCGTGGTCGGTGATGGCCACGGCCTTTTGACCGGCTGCCGCTACGGCATCCATCAATGGCTCGATACGGCAGGCGCCGTCTAAAAGGCTATACTCGGTATGCAGATGCAGATGCACGAACCCCATAACGCCCTCCCAGCCGGGTCAAGGCAGGTCCTCTGGGCCTACCTCGATCCAGAAATAGTACTCCATGCCAATGTTCTCCTTTTCCCGCCCCCAGTAGGTTTCTTCGCACACCAGGTACTGGCCTGGCTCTTGGGGGCTCTCAAATTCCGCTTTTTTGTCGGAATACACCTTCCCTTCCCTGTCGTACAGGGTGAAATAGAAAGGGCCGTTGGGGCTTTCCCCGTCAAACATAACGGTAAGGCTGGTGTCATACGGCAGCATGGGAGCTGTGTCCCCGATTTCACCGGGCACCAGGCGGCGCTTCTCCCGGCGCTGGCCCTTCTCGGTGGTATAAATTTCGTTTTGCAGGGGCTCTGCCACGGTGTCCCGGCTGCTTATGGTGACGGTGCCCACCTTTGGCGGGCCGCCGCCCATGCGGCCTACCAGCAGGTACATCAGGCCCAGGATGCCCAGCACCATGGCCGCCGCGCCGCCGTATACCAGCGCTTTTGTTTTGGCGCTGCCCTCTACTTTAAAATTCCCATGTGGCCATATGGCGTCCCGCAGCCGCAATGCCCTCTCTCCTTTCCTGGTTTTGCTATAAGATGTTTTCTACGCCTTTTTCTTCTAAGATCCGCTCCCCAAGCTCTAAAAGCCGCTGCAGCCGGTGGTTCACCCCGCTGCGGCTGATGTGCAGCCTTTCCCCCAGCTCCCGCAGCGTCATGTCTGGGTATTGCAGCCGCAGACGGGCTAAGTCGCCTAAGTGGGGCGGCAGGGTGTCCAGCCCTACGGTGTCGTTGATGGCGGCAATGGCCGCGGTCTGCCGGGCTGAGGCGGAAAAAGTTTTGTCCATGTTGGCGGTTTCGAAATTTGTTTTGCGGTTGATGTTGTTCTTGGCCTCTTTGAACATCTTCACCTGCATCAGCTCCATAGCGGCCTGGGGCGCGCCCAGGTAGGTTAGCAGGTTTTCGATCTGCCCGCTTTCTTTTAGATAGACCGCGTACCCTCCCTTGCGCTGCACAACGGCCGGCGCGGCCCGGAAGGCGGGGATCTCGCCCAGCAGGGTGTATAGGTCACCGGCCAGGTTTTTATGGGGCACCGCGTATTCCAGGTGGTAGGCCTTGCGGGGGTCGGTGGCTGTGCCGCAGGTGAGGAACGCCCCCCGCAGGAAGGCTTGCACGCAGCAGTCTTCTTCTAAGGGCGCGCGGTTGATGCGCAGGTTGGTTTCGTAGCCGGAGTGCCCAAAGGCTTCCAGCAGCCGGGCCCTTTCCGAAGGGTCTGGCAGGGTGACGCGGTAGGCGGGCTTTTGCCGGCGGCTTACCGCATAGTACAGCTGGGCAGAGACCCCTGCCCCAGCGGCGCAGAGCTCCATGGCCCGCCGGGCGGCTGGGGCGCACTCGGTTACCCAAGCGCTTTCCCGCAGGGTAAAGCACCGGGAAAAGAGCCATGCTCCGTAGCACTCGGCCCCCAGGCAGCAGGGCTTTTTGATTTCGGCCCCGCATAGCTCGGCTTTGATTTCTCCTGAAAAGGACATCTTTTTCCCCACCTCCTGTAAGGCCGCGAGACCCTGTCTCGCGCTCTGCCAAAGGGGGCCTCCCCCTTTGGAAACCCACGCTCCGCTTCTTGGGCTGGTTGTTGGCCCCTTGCTATAGCAGGGGGGTTATTTCTTTGGCAAGCGCCTGTACATTGATTTTTGAGAAGTCTGTCATGTCGATTACGATTTGCCTGCCTATGGAGAAGCTGTCCATGCCGCGGGATTTGAAGCCTTCGATGAATTGTGGAAGGGTCAGGGGCGTATAGGGCGGGCGCTGGCCGGGGGGCTCGGGGTAGCAGGTGTTTACTACGTGGCCACGGTGGCGGCTGGGGGAAAGGTCCCGCATTAAGAAGCGCTGGTAGATTACCTCCGGGTCGCCGGTAAGGGACAAGGTTACTACTGGGCAGGGGTGCTTTTCCAGCAGGGCCAGGAGGCCGGGGCGGGAATCGTTTTCAAAATTATTCTCCAGTATGACGGTCTGGCCGGCGGCCAGCACCTGCCCCGCGGCATAGTAGAGGATTTCCATGGCCCCTACGCCTAAGGCTACCTTTTCCTGGCGGGAGCGGAAGCCTACGGAATCGTAGAGCTGCTCTTTTATGCTGTCTTTTGAGAACATGGGCACCCGCAGCTCTTGGGAAAGCGCTGCGGCCAGGGTGCTTTTGCCTACGGCTGGGAAGCCGGCTACTAGGATACATCCCATTTTTGAATCACCCCATGTGGAAATTTTTTTGGATGTCCCGGTGGGCTGCGCTGGCCCTTACGCCTTTGGCTGCCAGGTGGTCGCACATGAACTGGGCCAGGGCTACCGAACGATGGTGGCCCCCTGTGCACCCTACGGCAATGACCAGCTGGCTTTTGCCCTCACGGGCGTACAGGGGCAGCAGGTAGTCGATCATATCTGTGAAGCGGGCGGCAAAGCCTTGGGTTTCTTCCTTGTCCATGACATAGTTCCGCACCTCGGGGTCCAGGCCGGTTTTGGGGCGCAGGGATTCATCGTAAAAGGGGTTGGGCAGGCACCGCACGTCAAAGACCAGGTCGGCCTCCATGGGGATGCCGAACTTGAACCCAAAGCTGATGCACAGCACGGAAAGGGAATCGCTGGCACTGTTGAGGAACAGCTCGGCTACCCGGTTTTTTAGCTGGGCCGGGGAAAAGCCGGAGGTGTCCATGACAAAGTCTGCGTTTTCCTTTACCAGCTTTAGCATGTCCCGTTCCAGCTTCACGGCCTGCTCTAAGGAGCCGTTTAGGTCGTCGGAAAGGGGATGCTTGCGGCGGGTCTCTTTGAACCGGTGGACTAAGACGGGGTCTGAAGAATCCAAGAACAAGATTTTGTAGGGCTTTTTGTCCCGTTTTAGGGCTTCTGTGGCGGAAAAGAAGGACATGAACATTTCCCCGCCCCGGGTGTCTGTCACCACGGCGGCACGGCCCAGGCCTTCAGATTTTTCGCACAGGTCATAAAAGACCGGTATCATGGCTGGGGGCAGGTTGTCCACGCAATAAAAGCCGATGTCTTCCATGGCGTGCATGGCCTGGGTCTTGCCTGCGCCGGAAAGCCCTGTTACGATTACAAATTCCATAAGAAACGCCCTTCTCTCTGCCCGTTGGCCTTTTGGATTTTCCCCGGCCTTATAGGGCCGTCTTTCCTATTATAGCAAATTCCTCTTTTCCCGTCAACGCAGGGGGAGGCTAAGGGGAGCGGGTGGCCGCACATTTCATGCCTCTGCCGTAAGGCCGTGGGGCTTCGGCCGGGGCATTTATATTAGGAAAGTTGATCGTCTGGAAAAATGCGGTTTTCAAACCGCTTCATTATGGTGATTGACTTCGATGTACTCTTGTACCCGGCACAGTTCATCAACGAAGCGGAATACTTTTCTTTTGCACGCCATATACTCTCCGCGATTTTGGACCGGGAGACTTCCTACGCCGTCACAATTTCCACTTCATTTTGGCCCTCAAAATAATACTTCAAGAGTCACCGGCGCTGGGTTTCGGACAGGCAGGTGTTGACACCTTCGTTCTTATACAATTCACGGCGGACCTATTTACAGGCTTTTGGGCATGTGGTATAATATATTTTAACGGATGTCTGGGCGTGTTCCGCTTACACGAGGTATCCGCTCCCTGCTGTGCAGGGGGGATTGGGACTCCGAGTTCGTTTTTCCTAATCCTATAATTTATAGATATCCAGATGGGAACGGTGTTTTATCTTGGCCACAATATATGACGTTGCGAAAAGAACAGGCCTTTCGGCTTCTACGGTTGCAAGGGCACTTACTGGCAATGGCTACTGCAGCCAGGCTGCTAAGGCTACCATTTTGGCGGCGGCAGAGGAACTGGGTTATGTGCCCCATCAGGCGGCGAAAACCTTGAAAAACAATATTACGAAAAAAATCATGCTGTGTATCCCCGATATTATGAACCCTTATTATTTTGCCATGATCCATGGGGCTACGCAGACGTTGGAACGGTTTGGTTATAATATTATTTTGGGCTATACCATGCACAGCCCTAAAAAGGAACTGGAGGTACTGGACTCTTTAAAGGGGCGCTATGTAGATGGCCTGATTTTCGGCTCTTTTGACTATACGCCCAAGCTGCTCCGCGCTATTGAAGCTACGGATCTGCCTACGGTCATTACCAGCTTTTATGAAAATGGGGAAAACCAGGATTTTTACGACTGCGTATATATGGACCAGCCACGCGCCGCCTGGACGGCCACGGAGTACTGCCTGAAAAACGGCCACACACGCATCGCCTTTTTGGGCGGCGACGCCAAGGAACAGAACACCAAGGAACGTTTTGCCGGATATAAAAAGGCCTTGGGGGAAGCGGGCATCCCTATTGATAAGGCTTTGACCATTAATGCCGACTTTACCCGTGAGGGCGCTTATCACGCTTTCCATAATTTTATCCAACAGGGCAGGGAGTGCACGGCTGTGGTGGCCTGCAACGACCTGATGGGCATTGGTTGTATGAACGCCTGCCAGGAACTGGGCCTAGATATCCCCGGGGATATTTCCATTGTTTCTTTGGACAATACCGACTATTCCCTGTGTACCAACCCGGCCATGACCTCGGTGGACATGATGCAGGGCCAGGTGGGCGAAGAGGCGGCAAACTTTGTTATGAGCCGCATTTTGGACAAACGTACTTATCAGAAAAACATGGCCTTCTCCCCTGTGCTGGTGGAGCGCCATTCTGTACGGAAGCTGAAATGACAGGCAAGCAAAAGCCCCCTGCAGCGTAGCAGGGGGCTTCCTTTGTGTTTTTTAGATGCAGGTAAACGCCCCGTCTACAATAAAGTCAGAGCCTGTTGTGAAGGATGCGGCGCCGCAGGCCAGGTACAGGACAATGGCCTGCAGTTCCTCGGGCCTGCCCATGCGCTTTAGGGGCGATACGGCCTCCCAGGAAGCAATGAGGGGCTGAAGCGAGGGGGAATTGAGTGTCAGCTCGGTGCCGATATAGCCAGGACTGATGGTGTTGACACGGATCCCGTGGGAGGCCCACTCTACTGCCAGGGACTTGGACAGCTGGATGACCCCCGCTTTAGAAGCATTGTAGGCGCATTGGGGCTGGGGGGTATTGACGATGTGGGCGGACATGGAGGCTGTGTTGATAATGGAGCCCCCCTGGCCCTGGAGGATCATCTGGCGGCCTGCGGCCTGGGAGGTGAGGAACACACCGGTAAGGTTTACGTCGATGACCTTTTTCCAGTCTGCAAAGCCCATGCGGTCTGCCGGGGCGTTGATACAGATGCCCGCATTATTGACGGCAATATCGATGCCCCCCAGCTTATCCACGATTTGGCCCATGCACGCCTCGACGCTTTCCGGGGAGGCCACGTCTACTGCTACCGCTACGCAATCCCCGCCTGCGGCACGGAACCCGGCGGCTGTGCTTTCGGCTTCTGCCAAGTCGATATCTGCAAGGGCAACCCTGGCCCCGGCCTCTAAGAAAGCCCGGGCAATGCTTTTGCCGATCCCCCTGGCTGCACCTGTGACATAAGCGCGCTTTCCATCTAAACGGAACTGTTCTAGAATTCCCAATTTTTATACCTTCCTTTCTTGGTTACGGCCCTGGTACAGAACCGGCCCGCCGCTTTGTGGGGGCCGGCTAAGCTTCCCCTGTATGTGGAAAGGCCGCTTTGCCTTGTGATGGAAGGGCAAAGCGGGCCTCCCCGACGGGGCTTCTATTCGATCAGCAGCCCCCCTGCCCCGTCTAAGCGGATGGACGCCGGGAAGGTATCCACTCCAAAGGCTTTTGCTACAAGCTGGTGGGGGTCTGCAAACACGTTCTTTTTGCTGCCTTCCTCCACGGCTTCCTGGCCTTCCAGGAAATAGAGGAAGCTGTCGCCGTAGGCGGCTTCCATTTCTTCCACGGCTTCCTTGCAGCTGCCGCAGCCATCAAGGCCCAGCAGGACCGGAAGCCCGCCGGAAAACTGCCGGAAGCTTTCTGGCTCCACTGTGGATTCTGGCAAAAGGAGCGCCGCCTCTGCCAAGTCTTTTGTCTGGGCAGTGATTATGTCTTCCCCATCTACAAAGTAATAAGAGGGGACCCAATCGGTAAACTTATACCGCCCTTTGGCAGAATAGGACGCGGAAGGGGGGATATGCAGCTTGTCCAGGTCTGCCTGGGGGACGGTGTCGTCCCAGACGAAAGCCACTTGGAACTTTTTTGTATTGAACAGGGTGAGCAGGGCGCGGTAAGAGGGGAACTCCGCGCGGCAGTCCCCGCACTGGGCCATAGCGAACACAAGGAGCGTAGGGGTGCTGGATATCTGGGAAATGTCTAGGGTACGCCCTTGAGAGTCGTACACATCATAGCCCTGCAGCTTGCTGCCCAGGGGGAAGTCCAGCAGCTCTATGCCGTTCTCACGCCGGGGGACGGGCCTGTTGGCCCACAGCACCCCGGCGGCTGTAAGCAGCGCCGCCAGGGCGGCAATCAGGGTTATGGTTTTCCCTTGCTTGGCTGATAGCTTTTTCATGGCTTGTCCCCTCCTCTTGTTTTTGCCTTACGCCCCTACCCTGCCTTATAGTCTGTATGCTTGATGCACAGGGAACGGTGCTCGCCTTCCAGGTTCACCATATCGGGCGGGTTCTGGATGCATGCGTCCTTAGCATAGGGGCAGCGCCGGGCGAATTTGCACCCGGCATTGCGGATGACCTTGTCCTCTGCGTCCCCCATGCGCAGCCTGTCCTTGGCTGTCCACTTGTCGCCTACCTTGGGGATGGAGTCCAGCAGAAGCTCTGTATAGGGATGGCCGGGGTGCTCTAATACCTCCCTGGCCCTGCCGAATTCGATCATGCTGCCCTTGTACATGGTGGCAATATAGTCGCTGACATAATAGGCGGTGGACAGGTCGTGGGTGATGTATACGAAGCTGACCCCATACTCTTCCTTTAAGTTTTTGAAGATGTTGACAATGTTCATCCGCAGGGAAGCGTCTATCATGGCTACGGGCTCATCGGCCACGATGACCTTTGGGCGGGTGATCAGGGCTCGGGCAATGGAGATGCGCTGGAGCTCGCCGCCGGAAAACTGGTTGGGGTATTTGTTCTTCACCTGCTCATAGCTCAGCCCTACCCGTTGTAAGGTCTCGGTAATCAGGGCCTTGGCTTCTTCCTTGTTTTTGGCCATGTCCAGGTTCAGCGCGGTTTCATACAGGTAGCTTTCAACTGTCCGCTTCATGCTGAAGGCGGTAAAGGGGTTTTGGAAAATGGGCTGGACCATGCGGTAAAATTCCTTTTTATGCTTCATATGGTATTTTACGCTTTTGCCCCCAATGGTGATATCGCCATCGGAGATATCCAGCAGGCCCAGCACCATCCTGGCCAGAGTGGTCTTGCCGCTGCCGGATTCCCCGACTACGCTCATAATCCACGCCTTATCAGAGGGCATTTGGATGGAGACATTGTCTACGGCCTTTATCTTGTGGCCCATAATCATGCCGCCGATCCGGAAAACACGGTCTAGGTTCTTGATTTCCAACATATCATTTGCCATCTTTGTTTCCTCCTGTCCCCTGGCCCAGAAGCAGGCAGGCGGCATAGTGCCGGTCCCCCACCTGAACCGTCTGGGGCTGCACCTGGCGGCACTGGTCTGTGGCATACTTGCAGCGTGCCGCAAAACGGCAGCCGGCCGGCGGGTCCTTCAGGCTGGGGGGCGTGCCGGGGATGCCCTCTTTCTGGCTGGTGTCCCCTACTTTGGGCAGCGCGCCGATCAGCATCTGCGTATAGGGGTGCTTGGGGTTGTTGAAGATCTCATCTGTAGGCCCCACCTCGATCATCTGGCCCGCGTACATGATGCCCATACGGTTTGTCACCTGGTAGTGCACACCCATATCGTGGGAGACAATGACCATGGAATTTTCCATTCGCTTCTGGACAGACATCAGCATGGTGAGGATGTCCTTCTGCACCACCACGTCCAGGGCAGTGGTGGGCTCGTCCGCCAGAATCACGCTGGGGCTTAAAAAGGTAGCCAGGGCAATCAGCACCCGCTGGCGCATGCCGCCGGAAAGCTGGTGGGGGTAGGCCCGCAGGATATCCGGGGAAAGCTCTAATTCTCGCAGGTAGCCCGCGATTTCCTCACGCAGCTGTTTTCTGCTTTTTTTGTCCTGGTTCCCCCGGCTGACGGCGTCGAAGAACTGGCTCTCTATCCGGGACACCGGGTTCATGACGTGCATGGCGCCTTGGGGGACATAAGAAATCTCTTTCCACCAATATTCCTTTAGCTTGCCTGTCTCTACATATTCCGTCTCAGACCGCCCTTTATACAGGCGGACCGTCCCGCTGCTTACCTCCAGGGGATAGTCCAGCAGGTCGTACATTACCTTCAGCAAGGTGGATTTCCCGCAGCCGGACTCGCCGGCAATGCCGAAAATCTCGTTGTTCTCGATCTTGAAGTTAACATCATCCACTGCGTTTACAAAGCTAGTGAGCATGTTGTATCTGGCGCTGACATGGTTAAGCTCCAACATTTATTTGCCCCTCCTTAACGCAGAGTATTGCTGCTGCCCTGTCATGAACAGGAACAGGCCGATAAAAATCAGGCAGATGGCCACTACCGGGGCCCCAATCCAGAGCCATTTGCCGCCCAGCATGGCCTGGTGCTGGTTGGCCCAGTAGATCATAGTGCCCAGGGTGGCGTTGGAGTTGCTGGACATACCGATAACCGCCAGGCCCGATTCGGCGCCAATGGCCACCAAGACTGTGTTGATGAAGTTGCCGATGGACCAATCCTTTACAAAGGGGAAAATCTCTTTGTAAAGGATGCGGAACGTGCTTTCCCCGGAAAACCGGGCTGTACTGATAAAATCGCTCTCCCGGATGGTCAAGCTCATAGAGCGCACCTGCCGCGCGGGCCAGGGCCAGTTGAACACCACCAGCACGCCGCCGATCAGGAACAGAGAGGCTGTGCCCTTTGTCAAGCTGCCCAGCAGGATGAGGATGGGCAGGGATGGGATGACGATAAAGGTGTCTGCCAGCAGCATAATAATGCGGTCCGCTATGCCGCCCTGCAGGCCGGCGGCAAGGCCCACCAGCACACCTATGGCCGTGGCCAGCACAGCCACGAACAGGCCAATGAGGAAAGAGTTCTGGATAGAGCTGCACAGCAGCCAGAAAATGTCCTGGCCCAAGCTGTTGGTGCCCAGGAAGTGCTCCATGCTGGGCTTCAGGTTGTTGGGGTAGGTGTTCCATTCCGTCACGTTGCCAGTGTGGAAAATGGGAAGCACAAAGCCCAGAACAGCGAAGACCAGCAAGATGACTACGCCCAGCTTCAGGCGGAAATTCCAATGTTTCATTCTGCTGCCCCCCTTTAGTTATACCGGACACGGGGATCGATAAACGGATAGATCAGGTCCACTACCAGGGTGGCCGTGGCCACGGCGAAGATGGAAATGGTGATCGTCCCCATAATCAGGTTATAGTCTGCCTGTAGGATGCCCCGGTAGATCAAAGAGCCGATGCCGGGGTAATTGAAGAGTATCTCTGTGATCAGCGCGCCGTTGAAAATCGTGCCGATTTGCAGGGCCAGCATGGTGATCTGCGGCAGCACGGTATTGGGCAGGATATACCGGGTAATGACAGTACGCTCTTTAAAGCCTTTCATCCTGGCAAACGCCACAAAGTCCTCTTCGTTGGTGTTGCGGGAAAGGGTGGTCATGGAGATGACCCACCACCCTGTGCCGGTGAGGATAAGGGACAGGGCGGGCAGGATGGAGTTCCAGACAATGGTTTTCAAGTTTTCCCAGCTAAAGCCCGACACATTGAAATTGGCGCTTAGTGGGAAGATGGGGATGATGTAGGCAAAAACCATTATGAGCATCAGGGCAAAAATATAGTATGGGATGGGATAGATACAGATGGCGACGCCCTCCAGCACCTTAGAATAGGCCTTGTCCTTCTTGATACCGGCCAGCAGGCCGATGCCGTTGCCGATGAGCCAGGAGATCAGGGTGGAGACGCCCAGCAGCCCCATAGTCCACGGCAGGGAGGTGGCGATCAGGTCCTTGACGGGGACCGGGTACATGGTAAGGGACGGGCCGAAATCCTGTGTGAAAATGACCCTTTGCATATAGCCCAGGTACTGCTCTGCCAGTGTGCCCTCCAGGCCGAAATTCTCATTGAGGGTCTGGCGCATGGCGTCCACGGCGGCAGGCTCCATAGAATTCGATTTGCTCATCATTTGGCCCAGCATGGCCTCTACCGGGTCGGAGGGCATGAACCTGGGGATAAAAAACACGGCGGTCATCCCCAGCACGATCACGAAAACATAAGTAACCAGGCGGGAGCCTAAAAACTTTAAAAACTTCATAGACAGCCTCCAAATAGGACTTGAATACTTGAACACATTTGAAACAGCACCGGCCGGCGGCCCGCAAAAGGCCGGCCCCGCAGGGGAACGCTACCGGATAGGTGTGCGGAATAAAAGGGCGTCCCCCGGCGCGGCGGCTATAACAAGGAATCCGCCAGAGTGTTAGCCCTGGCGGATAGCCCTCTTAGAGCCTTTTCTCACATGCTGCATATAGGGGGCTTCTCAGCAGGCCCTGCCGGGTCTGGGGTAAAAGGCTATCGCTGCATGGGCATACTGCAAATGGTTTTAACGCAGAAGCCGGCGCTTGCCTGCTGGAAGGGGCGCCCCCGCTTTGTGTGGGCAAGCCTTAGTTGCCAGTGGGCTCAAAATGCGGGGTGTAATACTTGAACTGGGACCACCACCACCAGGGGCCTTCAAACTGGTTCTCTGCGGTCTGGAAGCCTTTCCAGTAATGGGTGGTGACGGGCACAAACTTGGAAGTGCCAAACATGGGGATAAAGGGCTGCTCTTCTACAAAGACCTTGCAGATCTCGGTAACGCCCTCGACCACGGCCGGGTCGTCATAGGGCAGCTCCATCAGCTCGTTGAGCTTTTCGGTGACCTTATCGTTGCCTTCTCCGCCCCAGCGGTACCGGTTGCCCGGGGCCTGCTCGCCGGTAGGCACGATATACTTGCTGTTCCAGTGCTCCATGTTTACGGAAGTGTCGGGCAGGATGCCGCAGGCGGGCCAGTAAGAGCCGGCCTCGAAATTGCCGGTGGCCTCGTTGTTCCAGAAGGTGGCGGAGTCCTGCTGTACCACAGTGGCCTTTACGCCGAACTTGTTCCAGGAATCGGCCACGGCAAAGGCCAGGCGCATAGACTGGATCTCAAAGTCGGCAGGGGCCAGGATGGCCATTTCCCATACGCTGCCGTCGGGCTTTTTCCAGGTGTCGCCCTCTTTGGTAAAGCCTTCCTTTTCCAGCAGCTTGGCAGCCTCTTCTACGTCATATTTCCACCAGCCTACGCCGAACACGTCGATAATCTCCTGCTCGTCTTCCGGCAAGCCTTCTACGCCCTGCTGCTTGAGGATCTCTACGATGTCCTGGGCATAGCTTTCGTCAAAAGGCTTATAGCCGTCTTCCAGCTCGTAGCTCTTCAGCCACTCCAGCATGGGCTTGTGGTAGATTTCCTGCAGAACATCTGTGGGGGGCAGCTGCAGCGGGGAAACCCGGAGCATGCCGTTGAAGGTAGCCATAGACACCTTTTTGATATCGGTAGCCAGGGCCAGGGCCCAGCGGACGTTCTTGTTGCCATAGATGGGGTCTTCGCAGTTAAAGCCGATGCCGCGTTCGCAGGGGTCGTTGGTGTCGGCATAGGGGAAGCCGGAATACCAGGCCATGCTTTCGGGGTTCTTGCTCTTTAGAATCTCCCAGGATTCGGGGGTGATGTCCTGCAAGACATCGATTTCGTTGGAGATAGCGGCCATGATCCGCTTTTCTTCCGCGCCGTAGCTCTTGAAAAGGATATACTGGGGGCCGGGTTCGCCAACGGTCTGCCCAACGGCCGTGTTTTTCCAGTCTTCCCGCTTCTCATACAGGAACCAGTAGCCCTGGGGGTCGCGGTCCTTCAGGACGTAGGGGCCGCAGCTTAAGGGGTCGGAATAGGTAAAGGTGGCGGGGTCTTCGTCCTTCCAAATATGCTCGGGCATAACCTTCAGGCCGTTGCCGAAAACGGTAACGCCGTATTTCTGTTCCAGCTTCGCTTCGGGCTTATGGGTGACCAGCTCTACTGTCAGGTCGTCCAGGGCCTGGCAGGAAGCCACGGTCTCGCGGACCACCGCGCCAAAAGCCAGTTCTTCGCTGTCCAGCAGCATGTTGAAGGTATAGGCTACATCGTGGGCATCCAGGGCTTCGCCGTCTGACCACTTCAGGTCTTCCTTGATTTTAAAGGTATAGGTGTTCTCTTTGCCCTCGACAGGCTCGGGCATGGTGGCGGCCAGGTCGGGGTACTGCTCGCCCTTGACCGTGTCGATTTCCCACAGGTTGCTGTAAATCAGCTGATGCACGCCTACGTCCATAGCCACGCAGCCGGGCATGTAGGGGTTCATCAGGTTGGGGTTTGCCTGGCGGCCGCTGAGCATGTCCACGACCAGCGTCTCACTTCTGGGCGTGCCCACGTCGGTCATGGCGCCATCGCCGGTGCTCACTTTCGATTCTGCAGGCTCAGAGGCGTCATCGGGCTTGCTTTCCGCGGGGGTGCTTTCTGCCGCGCTGCTGGCCGGGGTGCTGGATTCTGCCTTGGAAACCTCTGGTGTAGTGGAACAGCCTGCCAGCGCCAAAAGCATACAGGCCGTCAGAAGAGCTGCTAAAACCCTCTTCCGTAATTTTGCTGATTTCATTGCCGTACCTCCCATTCGTTTTCGGTCGTTTGTCTGTTTGGAACTGTTTTCTACATCAAGGCCCGGTATAGGCTGGGCCCTGGGCCGTTTTTTGGCTGGAAAGCTTGCTGGGGGTTATTGTATACGGTAAGTGCCGCTGGCATAGCCTGCCGCCAGGTAAGCTTCCAGGAACAGCTGGATCTCCTCTAGCCCTTCCAGTCCCCTGTCCCCTATGAATACAACAGGGACATAGGTGTTTTCCGCATCCAGGCCATAGGCTTCGCAATAGGCTTGGAAGATTTTCAAATCCTCCTGGCCGCTTATGTCATAGGTGACAAGCTCTGCCTGGCTGTATTTTTGGAAAAGCCCATCTAAAAGGGCCGCTGTTTTCTGGCAGGAAGCGCAGGACTGCATCTTAAAGTAGACTACCGTGTCCCGGCCGGCTTTTTCCAGCTGGATTTCCCCGCTGTCTTTGGGTACTGTGCCCGGGCTTTCCCGCCCGGTTTTGGAGAGCACCATGGAGGCCAGGTCTTTTTTGATCTGCCCCCAGCCCTGCAGGGCCATGCCGTCCAAAAGGAGGACAGGGTATTCTATTTCCTCCGGCAATCCCCGGGGCAGCTGTTGGAAAAGGAGCCCCTTTTCCCTGTCGTAAAGGACATTATGCACCTCTACCTGGAAATCCGCCCTGGCGCCCAGCCGATCTAGCTCTGCGTATAAATAGCCTTCCAGCTCTAATACCACCCTACAGGGCTTGCAGGGGCTGCTGTCTGTAAAGCAGCCGCCGCAGGAATCGTATACAAAGCCGTCCAGTTTTGCCGGCCCGGCGGACTTGTCCGCCCCTAGCAGGGACACCAGGCAGACTAAGGCTGCGGCCAGCAGCAGGGTACTTTTCGCGGCCCGGCTGGTACCCCAAAACCCAGTGCCTTTATTTTTCATTTTTCCGCAGGCTGCCAAGCGCGCCGCCTGGATTCCACTTTACATATTGGACGGGGTCCAGGTTGCGGTATGTTTGCAGCAGAAGGCTTAACCTTTGGATGACGAAATTTTCTGCCAGGATAGACGCCCTGGGCGCCCGGTCCAGGGGGTCGCCCTCTTCCTTTACCCCGGCAAAGAGATGGGCCTCTGCCTGCTGCGCCAGCCAAGACTGGGGGTTGCCTGTAATGGCGATGACTGTACAGCCATTGTTTTTAATGGCGTTGACGGTGGCCCGCAGCTCGGCTGTTTCGCCGCTGTTGGAGATGGCAATGACCACATCCCCCGGCAGCAGCTGCCCGCAGGACCCATGGACGGCTTCTGTGCCGTGGAGGAAATAGGTGGGCGTACCGGTTGAGGACAACAGCGACGCGCCGTAAGAGGCCACGTGGCCCGGCTTGCCAATGCCGGTGATATGCACCCGGTTCCCTTTTTCCTGGGCTTTTAAAATCAGCTCTGCCGCCTGGAAATAGGCATCGTTGTCCACGCTGCCAGCAAAGCTGTTTACCTCGCGGACAGCGGCCCGGTCAAAGGCGGACAGGGCTTCAACATTCCATTCTCTCATAGTATGCGGAATTTCCCTCCTTTCAAACCACTGCTTTTTCCATTGCAAGCAAGGCGGTGTCGCCCCGCTCCCGGACCAGCGCGAACACCTGGTCAAAGGTTGGCAGCGAGGGCTGCGCGCCCATGCGGGACACGGTGAGCGCCCCTACATAGTTTGCAATGCACACAGCTTTTTCGTGGGATATGCCCATAGAAACAAAGGTGGAGAACGCCCCTACAAAGGAATCTCCGGCCCCGGTGGGGTCTACGGCGGAAATCCCGTCTACTGTGGGGCAAAGGTAAAACTCCGCCGCGTTGCCAAAGGCGGCCCCGGCGCTGCCCAGGGTGATTAGGACGTTACGCACGCCCTCGCCCAGCAGCTTTTGAACAACTGCCTGTACATCACCCGCGTCTACTTCCTTCCCTTTCCTGCGTATCTCTATGCCTGTCAGGTCAGCTGCTTCGTATTCGTTAGGCGATATATAGGCAAGCTTTGACAAAAGCCCGCTGCTGATTTCTGCCGAGGGGGCGGAGTTCAGCATGACCGGCACGTTCTTCCGGTAGGCGTATTCGGCTACCAGCTCGTTTATCTCCATAGGGATCTCCAGCTGCAGCAGCACCATGTCGTAGTTGCCTATCTCGGTTTCTAAAAAGCCTATTTCTTCCTTGCGGTCGGTATCATTAAATTTCCTTGTGGGATTTATTGCCTCCTCTCCCCTGCCCATCTGTTGCAGCACGCTCGCCCAGGCGGGAGGTTCGGTGGGAAATCTGGCCACAGGATAATGGGACCGTGCTGGGTTTTATCTTATCCTATGCGGGAATAACTCGAATATCCGAGCTTTCGGGTTGCTTATTCAAGTTAATACACCATAGTTATTTTCGTTCATGGTCAAACCTCCGTTTTACGCCGGGGGCGGCTAATATTATAGGAAAGGCACGGGTATCCAGCCGTTAAGCTGTTTCCCGTGCCTTGAAATGGCTCTGCCTATTAGCGGGTGCTCCGTACCTGTTTCTTGCAGATAAGCTCTATCATAAAAAGAGAAAAACGCCAACACAAACCCCCGTAACTGCTGGGCCCTTTAATATTTCCAATAAAGATTTTGCAATTTCCAGCCCTAACCTTATGTAACTCGGCAAATGGTGGCAAAGCCTTGATTTTCAGGCGTTTCCGCCATTTGCCGTGCGGGAGAGTTATTCGCATATCTCGGCGTATCCCGACGTGACTTTGCGCTGAAACGTAGTACGGAAGTAGTAAACTCGGCCTTTCGCTTCCTTTTTACTACGCGGCCAGCCGCTCCATCTCTGCCTTTACGGAACAGGCGTCAACATGGGTGTAATAGTCCAGCGTCATGGTGATGTTGGCATGTCCCATGATATACTGCAACGCCTTTGGATTCATGCCTGCATTTGCTAACCGTGTGTAGAACGTGTGCCCTTAGAGTATAGCGGCACTTCCGCAATCCGTAGGGAATTGATTACGATATGCACATGGATATTGCCGCTGTGGTTATGCCCGTCCGGGTGGGTACATACCAACGCTTGGTGTCCGGGGAAATGCTCTTTACAGAACTGCTCGCCTAACTGTTGCGCCCGGTCTACGGATAGCCCATAGCCATACCGCCCTCACTTCCCCTGGGGGTGGTCTGCGTAGTAACGGCGGAGATTGCACAGGCCACGGCGGATGGACAGACACACGTTGCTGTTGTGGACGCACTCGCGGTCTGCGATCTGCTGCTGGGTCAGCCCGCCCTGGTAGTAGGCGCGGATGCGCCGGGCCTGGGTGGGGGTGGTGTAGGCAAGGGCCTCCCGTAAAGTAGCTACCAGCCGGTCACGCTCGGCCCGTTCCTCCGCCAGCATGACAAGCTGCTCCGGGGACGGGCTGTGTTCCAAAGCATAGTTCTCCGTCCACTCGAAAGCATCCAGCGAGTAATAGGCCCGGTGATACCGCTTGCGGCGCTCATGGTTCCGCATTTCCCGGACGGACTGGCACAGCACGTCAAAGACTTCCTCGCTGACCTCCACCAGCTTGTCCTGCTCATAGTGGGGATAGTGGAGCCGTAGGTTGATGATTTTCATTTTAACCTCCTAAATGACAGGAGGGACAAACAGTCGAAACTGCTTGTCCCTCCCGGTGATGGAGCTAACGCCCCTCACCTTATAGCCCACTTAGGGGGTCGGTTGTATGGGCCTATTTCCAAAATTTCTGAAAAGTTTTTCTGACAGCGTTGATGGAAGTCTGTACCGAACCTTTGGTACAACCGCACATCTCGGCAATCTCCGCATAGCTGAAATCGTACAGCGCATAGAGCAAGAACCGCTCCCGCTGGGTGTCGGTGCAGAGCGCCAGCACCGCCAGAATTTCATCCAGCGTTTCCCGTTGGCAGACCAATTCCTCCGGGGTGGCGCAGTAGGGCAAGCGGCCCTCGGCGGCGATTATGTACTCATCACACTCGCGCCCATCCCAATACCGCTGACGCTCCCGGTAGAGTTTCCTGTTGTTCCGCTTGGCCTGTTCCAGATAGTCAGCAACTTCGGTGCTGACCTCAACAGACATAAACTGCCTATTGATTTTGATGGTAATTTCCATCGTCCTTTCCTCCGTTCAGATTTTTGGGGTCTGAACGAAGGGGGCGGAGAGCGGCAGCGGGGCCACGGTGGTTGGCCTGGGAATACAAAAGCACCCGGACAGCTAAAAGCCGTTCGGGTGCTGGGTACGACATGATTAACTTGAAACTGACGATTTTCGCAACCTTGGGTGGAGTACGCCGTTGCGAGGGTCAGGCTTTTTTTGACAAGTGAATATCAAGCTGATTTTGGCATCGCAATCTCATGGCGGCATCCTCCTATATACCGCCCATTTTCAACCACAAATATCACAAGAATGTCACCGCCTCAACCCGTTCTGACAAAATAACTTTAGGAAATGTCACAAAACGGTGACATTTGAAAAACCGGGGAAAAATTCCCCGGTTTTTCAAGTCATAATATTTATTCCGCCGTTCTTAACCGCTCGACTACTGTTCCATTGTTAAAGAAATGCAGTGCAACGGTAGGAATGACCGTTGCCAGAAATACATAGACCAATGCCACGGTCAAAGCAGGAGCCAGCGTAAAGTGCATGGTAAAGTACCACATGGATGGCGCGTTTAAGGCATCTTCCAAGACTGTCAGCGCAAATATCGCTGCAATCATGCTGCCAACTATATCTGCTCCCGCGGCATAATATAACCCCTCATAGACCATTAAACGGCGAAGCTGCCGGTTTGTCATACCAATGCTCTGCATTGTAGCAAATTCGTTGCGGCGGGTAATAATGCTGGTAATCATCATATTGGTAAAGTTAATCAGCCCGGCAAAAGCCATAATCGCCGCAATCATGCCACCCACCAGCAAAACCGTGTTTTGAACCGAATTTGTGTACTGTTTCAGCACTTCGGTGGAAGTATAGGCAACAGTGGGATTGCTTGCTGTGAAATTATTCAAAAAGGCTTCTATCTGTGCTTCCTGTCCTTCGGTCACATTAAACCCATAACTGAATATGGTCGGGTTGTCGTAAAGCTGCATAAACATACTGTCGGCCATGTAGAGGCACGGAGCATCTTTCCCAATTTTAGTTTCTGCGGAGGTTGATGAAGCGGTTTCTATTTCTGTGCCTACAACCTTTGCCCTTGCGAGGATTGTAAAAGTCCGAAACAGTTCTCCGTCTTTATAGAAAGAAATACTGTCGCCTACTTGTAGCTGTTCTGTCAGCGGTGTTTCTTTTGGCTCTCCGGTCAGTCTGTTCATGGAACATCCAAGTATAACATATTCCCCGGACTGCATTTTCTGTTTTAGGACTTCTGCATCTTGTTCTCCATCAAAGATTGTCAGATCAGAGAAGAATTGTTCAGACGCCCCATATATATTCCCATAAAAAAGATTTTCCGTATCAGGCGCGGCAGCCATAGAATAGTTGCCATAGGCTTTATTGATACGGCCATCATCTTCTTCCCAAGTACCTGTGCAAGATAGATTCTCAATACCATAATCAAACAACACATTTGTGTCGTCCAGGGTATTGCGGTAAAGGCTTCTCCCGTTTTCTATTCCAGGCTGTTGATTGATGAAATCAATAACGGATGTCGGCAGTTCATCCGAATGGTATCGGAACCCCTCGTAAACATTGGCAACAGTAGAGTTATAAACTGTGTAGTCTGTTTTTGTGTTGCGGCTGATAAACTTTTCTTCATCAATACTCTGCGTGATAACAACAGCCGAGTTGACAAAAACAATGCACAGCAACAAGGAAATGATAATAAATACCGAGCGCCGTTTGTTTCGTCCAAAGTTAGACAAAGCCATGCGGGACAGTTTGGCTCCTTGTGTCCGTTTGGTGGGTTTTCGCTTGAAATTCCCTTGTTCTGTATAACGAATAGTTTCTAACGGTGATACCTTTGCCGCTCTCTTTGCAGGTTTCCGTGTGCTGATATATACAGTCAAAATTGTAAACATAGACGCAATGATAAAAATTAGAGGGGAGGTTGAAACCTGCATAGCTGACATTACAGACTTGTGTTCAGAGCTGAAAAGACTCATTGCCACTGGCAGTACCAGCCATCCAGCAAGGAAACCAGTTGCTAACCCAATAGGTAAACTAATAAGGGTAAGGCAGAGCGCCTGCTGGTTTACCAGTTTTTTAATCTGACGGGAGGATGTTCCGATTGTCCGCAGTAAACCATATTGCCGTACATCCTGCATGACAGAAATATCAAAGACGTTGTAAATCAGCAGATAACCGCATACCACAAATAAAAGTGCAAATACCACAGCAAATAAAATTGTTTCCCTTGATGTCATTCCCTGTGTCATTTGATTTTCGCTACAAAGGATATAATTATCTGCCTCCATGTTTTGGGGGTTGCCGCCGACCATATATGCGAAATTCTCCAACTGGCCTTTTATATTTATCTTGTTTTTCAGTACCACATCGGAAAAAATAAGCCCTGCCATTTCCCCGTCCGCTGCATAGGTGTTTTTGAACAATTCAGGGTTTTCTTCTACAAACTGTTCTGATACAATTATCCGGCTAACAGTGTCGTTGTTAGTCTCCCACCAGCCGGAAAGTACCATGTCATAGTGATAGGTCTGGCCCCGCACTTCAAATTCTATGGGAACCGAAGCACCAATTTTAACTTCAACACCTAACGCCTTGAGCGCACGGTCAGTGGTGATAATCTCATTCGACTGCTGGGGTGCGGCTCCGTGCGTTGGCGCACAGAATGTTAATTCCTGCTGTACGCTGTCAGCATAGTTGATTTCAACGGTATGGCCGATAGGATTGCTGGCATACGCAAGGAAACGCCTGTGTCCTGCTTCCTGAATGAAATCGCTCTCAATGAGCTGCCGATATTGTTCTTCTGTCATATAGCCCAGCGTACCATCCGCCTTGCTTCCCTTTTGCATGAACATGGAAAGTTGCAAGGAAGAGGTCATATTAAATGCAAGAGAGATAATTGAGGTGAATAGAAACGCCGTCATCGTGATAGCCAGGATTGCAGTAACATTCCGCACCCTGTTTTTTTGAAATACTTTTTTGAAAGGCTTCTAATTATTTTTGTATTGTTATTTCCAAAGAAAATATCGTTCATGTTCCTGCCCTCCTTTACTGCACGATTTTACCGTCCTCAATACGAACAATGCGGTCGGCAAGCTGGGCGATCTCGTTGTTGTGGGTAATCATCACCAGCGTTTGACGGAATTGACTGCTGGTTACTTTCAAAAGCCCTAACACATCGCTGCTTGTCCGGCTGTCCAGATTGCCGGTCGGTTCGTCAGCCAACACGATGGCCGGTTTTGCAATGAGCGCACGGGCGATGGCGACACGCTGCTGCTGTCCCCCGGACAGGTTGTTGGGCATATTGTTCAGTTTGTCCCCCAGGGCCAGCAGGCGCACTACTTCGTCCATGAATTTCTTGTCTACCGTATCTCCGTCCAGTTCCACGGGCAGGACGATGTTTTCATAGACATTCAGAACAGGAACAAGATTGTAGTTCTGGAAGATAAAGCCGATGTTGCGCCTGCGGAAGATGGTAAGTTGCTCGTCGTTCAGCTCGGCCAACTCCTTGCCCTTCACTTTGATGCTGCCGGAGGTCGGAATATCCAGACCGCCCATCATGTTCAGCAGGGTAGACTTGCCGCTGCCGGAGGTTCCGACAATAGCGACAAATTCCCCCTGCTCAATGGAGAGTGTCACACCGTCCAGCGCCTTTGTGATGTTCGGCTCCGCGCCATAGTATTTTTTGAGGTCAGTTGCTTGTAAAATGCTCATGTATTGCACCATCCTTTCTGTGATGCCGTTATCATAACAGCCAATTCTCACAGAAATGTCACAGCACAGCAAGATTTCAGATTTTTATTTACGGGGCAAAACACAGAAAATGTTGAGCCACGGCCTACTGCCGAAGTCACCTTGATGTAGCCGCCTTGCATGGTGATGATCTCGCGGGCAAGGTACAGCCCTATGCCGATGCCCTCAACATCATGTACTTCTTCCTCACGATAGAAGCGTTTGAAGATCATCCCCTGCTTGCTCTCCACGATGCCCTTGCCGCTGTCTGTAATGTCAATTTTCACATACAACTCCCAACTTTGGACGGACACCTGAATAGTGCCGCCCTCTGGCGTGTACTTCACAGCATTATCCAAAATATTAAACAAGGCTTCACTTGTCCATTTCTTATCATGGGCCAGCAGTATGTCGGGTGGACATTCTACGTTGACATGAATGTTTTTCTTTTCAGCGTTCAGCAAAATACCGCCCAGCGCCGCCGCCAAGGTGTTATAAATCGGCTGCACTTTTCTGTCCAAGGCAATCACGCCGGTTTCCAGCCGGGAGGTCTTTATCATGGCTTGCATAAGAAAGTCCAGTTTTTCAAGCTGACCGCTGGATGCCAGCAAAAATTCCTGACGCTTTTCTTCTGTCACAGGCTGTTCAAGCAAAGTGGCGTTTACCATTTGAAGATTTGCAATCGGCGTTTTTACCTGATGGGAAATGTCAGAAATCATCTTCCGCCTGCTTCTTCCCTAAAAGCCGGGAGATGTACGACCCAGCGCCTACGCCAAATGTCAGCCCGATGCCGGAGAAGATCAGGGAGAGCGGAAACGCCACAGAAACAGCGCCGGACTGCTGCGTTCCGAGGCCGGACACAAAGTAAGTATCTACCACGTTATAGATTGCGGTCACCAGCATACTGACGACCATAGGGATGCCCAGCTTGAACAGGGCCTTCGACACATTGCCCTCGCTCATAAGCTGCATACGGTTCATTTTCATTATCATGCTCCTTTCACGATCTAGGCTTTCGCCTTTTCTTGTTCCTGCACCATCTCGAAATAATGGCCATGCTTTTTCAGCAGTTCCGCATGGGTTCCCATCTCCTCAATGCGGCCCTGATTCAGCAAAATAATCTGTCCGGCGTTCTGAATGGTGTTCAGCCGGTGGGCAATCACAAATACGGTCTTGCCCTTCATCAGCCGGTCTAACGCCTGATTGATCTTGGCTTCATTGTCGGCGTCCAGGGATGCCGTGGATTCATCCAACAGCAAAATCGGCGCGTCCTTCAAAATGGCCCTTGCTATGGCAATCCGCTGTTTTTCACCCCCGGAAAGCGTGTTGCCGCCCTCGGAAAGATGGGTATGATACCCCTCCGGCAGTTTCTTTATAAACTCATGGCAATGGGCGGCTTTGGCGGCGGCAATGACTTCTTCCTCCGTGGCGCTGTCCCGTCCGGCCTTGATGTTGTTGTAAATCGTGTCGGCCAGCAGCGTGTTTTCTTGAAAGACCTCGCTGATATAGTGCAGCAGCCCATCGGGATTCAACTCCCGCACATCCCGTCCACCGATGCGGATGCAGCCCTGGGTTACGTCCCAAAAACGTGCAATCAGACTTGCGACAGTTGACTTGCCGGAGCCGGACGGCCCGATCAGGGCGGTGGTGCTGCCCTCTTTGGCATGGAAAGAAATATCGTGCAGCACATCGGCCTGATGATTGTAGGAAAAATCCACATGGTCGAACGCAACATCAAAGTGTGTCAGCGTTACATTTTCTTCCTGATAGGGCAAGGGCTTTGTGTCATACGCCTTTTCCAAATTGACCGCCGCCAGCTTCAAATCCTTCAGCAGATTGTAGGAATGCTCAAAGGAAATCAGCAGGGCGGACAGCGCAAGGCTCATCAGCATAAAGGCGATCAGCCGGTCAGGGGTAATCGTCCCGCCCAGGAACAGGTAACTGCCCGCCAGCAGTACCAGCGGAAGAAGGAAATTTGCGATAATCGCGTACATACTTGTGGGGACGGACATCTTGACATTGGTTTTTCGGATGGCGTCCAATGTGTCCGACATTCTGGAAAAGTGGGTGCTTGTCATGTTGTGGGACTTAAAGACCTTCATCCCCTTGATGTATTCCAGAACAATCGAGATCATTTTTGCGTTGAGCTGCCGCTTTTTGGCTCCGTGCCGCTCCACCAGACGATTGTCCCATGCAAGAATGGGAAATGCTACGGCCAGCACCACACATTCCGCCAGCGCCAGTTTCCAGTTGATGAAGAAGGTGCCGATCAGCACCAGCGTTGCCATCACAACCGTTTTCACGATGGACGGGAGCGCGTGGGTAATCACCAGCTCAAAATTGCTTAAATCCTTTGTCAGCGTGCTGAGCAGATAGCCGCTGCTGTTCTGGTTGAAATAGCCCAGGCTCAAAGAGCGGAAGTGATTTGCCAAGTCCAGACGCATTTCGCCGCACATTTCCGCGCCTCTGGTAAAGTTTAAGGCCCATCGCCGCTTTTCCACCAGATATAAAAAACGCGCCTGCTTGTTTCTTGCTGTTGCTCTTCTTGCCTCCATCCTCCTTTGGATTGCTTGTGTTTGAAGAAACACTCTAGGCAAAACGGTCAAAATAGCAGATACCAGCAATCAAAGAAAAGCGAAGTGCGAAACGATGCCTGCGGTTGCGATAGCGTTCAGAGAGAATACGAAACCTTTTGGCAAAACGGATAGCGTGTTCAACAAAGATACATTCCCTAAAAATCTCGTGGTTATCTTTGCGTTCTTGTTTGGACAACGGATGATTTTTGGAACGCTTTTTCGGCAGAAGAGAATTGGCGTGTATCTGAGCAAGCCCCTGGTAGCCGACTACCATCCGTTTCGCCAGCGCCTATGCTATTTCCAACGAGTCGGAGTTTATCTTTAAGGTTTCGGGCGGCATCCGAAGTCCGGCAGGCGCAGACGGCGAAGGAACTAAACCACAAATTAAACAAGGACAGGCGGCGATGTGAGGAACTTGACACCATCATCAAAAAGCTGTACGAATCCTACGCCATAAGGCGCATCAGCGAGGAGCGATTTAACACTCTGCTTGCCGGGTATGAGCAGGAGCATACGGCGCTCCGGCAATCCATCATGGAGGCGGAATCGGCGCTGCACAGCTTCGAGCAGGACGCTGCCAGTGTGGAGAACGGTTCCTCGCTTTGGCAATCTCTCAAAACCGCCGTATGGAACAAATAGGCATGGTAAATCGGCCTGCCCCGCAGCGGTTTTTTTCTGCCGCTGGGCAGACTTGGTTTTTATTGACTTCTATTTAGGCCATCCCAAATAAACCGCAATGAGGAAAAACACAATTCCGAGTGCGATAAGGATTATAGGCCACCCCTTTTGCTTTCTGCGGGAAATCCCGATTACAACAAACAATATCCCCAGCAGCATTGACGCAATCATCGCAAAAAATCCCATTTTATTTACTCCTTTCAAGATGTATTACTCTATCATGACGATTGGCTATTTCCAAATCATGAGTTACAGTAATGATGGTGGTGTTAAACTCTTTGTTCATGTTAAAAAGCAAGGTTACAATTCTTTCTCTGTTCTCCACATCCAGGGATGCCGTAGGTTCATCAGCCAAAATGAGTTGAGGTTTCATGATGATTCCTCTGGCAAATACAGCTCTGGCCTTTTCTCCGCCGGAACATTCAAGAGGTTTCTTTTTTAGTATGTGCCTGATCTCAATCGCACTAACGACAGCATCGAAATCCTCAATCTCCCCAACGCCCTTTTGGTCAGGACTGGCATAAAGAAACGGCAGTTTGATGTTATCTTCAACCGTCAAAGAGTTAATGAGTGCCGACTCTTGAAGAATGAAGCCAATCCGTTGATTTCGCCATTGCGCCAACTGACTTGTATGTAACTGATCTGTCGGAGAACCGAAAAGCGTATATTCACCGGAATAATTTCGATCAAGCAATCCAATGATATTGAGCAAAGAACTCTTGCCTGCTCCCGATTCGCCCACAATGGCGATTTTTTCACCGGCGGCGACTTCAAGCCTAAAACCATTTAGTATTGAAATCTGCGCCTTTTTGCTCTTATAGATTTTTTCTTTAACGCTTAGATCAATAATCTTTGTCATTGCAATACCCCCAAGGAGATTGGAACCTTTTTGATTTTCCACAACATACTTTCGACGACAATTATTCCAATAACAATATCAGAAACGACAACCAGCAACAAAGCCAGCCAGTCCATTCCTATCAAACCAAACAATCCGTAAGTAGCAAAGGTAGCGTCTTTCCTTAACCAGCACCCGTATCGGTTAAAAGCGGTGAATGTGGCAATCAACACTACATTAACGAAGGAGAGCATCCCAAAGTAACCATAAAAAATTCTTTTCAGTTTTGAGTAGCTTAATCCCACCAACAGATTGATCGTAAAGTCTTTCAGCATCAGGCGAACACTAACCAATCCGTTCCAAACAGAAAGACAAGTTATGACGATCAGCAGAATAAAGGTCGTTATGAATATAATTTTTAGTGAGTGAAGATAGTATTCGTTGAAATAATCGTAGTTTTCCTTTTGGCTAAAGAAATTGAAACTTAAACCCAAATTATCTTTGATAACCTCACTCAAATCCACTATTTCTTCTTTTGAGGTGTCCAAAAGTACAATATCCATGAGGCCATTAAATTTAATGTCCATGCTGGTATGATTGATAAATTCTTCATTCACTGGAAAGAGGATTGAGAAATTATAGTATGCCTTGGAGTTGAGGGCATAGAAATTAGAGTGGTAGGCGTTTTGCTTCAACACGCCCTGAACCCTTAGCGTTAAAGGCCGCCCAAGAACAGATTCTTCCATTTCTATTGTTGCCCCAACGGGATATGTTTTGCTTAACCCTTTTCCTACCAAAACAGGGATTTCCCCGTCTAATTGGTAATCAAAGTCCAAATCTGTCCCTTGTGAAAGCTCAAATTCATTTAATCTGTAATACTGCTCGTTCATATAGCCTAATGATATTTTCATATCATCACCGTTTGGAACAGATACAATAAACCCGTCTGTATAAAAAGCATACTTAAAGCTGCTATTCAAATAGTCATATACTGCTTGTGTTCCGCTTTCGCCAATCATGCTCATATCAATATGGCTATCCGGGTCTAAGTTGGCAATGTAAACTCCCTCTTGATTTACATATTTTGTTTCCTGATACCCTTGAAATGTTGACAAAATGGAACGGGCAGCAGTAAAGGTTATGTAATTCGCCATGAGAAGCAACAGCATGATGCCGATACCAAGTATCGCTTTTCTCAAAAATATCTTTGAAACAATGAACTTAAATATTTTCATATTTCCGTACCCGCCTTGCGCTGATTAGTATGTATGTGACAAAAATAAGGACTAAATAGAAATTGTCGGCTAAATTGAAACTAAAATGGAGATTTACCAAAGCCGATAGAAAATAAACGAAAATTAGTACCGTAAGACAGTCCAGCACATAGCGAATGGTGATGCCAAACACAGTGCCGCCTACAAGTATTCTACAAAATATTTCTGCCTTTTTTCTCTCCAGCATTTGATAATGGAACACGATCACAATGAAGGTAAACAGTGAAACGATCAAAGGCTGGTAATCAATAAAGTTTTTCAAAAAAGCTTTTAGAATATAAGCATCTAAATCCAGAGTCTTTGCATAATCCAAAAGCAAATTGAGAGAAAAGCAAAAAATATATACAATACTTAGCTCGAACATATCCGTTGGTCTAAACAGAGATTTTTTCATGCCTATTCCTCTATCCCCTTTGAAGTGTTCAGCTTTGCTTTATAAAGAGATTTTCCCGTCAGCATTGCAAAATAAAGCAGTATAGCAACCAGGATGATAATACAAAAATCTCGTTGCGATGAATATGTCGTGAAGTTAAAGCCTTTTGTGCAAAGCTGTGCTGCCATATAGGAAATTGGGAATGGTATAGCCCTGTCAATCCAAACAACGATTGCTTGCTTATTTCTTAATAGAACTCGTAGAATTGCAAGGACAACAAGGGCGAAAAAGGCTAATAGGAAATACGGCATTAGGACCAGCCTTGGCAGAGTTACGCCGTTTTCTCCCGTGTTTTGATTTGCCCCATAAATCAGTACATCCTCGGAGCCATCGTTTTGAGCATAGAAAACCTGAATTTCAGTTTCACGGTCAAAGGGTATCACCATGTTTTGTTTTCCACGATTAGACAAATGTAAGTCCCAAGTGGTAGTCCAAGCATTTATGCGGTAAATTGCCGTTTCTGCTTTATTGTCAAACACCTCATTACAGCTATACCCTGTCACCTCGCTATCAAAGGTGATGATAACGCTCCCATCAGGGACATCAATCACATTGAGAAGGTTATCAGAATAGGGGAAAAATTTAGGTGATGTCAAAATCCCGAAAATGATCGTCACGATAGCACAGGCCAAGATCGCCGTGAAACAGATAGTCTGCAAGCGCCTGATAAACAAGTCCCGCTTTACTCTCTTTAACGGCACAATATCAGTATCAGGGGCAGCATCAGGGATGAAATTCGTAGCTTTCCGCATACGCTCAAACTCCGCATGGCACTCCGCGCAATGCTCAAGATGTCCGCTAACAAATTCTCGTGTATCCGTACTCACCATATCTTCTACGTAAAGCGGAAGTATGTCTTTGATTAAATTGCATCTATCACTCATTGTTAGCCTCCAGTTGTTCCAATATTTTATTTCTTGCCCGGTGATAAGTGACACAGGCCCAGTTATCTGTCTTTTGGAAAATCTTTGCAATTTGTTTGAAACTCAACTCTCCAAAAACCCGCAGCATAAAAACTTCCTTATATGGTTCGGCTAAATTGTGCAGCAGAAGATGTATTCGCATAGCATCACTTCGGTTTATTACCTGTTCCTCAATGGTGTCTATGTTATCTGTAAATTCAATATCATCAATATCTACAAGCCCCTGTTGCTTTTTCAAGTGAGAAAAGTAACAGTTTTTTGCGATTTGACAAAGCCAAACACGAATGTCTGTATCGCCGCGAAAAGCACCTATTGAGCGCATTGCTTTGAAGAATGTTTCGCTTGTGATCTCCTCCGCCAGACCTTCATTTTTTGACAGCTTTTTAAGGAAAAGAAATACATCATTAAAGTATCTTCTATAAATTTTCTCAAATTCTTCTTTGGAACCTGCCACTTTCTCACCTCCTCCCTTATAAGACTTCGCATTTCAAAAAATCTTACAAGGTTTTTGAAATTTTTTTGAAAACAATTTTTCCCACATAGGCTTGTGTGGAGCTGATACCCCGCTCAACATGAGCTGCACCTTGAAAATAGAATGACCGTCCGAAAAGGAATACCCCGGCAGAGGAAGCACCGCAACGAGCCACTTCGGGACAAAATGTCCCGAAGTCCAGGGAGCGTGCCAACGCCGGAATACGCCGCAGGAATGGGACCGGAAGCCTTTCCGGGAGAACGGCAACGGGAAACAAAGCGGAGGGAACACATGAAGGAGAACCCATATAAGCGACTGCCGACCATAGAGCGCAAGCAGGACGGTTCCCTTTACCGCATGACACCGGCACAGAGGAAACAGGTAAACGCCCTAATTCGCCGGGAGTGCTGCAATTATGAGGACGGAAACTGAATACCCCCTGACGATGGGGACACCCACACCTGCCCCCAGACCATTTCTTTCTCGGTCTGCTGTAAGTGGTTCCGCTGGTCGGTCTTGCCGCAAATCGTAACGCTGGAAACAGAGATTTTCCGGGATAAGGAGCTAAAACGCCGTACAGTCTGCAGCGGGGTGTTCGTGCCAAAGTCCAACCGTGGGAAATACCGTCCCGATTGTGCCGCCAGAGTTCACAGGCGGCAGAAAACAGAAAGTGAACGGAAAAGGAGGTCTTATGTGGACAGTTAGGGGCTGAAAGTCCTTGATTTACAAGTCTTTGCAAGCACAGAACAGGGGCGTCAATTCTACACCAAAAGGAGTTTCTCTTTCTACATCATCGACAAAAGCCTTCTTTTGAACCACTCTCCCAGCGAGTAGTTTTCGGTACACAAAAAAGGCCTTGGGAAATCCCAAGGCCTTTCCTATACACTTTTCAGAACGCAGTGCACACAGACTCCTTTACCAGCCGGCGTCCCCCACGTCTCAAATCTAGCGATGGTACGCCGCTTACTTCAGCTCAACCTCAGCGCCGGCCTCGGTCAGCTTAGCCTTCAGCGCCTCGGCGTCGTCCTTAGAAGCGCCTTCCTTAACAGTCTTGGGAGCCTCGTCAACCAGAGCCTTGGCTTCCTTCAGGCCCAGGCCGGTGACTTCCTTCACAACCTTGATAACGTTGATCTTGTTGGCGCCGGCAGACTTCAGCACAACGTCAAACTCGGTCTTTTCCTCAGCAGCGGGAGCGGCAGCAGCGGGAGCGGCCACAGCAACAGCAGCGGGGGCAGCGGCGGATACGCCGAACTCTTCCTCCAAAGCCTTGACCAGCTCAGAGAGCTCCAAAACCGTAAGGGCCTTAACTTCTTCAATCAGGTTGGTTACTTTCTCAGACATGGGTAAATACCTCCATTAAATTTCTTTTTGTTTTGACTTTTAGGAGCCTTACGCCCCCTGCTTCTCCGCAATGGCGTTGAGAGCAATAACAAGGCCGCGCATGGTGCCGTTCAGCACATTGGCAAAGCCCTGGATGGGCCCGTTGAGGCCGCCCAACACCTGGGCCAGCAGCACTTCCTTGGGAGGAAGCTTTGCCAGGGCGTCAATGCTCTTGGTATCTACCGCACCACCGTCAATAAAGCCGGCCTTCACCTGGAAGTTCTCGTTATCCTTAGCATAATCAGAAAGGATCTTCGGCGCCTCGGTGTAGCCATTTTCGCTATAAGCAATAGCCGTCGTGCCGTTCAGGCACTCGTCCAAGCCGTCAATCCCGGCATCCTTAAAAGCACGGGACAAAAGGGTGTTCTTCACAACCTTGTACTCGCAGCCAGCCTCACGCAGCTGCTTGCGCAGCTTGGTGTCCTTCTCCACGGTGATGCCGCTGTAGTTCACCAGCACGCCTACGTTAGCCTTCTCAAAAGCTTCCTTCAAGGCCGCCACCTGCTGCTGCTTCTGCACTAAAATCTTCTCACTGGGCAATTCGTTTCACCTCCGGTTGCGTCCCGCCCAAAAGGGGCAAAAACCTGCCGCCATTTCCAAGCCGGACGGGATTGAAAAGATACAAAAAGCGCCTTCTCCCCGGAAAACCGCGGAAAGGCGCAAAAACGCTGAAAATCTAAAACAAAGATTATACAACGCTCATCTTTCCCTCGGCAGGCCGGATCGTACCGTTTACACAGCGCTTAAGCTGTACCTGCTGTCTTTGGTCTGGACAGCTTCTATACTATATCACATGGTCCCGGGCTTGTCAAGCTTTTTTTGCAAAACCCGCACTTATCCTTCCAGATTTTTTCCATCCTTCCCGAACAAGTGGCACACCCCAGCGCCAAAGCCCAGCATAACCCCCTCCCCCACCGCCGGGGGCTGGAAATGCCTGCCGTCCTTATCCACAGTTGGCACGATAAAAACGGCCTCCTTGCCGCCCACACCGCAATGCACATGCACCTCGCTGCCCATCATCTCCGTGACCTCTACCACGGCGGCAAGGCCGGACTGGGCCAGCCCCAAATGTCCGGGCCGCACCCCCACCGTCACCTTTTGCCCCGGGACGCTGCGCACCGCCAGCCCCGCCTGTTTCTCTTCAGACAGCCCCATCCGGCAGCCCTCCACTTCAAGGGCATAGCCGCCGCCCTCCTGTAAAAGCTGCCCGTCAAAGAAGTTCATCTGCGGTGTGCCAATAAACCCCGCCACAAACAGGTTGGCCGGGTGGTCAAACACCTCCTGCGGTGTGCCGATCTGCTGGATAAAGCCGTCTTTCATAATCACAATACGGTCACCCAGGGTCATAGCCTCGGTCTGGTCATGGGTGACATAGATGAAAGTTGTGTTTATTTTCTGTCTAAGCTTGATGATTTCCGTGCGCATATGGTTGCGCAGCTTGGCGTCCAGATTAGACAGCGGCTCATCCATCAGCAGCACCTTAGGCTCCCGTACAATAGCCCGGCCGATGGCCACCCGCTGCTTCTGTCCGCCCGAGAGTTCCTTGGGCTTGCGGTCTAAATACTCCGTGATGTCCAAAATCTCCGCCACTTCCTCCACCCGCTTGCGGATGGCCTGCTTATCCACCTTCCGCAGCTTCAAGGGGAAGCCGATGTTCTCCCACACCGTCATGTGCGGGTACAGAGCATAGCTCTGGAAAACCATGGAAATATCGCGGTTTTTAGGCTCCTCATGGTTCATCAATTTGCCGTCGATGTATAACTCTCCCGCCGTGATCTCTTCCAGCCCCGCCACCATGCGCAGGGTCGTAGTCTTGCCACAGCCCGATGGCCCTACCAGCACAATAAACTCCTTGTCGGCAATGTCCAGGTTGAAATCCTGGACCGCCACCACGCCCTCGTCAGTTATTTGCAGGTTGGCCTTTTTCTCCGGCTGCTTGTGAGTGCTGCCGCGAGGGTAAACCTTTTTCATATTTTTCAGCTGTAGATTCGCCATTTCTCCACCCCTTCATGAAATCCGCACTTCCATGCCGTCGTATAAAAACCCAGCCGTGCTGCCTGCCACAATGGGGTTCTCATTAGACACCGCCTCATATACAAACATGTCCCCGTCCGGCAGCTCCTGATACGAAAACACCTTCAGTTGCTTGATGACATACCGCTTGCCCCAGGGCCCCTCCTGACGCTCTACCGTGTTCAAAAGCATACCTTCCGGCCCGGGCAGCAGGCAGTCTTTGGGCACGTGGCCCTTCTCCGACTGGATCAGCTGCACCTGGGGAAGCTGATCCTGATAGGCGGTCAAGCTATAGGCCGTGGCCCCCACCACGACCAGGAAATATACAGCCGATATGCACAAATATACAATCCGGGAGGTTTTTATACTCTCCCCTTTCTTCACCGGCCCCACGTGATGCCTGCCCTTGTTTGCCATGCCGCCGCCCCCTTTCAAGACTTCACGCTGGACAGCGCGATGCCCTCCGTCAAATAATCCTGCCCCAAAAGGAACACCAGCAGCGCCGGTATCAGATAGAACACCGACACCGCGAAGAACATCCCCGGATCCCCCGTCACCACGTTGCCCAGATACACAGACAGCGGGTTGTCATAGGTATTCTTAATGAAAACTACCGCTTGGTCTACGATGTTCCAGTTATCGGCAAACAGCAGCACCACCAGCGCCGCCACCACCGAGCTCAGGTTGGGCCGCACAATATACCAGTAGGTGCGCCAGGCCCCCGCCCCGTCCAGGGCCGCGGCCTCCATGCACTCTTTGGGGAAGCTCTTTAGCTGTTGGCGAATCAAGAACACCCCCAGCGGGTGGAACAGCGCGGGAAGGATAATGGCCAGGTAGCTTTCCCGGATGTTCAGCCACCCTGCCACAATGAAGTTGGGCACCAGCAGAATCTGCGTGGGCATGAGCATGACAATAATATACATAAAAAAAATGGCTTCTTTGTATTTCCACTGTATATTTTCCAGCCCATATGCAGCCAGGGGAGCCAGCACACACTGGCCTAAAAGCACCGGCAGCACCAGCAAAACCGAGTTCCAGAACATCCGCAGATACCCCGGGCTTTCCAGCAAAAGCTGTTTATACTGCTCCAAGGTAACGCTTTCCGGCAACAACCCGAACCTTACGAAATGTATGCCATGGGAGGTGAAATCCCCGGCGTTAGACTCCATCACCTCCGCCGAATACCGGCTGACAATCTCCGCCCCACCCATAAAGGAGTTGGCGAAAATAAACACGATGGGGAACACCGCCACAACCGCCGCAATACCGATAATAATATTTGGCATTATCCGTTTTTTCTGCATATCCATGCCCCCTTACTGATAGGCATCGGTCACGCGCTTTTGTGCATAGAACACGATAAGGAGCACAATGCCGATCACCAAAAACAGGATGTACGCCGCGCTGGAAAGCTTCTGCATGTTCAGGGACAGGAACTGGTTGTTCATATAGTGCTGAAGCATATAAATGTCCGGGCTGGGGTAGGCCCCGTAAAGCATATACACCTCTTTAAACACCTTAAAGCTGTTGACAATGCTCATCAATAGTACAACAAAAGTAGTGGGCGAAAGGTAAATCCACGTCACATTTGTAAACTGCTTCCACTTCCCCGCGCCCTCTAAGGCCATCTGCTCATAATAGGTCTTGGGTATCCAGTTTAGCCCCGACCAAAACAGCACAATATTATAGCTAACATTCTTCCACAAGAAGACCGCCACCAGCACCCCCATGGCCCAGCCGTTTTGAGCCACGGCTTCATGGTTGAAGCCCAATTGCAGCAGCATCTTTTGCAGCAGGCCGTTAGAATCAAACAGCACCTTCCAAAAGTAAACAATCGTGCCAGATGGCACCACCAACGGCAGCAACAGCAGCATAGTGGCCAGCACACGACCCCTTTTCATACCCTGCAGGCACAAGGACAAAAACAACGACAACGCCATACTCAGCGGCACAGACAGCCCTACAAAAACAGCCGTATTCACCGCCGCCGACTGGAAAAGCGAATTTTGCAGCGTGTCCGTAAAATTCCGCAACCCTACAAAGCTCTGGGAGCCCATGTTGTCTACCAGCGCATAGTACAACGAAAACAGGAAAGGGATGGTGTAGAAGAGCAGCACTCCCAATAAACTTGGCAGCAGGAACAGCCAATAAGCTTTCGTCTTTTTCATCACACGACCTCCTTGGAAAGCATTTTCTAAAGCCCCATGGAAAGCCCTTGCAACACTCTGCAATAACTTTTAACAATTATACTACAAAATTGTAATTTTTGCAATAGCTTCACGCAATAAATTCCCAGGAAGAACCCCCTCCAAAATTCACATCCTCCCAGCCCCCTTTTTGCCCCACTATCTTGCCTTTTATGGACAATATGCTATAATAGCTAAAGAAAATCCCCCGCCCAACGCCGGCAGGGGAAAAAGGAGGAACCACCATGAAATACCGGGATTTAGGGGGCCTGCACGCCTCCGCCATAGCCGTGGGCTGCATGCGCATCGCCCATATGGAGCCCCAGGCCCTGTCCAACTTTGTCCACACGGCGCTGGACATGGGCGTCAATTTCTTCGACCATGCCGACATCTACGGGGGCGGCCAGTGCGAGGCTGTCTTTGGCAAGCTTCTGGCCAGCGAGCCGGGCCTGCGTGAAAAAATCATCCTGCAGGGCAAGTGCGGCATCCGCAAGGGCCTGTATGATTTTTCCAAAGAACATATCCTGCAAAGCGTCGAGGGCATCCTCACCCGCCTGGGCACCGACCACCTGGACACGCTCCTCCTCCACCGGCCGGACGCCCTGATGGAGCCCGAAGAAGTGGCCGAAGCCTTCAACCAGCTGGAAGCCAGCGGCAAGGTACAGCGCTTCGGCGTCAGCAATTTTAACGCCCGGCAGCTGGAGCTCCTGCAATCCGGCCTAAAGCAGAAGCTGCTGGCAAACCAGCTGCAATTCGGCCTCAAGTGCACCGGGCTTTTAGACCATGCCCTCTGCGCCAATACTGAATTCCCCCACGCCGCCGACCGGGACGGCGAAGTGCTGGATTACTGCCGCCTAAAGGGTATCACCATCCAGGCCTGGTCCCCCTTCCAGTACGGGTTCTTTGAAGGTGTCTTTTTCGATAACCCCCAGTTCCCCGAGCTCAACGAAAAGCTGAGCCAGCTGGGTGAAAAATACAGCGCCAGCCCCCAGGCCCTGGCCACCGCCTGGATCCTCCGCCACCCGGCAGGCATGCAGGTCATCACCGGCAGCACCAACGCCGAAAGGCTGGCGGACATCTGCACCGCCTGTGAAATCGACCTCACCCGTGAAGACTGGTACGCCCTGTACCTGGCCGCCGGCAACAAGCTGCCTTAAAACGCATCAGCAAAGCCCGCCCTCCCTTATACGGAAGGCGGGCTTTTCCTTTTCAGATTTCAAGCGGCCAGCAGCACCAGCGTCCCACACACAATAGCTATAAGCCCCGCGCCAGAGCGCCTTGTAAGCCTTTCATGGAACACGATGTACGAGAAAACCACAGTCACCAAAATGCTCAGCTTGTCAATGGGTACCACCACGCTGGCCGGGCCGTCCTGCAAGGCCCGGTAATAGCACAGCCACGAGGCCCCCGTGGCCACACCGGACAGGCAGATAAACCCCAGCTCCTTTTTCGGTATGCGGGCTACTTCCCGTGCCTTGCCGGTGACCAGCACCATCCCCCAGGCCATCACCAGCACCACGCCCGTGCGCAAAGCCGTCCCCAGGTTCGATTCCACCCCCGCAATGCCCACCTTGCCCAAAATAGACGTAAGGCTGGCAAACACCGCCGAGCCCACCGCGTACAGCAGCCAGCCCCGGCCCTTTCCCGCGTTTGCGCCCCTGTCTTTCTTTTCCAGCATCAGCACCGTCCCCCCGGCAATCAGCGCCACCCCCAGCCCTTTCACCAGGGTAAGCCCTTCCCCCAAAAAGAGGAAAGCCAGCAAAATCGTCAGCACCGTGCTGGACTTGTCCACCGCCACCACCGTGTTGATGTCCCCCACCTGCAAGGCCTTAAAATAGCACAGCCACGAAGCCCCTGTAGACAGCCCGGACAGCACCAAAAACAGCAGCGCCCTGGGCGGTACCTGCCCCGCCTCCCCCTGGGAGCCTACGGCAAAGACCATCATCCAGGAAAAAGCCAGCACCACAACCGTCCGCACCGCCGTAGCTACCGTAGAATCCGTAGAGCGTATGCCGCATTTTGCCAAAACCGCCGTAAGCCCCGCAAACAGCGCCGAACCAAAGGCAAAGACTACCCACATGGCCCATCACATCCTTATTTGCCCGTATCCCCCAGCACCCGCACCTCACATTCCAGGGCTGTGCCCGTGCGGGCCTTCACAGCCTCTTTGATTTTTTCTATAAGCTCCAACACGTCCTGGCAGCTGGCGCCCCCGGTGTTCACAATAAACCCGGCATGCTTTTCGCTGACCTGCGCGCCGCCCACCCGCAGCCCCTTTAAGCCGCACTGGTCAATGAGCGCGGCGGCATAGCCTACTTCCGGCCGCTTGAACACGCTGCCCGCGCTGGGCATGTCATAGGGCTGCTTCTCTTTGCGGCGGCCCATCAGCTCTTCCATTTTGGCGGCAATCTGGCTGCCGTCGCCAGGCTCCAAAGCAAAATCCACCGCGGTAATCACGTCTGTACCCCCGGTATAGCGGCTCTTGCGGTAGGCAAAGCGCAGTTCCTCCCCACAAGCCGAGGCCGCGTCCCCCCCGGCGCTTACATGGTGCACACGGGCGATAACATCCTTCATCTCCCCGCCATAGGCCCCGGCGTTCATATACGCCGCGCCCCCTGCCGAGCCCGGTATGCCCCAGGCAAATTCCAGCCCCGTAAGGCCCTTTTCCCGGGCTAAGGCGCATACGGTAGCCAGACTTGCCCCGGCCCCGGCCCGCAGGGTGCGGCCGTCCGGCAGCAGCTGCGCTTTTTTAAAATCGCCGGAAAGGCAAAGCACCGCCCCCGGCAGGCCCCCGTCCGCCACCAGCATGTTCGAGCCATTGCCCAGCACCAGCCAGGGTATCCCCTCTTCCCCCAGCACCCCCAGCAGCGCCGAAAGCTGCCCCAGGTTTTCCGGGAAAAGCATACGCCCAGCCGGCCCCCCGATCTTAAAGGTGGTGTGCAGGGCCATAGGCTCTTGTCTGCGGCTGGGTATGCCCAGCTTTTCCGCGGCCCTGTCCAGCGGGGACAAATCCAGTTGTGTTTGCAAGGTAAAACCTCCCTTTTGCCGGGCTCGTTGCCCACTCTTCTATAATATAGGTGGCAGCGCCGGGTTTATGCAGGTCAAATATCCAGCTCCACCCGTACATCCCCGGCAGCCATGTCCTCCGGGTCCATGCCCAGGCTGATCAGCAGCTCGCGGGCGGCATTATAGCCCATTTCCTTCTGGCGGTTGTTCATAGCGGCCACCTCTACAATAACCGCCAGGTTGCGCCCGGGCTTTACCGGTATGGTCACCACCGGTATCTTAATGCCCAAAATCTCCGTAAACTCGTTGTCAATTCCCATACGGTCGTAGACCTTCGTAGGATCCCAGACCTCCATGTTAATGCACATCTCGATCTTCTGGCTGGGCTTTACAGACCCCATGCCAAAAATGCGCCGGGCGTTAATGACGCCCACGCCCCGCAGCTCAATAAAATGGCGTATATTTTCCGGCGACTGCCCCACCAGCGCCTTCCTGGACACCCGGCGTATTTCCACCGCGTCGTCGGCAATAAGCCGGTGGCCCCGCTTAATCAGCTCAATGGCAATCTCGCTTTTGCCCACGCCGCTGTCGCCCACCAGCAAAATGCCCTCACCGTAAACCTCCACCAACACCCCGTGCCGGGTAATGCGCGGGGCCAGCTGCAGGTTCAAAAAGGCAACCAGGGCAGCCATCAAAGAGGAAGTGCCGTCCGGAGAGGACAGGATGGGTACGCCATACTCTTTGGCGGCGTCCATCATTTCCACACAGGGGGTAATATCCCGGGCCACAATGACCACCGGCGGGCGCAGGGCAAAGTACCGGTTTATAGCGGCCACGCGCTTCTCCGTATCCAACGACCGCAGCATGGCGATCTCCGAGCGCCCCAGTATTGCCACCCGGTTGGCGTCAAAATAATCACAGAAGCCGTTGAGCTCCAAGGCTGGCCTATCCACGTCCCGGGAGCATATTAAAATTTCCTCCAAGGGTTTAGGGCTCCAAAGCTCCTTCAGCCCCAGTTCTTCCGCAATCCGCTTCAGCGGCAGCGTATATTCCTCCGGCATATGTATCCACCTTTCTTTCCCCCGGCCGCAAGCCAGCCGGATCTTTCCTACCTATTATACGGCATATGCGCCCCAGGTGCAAGATAAAACTTCCTGCCCATAGGAAAAGGCCCCGCGGGGCCTCCCCCACCGAGCCTTTCGCACACAGCCTATTTGACGGGCTTAAAACTGTCCTTCAATTTTACAGACCGGTTAAACACCAGCGCCCCAGGCTTCGAATCCTTTGAATCCACACAGAAATACCCCTGCCGCATAAACTGGAAGCTCTCCCCAGGCTTTGCGTCCTTCAGGCCGCTTTCCAGCTTGCAGCCCTCCAGCACCTGCAGGGAAGCCTCGCTGAGATAATCCAGGAAATCCCCCTCCTCCGGGTTCTCCACAGAGAAAAGGTTGTCGTACAGCCGCACCTGGGCGGTAAAGGCCGTTTCCGCGTCCACCCAGTGCAGGGTGGCCCCCTTTACCTTCCGGCCGTCCGCCGGGTCGCCGCCCCGGCTCTGCGGGTCGTACTCGGCATGTATTTCGGTAACGTTCCCGTTCTCGTCCGCCTCATAGCCCACGCACTTAATCAGGTACGCGCCCTTAAGACGGCACTCCGGCCCGCCGGGGTACAGGCGCTTATACTTGGGCGCCGGCCCCGTAAGGAAGTCCTCCGCCTCTACCCACAGGGTGCGGGAGAACGTGACCTCCCGCATACCGTCCTCGGGGCGGTGGGGGTTGTTCTCCACCGCAAGCCTCTCGCTTTCCCCCTCAGGGTAATTGGTAATCACCAGCTTCACCGGGTGCAGCACGCCCATCACACGCTTGGCGTTCTGATCCAGGTCTTCCCGCAAACAGTGCTCCAAAAACCCAAACTCCACCGTAGAGTTCACCTTAGAAACACCGTTGCGCTCGCTAAAATTCCGGATAGACCGGGGCGTGTACCCCCGGCGGCGCAGGCCGCAGAGGGTGGGCATGCGGGGGTCGTCCCAGCCGTCCACATAGCCCCCTTCCACCAGGGCCCTAAGCTTGCGCTTGCTCATCACCGTATAGTTAATGCCCAAACGGGCAAACTCGATCTGCCTGGGCTTAGAAGGCAAGGTAACGTTTTCTACCACCCAGTTATAGAAGGGCCGGTGGTCCTCAAACTCCAAGCTGCACAAAGAGTGGGTAATATGCTCCAACGCATCCTCAAAAGGATGGGCGTAGTCATACATAGGGTAAATGCACCACTTGTCCCCTGTGCGGTGGTGGGGGGTATGGTTAATGCGGTAAATCACCGGGTCCCGCATGTTAAAGTTACCGGAGGCCAGGTCGATCTTCGCCCGCAGGGTCATCTTCCCGTCCTCAAATTCCCCGGCCCGCATGCGGCGGAACAGGTCAAGGCTTTCTTCCTTGGGCCGGTCCCGATAGGGGCTCCTGGCAGGGGTCGTCAAATCCCCCCGCATTTCCCGCATCTCGTCCTGGGAGAGCTCGCACACATAAGCCAGCCCCTTCTCAATCAGCTCCTCCGCGCCCTTATACATATCCTCAAAGTAATCCGAGGCATAGAAGAACCCGTCCCCCCAGTCATACCCCAGCCAGTGGATGTCCTCCTTAATGGCATCCACATACTCCACGTCCTCCTTGGTGGGATTAGTGTCGTCCATGCGCAGGTTGCACACGCCGCCAAAGCGCTCCGCCGTACCAAAGTCAATATAAATAGCCTTGGCATGGCCGACGTGCAAATACCCGTTAGGCTCCGGCGGGAACCGGGTATGCACCTGCATGCCCTCCGTCCGGCCCCCAGGGGCCATATCCTCTTTCACAAAGTCGTCGATAAAGTTGGTGGAAACCACCTCGTCAAAATTTTTTGCGTTGCTCATATCTTTTACTTCATCCTTTCTATTGTCCCTACGCCCCCAGCTTCCCAAGCCCCAGGGTAAGCCGCCGTATGGCTTCCTCCCGGCCCAGCAGGGCCAAGATCTCCATAGCCCCGCCAGGGGTCACCAGGGTGCCCGCCGCCGCTATGCGCACAGGCCACAGCAGGGTGCCGTTCTTCACTTCCAGCTTCTGCGCCAAACCGATTAGCGCTTCGTGTATCGTATCCAGCTCCCACTGGGGGAGCTGTCGCAGCACATCCAGCGCCGCCGTAAGCATCTGGGGGCTGTTCTCCAAGTTTGCCTTGCTTTTTTTGTTTACAAAGAAATCCACCGGGTAATCGGGCAGCTCTTTTAAAAAATGCAGCAGCCCCGGTATCTCGTTAAATTTGGCAATGCGCGCCTGCAAAATGCTTTGCAGCACAGCCCAGGGCTTCTCTTCCTCCCCAAAGACCTCTTTGTAATAGGGCCTGGCATTTTGCAGGAACTCTTCCTCTCCCATGGCCTTAATGTACTCGCCGTTAAACCAGGTAAGCTTTTCATAGTCAAACACCGCCGGCGACTTGCTGACGCCCTCAATAGAGAACGCCTCCACCAGCTCCGCCAGGGAGAAGACCTCCCGGTTATCCTTAGGGGCCCAGCCCAGCAGGGCAATAAAGTTCGTGATAACCGGCGCCAGGTACCCTTCCTCCAAAAGCCCCGCAAAGCTGGTGGAGCCATGGCGCTTGGCCAGCTTTGACACCGAGCCGTCCTCGTTGCGCCCCATAATAAGGGGCAGGTGCACATAGGTGGGCGCCTCCCACCCAAAAGCCTCGTAAAGCAGGTTATACTTGGGGGTAGAGGTTAAAAACTCGCACCCCCGCACCACATGGGTAATGCCCATCTGGTGGTCGTCCACCACATTGGCAAAGTTATAGGTGGGGAACCCATCGGCCTTTATAAGCACCTGGTCCTCAATCTCCTTGTTCTCAATGCTGATCTCCCCAAACACCGCGTCCTGAAAGGTAGTCGCGCCGTCCAGGGGCGCCTTCTGCCGTATGACGTAGGGTGTGCCCGCGTCCAAAAGGCGCTGCACTTCCTCCTCCGGCAAATCCCGGCAGTGGCGGTCATAACCGCCAAAGGCGTTTTCCTCCTTTAGCCCCTCCAGCCTCTCTTTGGTGCAGAAGCAGTAATACGCCTTGCCCTCCTTCACCAGCTGCTGGGCATAGGGCTTATAAAGGCCCAGCCTTTCACTCTGCACATAAGGGCCAAAAGAGCCGCCTACATCCGGCCCCTCGTCATGCTTTAAGCCCACCTTTTCCAGCGTCCGGTAGATCATATCCACCGCGCCGTCCACCAAGCGCTCCTGGTCCGTGTCCTCAATGCGCAGAATAAATTTTCCCCCCTGGGATTTTGCCACCAGGTACGCGTACAAAGCCGTGCGCAGGTTGCCCACATGCATAAAGCCGGTAGGGCTGGGGGCAAACCTTGTCCTTACATTCTCCATTGCCATTTTCTCCTCAACATAGTATAATGATTTTGTGCTGTCCGCAGGGCAGCACTGCCAAATGCCGCCGCATTTTACCTATACCCCTTACTATAGCAAAAAAACCGCCTTTTGGCAACAAGCTTTTTTCCAAAGGATTGCCCGCCACCCCTATGCCTCCGGCGGTTTAGGGGATTCACCCCTAAAAACCCCACCACCTTTGAAAAGGTGGACGAAACTTTCGCTTTCTCCAATTCCTTTTACCAGAGAACCCGGCCCTCCCCCAAAGTAAGCCACAGCCCCCCTTTTTTACCTAATCCCCTGTTTTTGCAGATAGACCACATACTCCTCCAAACACAACCCCAGCCGCTCCATCTCTGCCGCATGGGCCCGGCCCACATAGCGGTAATGCCAGCTTTCCTTATCAATGCCGGTTATATGGGACTTTTCCTCCCGGTACCGCTGCACAAAACCATACTCGGCGCTGTGCTTTTGCAGCCAGGCATAGGCCTTGCTGCTCTCAAAGCTGTCGCTTACATCGTTAAGGTCTATGGCCAAGCCCGTGTGATGCTCGCTGTACCCCGGCCGAGCAATGGTGCGCAAAGCGTCCTCTTTAGCCTCCTTCTCCGGCATCCCCGCTTTCTTGTTGACTTCCACCGCCCGGGCCAGCACCTCTTTTTGTTCGTCCACGCTGCGGTATCCCGATGCCACCCAAAACCACACATCCTCCCGGGCGGCCTGGGCGCACATGGCGGTGTAGTCCTCATACATGCGTATGTCCACCACCTCATCGTCCACCATGCGGGGCGTCACCTGCCAGCTGCCGGGCAAAGGCGCCTGATCGTTTACCAGCACCAGCAGCGGGTCCGAAAGCTGCCGGTAATGGGCAAAAGGCCCCTGCGCCCCTGCCTGGGCCGCCGCCTCCACCGCCTGCTGGGCCGCGTCCTTAGCCGCCTCTTGTGCCTCCCAGCTGCCCAGGGCGCTTACAGCCATGCTCAATAATAAGGCCAGCACAATAATAGCCGCCGCCACCGGCCCGGTAGTCTGGCTCTCTTTTTTCGATTTTTTCTTCTTCACACGCGTCCCCCCATTTTATCTTTGCGTTTATTTTCCCCCTGCCGCCTCATATAGTATCATAGGGAAAAACTGCCACGCTTTTTGTGGGTTCCTGGGGGGCTTACAAAATATTTTACAGGAGCTGGTTTTATGAAAACAGTATACGCCTACGCCACCATGGAAAAGCAGTCCAATTACGCCGAAGCCCTTACAGCCTGCGGCATAAAGCCCGTGTTCTCCCTGGACATAAAAGACGCCTCCAACTGCCAGGGCCTGCTGTTGTGCGGCGGCGGGGACATAGAGCCCCACCGCTACGGCCAGGAAAACGCCGGCAGCAAAAACCTCGAGCCCCTGCGGGACGAAATGGAATTCCAGCTGGTAAAAGATTTCCTAGGCGCCGGCCTGCCCATACTGGGTATCTGCCGGGGCCTGCAGGTGCTCAACGCCGCCCTGGGCGGCACGCTTATACAAGGCCTCCCCACCGCCCCCACCCACGCCTGGGAGGAATCCACCGGCGACAAGCAGCACCTGGTGCAAGCCCAGGAGAACAGCTTCCTCTGTGAGCTTTACGGCCGGGAGTTCCCCGTCAACAGCGCCCACCACCAGGGCGCGGGCCAAATCGCCCCGGGCCTGCAAATCGCCGCCCAAGCCCCCGATGGCGTGATCGAAGCCCTCTGCTGCCCCGAAAAGAAAGTCTACGCTCTGCAATGGCACCCCGAGCGCATGATGCTCGCCCGCCGCCGCGAGGACACCGTAGACGGCGCGCCCATCTTCCAATTTTTCGCAGGCCTGCTGTAAAAAGCGCAAAAAGAGCCCCCTGGGTCTTCCCCAAGGGGCTCTTTCCTTTAAAATTATTCTGCCATAAAGTAAGTCTTAAACGCTTTATAGGCCATGTATACGTCCAGCTTCGAAACCACCTCAAAAGGCGCATGCATAGAAAGCACCGGCACACCCACGTCAATGACATCGGCGTTAAAGTGGGAGATATCCAGCGCTACCGTACCGCCGCCGCCCTGGTCCACCTTGCCCAGCTCGCCGATCTGCCACAGCACATTGCCCTCATCCATCACCCGGCGCACCCAGCCCAGGTATTCGGCCGAGGCGTCGTTGCTGCCGCCCTTGCCCCGCGAGCCCGTGTACTTGGCAAAGCCCACGCCCCGGTTCAAATAGCAGGAGTTGCCCGCCTCAAAAGCGGAAGCATAGTTGGGGTCAAAAGCCGCCGTCACGTCCGCAGAAAGGCAGGTGGAATCCGTCCACACATGGCGGGCCTCCACCCCGTCCTGGGCAGCCAGGTCGGCCACAAAATAGTTGAGAAACTCCGAAGCCAGCCCCGTGTTGCCCACGCTGCCAATCTCTTCCTTGTCCGCCAGCACCGTAATAGCGGTGTATTCCGGGTCCTTGCAGCGGAGGATGGCTTCCAGCGCCGGGTAAGCGCAGACCCGGTCATCATGGCCGTAAGCGCCGATCATGCTGTGGTCAAAGCCAATATCCACCGGCGGGAACGCAGGCACAAACTCAATCTCCGCAGAGATCAGGTCGCTCTCCGTAATACCGTACTTCTCATGCAAAATCTTCATAACGTTAAGCTTGTAGAGGTTCTCCCCCTCGGCGTTCTCCAAAGGCATGCTGCCCACCAAAATGTTCAGGTCCTCGCCGGTAAAAGCCTCGCCCAGCTTCTTCTGCATCTGGTCCTTGCCCAAGTGGGGCAGTATGTCCGTAATGGTAAACTGGGGGTCCCCAGGGTTCTCGCCCACGTTCAGGGTCACCTCTGTGCCATCCTTGCGCACCACCTTGCCCCGCATAGACAGCGGGATAGCCGCCCACTGGTACTTCTTGATGCCCCCGTAATAATGGGTTTTCAGCAGTGCCAGTTCGTTGGCTTCATAAAGGGGCAGGGGCTTCAAATCCACCCGGGGGTTGTCGATATGGGCCGCCACAATACGCACCCCCGCCTTTGTGCCCTTCTTGCCGATAACGGCCAGGCAAATAGACTTGCCCCGGTTGTTGTAATAGACCCTGTCCCCGGCAGCATACTTCCCATGGGGGTCAAAAGGCACAAACCCCGCCTTTTCCGCCGCCTCCACCGCAAAATCCACAGACTCCCGCTCCGTCTTGGCGGCGCTGAGGAAAGCCTTGTACCCCTCGCAAAAGCGCTGGGACTTTTTCATTTCCTCTTCCTCCACCCGGGCCGAGCCATGCCGGCGGTCCACCAGCAGTTCTTTGGCAAGCTCTTTTGCATCTACCTTCCCGGTCTTGTTTTCCATTTGGATGTACCTCCTATATTTTATATTGCTATATTTTAAAATGGAATCCTATTTTCCATCTTCCAATAAATCGATACGCAGTATCTGGGTCAGCTGTCCCGGGTAAGACTCCATCACCGGCCCCGTGTACATCACCTCAATGCGGTCCCCTACCTTAAAATCTTCCAGCTCAGCAGGGGTAAAATGCCACAACAGGGGCGTGTCCTCCTGCACAGAAAAGGTATACTCCCCCTGGCCGTTCACGTCGTTGCAGTCCAGCCCGTTCACATGGAAAAATGTCCCGTCACGCTCCAAAATCTCCGCGTGCATAACCACAATTTCCTCCCACTTGGGCCCCTGCTGCCCCTTAGCCAAAACGACTCCCAGCGCAGCCGCACAAACCACCGCCACAGCCATGGAAATAACCGAAATTGCTTTCCAACGGTTCATAATTTTCCTTCCTTTCCAAATCTCATGGAGATTATACCATGTTCCCCATAAAAGCGCAAGCTTGTTTACAGACAACAAACATCCATTTTTTCAAAACTTACCGCACAAAAAGCTGCCTGCTTTTTTACTATGACGGAAAAGCCCCTCGGCACCGTCATCCCTCCCCCTCGCGCTCATAAAGCCCGCGGTACGTCTCATAATACCGCTTAACCTTCTTCACATACGAATCCGTCTCCGGGTAAGGTATCGTGTGCAAATTCCTGCCGTCCGCCGAGTAATCCTCCTCTTCCAGCCACCCGCTCACATTCCCCATCCCCGCATTATAAGCTGCCAGGGCCACTTCCAGCGTACCGTAATAATCCAAAAGCTTCCGCAGCAGCGCCCCCGAGCAATGCACATTATCACGGGGGTCAAAAATATCCCCGCCCCCATTTTCCGGCGGGTACTGTTCCGCAATCCACTGGAACGTGGCCGGGGTCAGCTGCATCAGCCCGCAAGCCCCTGCCCGGGACTCCGCCCGTTCGTCAAAACCGCTTTCCGCCTTCATCACCGCGTAAAGCAGGTTTTCATCCAGGCTGAATTCGGCGGCCTCCCCCCGCACCATTTCCCGGTACGGCCGGGGGTAAAGCCTGTGCATGACCCAGCCAACTAAATCCCCCCCAGCCGCAGCCCACACCAAAACCACAGCTACAAAAAGCACCAGGGCAATCCGACCTTTTTTCATAAACGCTTCGCGGCTTCTCCTTTCAGCTGGAATAAAACAGCGTCCAGCGCCTTTTCCCAAGACGCCCCGGGCCCATTATCCACCACATAATCGGCCCGCCCTGTATAAAAGCCCGCCTCCCGCTGGGCGGTAAACCTCTGCCTTGCCTGTTCCGAACTCAAATGGTCCCGCTCCATAACCCGGGCCAGCCTCACCTCTTCCGGCGCGGTCACCGCAAGGATCCGCGCACAGGCGCTGTCCAGACCCGCTTCAAACAGTGTAGGCGCGTCCAACACCAGCACCGCCACCTCGGCATCCCTTGCCGCGTCCACTACCCGGCGCACCTGGGCCAAAATCCGCGGGAAGGTGATCTCCCCCAGCCGCCTGCGCCCATCCTCCGTGGCAAAGGCCCGGCGCGCCAGCTCCTTCCGATCCAAAAGCCCCCCCGGCGCCACTTCTGGGCCAAAGGCCCCCTGCAATTCTTCTATGCAGGCCGCATCGTATACCCGGGCGCTGCGGGTCAAACCATCGCAATCCAGCACCGAGCAACCCGCTTGTTTCATCCGCGCCCCAGCCGTAGACTTCCCCGCCCCGCTGGGCCCCACAAGCCCCACCACCAGCGGCCCCTTAGGATATACCGCCCGGAACCCCGCCGCCCGCAGCAGCCGGTTATACACCGCAAGGCCCACACCGTTTTGCCCAGGGCAGTGGGCAAAGGCCGTCTGGGCCCCTTCCTGGTCCAGCTGATGAAGCGCCCCAAACAGCCTCCTGGCCTGTTCCGCCCCGTCATACCGGGAACCCAAACAAATAGCCGGCAGCTTCACCAAAGGCATGTCTTCCTCAAAACAAAGGGCCCATGCGCCCTTCCTGCCCTTTACATATTGCGCATATTCTTCCGGCGAGCCATCCACCACAGCCACCTGGGCCCGTGGGGCATAATGCTTATACTTCATCCCCGGGGACGCCGCCTGCGCCCCCTCCCCCAGCTGGTGCAGCACCGCCGGGTCCAGCTCCACATGGCCTAAAACAGCCCGCAGCTGCCCCAACGTCACCCCGCCGGGCCGCAGCACCCGGGGCGTCCCCCCCACCAGGGTAATAACCGTAGACTCCACCCCCACCTGGCAGTCGCCGCCATCCAAAAGGGCGTCCACCTTGCCGTTCAAATCTGTCCGCACATGGGCAAAGGTAGTAGGGCTGGGCCGCCCCGAAAGGTTCGCCGAAGGCGCAGCCAAAGGCACCCCCGCCGCCTCTATGACCCCCCGGGCCGCCGGGTGGGCCGGCAGGCGCAAGGCCACCGTGCCAAGCCCCCCGCTGGTCTCCATAGGCACCTGCTCCGACTTCTCCAAAATCATCGTAAGCGGCCCCGGCCAAAAGGCCTCCGCCAGCTTGCGGGCTTCTTCCGGCACCTCTTTCACCAGGGGGGCAATCTGGGAAAAGCCGCTGACATGGACGATCAGCGGGTTGTCGCAGGGCCGGCCCTTAGCGGCGTATATCCGCTTCACAGCCGCCCCGTCCAGGGCGTTGGCTGCCAGCCCGTAGACCGTCTCCGTAGGGATAGCCACCAGCCCCCCCCGCCGCAGGATCTCCCCCGCTCGCTCCCAGTCAAGTGTATTCTGCGCTTTTAAAAACAATGTCTCCATGTAGGTTCCCCAACTTCCGGTGAATTATTTTCCCAGCCTGCCAGCCCATATCCCATTCAGTCGGCCTGTTCCAGCTGCCGGGCCCGGTCGGCGGCAATCAGTGCGTCCACCAGCTCGTCCAATCCCCCGCCCAAGATTTCTTCCAGCTTGTAAAGCGTCAGCCCAATGCGGTGGTCCGTCACCCGGGACTGGGGGAAATTATACGTCCGTATCCGCTCCGACCGGTCGCCGCTGCCCACCAGGCTGCGCCTGGCCTCGGCCACCTGGGCGCTGGCCTTCTCCTGTTCCTGCTGCAGCAGCCGGGACCGCAGCACCTTCATAGCCTTGTCCTTATTTTTATACTGGCTGCGCTCGTCCTGGCACTCCACCACCATGCCCGTAGGCAGGTGGGTAATGCGTATGGCCGAGCTGGTCTTGTTGATGTGCTGCCCCCCCGCCCCGCTGGAACGGAAGGTGTCGATCTGCAGATCCTTGGGGTCAATGTCGATCTCCACCTCTTCGGCCTCGGGCATCACCGCCACCGTAGCGGCCGAGGTGTGTATGCGCCCCTGGGTCTCTGTTTCCGGCACCCGCTGCACCCGGTGGGCCCCGCTCTCAAATTTCAGCCGGGAGTAAGCCCCCTGGCCGTCCACCAAAAAGCTCACTTCCTTAAAGCCCCCCAGCTCCGTCTCGTTCAGGCTCACGATTTCCGTGCGCCAGCCCTGCTTCTCCGCGTAAGCCGTGTACATGCGGTACAGGTCATAGGCAAACAGCGCGGCTTCCTCGCCGCCCGTGCCGCCCCGTATCTCCACCACCACATTCTTGCCGTCGTTGGGGTCCTTTGGCAGCAGCAAAAGCTTGATTTCCTCTTCCAGCTCTTCCAGCCGCGCCTGGTTCGCCTTAATTTCCTCCTGGGCCATTTCCCGCAGTTCCGGGTCCTCCAGCAGTTCCTTAGCCCCCTGCAGCGCCGTTTCGCACCGGGCATATTCCCGGTAAGCCTCCACAATGGGCTCCAGCTCCTTGTGCTCCTTCATCAAAGAGGCATAAAGCTCCCGGTCCGCAGCGCTGGCCGGGTCATAAAGCTTCTGGTTCAGTTCTTCATATCGGTTTTCAAATACCCGCAAATTTTCAAACATAATTCATTCCTCCTATACACTAAAGCCTTTGCGTCCCACGGTTTCCACATTGCTATAAAGCCGAGTACCCCTCCCGCACAAAAGCCCACATGTCCCTTCTGGGACTTTAGGGCGCCGGGGCTTCCCTCCCAAAGCCCCGGCGCGTAAAACAAGATACCCCCAAAACCGCGCCGCTAAGGCTCCGGAGGCGTCTGGCGCTCAATGCGCTTTATATTTTTTTCACATTTCAGCCGGGGCAGCATGACTTCCCGCCCGCAGCCCTTGCAGCGGATCTTAAAATCCATCCCCACCCGCAGCACCGTAAACACGGTACTGCCGCAAGGGTGCTGCTTCTTCATATGCAGGATATCCCCCACACGCACGTCCATTTTGCCGCCCTCCTTCCTTCTTATGCTCCGCGAACATGCACTCAAACACGCACTATTATACACTGTCCCGCTTGATTTTGCAAAGGGTTTTCACGCAAAATCCCCCACATCCCCTTTTCCATTTATTTTCGCCCCCATTTGCTTTTTTTAGGGAAAAACACTTGACAAATTCCGCCCAGCGGCTAATATGGATAAGGGCGGCGCGGCGCCCCGCCCAAACCCACAAACAAAGGGGGACTTTCCCATAAACCATCACGCATCCCATTTCAAACGCGGCATCCTTGACGGCTGCCCCATAGCCCTGGGGTATTTTGCTGTAGCTTTCACCTTGGGTATCGCAGCCAAAAACGCCGGCTTTTCAGCCCTGCAGGCCATGATAGAAAGCCTCACCAACAACGCCTCTGCCGGTGAATACGCCGTCTTTTCCCTGGCAGCCGCCGGGGCCGGGTACATAGAAGTGGCCATCATGACCCTGGTCGCCAACGCCCGCTACCTTCTCATGAGCTGTTCCCTCAGCCAAAAGCTGGCCCCCGGCACCTCCCTGCCCCACCGCCTGCTGCTGGCCTTCGACGTTACCGACGAAATCTTCGGCATCTCCATCGCCTACCCCGGCCGCCTGGACCCCTGGTACACCTACGGCGCCATGGCCATCTCCATACCCGGCTGGGCCTTAGGCACCTTTTTAGGGGTGATCGTAGGCAACGCCCTGCCCCTGCGCCTTGTCAGCGCCTTAAGCGTAGGACTTTACGGCATGTTCCTGGCCATCATCATGCCCCCCGCCAAAGAGAACAAAATCGTCCGCGCCCTGGTGCTTATCAGTTTTGCCCTCAGCTTCTGCGCCTCCAGCTGGCCGCTGCTGTCTGGCATCTCTCCCGGCGTCAAGACCATCGCCCTAACCGTACTCATATCCCTGGGGGCAGCCATCCTGTTCCCTGTCGACCCCGAAAAAGAGGAGGCGCACCAACCTTGAAAAACATCTGGCTCTACATCTTCGTCTCCGCCGGCGTCTCCTACCTGATCCGCTCCACGCCCCTAGTCCTCATCCGGCGCGAGATCCAAAACAAAACCCTCCGTTCCTTCCTGTACTACGTCCCCTACGTCACCTTGTCTGTCATGACTTTCCCCGCCATCATCCAAGCCACCCAAAGCCCCATCGCCGGCTTCCTGGCCCTGGCCACCGGCGCATACCTGGCTTGGAAAGGCCGCAGCCTGTTCCTTGTAGCCGTAGCCTGCTGCCTCGTAGTCTTTGTCGCAGAGCTATTTCTAATCTAACAAAAAAGGGCCCCTGGCAACACGCCAAGGGCCCTTTTTTTATCCACTAGTTATCCAACTGTACTCAGATCCCATTCGCCATAAATCTTCGGCACGTCAGAAATCAAACGCTTGGTATAAGCCGCCTTCGGGTGGATGATCACATCCTCCGCCGGGCCGGCCTCCACAAACGCGCCGTGCTCCATAATATACACAGAGTCCGACACATAGTACGCCAAGCCGATATCATGGGTGATAAAAATAATAGTCATATCGATCTCGTCACGCAGCTTCAGCAGCATGTCAAGAATCGTCGCCCGGGAGCAGGCATCCACCATAGACGTAGGCTCGTCGGCAATCAGAATCTTCGGCTTCAACAGGAAGATGCGCGCAATCATCAAACGCTGCATCTGGCCGCCGGAAAGCTCAAAAGGATATTTATTCGTCAGCTCTGCATACTTCAGGTTTACAAAGGAGCAGGCCTCAGTCATCATCTCAAACTTTTCTTCCTGGCTCTTATGCCGCCCGCCTGTCATGTTGATGCAGTCGATCAACAGGTCGTCGATCTTGTTAAACATGTTGAACGAGGAGAACGGATCCTGGAAAACAGCCTGTATATTCTTCCAATATTCCTTCCGTTTATGGCCGCTGGAAATATCCCGGGGCTGGCCGTTAAAGTACAGTGTGCCGTCGGTAATCGTGATCAGCCCCAAGATCATGCGGGCAATAGTAGTCTTGCCAGAGCCCGACTCACCCACGATGGAAATGACCTCGCCCTCATGGAAATCGAAGTTGACCTGCTTCACGGCCTCGGTGCGGGTCTTGCCGTAGCCGAATACTTTTGTGATATTTTCGCCTCTCAGTACAGATTTCCCCAACTCTCTAGCCATTTCTGCCATACGCCTCCTTCAAGTAGTCTACATCGTAGATGCAGCGGTACATCCGGTGCTCTTCGAAGTCCTTCTCCGGCACATCGTAGACCTTGCACTCCGGCTTGGCATACTTGCACCGCGGTGCAAAACGGCAGCCATCCGGTGGGTGCTTCAGGTTGGGGGGGGTGCCGGGGATAGCCTCCAGCTTCACATCCCGAGTCCCCTCCTCAGGCACAATGATGGAACCCATCAAGCCCTTGGAATAGGGGTGCACCGGGTCAAAGACCATCTCTTTCGCCGTGCCCCGCTCCACAATCTGGCCCGCGTACATGACCATAATATCGTCTGTAACATTATACAGCAAAGGCAGCTCGTGTGTAATAAATATCATAGATTTGATGAAGCCCTTCTCCATCAATTCCCGCATCATTTTGATAACCATCTTCTGGCTGGTAACGTCCAAAGCCGAAGAGGGCTCGTCGGCAATAAGCACCTTCGGCGACAGGATAGTGGAGATAGCGATAACCGTCCTCTGCTTCATGCCGCCCGATAGTTCTACTGCATGTTTTTCCAAAACCTCGGGGGGCAGGCCCAAAATCCTAAAGCGTTCCACCGCCATGTCATAGATGTCCTTCTTGCTCAAACTCTTGTCATGGACGCGGATAACGTCTTCAATAAAGCGGATGATCTTCTGGGTGGGGTTCAAAGCGTTCATGGCGGCCTGGGGGATGTACGCTACCTCGGTGCCCAAAACCTTCTTGCGCACCTCGTCCGGCTTCATGCCCGAAATATTCTGGCCGTCAATAATAATCTCGCCGCTGATATAATGCAGCGGGGCAAAATAGTAACCAATCAAGCTCAAGGCCAGGGTAGACTTGCCGCAGCCAGACTCGCCGGCCACGCCCAGGGACTTGCCTTCTTCAATCTTCAAGGAAACGCCGTCTACCGCGAACACGTCTTCCTTAAACCGCGTAACATATTTTGTTTTTAAGTCTTTTACTTCCAGCATTACTTTTCCCATAATGTCCCCTCCTTAATCTCGCAGCTGCGGGTTGAACACCTGGTCCAGGCCCGTATTCATCAGGTTCAGCGAGAAAGTAATGATGGCAACGGAAATTACCACCGGAACGAAAGCCCACCAGGCGCCGCCCAAAACAGCGGAGAACTTCTGGGCCCAGTTCATCATAATGCCCAAAGTCACAGTGGTCGTGGTATCCGGGCCCAGGCCCAGCATAGAGAGCTGCGCTTCCGCCAAGATGCCGGAGGAAATCTGCAGAATCAACGCCATCACAACGTAAGAAGCCACGTAAGGCAAAATGTCCTGCAAAATAATACGGGGCAGGCTGTGGCCCGAAAGCTTCGACAGGCTCACGTGGTCACGGTTGCGCAGGGAGAGCACCTGGGAGCGCACAGAACGGGCTGTCCAGGGCCAGGCGGTCAGGCCGATAATCAGGCCAACCAGCATGGGGCTGCGGGCTGTGCCGCTGATAGCGTTGGCAATCAAAATCAAGATAACAAAGCTGGGGATAACGGTAAAGATATTGGTCAAGAAAGTCAGGAAGTTATCCACCCAGCCGCCCAGGAAGCCGGACAGCAGGCCAATGGTCAAGCCGATCAGGGTGGCAATAACGCCTGCCAGCAGGCCAATGCGCAGGGAAACCGCAATAGAAGAAGTCAGCTTGGTCATAACGTCCGCGCCAAAGTTGTCCGCGCCCAGGGGCATCACAATTTTGCTAACCACATCGCCGGTACGTACATAGGTGTTGCCAGCAATGGTCTTCACTTCTTCCAGCCCATCCTCGCCTTTTGCGGCAAGAATCAAGCCGTCGCTGTTAGTAGCCGCCTTAATGTCCTTATCCAAACGGACAAAAGCCTGTTTGTCTGCATTGCGCAAGCCCTTTTGCGGGACAGCCGGATCATAAGTAGCCTGCCACTTTTCCAAAAGAGCCTCGGTGTCGCTCAAATCGATGTCGCCCTCGGCCACGCCACCGAAACGCACCATCCAGTCCTTCATCTTCTCTCGGTCTTCGTCTTTCAAAACGCTTGCCAAACGGCCGGCCGAAGCGTCTACATTCATGCCAATGCCATCGGAATTGGCTACGTCTGCAATAGAGACATAGGTGCCGGGGGCTGTAAAGCCGGTTGTCACCATGTCCAGGGGCTCAAATGCCGAAAGCAACGGATATATCAAGGATATCAGCAGCATCAGCATAAAAAGGACAAATCCCACTAAAAACTTGGGGTTTGTGAAGGCTTGCTTCAACTGATGTAACATTACACTACCTCCTACTATTCGTTATTGTACACAGCGCGATCATTCCGATTCCATCTGCGCCGCCTTGACGCGAGGATCGATTACGCCGTACAGGACCTCCACCACCAGGTTGGCGATAAGCACCATGATGGTGATCATCAAGGTACAACCGGAAAGCAGCGGGTAGTCGCGGGTACTGATGGCTTTAAACATGGTAGAGCCGATACCCGGGTAGCTGTACACCATTTCCGCCACCAGGTTGCCGCCGATGCTGGTGCCAAAGGACATAGCCAGGCCCGTAATCTGAGGCAGCATAGCGTTGCGGAAAACATATGTAATGATCTTGCCGTCCTTGATGCCAAGGAAACGGCTGTATTTCACGTAATCGGCGTTCAGCTCGTAAATAGACATAGAGCGCATGCCGATGGCCTGGCCGCCGATAGCAATAAGCACCATGGTCCAGAAAGGCATCTGGTAGTGCTGCAGCACAGAGCCAATGAACTCTGGGGTAAAGGCGGGGATCAGGTTAAAGGCGTAGCCGCCGCCAGAGGGGGCAATGCCCCACTTTACGTTAAATAGGTAGATCAAGATAAAGGCCAAACCAAAGGCCGGTATATTGCTAATGAACATAAAAATCGGCAGCACCACAGTGTCCATCCCCTTGCGGAGATACGCGGCCACTGCCCCTAAGCCGTTGCCCAAAATCCACCCCACGAACAAAGCCGGGATCTGCAAGGCCAAAGACCAGCCAACAGAAGAGCCCAAAATGTCCGCGACCGTGCGGGGGTACTGGCCAAGGGAAACGCCCAGGTCGCCCTGGAACAGCTTGCCAACATAGATAACCAGCTGCTCAGGCATAGATTTGTCAAGCCCAAATTCCCTAGTATACTGCTCGATCATTTTTTGCTGCACCGAGGGGTCCGTAACGCCCTGGGTAGCCTGGATAGCCAGCGCCTTAACCGGGTCGCCAGGCATCAGGCGGGGCAGCAGGAAGTTCAGAAAGACGGCAACCACCAGGGTAATCACGTACCAGATGATCCTTTTGCCGTAATACTTTATGAACCCTTTCAATACCATCACCTCATCGCTATTTTTCATATGAAGAAAGCGGCGAACGCCCGTGCAATCTCAAATTACACCAACGCCCGCCGCACTTCTCAACAATACAAAATGAATCTAGTGCAAAGAAATACAGTCACAGGTTGTTGTGAAAATCGCCTAAATGGATCTCCCAGGCCATTAGCCCTCTACCAGCTCCAGGTTGAACATGGCAGCGTAGCCGTAGCCGTCCCAGCAGATCAGCGGAGGAATGTTGGTGCCGTCGCCGTCAACAGGGAAGTTGGTCCAAACCGTCTCGTTTACCTGGTGGAAGTCAGCCGGGCGATACATCAAAGCAGCAGAGGGAACCTCATCCAGATAGATGATGTTCAAACGCTCGTAGTACTCCAGAACCTTCTCCTCATCGGTCTCCAGCGGCATAGCCTGCAGGATTTCGTCAACCTCAGCGTTGTAGTAACGACCATGGTTAAAGGTCACAGTTTCGGGGAAGTTGCCGCCGAAGCCATACATGGTCTGGTAAGCGCGGGTCCAGGGGTTGGCAATAGATGCAGCACCGTAGCCGGACATGGAGATTTCAAAGCCAGCGGTCTGGATATGCTCGTTGTACTGAGCGGCCTCAGGGAAGAAGGTCTCCAGGTTGATGCCGATGGACTTGCCAGCGGCAGCGGTGATGTTCATAGCAGCTTCCCAGTCGTTCCAGCCAGTGGGGCACTCGCACTTGAAGGTCAGGTTGTTGCCTTCGGGATACTCACGGATGCCGTCGCCATCGGTATCGATGATGCCGGCGTCGTCCAGCAGCTTCTGGGCGCCTTCCACATCTTTACCCAGGTACTGGTAGGGCTTCAGGGCTTCAGGATCGCGAATCAAAGACTGCTCGCCTTCGGTGGGGTTGAACAGGGAGCGGGGTACTTCAGCGAAGGTGTAGGACTGGCCGGTCATAGCGGAGGTTACCACCTGGTCATAGTCGATAGCCATGGCGATAGCCTTACGTACAGCAACCTGATCCAAGCCGGGCAGGGTCTGGTTGAAGATAACGCTGGGCATCTGCATACCGAGCTGATAAGGGGCCTCAGCAAAGTAAGTGGAGATGGGCAGGCCGTCCTTCTGCCAGGTATCCTGCAGGTTGGTGAAGTAGTGCTGGTCAACGTCGATTTCCGCGTTGCGCATAGCACGGGCGGTAGCGTCGTTGTCCTTGTAGATGTTGTGAGCCAGGTACTTCGGCACAGGCAGCTTGCCCCACATGGAAGCGTCCTGGCCCCAGTAATCGTCGTTACGGGTGCAGATCCACTTCTGCTCAGAATCGTACTGGGTGGGCCTGTAAGCGCCGCTGACGGGAGCGTCCCACATCTCAGCGTTCTTCATTTCGCCGGAGTCGCCGTTCAGTTCCCCATCCAGCTTCTCCAGGTAAGCCTTCTGCATAACGTACACTTTGCAGAGGTATTCTTCCATCTTATAGGGGTTTTGGCTCTCGGTGGCAGTGATTTCCACAGTGGCATCATCCACAGCCTTAATGGTGAAGTACTGGCTGTAGTCAGAGCCTGTAGCGGTCTGATACTTTACATGGGCGTCCCAGGTAGCCTGTACGTCATGGGCGGTAACGGGGGTGCCGTCGTCCCACTTGGCAGCAGCCTTGATCTTGAAGGTCAAAACGCTCTTGTCCTCGTTAAAGGTGTAGTCGCCGTCAGCCAGCAGGCCATAAGCCTTGCCATCCATGGGGTTGTACATGTAGGGGGTCTCATACACAACTACAGTGGCGATGTCGTTCTGGCTTATAACGGCAAAATTGGAAGTAGTAGACATGGGGTTCATGTTCACGGGCTTGCCCCACTGCTCGCCGCCGTAATACAGGGTCTCGTTACGGGGGGTGCCGGTCATGTCCGCCACAAACTCTTCTTCCTCTTCCTCGCCTTCGTCGGCAGGCTCAGAGGAGTCCTCTTCCGGCTGGGAAGCAGGCTCGGACTCTTCGGGAGTAGAAGCGGCGCTGCTAGGCTCGTCATTAGCAGGCGTAGACGCAGGGGAAGAAGTATCCCCGCCGCCGCAGGCAGCCAGAGTCAGCACCATTGCCAGTGCCAAGAGGACTGCCAGGACTTTCTTGCTCGTTTTCATACGATTGATCCTCCTTAGGGATTTTTGCGGTCATAAAGGCCGCAAAGTTTAAAATCGTGAAAGCACACGCAAAGCCAATGTGTATGGGTTGCACAAAGAAACTTGGCCGCACGGCTTCCTCTTACGTTATGAAATATAACATAAAAAACCGGAAATTGCAAGTGGATTTTCATGCGAATGTGCATATGTGGTGGTTACAATTTGGTAACAGCCTCTTTTTGCAGCAAATTGCACAAAGAATTTGAACGAAATATGTCTTTCTCGGCAGTCCCTCCTTGAAAAAGAGCCGCCCAGCATTGTGCATATTAACTAAAAACTTTCAACACACGTCTTCTCTTCAACCCTGCTGCCGCGCTAAAGCCCCCCCTTCTCCCTTCCTCTCCCGCCATACCCCATATTTAGTGGCAAGCCCATCGCCTTTACACAAAAAATAGTACCCCTGAAAAGCCCCGCCCCTTCACACCCTTCCCCTAAAAAAACAGCCGGACGCCTCCCCAGCGCCCGGCCCTCCTTTACCCCTCAGCCCGGGCAAAGAAGTCGTCGATTTTCTGTTTAATCTCCGCCGGCTTCAGATATTTCAGCAGGTACCCTGAAGGGTTTAAAGGCATCACCTTGATCATCGTCTCCCGGTCCCGCCGCCCCGTCAAAAAAAACACTGGCAGCCCCGCAAAGTCCGGCTCAGCCCGCAGCATCTCCAGGGTCTGCCGGCCGTCGCACACAGGCATTTCATAGTCCAGCAGCACCAGGTGGGGCTTGTTCAGGGTAATGGCCCGTATGGCCCCCGCCCCAGAAGAAGCCAGGGACACATCATAATCCGGGCTCAGCAGCGCCTGCATGCCCTGGCGTATGGTCAGGGAGTCGTCCACCACCAGCACCTTCTTTTTCGGGCTGGCCTGCTTGTGCTCCTCCTCCCTCTGCTGCAAAAAGTTTTCAATCTCCTCCACCGCGTTGTGGGCCTCAATGGCCGTAGCCCCGTACTCCTCCGGTATTTCCGAGGCAATAACGCTGTACGAGAAATACCCCTTGCCCCCCGTGTTAAACAGCAGGCTGACCTGGGGCTGCTCCCGCTGGAAAACCTCCTGGAACACCTCATAGGCCAGCAGGTTTTCTTCCTTCAATTCCCAGCCCGCCGCCGCGTGCATCCGCTCCATAACCCGCCCCACAAACTGCCGGATGGCATACCGGGCTGCGTGCACCAGCTTGGGGTCCAGCTTCTTTGTAGACTGCCCCATAATCTTCCCCACCGTGTTCAGCAGCAGCTTTTCCTCAAAAGCCAAAAGGACCTCCTGCCGCTTTTTCCCCCCCATAGCGTAGGTCAGGCGGTAATAGATCCCCTTGCCAAACTTCTCCCCGCTATAGGTGTCGCTTATAACCTGCGGCTCCAAATGGAACATATCGGACATCAGCTTTGCAATGGCCCGGCTGATATCCGCCTGCTGCTCCTGGGAAAGCAGCGCCCCCCAGTTGCTGCCGTGGCCGCCGGTTATAGCCTGGTCTTCCGTCAGGGTATGGCCCACCAGCCAGCCCGTGCACACTCCCAAAAAATGGTCGATAGCCTCCGGGGCATAGTTTGTACGCTCCAATTCCGCCTCCAAAGCCGGCAGGGTATTTTCCCGGAACCCCTGGTGTATACGCCTGTGCCGTTCTATGCCCTCATACCGGATAGAAGCCATATACTCTTCCTCTTCAGTAAAATGCTTCAAGGCATGCCCCTTAAAATACTTGACCCCCTCCTGGCAGGCCCGTGGGTTTATCTCCTCCTCCTCGCCAAAGGCAAGCAGCTTGTGGATAATTTTAAAAAGCCTCTGGTGCTCCTTATCAATAACCTCTACCCCAACGTTATATTCATCCCGCCATATAAATTGATCTTCCATACAAACAATCTCCTCCTCTATCCTACTTTCAAAGGGTTCATTCCCATTAAATCCGGGCCCGCGGCTTGTCAGGACTGTCCGCACACCCTCATACCTATTATAGCATCGCGTGCCAAGACTGTCCATCGGCCCGCCCCTTTTAAACAAAATTCCCCTCCCCATCATAAGGAAAACCGGCAGGGAATCCCGCCGGCCTCCCCTTCATATCCCGGCGCTTAAGGCAGCTGGACTTCCACCTCCACCGGCGCCGTGCCGCATAACTGGGCGCTGCGCCCATCCGGCTGCGAAAAGCCCGCGTAAAAGGTAAACCGTTTCCCCCGCAGGGCCCGCACCCCAGCTTCATCTACCGTTGTAAAGCACCGGCCAGGCAGCGGCACTTCTACCACCCGGGCCTCGCCCCGGCCCAAACGTACCCGCCGAAAGCCCGCCAACACCGGGTTCACCGGGGCGCAGCTGCTGTCCTCATCCTTTACATAGACTTGCAGCACGTCCTCCGTCTCCCGCCCGTCATTGCGTACCGTTACCCGCAGGCGCAGGGCATCCGGACCCGCCCCGGCACAAGCTGCCTCTACCGCCCGGCAGCCGCCATAAGTCAGCCCGTAGCCAAAGGGGTACAAGGGCTCGCCCTTATAAAAGCGGTACGTGCGCCCCTCCATCCCATAATCGGTAAACTCAGGCAGATCATCCAGCCCCCTATAAAAAGTAACCGGCAGCTTGCCCGAGGGCGACACCCGCCCAAACAAAATATCCGCCAAAGCCCGGCCGCCCCGGGGCCCCGGGTACCAGGCCTGCAAAACCGCCCCGGCCTTTTCCTGGGCATACCGCAGGTCCACCGCGCTGCCCGTCATGTTCACCACAACCACCGGCTTACCACAGCCCAATACCGTTTCCATCAGCTTTTCCTGGGCGGCAGGCAAATGCAAATCCCGCTTATCCCCCGAGGCATAGGCATTGCCCGCGTCCCCCTCTTCCCCTTCCAGGGTCTCGTCCAGGCCCACCACCAGCACCACCACGTCCGAGTGCTCCGCCACAGCCCGGGCCTCTGCCAAGCGGTCTATGTATTCCCCAGCCGACAGGCTTTCTGCCGCCTGGGCAAACAGGTGGCACCCCTGGGAGTACAGCACCCGCACCCCCGCCTCCCCGGCGGCATCCTGTATGCCCTCCAGCACCGTAATATACCGGGAAGCCGTTCCGTGGTAATTCCCCACCAGGGCAGCGCGGCTGTCCGCATTGGGGCCTATCACGCCAATAACCCCCAGCCTGTCCAGATCCAAAGGCAGCAGCCCGCTGTTTTTCAGCAGCACCATGCTTTCCTGTGCCGCCCGCTGGGAAAGGGCCAGGTGCTCCCCAGTCTCCACATCCAGCTGGCCCAGGCCGTCATATTCGGTCTTGTCAAACATCCCCAGCAAAAAGCGGGTGGTAAACAGCCGCACACAAGACTCTGTCACGTACCTTTCCTCCAAAATCCCCTCTTCCACCGCGTTAAGGATTTTCTGATACGTACAGCCGCAGTTCACATCGCAGCCGTTTTCCAGCGCCAGCTTCACCGACTCCTCCGGCCGCCCCGTGACCCCATGGTTCTCGTGGAAATCCTTTATGGCCCCGCAGTCCGAAACAAAGTGGCCCTCAAAGCCCCACTCCTCCCGCAGCTTTTCCTGCAAAAACGGGCTTGCGCAGCAGGCCTCCCCGTTCACCCGGTTGTAGGCGCCCATCACCGCCTCCACCCGGCCCTCCTTTACGCAGGCCTCAAAGGCAGGCAGATAGGTTTCCTCCAAATCCTTAGGGCTCACCTGGGCATCAAAGCCATGGCGCTGGGCCTCAGGCCCCGAGTGGGCCGCCAGGTGCTTGGCGCAGGCCGCCGCCTGCAAATATTCCCCTTCCCCCTGCACGCCCTTGATGAACCCCACCGCCAGCCGGGAAGTAAGCGTAGGGTCTTCCCCATAAGTCTCATGGCCCCGGCCCCAGCGGGGGTCCCGGAAAATATTCACATTTGGCGACCAAAACGTCAGCCCCTTATAGATGTCCCGGTCGCCCCGGGCGCTTTGCTCGTTGTACTTGGCCCGGCCCTCCTGGGCAATGCACCGGCCCACCTCTTCCATCAATCCCTCGTCAAAAGCCGCCGCCAGCCCAATAGCCTGGGGGAACATCGTAGCCGTGCCCGCCCGTGCTACGCCGTGCAGGGCCTCGTTCCACCAGTTATAGGCGGGTATACCCAGCCTCTCAATAGCCGGCGCGTCATACCGCAGCTGGGAGGCCTTCTCTTCCAGCGTCATCCTCCCCACCAATTCCTGTGCCCGCTTCCTTGCTGTTTTCCGGTCCATACCAAACCCCTCCTGTTTTATCCTTTCGATTTATACCCAAAATCCGGTATCTTCGTCCACCTCTCCCGCAGGTAATGGGCGCAAAGCTTAGGCTTGCGGTCCCGGGTAAAGATGCCCTTCTTGTTGCCCTGCACCCGTATAATGCCCTGGCTGGTAGCAAAATCCGCAAAATTCCACACCTGTTCGCCCACAAAGTTTTCCAGCTTGTCCACCACTTCATGGTTCATCTTGTAATACTCCACCTGATACTCCTCGGTAAACATGACCGGCGTCGTGTCATGCAGGCCGCAAACCGTGTCGGCGCCGTACTCGGTAAACATAAACGGCTTGCCCACGCTGTCCCAAAAGGCCATCTCCTGTTCCATCATAGCTTTGGCCGCGTCCAAATCCCCGCCAGAGATATACCAGCCATAATACCGGTTCAGGCAGAACACATCGCTAAGGCGCAGGGTGCAGTCCTCCTTAAAATTCTCCATCTGCACCGAAACAAGGGTGCAGGGCCGGTGCTGGGGGTCCTGGTCCCTGGCCAGGTCAAACAGGGGCTTAAAATAATCATATGCCCCCGGTCCGCCAGAGTCCGCCTCATTTGCCAGGCTCCACATGACCACGCAGGCGTGGTTCTTGTCCCGGGCCACCATGTCCCGCACCACGTCCTTGTGATGGGAAAAGGTGCGGATGCCCCCCGCCTCCTCCGGCCCAAAGGTATCCACCCGCCGGCCATCCTTGAAGTTTGCCCCGCCGCCGAAATTCAGGTGCACCCCCACCGCCGGGGCCTCATCGATCACAACGATTCCCTCCCGGTCACACAGGCGCATCATTTCCTCGCTGTAAGGGTAGTGGCTGGTGCGGAAGGAGTTTGCCCCCTGCCACTTCATCAGGCTGATATCCTTAACGTTCATGGGTACGTTTAGCCCCCGGCCCGCCGGGCAGGTGTCCTCGTGCTTGCCATAGCCCTTAAAATAGAAAGGCCTGCCGTTAATCAGGAACTGCCCGCCCCGCACCTCAACCGTGCGCAGGCCATAGGGCAGGTCGTAGCGGTCCTCCCCAAAAAACGCCCGTACTTCATATAGATAAGCCCCCAAAGGCTGCCACAAATGGGCCTTCTCCACCCGCAGCACCCCCTGCGCCCCGGCAGATTCCGCCACCTTCTGGCCGCTTTCGTCCCACAGCTCCATCCGGGCCTCCCCCTGGCCCACCGTGTCCAGGGTATAGTCCACCAAAGCCGCCCCGCCCTCCAAGCGGGTGTTCAGGGCTATATCCCGTATATAGCCCCAAGGGGTGGTATACAGCTTTACCGGCCGGGTAATGCCGCAATAGTTAAAAAAGTCAAAATTAGGCAGGTTCCGAGGCCGCGCGCCCTTAGCCACGCTGCCGCCCAGCATGCTCGTGCCGTTTTCGCCCCCCACCGGCAGGGTCGAGTGGTCAATACGGTTGTCCACCGCCACAGTCAGCAGGTTTTCCCCTTCCTGCACATAAGGGTTTATCTCTGCTTCAAAAGGCAAAAAGCCGCCCTTGTGCTCGCACACCAGCTTGCCGTTTAGGTAGACCTTCCCCACATGGGTGACCGCCGCCAGCCGCAGCACCAGGCGCTGCCCCTGCAAAAAAGCAGGCACCGCAAAGCGGCGCTGGTAAAAAGCCCAGCCATAATGCTCCTTGTGGGCCCAGCCCTCTTTCAAGTCGTTATAAGAGGCCGGCACCGCCATAGTGGTAGGGCTGGGCAGCGGGCCCCGGAACCACTCCTCCGCAAAGCCCTGCCCGTCGTCCAGCTGGAAATCCCAAACGCCGCTTAAATCCATAAGGGCCCGGGAACTTGTTTGGATCGGATACAACATAAAAGCATCTCCCCTAGAATCAATTTTTCGTAAGATCATTATACAAGATTCAGCCCGCCTTGTCCATACACAAACCCGCCGCTTCCCCTCCCACCATAACCCCCCGCCCCACCTTACCAGGCCCGGGCATTACAGAAATGTAAGGCAACCGTAAGGTTCCCTTTCTTGACTCCCCTTTGCGCCCGTGCTATTATTTTTCCAGATAAATAATAGGGAAAGATAGCTCTGTATTCCCCCACCCTACGGGCGGGGGAATACACCCCATTTCCTACTATTGTGTGCAGAAGCAATATCATGCTTTTGCAGAGAGGTACACAAGGAGGATCCATATGGTACAGGTCACGTTTGCCGTTTTTGCCGTGTTTCTCGGCCTATTCACCGCCGTCATGCTGGCAGAGCCCCGCAGCCTATGGAGCGGCGCCGCCTTTTTCCTGCTGATGCTTTCCCTGGGCGGCCTGGTTCTCATAATCGGCCTTTTTTACGGCCGCTGGGCAGCGAATTACAGCTGGCTCGTGCTTTTGCTGGTGATCCTGGCGGGGGCTGCCGTGCTGCTGGTTCTGGCGTTCCCGCTGCTGCTGTTCTTTATTTTCCTGATCGAAGGGGTAAAAGTGGTAAAGCACGAAGGGCTCCGCCTTTCCAACCTCCTGTCCCTGGGCTTTGCGCTGCTGTGGTTTGGGTTTTTGTTTGTCTGGCCCATGGTGGGCGTCTGGTCCCGGGGGTCTTTCGGCACAGCCCTGTATATCCTCATCAGCTTTTCCGCCCTGTACATGCTGGCCCTTATGGCCATGTACGTGCTTTCCGCGCTTTTAAATTTGATCCATTTCCGCAAGGCCCGACGCTTAGATTACATCATCGTCTTAGGGGCCGGCGTGCTGGGCAGCACCGTGCCGCCCCTTCTGGCGGCGCGCATAGAGCGGGGCATGTCCCTGTTGGCCAAGAACCCGGGGGCCATGCTGATCCTGTCCGGCGGCCAAGGCCCTGGGGAGGACCTGCCGGAAAGCGACGCCATGGCAGCCTACGCGGTAGAGCACGGGGCAGACCCCACCCGCATCCTGCTGGAAAGGGAATCGTCCAACACAGAGGAAAACCTTTTGTTCTCCCAGGCGCTTATGACAGGCCCCGCCCCCCGGGTGGCCCTGGTGACTACCGCTTACCACGTGTTCCGGGCCCTCCTCATCGCCAAAAGCCAGGGTCTGCGCTGTATAGGCTTTGGCTCCAAAACCAAATGGTACTTTACCTTAAACGCCATCCTAAGGGAATTCGCAGGCTACCTGCGCCTTACCCGCCGCCGCCACATAAAAGTGCTGGGCGCGGCGGCCGGCCTGGTCCTGCTGCTTTACGGTGCCATGCTGGTATGGTAAGCCGGTGCAACGCCCTTCTAAATGAAGGGACGGCCGCAGCGTGGGAAGATTTTGCATGTCCCAAGGCGTGTTCCTTCATTTTTTATGGAGAAAATAAATTTTCTTTTACAAACAGGTGACAATATGCAAGAAATGTGTTATAATCAATTCATTCTAAACTTGTCGGCAGATACCGGCAAGCCATCCACAGGATGTTCTGCAGGTTGGAAGGCAGCCCATGTTGCAGGGGCCTGGTAAAAGGAGTTGTGCTGTATGGGGAAAAAGAAGCCCGACCATTTGACAAAATCGGAAAGGATATTCATGGAGATCCTGTGGGATGCCAGGCGCCCGTTAAGCCGCCCCGAAGTGGTAGAGCTGGCCCAGCAGCAGCACGGTGTAGCTATGCCCATGAGCACCTTCCACCTGCTGGTAAACCGGCTGTTGGAAATAGGGTACATATCCCCAGTAGCCGAACCCAGCGGCCGGGTAAAGCGCCACACCCGCCAGTTTGTGCCAAAAGTTACCCGCAACGAACACTTTGCCCTGCAAATCGTGTGGTCTGATAAATTCGTGCCCGGGGATATCCCTTCCATCGTCTGTGCCCTGTTCCGTTTTGCCCGGGTACCCGACCCCGTACAAATCCTGCGGGCCATTGAAGCCGAGCTGAATCCCACATCCTCCCCTAAATAAAAAGAAAAAACGCCGCCCCGCAAAGCTCACAGCCTTGCGGGGCGGCCCCTTTTTAAGCGCAATAAAATTTTTTAACCGTAAGACACCAGGGGGTTCATCTTCCCATGGCTGCGCCCGTCCATTTTGTCTATGTACCGGATAGCCTGCCCCGCGCCCAGCACCACGCAGTTTTCCGGGTTGTCAAAGGTGACCACTGGGATCTTCGTCTTTTTTTGCAGCAGCGTAGAAAAACCATAAAGGTTCGCCGACCCCCCCGTCAAATAAATGCCGTCGGTAAAAATATCCGCCAAAAGCTCCGGGGGCGTTTCCTCCAAGGTGGCCTGCACCGTGCGCACAATAGAAATAGCCGGCTCAATAAGGGCCTCAATCATTTCATCCGAGTTCATCACCGTAGTTTCCGGCAGGCCGTTCATAGCGTTGCGGCCCTTCAGCACAAAGGTCTCCAGCTTCTTGCGGGGGTAAGCGCAGCCAATAGCCCGTTTCGCCTTTTCCGCCATGCGGTCGCCAATCACCAAGCTAAACTTACGCCGGACGTACTTAACAATCGCATCGTTAAAATCATCCCCGGCCGTATGGATCGAATTGGCAATCGCAATGCCGCTCAAAGAAATCACCGCCATGTCCGTTGTGCCCTCGCCAATATCCACGATCATCGTGCCGTGGGGCGCGGCAATATCCACCCCCGCGCCAATAGCGGCAGCCACCGGCTCTTCAATCAGGCATACCTTGCGCACACCCGCCGCGCTGATCGCATCCACCACCGCGCGCCTTTCCACCTCGGTCACGCCGCAGGGTACGCTGACCACCACCCGGGGCATAAACACTCGGCTGCTGCCCAGGCGCTTCAGGTAATAGGTGATCAGGTGCTCAGCCAGGGAAAAATCGGAAATAACGCCGTTGCACAGCGGCCGCGACACCGTAATGCGCTCCGAGGTGCGGCCCAGCATCTTATACGCCTCGGTGCCGATGGCCACCACTTCATCAGTGAGGTTGTCCACGGCGATGATGGAGGGCTCGCTAAGCACGATGCCCTTGCCGTCCAGGTACACCTTAAAATATGAAGTTCCCAGGTCTATGGCGATATCCGTTCCTATCATCGTTTTATCATCCTTACTTTATCATTAGAGGGGCCAGGGCTGTAACTATACAGTATATAGTATACTACAAGGTTCTTTGTTTTTCAACAGGAAACTTTTGCAGGGAACATCCAGCCAAAAATTTTAAAAGAAAATGCCCCAACGCAAAAGTTTCGTCCATTCGTGAAACGAATGGATCACCTTCTTCAAAGCGTGGGCAAACGCAAAAGCTGCGCGTTAGCGTCGCTTCGGGGTTTTTAGGGGGCGAGGGTTGCCAGTGGCAACCGTCCCGAGCCGACCGAGCCGGCAGGCGAGACTCAAGCCCCTAAACCGCCGGAGGCAAAAAAAGCCAAAAACGTTCTTGCCAAGGATGTGCCCCCTGTGGTATGATAATCGGGAAACCAAGACGGCCCAGGCACGGCGCACCGCGGCTAGAGGGTGGGGACGACCAAGAAACCGGAAAGCCTCCGGCGGCGATCCCCCAATTGAAGGCGGGCGCTTTTCCCGGGCAACATAGCCAATATAGATACGCGACCTGTTGGAAGCGGCTCCACTAAAAAAAGCACGGGACGGTGGAAACGCCTCTGCTGCTTTCCCCCGTCCCTTTTGACGGAAGGGGAATCCACATGGAAAACAAAGAAAAAGCCATGCCCGCCAAAAAAGGGCCATGGCAAACGGTAAAAGATTACGGCCGCCTCTACTTTGTAGACGCCATGAGCTCCATGGCCCAGGGGCTCTTTGCCTCGCTGCTTATCGGCACCATCATCTCCACCATTGGCAGCCAGGCCGGGGCCACGGTGCTGGAAGACATCGGGAACTTCGCAAAATCCATGGCAGGGCCAGCCATGGCCGTAGCCATCGGCTACGCCCTGAAAGCGCCGCCGCTGGTGCTGTTTTCGTTGACTGCCGTAGGCAGCGCCTCCAACACCCTGGGCGGTGAAGGCGGCCCCCTGGCGGTACTGCTCATTGCCATCGCAGCCGCCGAGCTGGGCAAGCTGGTAAGCCGTAAAACGCCCGTAGATATCTTAGTCACCCCGTCTGTGACGATCCTGTCCGGCGCGGCCCTTGCCTACCTGTGCGCCCCGGCCATTGGGGCGGCGGCCGCCAGCGTAGGCAGCCTGATCATGTGGGCCACAGACCTGCAGCCCTTCTTTATGGGCATCTTCGTTTCGGTCCTGGTTGGCATGGCCTTGACCCTGCCCATCAGCAGCGCGGCCATCTGCGCGGCCCTGGGGCTTACCGGCCTGGCAGGCGGCGCGGCTGTGGCCGGGTGCTGCGCCCAGATGATAGGCTTTGCAGCCATCAGCTTCCGGGAAAACCGCTGGGGCGGCCTGGTAGCCCAGGGCCTGGGCACCTCCATGCTGCAAGTGCCCAACATTATCAGAAACCCCCGCATCTGGATCGCCCCCACCCTGGCCTCCGCCGTCACGGGGCCTCTGGCCACCTGCCTGTTCCATATGGAAATGAACGGCGCCCCCATTTCCAGCGGCATGGGCACCTGCGGCCTGGTGGGGCAGATCGGCGTATATTCCGGCTGGCTGAACGACGTAGCCGCCGGCGTAAAAGAGTCTGTCACCGCCATAGACTGGGCCGGGCTCCTTCTCATCTGCTTTGTATTGCCCGCCCTGCTGTCTCTGGCATTTGACTTTGCCCTGCGCAAGCTGGGCTGGGTAAACGCCGGCGACATGAAGCTGGACCTATAAAAACACAAACCAAGTGCCCCGTCCTTGCGTGGACGGGGCACTTGGTTTCGCCCCATATCAAGGCCGCAAGCCACGCCCGCAGCCCTACACAACGCCTGCCCTATTTATGGTACTTAGTACCGCCAATTATCTGAAACGCCCGGTAAAGCTGTTCACAAAGCATAACCCTGGCCAGCTGATGGGGGAACGTCATGGACGACATAGAAACCCCCCGCCCAGAATCTTTCACCGCCTGAGAGAGCCCGTGGGAGCTGCCAATCAAAAAGGTAATGGCCCCGGGGGCCTGCATAGCCTTTTCCAGCAGCCGCGCCAGGCCCGGCGAATCCACCTGCCTGCCCTCTATGCATAAAGGGCAAAGCTGCCCGGTACTTTTTTGCAGCAGCAGCGCCCCTTCCCGCTCCAAAGCCTGGGCAATGTCCCCAGGCGAAGGGGCGCTGGGCAAGCGAGATTCCGGTACCTCCAAAATCTCAAAACGGCACAAAGGCCGCAGCCGTTTTTCATATTCGGCCACTGCGTCCCGCCAATATTCCTCTTTCAATTTGCCTACGCAGGCAACGCGCACCGCAAGCATAGCCCACCCCTACAGCAAAATAGATTTACCCTGGCGGTTCTCCACCGGGGCCGCTTCCAGCAAAAAATCCACATCGGGCACAAACCCTGCCTGCACCAAAGCCCCTTGGGCAGTGTCCAGGGCCAGCTGGGGCGTATTGTTCTGGCGGCTAAGATGCCCCAGCACCATGCGCCGGGTGCCGCTTTGCAGCAGCTGCGGCAAAAACCCCGCACAGGCCGCGTTAGAAAGATGCCCCTGGTCAGAAAGGACGCGCTGCTTCAGCGGATAAGGGTAAGGCCCAAAGCGCAGCATGTCCAAATCATGGTTCGATTCCAAAATAGCTAAATCAGCCCCCAAAAGCGCCCCCTTCACCTGGTCCGAAAGGAACCCCAAATCTGTCGCCACCGCAATCACCCGCCCATCCGCCGTGCGTATGCGGTAGCCCACCGGCTGGGCGCAGTCGTGGGAGACCGGGAAATGGGTAACCTCCATACCGCCAATAGCCAGCTCTTCCGGCAGCGGGCGCACCTCAAATTCCGCGGCAGAGGCGCCCAAAGCCTGCAAAGTCCCCGGGGTGCAGAAAACCGGGGCGCCATACTTTTTCGCAAACACCCGCAAACCCGAAACATGGTCGCTGTGCTCGTGGGTCACCAAAATACCGTGGACAGCCAGGGGGTCAATGCCGCAAAGCTTCAGCATCCCTTCCAACTGCCGGGCGCTGCGCCCCGCGTCCACCAGCAGCCCCGCCGACCGGCTTCCTATGTAATAGCTGTTCCCGGTGCTCCCCGAAAACAGCGGACAAACCCTCGCCATATGCTACCTCCAAAAAAACAGGGAACCCGCAGGCTCCCTGTTGGGGCTTCGCCCCAAACCCCACTTAAGGAACTTTTTTGAGGAAAAAGTTCCTTAAGAATCTTCAAAAACCTTTAGCCTAGCTTGGCAATCTCGCGTTCCGGCTCGCTTTTATAATAGATGTCCGCCCCCAAGCTGGCCAGCTTATCCACAATCGTCTCATAGCCGCGCTCGATATACTGGATGTTCTCCACCTGCGTGGTGCCCTCGGCAATGAGCCCCGCAATGACCATAGCGGCCCCGGCCCGCAGATCCAACGCTTTCACCGGCGCGCCTTTCAGCTTGCCGACGCCCTCGATGATTGCCATTTTGCCGTCCACCGTAATCTGGGCGCCCATACGGCGCAGCTCGTCCACATACTTGAAGCGGTTGTCCCAAATGCTTTCCATCACCATGCTTGTCCCGTTAACAATAGACAGCAGCGTAGTAATCTGAGGCTGCATATCCGTAGGAAAGCCAGGATGAGGCATAGTCTTAACCGTACAACGGCGCAAGGGCCCCTTATGGTACACCCGCACACTGTCATCCCCTTCTTCAATAGCCACGCCAATTTCCGCCAGCTTCGCCGAAATAGACTCCAGATGCTTAGGCGTGACATTGCGCACCGTTACGTCCCCACTGGTGGCAGCAGCCGCCACCATATAGGTGCCCGCCTCAATCTGGTCGGGGATGATCGAGTAATCCGCCCCCCGCAGCTTCTGCACACCGTGTATTTTTATGGTGTCCGTGCCCGCGCCCAAAATGTCCGCGCCCATCATGTTCAAAAAGTTCGCCAAATCCACCACGTGGGGCTCCCGGGCGGCGTTCTCAATGATGGTAAGCCCCCGGGCCTTGACCGTAGCCAGCATAATGTTAATGGTGGCCCCCACGCTTACCACATCCATGTAGATGTTGGCCCCCCGCAAACCGTCTTCCGCTTTCACGGAGATCATGCCGCCGCTGTCCAAGCTATGGGTACACCCCAAAGCCTCAAAGCCCTTAAGGTGCTGGTCAATGGGCCTCACGCCAAAATTACACCCACCGGGCAGGGGCACAGATGCCTTCTGGCACCGCCCCAAAAGCGCGCCAATCAGGTAATAAGACGCCCGTATGCTGCGGGCCTCGTCCGCGCACACGCCCTCGGTGTTAATAGGCCGGGGGTCAATGACCACCGTATGGCGGTCCAAATACTCCACCTGCGCGCCCATTTCCTTCAAAATGTAGGTAAGGGTCTTCACGTCCGAAATATCCGGCAGGTTCTCCACCCTGCACGGGGAGTCAGCCAGAATAACCGCCGGCAGGATCGCCACCGCCGCGTTTTTTGCGCCGCTGATATCCACAGCGCCCTCCAGGCGTTTGCCGCCACGAATCACATATTTATCCAAGTTTACACTTCCTAACGACCGGCACACCAGTCTGCAAGATTTCGATTGACATAATTAGTATGGGGGTCAAACCCTATGATAATACATTGCGGCAAAAAAGTCAATATAAACCATCCAGACAGACGCCGGCAAAATCCCAAGCCACCCCAAGCTTGTGCAAAAAGCCGATTTCAAGCCAAAATCCTCACTCAAAAACCGTAACAATCTCCAACTGCTCTGGCAGCTGCGGAAAACACTCCTTCAAGCACACCGGGTAAAGCTTCGTAGCGCGCACCTCTTCCGGGGTAAGCCACCGGAAAATATGTTCATGGCCATCGGTGTCCGCCTGCACCCAAGTATCGGCATCCGGCAGGCCAGCATACGGCAAATCCACCAAATAGTATAAGCAAATTTCATGGAACTTTTCATTCTTCCCTTCCAGAACAAAAAAGCTTTCCGTCAGCCACAAGGGCCTCCCAACCTCAGCCCCCAGCCCCAGTTCCTCCTCAAACTCCCGTTTAAGGGCCGCTTCCGCACTCTCGTTCAGCTTAACGCGGCCGCCCGGCAAGTACCAATGGGGCGTCTCCCCCTCGGTCATCACAAGCAGCCGGCCCTTATAGGACACAACCGCCGCCACCCGGTAATTAAAATTCCCTTCCGGCGTCTTAAAAGTACAATCCATGCCAACCTCTCCTCTCTAAAAACACAAACTAAAATGTATAAAATCCCACCCCCCGGCAAAGGTTTTTGGGGGTCCAGGGGCGGCCTTATCTCTTGCCGATGGATACGGGCTTTTCCTCGCCGCGGCGCAGGCGGCCTATGTTCGCGCGGTGCTTAAACAGCACCAACAGGCCAATGAAAAGGGAGACCCCTGTAACAAAAAGCAGGTACCCCAGGGAGCAGCGCTCGGACCGGTAATCGCAGAAATACGTTAACAGAAACGTATAAACCGGGTAGCTTGCCGCGCAGGTGATGGAAGCCAGGGAAATAATGCGCTTCCAAATAAACAGCAGGAGGAACGTGGCAATAACGAGCAGGAACACCCGCCAGTCCAAAAGAAGGATCATAGCGGCTGCAGAAACCACGGCCTTGCCCCCCCGGAAGTGGTAATAAAGGGGGTATATATGGCCCAGCATGCAGAACACCCCCGCCACATACTTGCCCACCTGTACACCCTCCGGGCTCTCGCCGTCTAGAACCACGTAAATGAGCAGGTACATGATCAGCCAGCCCAGCAGCACAGAGGCCACGCTCTTAAGGAAATCCCCCAAAAAGGTCAGCAGCGCCGGCAGCTTGCCCACCGAGCGCAGGACGTTCGTCATGCCTGCGTTGCCGCTGCCGAAATCCCGTATGTCCGCCTTGTGCTTAAAAAGCCTGGTGACAATAATGGCCGAATTGATGCTGCCCAGCAAATAGCCGGTTACCCCGCAGGCCAAAAGGCCCAGCAGCAGGGCGCTTCGAATCGCGTTCTCATTTACCATGTTCTCTCATCCTCTCTTTATTTTTGTTCGCCCCGCTCCCGCACGATCAATCGGATAGGCGTGCCCTCCAAGCCAAAGGTCTCGCGGATGCGGTTTTCCAAATAGCGCTGGTAGGAGAAATGGAACAGCTCGTGGTCGTTGACAAAACACACGAACGTAGGGGGCTTGGTGCTGGCCTGGGTCATATAGTAAATTTTCAGCCGCTTCCCCTTGTCTGTAGGGGGCTGCACCCGGGCCGTTGCCTGGGCCAAAATATCGTTGAGCATGCCCGTAGTAACGCGCATAGCATTGTTGGCGGCCGCAGCGTTTATCAAGCCGAACATCTTATCCAGCCTCTGGCCGGTCTTAGCTGAGATAAACAAAATCGGCGCATAAGACATAAAGGAAAAATCCTGCTCCAGCTTTTTGCGCATCTCCCCCATAGTCTTGTCGTCCTTCTCCACAGCGTCCCACTTGTTCACGCAGACAATGCACGCCTTCCCCGCCTCATGGGCAATGCCCGCCACCTTCGAGTCCTGCTCCGTAAACCCCAGCTGGGCGTCAATCAAAATCAGGCACACGTCCGCCCGCTCCACAGCCATCTCTGCCCGCAAGTTGCTGTAATGCTCAATAGCGTCTTCCACCTTGCTTTTGCGGCGCAGGCCCGCCGTGTCAATAAATGTAAACGTGCCAAACTCGTTCTCAATAGTCGTATCTACCGCGTCCCGTGTCGTGCCCGCCATATCCGAAACAATACAGCGGTTTTCCCCAGAAACCTTATTAACCAGGGAAGACTTCCCCACATTAGGCTTGCCAATCACCGCCACCTTGATAGCGTTGCCCTCGTCCTCTTCCCCAACAGCTTCCGGCAGGCTTTCACACACCCGGTCCAGCAGGTCGCCGGTGCCGTGGCCATGTACCGAGGACACCATCACTGGGTCGCCCAGGCCCAGGTTATAAAACTCATAAAACTCCGCTGGCGGCTCGCCAATGCTGTCGCATTTATTGACGCACAGCACAATAGGCAGGCCGCTTTTTTGCAGCATGCCCGCCACATCCAAATCCGTAGCCGTCACCCCGGCCCGCAAATCCGTAACCAAAACAATAGCCGAAGCAGAATCAATCGCAATCTGCGCCTGTTCCCGCATCTGGGTCAGCAGCACATCTTTAGACGCTGGCTCAATCCCCCCAGTGTCCACCAGGGAAAAAGCCTTCCCGCACCACTCCGCATCCCCAAAGACCCGGTCCCGGGTCACCCCAGGGGTGTCCTCCACAATCGAAAGCCTTTTCCCCACGATTTTATTAAACAACGTAGACTTCCCCACATTGGGCCGGCCCACAATGGCTACAATCGGTTTGGCCATGCCGCGCACCTTCCTTTCTTTTTTGGGGCTCTGCCCCAAACCCCGGTTAAGAAACTTTTTTGAGGAAAAAGTTTCTTAACAATCTTCAAAAACCTTTTCTTTTGGCATACTTTTTCGTTTTTGGGGATGGTTTACCCCGCCCCCTCATAGGGGTTTTGCCCATCCCCCCCAGGCACATCCTCCCCCAGCAAAGCGTGTAACAGCCCGTCGCCCGTATTGGGCACACGGCGGCACGGCGCCCCCAGCGCCTGCGACAATTCCTCCAGAGTCATGTCGTCCAAGAAGACATCCTCCCCAGCCTTCAGCATGTTCCCCGCCAGCAGGATTTCATCCCCCAAATCCCGCCCCCGCAGGTTTTTCAAAATATCCTGCCCTGTCAGCAGCCCCGTTACATCTACCGAGCCCCCGAAGAAGTCGTTATGCACCGCCACCAAATCCACTGTCAGATTAGGGTACTGCTCCCGCGCCTTGTCCAGCAACGCATCCAAAAAAGCAAACGCCGCCTCCCCCGTAGGTATGGTGACTTTCCGGGCCCCTTTCAACGGGCCGCTTTCTTCCAGCGCCCACAGAAAAGCATCCTCCAAATCCCTAAGCATGCCCACGCCGTTTTCAATCTGGGGCAGATCCTCATAAAAACCCAAAGGCGGCAAAGGGCGCTGGGCAATCAGGTAAAATTCGTCGGAAGGGTAGACCGTCCGCACACCCCTCTCCCGCAAAAACTTTTCCCCGTAAGCTTCCAGTACAGCCAGCGCCTCCCCGGCGGATTCCCGGTCAAAGGGCCGCAGGGGGTACAGTCCCTCCCGGTATCGGGTAAGGCCCACCGGCACACAGGCCACGCTTAAAAGGCCCTCCCCCAAATCAAAAAGCTTATCCAAAGTATAAGCCAGGTGTGCCCCATCGTTAACCCCCGGGCACAGCACAATCTGGCAGTTGAGCTTGATCCCCCCCTCGGCCAGCCGGTACAGGTGCCGCAGGGATTCCCCCGCAAAACGGTTGTTCATCATCTGGCAGCGCAGCTCCGGGTCCATGGTGTGCACCGAGACATTGATGGGGCTAATGCGCATCTGCAAAATCCGGTCCACCTCCCGGTCATCAATGTTTGTCAAGGTAATATAGTTTCCAAACAAAAATGACAGCCGGTCGTCGTCGTCCTTAAAATACAGGGTCTCCCGCATGCCAGGGGGCAGCTGGTCAATAAAGCAGAAAATGCATTTATTCCGGCAAGAGCGCTGCTGGTCCATTAAATAGGTAGAAAAACCCAGGCCCAGCGGGGCATATTGGGGCTTTGCCAGGTCGATGGTAAAAGGCCTGCCCTCCCGGGTAAGGGCAAGGCGCAGCTCCCGTTCCGTCTCAAAAAAGCGGTAATCCAGCACGTCGGTGATCCCGTGCCCGTTAATGGAGACCAGCACATCCCCCGCCTGTATGCCCAGGCGCTGGGCCCGGCTGCCAGGCTCCACGCTGTCAATTTTAACGGCCATCCGTACACCTGCCTCCTTAAAAGAGTAAAAGAGGGAGCGCGAAAGCGTTCCCTCCCTTTGCCAAAGGTATTTTTTTCACACCCCAGGGCCCAGCGCCGGGAACACCCCAACACGCCATAGCCCACATAGGCGCGGCAAAAACGACGCCATGCCCAGCCTCTGCCCCAGCTTACCAGGGCAAACGCTTTGCAAAGCAGCAAACCACATCCCGCTGCCTTAAGCGTCCTTCTTCACGACTACACGCCCATTGTAGTAGCCGCAGTTGCCACATACTCTATGAGGTGCCTTGTATTCTCCACACTGGGGGCATTTCGACAAAGCGGGAGCCTGAAGCTTCCACACGTTGGAACGCCGCTTGTTCTGTCTCGCACTGGATACCTTTCCCTTGGGTACTGCCATGAGGTACACCTCCTTATACTTCTGGGCCCGGGATAACCCCCGGGAACCCTGTTTTTCCTTTCACCGGTACTACAAAAGCTTCTGTAAAACCGCCAGCCTAGGGTCAATCTCCTCCTGCGTACAGCCGCAGCCCCCCTGGTTCAAGTTTTTCCCACAAGTAGGGCACAAGCCCTTACAATCCTCCCGGCACAAGAACTTCGGGGGCACATCCAGCAAGATATCCTCCCGCAAAAGCCCGTCCACATCCAGCCTGCCATCCTCCACCAAAATGAGCTCGTCGCTGTCTTCCTCAGAAGAAAGCCTGCCCACCAAAGTATGGGAAAAGCAAGGGGTAAAACGCTGGGTCACGGTCTCAAAACACCTGTCGCAAGGCATAGTCAGCGAATACTCCACCTGTGCCTGCATCACTACCGAGCCGCCAAAGCCCTTAAACACCATCTCCACCTTTACCGGCGCACAAAACGGCTTGACACCGCCCAATTCCATACCGGATAAATCCATGGTGTGTAAAAGCTTCTCCGTCAGCCCATCGGACTGGAAAAAACGCTTCAGGTCTAAGATCATGGCCTTTCCTTTCCTGCATCGGGGCGCAAAAACCCTGTATACCGTACTGCTATATTATAATAACTGCGCAAAGGTTTGTCAAGCGGTTTTTGGCAGAGCCTGGTGGTTTTTTTCCAACCGGCCACTAGATATAGGGATCCCCCCAGCCGCCCCGCCCCGGCAAACGCAAAAAAGCGCCGCAAGCGTTTACGGCTTGCGGCAGCTTTTTTACCAATCCGTTTACTTCAATACGCAGTCCTGTACACTGGCGGGGACCTCTTCCTCCCCCGCGGAAATGGAAAGGACAAAATTCGTCTCCGCAGAAGAGCTCAGCTTCTTAAGCTCAGCCACCAAAGCCTCCGTCACAGATGCATCCGTCCCGGTAATCTTCAAGGTAGAATCTACAAAGATATCCGTCACATCGTAGTTGCCCGCGCAAATGCCGCTGATAAAGCCCAGCAGCGCGTCCGCGCCCTTTACGTCGTAGGCGTCCGAATCAATAAGCCGCACGGAGTAGGGCAGGTTGTAGGTAAGCTTCTGGCCCTTTTCAATAAGCACCACATTGCCGTTGGATTTCTCCACTGCCTCCTTCGCCAGCTCAATGAGCTTTTTCGTCTTGCCGGAACCCTTCTTGCCTGTCAAAAGAGTGACCATAATACAACTCTCCTTTATTTTAATTCCGCGGGGGCCCAGCAGCCCGCTTCGCGGTAGCATCCTTGATTTTTGCCTTTGTAACCCTCAGCCGTTCAAGCGGGCTTCCAGCTCGGCCTTCTGATCCTCATAGCCGGGCTTGCCCAAAAGGGCGAACATGTTCTTCTTATAGCTTTCCACGCCGGGCTGGTCAAAGGGGTTCACCCCCAGCATATAACCAGAAATAGCGCAGGCCTTCTCAAAGAAGTAAATCAACTGGCCCAAGCTGTCTTCCGAGAAATCCGGCACATGCAGCACCAGGTTAGGCACGCCGCCGTCGTTGTGGGCCAGCACCGTACCCTGGAAAGCCTTCTCGTTGATGAAAGCCATGGTGCGCCCCTCCAAATAGTTAAGGCCGTCCACATTCTCCGGGTCATTGCCCAGGGTCACATCATACTTGGGCTTGTCGATAAGCACCACCGTCTCAAACATCGTGCGGGACCCATCCTGGATAAACTGCCCCAACGAGTGAAGGTCTGTCGAGAACACCACAGAAGCCGGGAACAACCCCTTCTGGTCCTTACCCTCGCTTTCGCCGTACAACTGCTTCCACCACTCGTTCATCATGGTGTAGCAGGGCTCATAGCTCACCATAATTTCGGTGCACTTGCCCTTGCGGTACAGCATGTTGCGGATAGCCGCGTACTTATAGCAGTCGTTTTTCTCTATGCAGGGGTCGTTATACAGCTTCATAGCCTTCGCCGCCCCGGCCATCAGGGCGTCAATGTCTGCCCCCGCCACAGCAATAGGCAAAAGGCCCACAGCCGTCAGCACCGAGTAGCGTCCCCCTACGTTGTCCGGCACCACAAAGGTCTCATAGCCTTCCTTGTCGGCCAGCTGCTTCAAAGTGCCCCGGGCCTTGTCAGTGGTGCAGAAGATGCGCTCCTTAGCGCCTTCCTTGCCGTATTTCTTCTCCAGCAGTTCCCGGAACACCCGGAACGCAATGGCCGGCTCCGTCGTGGTGCCGGACTTGGAGATCATATTGATCGAGATATCCCTGCCCTCGCAAATCGCCACAAGCTCCTGCAAAGCGGTAGAGCTGATGCTGTTGCCGGTAAAGTAAATGTCCGGCGTATCCTTTTTCATGTCGTTATAGTGGTCCGATTTCAAGAACTCAATAGCAGCCCGCGCGCCCAGGTAAGACCCGCCAATGCCGATGACCACAAACACATCGGAATTCTCCTTTACCCGCTGGGCGGCAGCCTTGATCCTCTGGAATTCATCTTTGTCGTAGTCCTCGGGCAGCGTGACCCAGCCCAGGAAATCGCTGCCCAAGCCTGTGCCGGCAGCCAGCATGTCATGGGCATTTTTCACCTGCGGTGCCATGGCCTCATACTCGTGCTGGGCCACAAAGCCTTTTAGATACCCGTCTTGCAATTTCAGCGGCATAGTAAAAACCCCTTTTCTCCGGCCCCCAGACCTGCCGGGCGCCCGGATATTTTTATCCGCCCCACGGCATGAGGAACCCCCCACGCCAGGCGCAATTTTTCCTTATGTCCCTATTTTACAATAAACCAGCGCGTTTTGCAAGGCGGATTCGCCATTCTTCATAAAAAGTTTTCGAAGCCAGCCCAAAAGCCCCTCCTTCCCCGCTTACATGGCAAAGAAGCCCCGCAGCAGGTACTGGAACGCTGAGCCAAAGGTAATGGCCTCCACGTCCTCCATCGCGGTAATTTCCACCTCTGCCAGCGCTTCCCCCCCAGAAGAGTACACTACCTTCCCCAGCACATCCCCCCGGCTTACCGGCGCCGTGATCCCCTCCTGCAGTACCACGCTCTGCTCAATGGCCCCCGTGTCCGTAGCCTTCAGCAAGAGCTTGGGGCACTCCCCCACCTGCAGCCTTACCGTGCCCGCCATGCCCCTTTCTACCGGGGCCGGCTCCAGCTCCGGGGCCTCCGGTATCTTGACCGCCCAGCCGGCAAAGCCATAATCCAGCAGCGCCCGGGCGTCCGCAAAGCGGTTGTCCGTAGAGTCCGCCCCCAGCACCACCGCAATCAGCCCCAGCCCATCCCGCTCCGCCGTAGCCGTAATGCAGCTGCCCGCCTGGGAAGTGGTGCCGGTCTTTAAGCCCGTAATGCCCTTATACCCCCGTATAAGCTTGTTGGTGTTCACCAGCTGGGTCGCCCCGCCCCGCACATAGTCGATCCATGTAAGGGTATAGTCCTGTATCTTCGGGTACTTTAAAAGTTCCCGGCTCATCAGCGCCACATCGTGGGCACTGGTAACGTGCCCCTCTTCGTCCAGGCCGTTGCAGTTTTTAAAGACCGTGTCGGCCATGCCCAGGGCCTGGGCCTTCTCGTTCATCATGCGGACAAAAGCCTCCTCGCTGCCCGCCACGTTTTCCGCCAGCACCACCGCGGCATCGTTGGCGCTCATTATGACCGTGGCCTTGATCAAGTCATCCACCGTCATCTGTTCGCCCTCCTTCAGCCATATGTCCGACCCACCCATAGACGCCGCGTGGGCCGAAGCCGTCAACGTGTCCGTCAGGCCCAGCTGCCCCGCCTCAATGGCTTCAAAGGTCAGGCAAAGGGTCATCACTTTGGTAATCGAGGCGCAGGGGCGCACGTCGTGGCTTCCCTTTTCAAAAAGCACCTCCCCGGTCGAGGCCTCCATCAGCACCACAGAGGGCGCGGTGACAGCAAGCTCCTCGGCCCCTGCGGCCCAGGGGGATATCCCGCAGAAAACCAAGCTTAAAAGCAGTACCATACACAATATTTTCCGTTTCATGGGGTCCATCCTTTCCTTTTGCGGTTAGTAATGGATATGCCCCCCGCCCCCCAAAAATGAAAGGCCCGGCACAATAGGCTGGTAACGTAAGAAAACATTTTAAGCGAGGGTCGGCGTAGCGTCAAGCTGCGCCGACTTTCGCATTATTTTTGTCTTGGGCAGTTTGGGATTGCTCCCGCGCTCCCTCAAAATCAAACGCACCAATGAAGTTATAGACGATCTCGATTTCCCGGATTTTCACCCGCTTCTGCTGTTCGTCGGTCGTGTAGGTGTCGGACACCCTGATCTGTTCCACGAACTCACGCAGGATGGTGGCGTCAAGCTGGGTCATGTCCGTGTACTTCTTCACCACAGAAATGAACTTCCTGACGTTGGTTTTCTTCTGCTCCTGCTGTTTCACTTCTCGCCCCAGGGTTTCCACGACGGCCTTTAACTGTTCCTGCTCCTGTTCATAGTCACGGGACAGCTTGATAAACCGATTATCGGACAGCTTGCCGGAAATGTTGTCCTCGTAAATTCTCTTGAAGATCACGTCCAGCTCCGCGATGCGTTTTTCAGACTGTGCCAGCACAGCCTTTTTCTGCGCCAGCGCCTTGTCACGCTCCCGCAGGCTCCGTTCCGCCGCCCGCTGGATAAAGTCGTCCTCATACTGTGTCACATAGGAGATCGCTTCCCGCAGGTTCCGCAGTACGATTTCTTCCAGCACGACACGGCGGATGGAGTGCGTCTTGCACAGGGTACGGTCTTTTCGATAGGTGGAGCAAATGTAATACTCCTGTTCCGGCTTGAAGTGGTTAGCCCGGCAAAGATACATCTTGCCGCCGCAATCGGCGCAGTACACCAGCCCGGAGAACATACCCATGTCCCCCATCTTGGTCGGGCGGCGGCGTCCCTGCCGGATATTCTGAACAATCAGGAACACGCTTTCCTCAATGACAGGCTCTTGGGTATTCTCGAAGATCACCCATTCAGACGGGTTATTCCAAACGGTCTTTTTGCTCTTGAACGATGGTTTGCTGGTCTTGAAATTGACCGTATGGCCTAAATACTCGACACGCTCCAAAATGCCCGAAATTGTTCTGGCCGTCCATTTGTAGGGATTTGCGGGAGGCTTGCCATTAGTTACTCTATCTTTATTTAATTGCGTTGGATTTTCCGACGTCGGTTTTCCCGTTGTCGGGTTTTCCGACGACGG
>QZEE01000147.1 GCA_009917445.1 bacterium D16-76 | reverse complement strand
GCGGCTTCGCCCACTGTAATCCTTCCGCTCTCCCATCGCCGCACAATCTGCCCGAAATGGGGCGGCATCTCTATTGCCTGCCTGCCAAAACGCACCCCCCTGGCCCTCGCCGCCGCAATACCTTCTGCCTGCCGGCTGCGGATGTTAGCCCGCTCGTTTTCCGCCACAAAGGACAGGATTTGCAGCACCAGGTCCGCAATAAAGGCGCCCATCAAATCCTTGCCGTTGCGGGTGTCCAGCAGCGGCATGTCCAACACGCAGATGTCAATGCCTTTCTCCTTTGTTAATACCCGCCATTGCTCTTGTATATCTTTATAGTTGCGGCCCAGGCGGTCGATGCTCAGTATGTAGAGCAGGTCGCCGGGCCTTAATTTTTTTACCAGCCGTTTGTATTGCGGGCGCTGGAAATCCTTGCCGGACTGCTTGTCCATATAGAGGTTCTGCCTGGGTACCTTCTTGGCGCTCATGGCCACAAGCTGCCTGCCCTCGTTCTGGTCTGTGCTGGATACGCGGATATAGCCGTAGGTTTTCAT
>QZEE01000146.1 GCA_009917445.1 bacterium D16-76 | reverse complement strand
ATTTTCTTGCTCATTTGATTTCGTTCCTCCTTTATAATTTTTTGAGCAAAGATCGTTAAAAAATATTTGCACTTCTCCTTCCTCTGAAAATTTGCTTATGTAAAGCGCACAGCCTTTACGGCCCGCGCATAAGCACTAGCCTTGTTCCCGCAGCTTTTTTAGATAGCGGTAAAAGGTGGATTCGCTCAGGCCGCTTTGCTGCAGGGCTTCTGTCCGGGAGATCTGCCCCTCCTGCCACGCCTGCACAATGCCCGCGAAGTTTTTAGGCGCCTTAGCCTTTGGCCTGCCGAACCGCACCCCCTGGGCCTTTGCCTGGGCGATGCCCTGCCGCTGCAGCTCACGCTGCCGGGCTAAATTCGAGCGCGCCGTGTTGGACAGCACCTGCAAGGTGTGCCTGTCCAGCTCCTGCACGGTTTTGGGGTCCACCTCCAGCATGGGGCAGTACCGCAAAAGCTCCTCATATTCCACGACCAAAGCCAGGTTTTCGCGGGTATTCACCACCCATAACCACCTCTTTTCTGCCAGGAATTATCAAAACGTGTAC
>QZEE01000145.1 GCA_009917445.1 bacterium D16-76 | reverse complement strand
TGCAAAATTTATGCGGCTTCTCGCCGTATGTCCATACTCTTCCACCGAAGAATCTTCCTGCAAAACCCCTCCGTAAACGCCCGCACCTCTTTGGGCGCGGAGCAGTCCCCAAAGCCGTACAGCTGGATAATCCGCCCGGTGTCCGTGTCGATTTCAGCGGTAAAGTAAGGCTTGTCCGGCTCTGCCGCCTTGCGGATGAAGAACACCATCTGGTGGCCTAGAATGTGCCTTTCAAAGTAGGAGCTCATGCCCACACAGTGATTGAGCCGCTGGCCCTCGGTGGTCAAGTCGCTGCGCTTCATGGGGTAGACCACGCGGTAGCTGTCATTGGCGTATTCCTGGGCCCACCCGTACAGGCCCTCGTCAACGGCCTGCTGGAAGCGTTCGTTGTCTGGCCGGGACTTCAGCTCATTTACCCGGGCGGCCAGCAGGTCGTGACGCTCCTTGAGATTCCGAGGCTCCAGGATGGCCCGGGACCTCATGTCGCTTTTCAAATCCTGGGCCATGTCCAGATAGTCCCTGTAAAGCCGCAGGAAGTAGGGCAATTTG
>QZEE01000144.1 GCA_009917445.1 bacterium D16-76 | reverse complement strand
CCGGGACAATCGCCCGGAGCATCTTCGGGGCCCACTGATTTAGCGGCACTTCGGGACATTTTGTCCCAAAGGCCCGGAGGGGAGGTGTGCTGTGCCAAGGCGTTACAAGCTGGGCCCGGAGGGTGAGATGCGCCGGGCATGGGGCGGAAAGCTCCCGGAGGAATTTGACCAGCGGGATATGCTGGCGTTCATGGCTGAAACCGACCTGCAACTGCAAGGGGCGGTATCAGCGGAAACCCTGACCGCGATACACGCGGCAGGCTATGACTATATGGGCGGGGCGGTCATCCCCCGGCCCGGAAAGGAGGAAGAAGATTTGAGCAACGACGTATTACTTACCCCGGAGCAGATTGCCGCCGAGGAGCGCCGCTGGCTGTTCGAGTCTCCCATCGCGGAGCTGGCCGAGGTCAAGGGCGTTACCATTGACGAAGCGGTAAAGATGCGGACGGACGCTGTTCTGCAGGAGGCTGTCATCCCCATCGAGGTGTCGGTGCGGCCCATTGAGCCCCAGGGCAAGCTGATTGGTTTTGCCAGCGTCAACTTCGGCGGCGTGGTGGTGGACGATTTCAAGGTGGTGAACGGGCAGAACGGCATTTT
>QZEE01000143.1 GCA_009917445.1 bacterium D16-76 | reverse complement strand
ATAGTAAGGCTCTGTGACAGGACGGGGTTCCAGCTGCTTGCGAACCATATCCCAGCTGATAATGAAATCGCTGGCGAAGCGCTCACAGAAGCGGCCCACGTCTTGGATAAGACGCGTGATAATGTTGGACAGGTTTAAATTGTCCAGGGTTCCGGTCTCAGTACAAAGTATGCGCTCACACTGCTCGAAGTTGCGGACGATAATCTGTGGGGTAGGTTGCAAAGGTTTTCCTCCTTCCATCAGGCCAGCAGGCTCTTGCCGGTGGGTTCCATAACGCGGTGGGGTATCCTCTTGACTTCCGTGTACTGGCCGGGGGCATAGTGCTCCAGCATGAAGACAAAGCCCTCCCGCAGCCGGTCGCAGGTCTTGTCAAAATCCTGGACCAGCTCCACCCGGCCGCGCAGGTCCTGCATATCCCAGCCGGCAAAGTCCTCGTACATGTCGATGGAGCGGCCGGGATAAAGTGAGTAAGTGCCGTCCTCGTTTGCCTCCGCCTCGTACAGCACCAGGTAGCCGCTGCTGCGACCGTTGAAGCCGATATGGTAGCCGGTGCGCTGGTAAAAGTCCGAGACAGTACGGGCAAAGAATATGTCCCAATCGGG
>QZEE01000142.1 GCA_009917445.1 bacterium D16-76 | reverse complement strand
GAAACCGCCGCGGAAGAGCCGCCGCATTATGGGGACTTGCTGGAGCAGAAGATCAGAAGCGAAACAACGGATTACAGCAAATTGAACGAGTTTGAAAAATTCGTGCTTGATCGCGGGTACAACTACCAGACCGAAGCAGAATTGAAAGCCGGGTATGATCGGTTGTGGAAAACCCGCCGGGGCATTCTTCTTTCGGAAGAAGAATTTTTGACGGAAGCAGAGCCGAAGGACAAGGGCGCGGCGGCAGACGTTTACAGCGTGCTTGTTGCGCTGGTAGACAAAAAGGCCATTACTGCAAGCGACGTTTACCAATACGCCCGTTACAAGTGGTGCTTGCGTGATCCTCTTGCGATCGTCGCATATCAGGAAAGCCGCGAAAAGTGGATCGTGAATAATTGCGCCGAAGCAATCACGGAAGAGGCCGCCCGCGTGAAGGTGTGTGAAGAATTCGGCTTTGAGGCAAGCCGCGTTAAGATTATCGGCACGCCGTATTATGACGCTACGGACTGGAATTTTATTCGGTTCGATTGTGCGGGCTGGCATTGGCTGATGAACAACGGCGGCATTTGCAAAGTGTACGACTAAAAAGAAGATCGGGCGCGG
>QZEE01000141.1 GCA_009917445.1 bacterium D16-76 | reverse complement strand
CCGGGACAATCGCCCGGAGCATCTTCGGGGCCCACTGATTTAGCGGCACTTCGGGACATTTTGTCCCAAAGTCCGTGAAAGGAGGCCGGATATGCCGAGGCGTTATAAGCTGGGCCCGGAGGGTGAAATGCGCCGGGCATGGGGCGGCAAGCTCCCGGAAGAATTTACCCAGCAGGATATGCTGGCGTTCATGGCTGATACGGACTTGCTCTTGGGCGGGACGGTATCGGCGGAAACACTGTCCGCGATACACGCGGCAGGCTATGACTATATGGGCGGGGCGGTCATCCCCCGTCCCGGAAAGGAGGATTTATCTATGGCGAACACACAGACGGCGGTTCAGACCGCTGAAATGGCGGAGGCCGCCCAGGAGGAAATGCGCCGTCTGATTTTCGAGGCCCCCATCGCGGAGCTGGCAAAACACCAGGGCATCAGCGTGGACGAGGCCGTGGCTCTCCGGGTGGAGCAGAACCTTGCCGCCGCCACTATCCCCATCGAGGTATCGGTGCGGCCCATTGAGCCCCAGGGCAAGCTGATAGGCTTTGCCAGCGTCAACTTCGGCGGCGTGGTGGTGGACGATTTCAAGGTGGTGAACGGGCAGAACGGCATTTT
>QZEE01000140.1 GCA_009917445.1 bacterium D16-76 | reverse complement strand
GGCGTCGGTATGCCGTCTGCAGTCAGTGTGTTTGCGATGGTCGTCATGCTGTCCCCGGCTAGGAAGCTGCCATAAATTCGTTTCACAACCTCGGCCTGCTCCGGGTCGATTTCAGGCTTGCCGTCCGGCCTGCGCCGGTAGCCCAGAAACCGCTTGTACTGGAAGGGAACTTTGCCCTCTTTAGCGCTCTGATTCTTTCCCCATATGACGTTGGCGCTGATATTCTCCGATTCGCTTTGAGCAATGGAACCATAAATCGTGATATAAAACTCAGCCCCCGGCTGAGTGCTGTGGATATTCTGTTCCTCGAAGAAGATGTCAACGCCAATCTCTTTCAGCATTCGCACATATTTTAGCACGTCAGCCGTATTCCGTGCAAACCGGCTGATGGATTTGGTAATAATCATATCAATTTTACCACGCCGACATTGCTTAATCATCTTATTGAACTCGTCGCGCTTTTTGGTGCTGGTTCCGGAGAGTCCTCTGTCCGCAAAGATGCCCACAAAGGCCCATTTCGGCTCGCTTCGGATCTTCTCGGTGTAGTACCTTACCTGCACATCATAGCTGTTTAGCTGCTCCTCCTGGGCCGTGGAAACGCGGCAGTAAGCCGCCACCCGGAGCTGCCG
>QZEE01000139.1 GCA_009917445.1 bacterium D16-76 | reverse complement strand
AAATACCCCTACCACGAACAGGTGATGATCTATGCCCAGCGCCCGGACGCTACCGCCTGCGCCAGCTTCGACCTCTGGAAGCAGCGCATGGGACGGGCTGTGCGCAGGGGGTCCAAGGGCATTGCTATCGTAGATACCAGCCAGGGCGGGCCGCAGGTGAAGTATGTATTTGACATCGGGGACACTGTGGGGGGCCAGGATGCCAGACGGCCCTACCTTTGGGCGCTGAATGGGCAAAACCAGAGGGCCGCAGCCCAGGCGCTTTCTAACCAGTATGACATTTCCGATGAAATGGGGCTGGAATGGCAGTTGGAATCCGCCGCCAGGATTTTAGCGGAGGAAAGCTGGGAAGAAAACCAGGATGATATACTGGACAGTGTGGCAGGTTCTTTTTTGGAGGAACTGGACGAGGCCAACATCAAGGCCAGCTTTTGCGAGGCTTGTGCCGCCAGCACCCATTATGTGCTGCTGGCCCGCTGCGGCCTGGACCCGGACAGCTACTTGCAGCATGAGGACCTTTTGAGCGTGTTCGACTTTAACACCCCAGCCGCCGTTACAGCCCTGGGCACAGCGGTAAGCCGGAACAGTGAAACCATTTTGCGGCAGATAGAAATCACGGTCAAGAATTTTGAGCGGGCGCA
>QZEE01000013.1 GCA_009917445.1 bacterium D16-76 | reverse complement strand
TATTTGTTTATTCATGTGTCTATTATATCACTATCTCTTCCTCGGTGTCTATTGTTTTGTGCGGTGGTGCCTTAATGAAAATCAGCATGATACGGTATCCATCAAAGTAAAGATTGAAAAGGCACAGACCCGATTAACCAATCTTATTGCTATGCGGGCAGATGGCGAGTTGTCAAAGGAAGAATATCAAGCCATGAGAAAGCCTATTGATACCGAAATTCAGCAGTTACAGGAGAAATTAAATCAAGCACCCAATGACGAACAGCCGAAACGAGAATTTGAATTAGATGGGATTATCAGTACACTGAATAGGCTGATAGATTTCAGCGGCACAAAGGTAAGCGAGGAAGTCATCAATCAATTTGTATATAGGGTAACACCAACATCCGATACTACTTTTGATTGGTATGTTAATTTGACTGGAACGGCTGATGTTAAGGCAACCTTTACAGCAGAAGGGCGAAAGAGCAGAGCTGTTGTGAAGTTAGAGGAAATCGAACAGATTTCCTCGTTACATAGGAAAGAGAATGAGGACAACGGAATGTTCCTCAAAAACCCCCTTGTTTTTACCTTTCTGCACAGGCGGCTATTAAGAGCAAGTAATTTGCTCTTACTGTTGCCGTATGGGCATCCGGTCCAAGGATCGGATAGATAAACGACTTTGCTACTTGCAGAATAAACCACATGGCCCTACAGCAAGTAGAAATCAAGCTGAAACAAAAAAGCATCCCCGCAAGCGAAGGCTCGTGGGGATGTTTTTTATTTAGCAGCTGGTATTTCCACATCTGCCCCCAGTAAGTACCATAAATTGCGGTTACATATGCCTCAGCGGAAAACAAAAAGTTAAAAAATATATTGTCCCCGGCAGCGCCCTCCCCCACTTGCAGGGGGCAAACGTCTTTTCCGCACCGCGGCCCGGCACTTATGCAATCCTTTTTTCCACAGCCCGTCCCCTTGCGCCCCATGGCTTTCTCCACATTTTCCACAGAGTTTTCCACATGCACCTGTGCAAAACCGGGGAAAACGCCCGTATAAGGGGAAGAGGGACGGTAAATGTCCCGGAAAGACGGGTTTTGTCGGGTGAAATCCGGTAAAATACGCATTTTTATTTGAAATTTGCAGCAGAATACGTTACAATATATAGGACAGTATCTTGACTGGGGTTTCCCCCGTTTCTAAAGGATGTGCGCCGTATGGTGGAGAACCAAAAAGAAAACCGCCGGGACCAGGGCCTCATTGCCGGGCGCAACGCTGTAAACGAGGCTTTGCGGGCCGGCCGGGCCATTGACAGCCTGTATGTACAGCGGGGCGAAAAAAGCGGCGCCCTGCTGGCCCTTATCGCCAGGGCCAAAGAGGCCGGCGCCGCCATTAAAGAGGCGGACATAAAAAAGCTTTCCTATCTGTGCCCCGGGGAAAACCACCAGGGTGTAGTGGCCGTGGCCGCCGCAAAGGAGTATGCCACGGTAGAAGACCTTTTCGCCCGGGCCAAAGAGCGGGGCGAGCCCCCCTTCTTTGTCATCTGCGACGGGTTGGAGGACCCCCACAACCTGGGGGCCGTCATCCGCAGCGCCGAGTGCGCCGGGGCCCACGGGGTACTTGTGCCCAAGCGGCGCAGCGTGGGCCTTACTTACGCCGTGGACAAAGCCTCGGCCGGGGCCCTTGAGCACATACCCGTGGCCCGGGTGACCAACCTGCCCCGCCTTTTGGATGAGCTGAAAGAAAGGGGCGTGTGGGTCTACGCCGCCGACATGGACGGCGGGCCCTGGGTGCAGGCCGACCTTACGGGGCCTTGCGCCCTGGTCATCGGCTCGGAGGGCCGGGGGGTAGGCCGCTTAGTAAAAGAAAAGGCGGACTTTGTGCTCTCCCTGCCGGTAAAAGGCAGGGTCAATTCGCTGAACGCCTCGGTGGCAGCTGGCGTGCTGTGCTGCGAGGTGGCCCGGCAGAGAAGCGGGCTGCAGGCGTTCGACCCTATAAGGAGGGACCAATAGGCCATGGCTGATAAACCGGAATTCACATTGGAAGATATTTTGGCAGAGGAACGCGCCCGCCGGGACGGCGTCCCCGCCCAGGAAGAGGCGCCTGCCCCGGCGGAAGGGCCTGCCCCAGAGGAGGAAGGCCCTTCCCTAGCAAAAGCTCCCGCCCCTATCGAGCTCCCCCGCCAGGAAAAGGCCGCCGCCCAGGCGGAAGCCGTCCCGACAGAGGAACCGGCACCGCCGGAAGCGCCGGGGAAAAAGAAAAAAAAGAAGCGCAGCCTTTTTGGACGCCGGAAAAAAATGCCGGATTTTGACGAGGGCGAGGATATGTACTACGGCATCCAGCTAAAGCCCTTGGACGAATACCGGCTGGATAACGATGTGCCCGAAGACCTTGCCCCTGGCGGGGACAGCTTCAAGGCCCTGTTTGACGATTCCACCACAGCCATTGACCAGGAGGTGGAAGAAAACTTCCAGCGCCTGCAGCAAGAGCGCCGCCGCCGGGTGGCCCAGGCGGTGGAAGCCGCCGGGGAAGAAGGGGAAGAGGCTGGCGGGGAGTTTGGCATCCTTGCCCCGGCCCCGGTATCTGCTGTGGGGGACAACAGCGATGCCACCATGGAAATCAAGCTCAATGTCCTTAACAGCACCATAGAGCTGCAGCGGGTGCCGGATATCCCAGAGGACGAGCCTACGGTAAGCGAGGAAGCCGTCAATAAGATCCTGGATTTTGCCCAGGCCCAAGCCCAGGCAGCCCCGCCCGCCGTTGTAGAGGCAGCGGCCCCCGTTCCGGAAGAAGAGCCGGAACCGATGGAGGCCCCTGGCCTGGAAGAGCCCCCCGCGCCAGTGGAAGAAGCCCAGGCAGAGCCCTTCCCCGAAGAGGGGCAGGAAGCCCAGCCCCCCATTACAGAGGAAGCCGCGCCAGAAGAGGCCCCCGGGCCAGGGCCCGCGCCCCAGCCGGAAGCCGCCACAGAAGCCGCGCCGCCTGCCCAGGATGCCACGGTGGTCGTACCCGCCCAAAAGCGCCCCCCGGCCCCCCGGCCTATGGCGGACATCCCCTATGTAAAGGCGGCTTATGAGTACCGGCCCAGGCGCATCCCTACCCATATCCTCCATGCGGACGTGCTGCAAAGCGCCCTTCTTTCCGAAGACGCCGCGCCGCGTCCGGCTCCCCAGGCCCCGCCCCCAGAGGCTGCGCCCCAGCACCGGGTGAAAAACAAAAAGCTGGAAGTGAACCTGCCCCTTGAGGACCAGGCCCCCAGCGCAGACCCCGGCGAATCCATAGAAGACTACACCGGGCCCGAAGACGCCCGGTCCATTGCCCACGAGCTGCGGGGGGACATGCACGAGCTGTCTATGCGCATGATGATTACCGGCGTGTGCACCCTGATTTTAGCCGTAGTGAACCTGATTTTTGGCGGCCGCTTCGCCGCCGGCGGGGAAGTGGGCTCTATGCCCCTGATTTATATTATCCTTACCGTGGTGCTCAGCGGCGTGTCTATTGGCATCTGTTACCGCACCGTGGGCAACGGCCTTAAGGCGCTGTTCTCTTTAAGCGCCAATTCAGACAGCGCCTGCGCCGTGGCTGCCGTGGCCGTGGCTGTGCAGGCCCTGGGCGCGGTGTTTTTCCAGGGGGACTTGGCCGACGGCAGCCTGCACCTGTACGCGGTGGTGCTTACCTCCCTGCTGTTCTTAAACGCGGCGGGCAAGCTGACTATGATACGGCGGATACACAGCAATTTCCGGTTTGTCTCCTCTAAAGAACAGAAATATGCCGTGTGCACCTTTGACGACTACAACACCTCCCTGAAAATGACAAAGGACGTGGTGGCCGAAAAGCCCCTGATTGCCTACCAGTGCCGGGCCGGGTTCTTAAAGCGGTTTTTAGAGCTTTCCTACAGCCCCGACCCCACCGAATCCTTTTCCCAGCTGCTGGCGCCCATTGGGCTGCTGTCCTCTTTGGTGCTGTGCATTTGCAGCCTGCTGGTGACGAAAAGCGTGTCTACGGCCCTCAGCTCTTTAGCGGCGGCTAGCTGCGCCTGCGTATGCGCCGGCAACATGCTGGCAGTAAACCTGCCCCTAAGCCGCCTTTGCAAGACCGCCCGGCGGGCCGGGGCTATGGTGGTAAGCTATGAAGCTGTAGAGCAGCTGGGCAACGTCAACGCGGTCATTGTGGATGCTGGCGAGCTCTTCCCCCCGGGCACTGTGGTGCTGGGCGGTATCAAGACCTTTGGGGACCGCACCAGCGCGGAAGAGGCTATCATGTCTGCCTCGGCCCTGATGAAAGAAGTTGGCGGGCCCTTAAGCAGCGTATTTGACCAAGTGATCAGCGAAAACGAAGACGCCCTGCCCGAAGTGGAGAAATGCCATTACGAGCCTGGCGGCGGCATTGTAGGCTGGGTAGACGGCAGCAAAGTCTACATTGGCAACCGGGCCCTGCTTATCAATAACCGCATCGAGCTGCCCGCCCGGGAGGAAGAAACCCAGTACGCCTCGGGCAACAAGTCTATTGTTTACATTGCGGTAGACACTGCGGCCGTGGCCATGCTGGTGCTCACCTACGGCGCGGACCGCCGGAAGAAAAACGAGCTGCAGCGCCTGGAGGACAGCGGTATTACGGTGCTGGTGCGCACCACCGACCCCAACGTAGCCCCGTCTTTGGTGTCCCGGCTGTTTGGCATTGACACCGCCTCTGTAGGCATACTGGACGGCCAGCTTGGGGAAGAGGCCCAGAAGCTTACGGGCCAGGTCCTGCCCCGGGCCGATGCGGTGGCCGCTACCAAAGGCCGTATGGAATCTATGATAAGCGTCATTGCCGCCTGCGTGGAGCAAAAACGCATGGTGGGCCTTTTGGTGGCCATACAGTGTGCCATCGTGGTCTGCGGCTTTGTTCTGGTAGCCTTTATGGCCTGCTTTGGCGGCATGCGCCAGCTTACCTCCTTTATCCTTTTCCTATTTGAAGCAATTGGGCTGTTGATCCTTCTTTTGCTGCCTCGGCTACGTAAGTAGGGCGCTGGGAGTAAGCCCTGCACCCCTGCTAAGAAATAAGTTGATTCAAAAATAAACCGCACCCACCTGCCGTACCCAGCTCTCGCTGCTGGTACCCCGTGGGCGCGGTTTTGTGTTTGGCCTATGGGGGCAGCCTAAACACTCTTGACTTTGCCCCCAAGACCCCGTATAATAGTCCCAGAAACAAAAGCAGATTCCCGGAGGACCGCCATCCTCCGGATTTTTTTGGCAGACTATCAACCGGAAAGGAGGCGCCAAACTCATGCAGGAAAAGATGTTCACCATCCCCGCCCCCTTCAGCCTCCCCCAGACCTTAGACTGCGGCCAGGCCTTCCGCTGGGCCCCAGTGCCCGGCCAGCCGGGGGCTTGGCAGGGGGTGGCCCAGGGGCAGGCGCTTACCCTGTGGGAATCCCAAGGGGAGGTAAGCTTTGCCTGCACCCAAGAAGATTTTGACACCCTATGGGCCCCGTACTTTGACCTGGCCGAAGACTACGCCCAAAAATACGCTGCTCTTTCTTCCATGAGCCCCATACTGGCCCAAGCCGCCGCCTTTGCGCCCGGCATCCGCATCCTGCGGCAAGAGCCCTGGGAGGCTTTATGCTCCTTTATCGTGTCCCAAAACAACAACATCCCCCGCATCAAGGGTATCCTGGCCCGTTTATGCGAGGGCTGGGGCCAGCCCATACCGGGTGCCGGGCAATACGCTTTCCCTACGCCCCAGGCCTTAGCCGGCGAGACCCCCGAGACCCTGGCCCCCCTGCGGGCTGGGTACCGGGCTAAATCCCTGATTGACGCCGCCCAAAAGGTAGCAGCCGGGCAGGTAGACCTTACCGCCATCGCCCAAGCCCCCCTGGAGGACGCCCGCCAGCAACTGCAAAAGATAACCGGCGTAGGCCCCAAAGTAGCCGAATGTGCCTTGCTCTACGGCTTCCACCGCACCCAGTGCTTCCCCTTGGACGTATGGATGAAGCGCGCCATGCAGGTGCTGCTGCCCGGCTTCTCCCCCGGGGACTTCGGCGGCAATGCCGGCCTGGCCCAGCAGCTTATTTTTCATTACAGCCGCATGCATCCGGAACTGTTCGCGGCTTAAGGTCTTGGGGCGCTGCCCCAAACCCTGCTAGGGGGAGTGACTCCCCCTGGACCCCCAACGCCAGTGGGGCGGCATTATGGGGAAGGGGTGGATTGTGTTTGACGTGGGAAGGAGGTTTTTTATGGCTGGGCTTTATATACATGTACCTTTTTGCGCGGGCAAGTGCCCTTATTGTGATTTTTACTCCCGCCCCGCCGCCCCCAGCGGGATGGAATCTTATATCCAACAAGCCCAGGCTCTTATGAAGACGTGGGCCGGAGCCCGGTTTGACACCGTGTATTTCGGCGGCGGCACCCCCAGCCTTTTGGGGGTGCCAGGGCTTTCTGTCCTACTGGATGGGGCCCGCAGCACCTTTTCCATCGCAGCCGGGGCCGAGATAACCGTGGAAGCAAACCCCACCGGGGTTAGCCAGGCCTTTTTTGAGGGACTACGGCAAGCCGGCTTCAACCGGCTGTCTATGGGGATGCAGTCGGCAGACCCCGGCGAGCTGCACCTGCTGGGCCGCAGGCATACCCCAGAAGAAGCCGCCCAAGCGGTAAAGCTAGCCCAGGCGGCCGGGCTCTTCAATATTTCCCTGGACATAATGCTGGGCCTGCCAGGGGGGGGCCGGGAAAAGCTGGGTAAATCCATCCGGTTTGCGGCCGGGCTGGGGGTAGGGCATATCTCGGCGTACATTTTGAAGATCGAACCAGGCACGCCCTTTGCAGAAGCTGGAATATGCCTGCCCGAAGATGACGAAGTGGCTGAACAGTACCTTTTCTGCGTGCAAGAGCTGGGCCGGCTGGGGTACCGGCAATATGAGATTTCAAATTTTGCCCGCCCCGGCCTGGAAAGCCGCCACAACCTCACCTATTGGCGCGGGGAAGAGTATCTTGGCATCGGCCCCGGTGCCCACTCCTTTTGGGGCGGCAGGCGGTTTTACTATCCCCGGGACTTGGATGGTTTTTTACAAGGCCAGGCGCCTATCGAAGACGGGCCGGGGGGCGGCCCCGAAGAGTTTGCTATGCTTCGCTTGCGGCTGAACCAGGGGCTCGTGAAAGCAGACTGCATAGAACGCTTCGGGGAAAAAGGGGGCGCGTGGTTTGAAAAACTCCGTCAAAACGCGGGCCGGTGCCCGGCCGGTCTGGTAAAAATAGGGGAAGAGTCCGTAAGCTTCACCCCAGAAGGGTTTCTGGTGTCCAACGCCCTGATCCTGCGCCTGCTGGAAGGCGCTGTCATCTAAGGCAGGCAAAAAACGTCGGCAAGGCCATTTCCGGCAGCTTAGCTGCGTTGTTCCAACTCTCCCCCATGGGTGGGTCCAAGGCAAAGAGTTTGTAAACAAATGCGATGAGTTTGTAAACTTGGTTTTAGGATCAGACATTCCCGTAGGGAATGTTTACCCTGCTTTATAGGAGGGTTTGTGGGGTGTTTAGGGGGCGGCCGAGCCGGCTGGCGAGACTCATTGCCCCTATACCGCCGGAGGCATAAAACGCGCCTTTGGACTCTCCCTCCCCGCATCCCCCTCTTGACATCCCTTATCTCCCATGCTAAAATAGACCCACCAAATAAAGCGCAAATCTGCCACCGGGTAGGGGTGCAGCGTATCCGCATCCGTATACACATCGTCAGGTCTTAGAAGATGTGTACGCGGGTGCTTTTTATTTTGCAGCAAAGGGGACACAGAACTATGAAAAAACACCTGCCTTTCACAAAAGCAGAACTGGCCCTATGGGGTGGCTCTGCCGCCCTGGTACTGGCCGCCTTCCTTCTGTTTGACCGGGGTGACGGCCTAAAGCTTCTGGCCTCCCTCATTGGTGTGACTTCCCTTCTCTTCAACGCCAAAGGGAACCCCATTGGCCCCGGGCTTATGGTAATATTCAGCGCCCTATACGGTATCATCTCCTGGCGGTGTGCCTATTACGGAGAAATGGCCACCTACCTGGGCATGACCGCCCCCATGTCCCTGTACGCCCTGGTGGCCTGGCTGAAAAACCCCTACGGCGGCCAGCGCAGCCAAGTAAAAGTGCGCCGCCTCCCCCAGCAGGAGGCCCTTCTCTTGTTGCTGCTGGCTGGGGTGGTAACCGCCGTGTTCTACTTTATCTTAAAAGCCCTCCATACCGCCAACCTGATTCCCAGCACCGTATCCGTCACCACCAGCTTCCTCGCCATGTACTTGACCGCCCGGCGCAGCCCGGCCTTTGCCCTGTGCTATGGGGCCAACGACCTCATCCTCATCCTGCTGTGGCTGCTGGCCGCCCGTGAGGATTGGGCATACCTTTCGGTAGTCGTGTGCTTTGGCGTATTCTTCATAAACGATACCTACACCTACTTTCGCTGGCGGCGCATGGAAAAGGACCAGCGGGCCGGCAGCCCCAGCCACGCAAAAAAGCGGCAGGCTGGGTAGCCGCCGCTTCTTCCCTACAGATTATAAAACCTCTACCGCACCTGCCCGCTGCCCCGCACCAAAAATTTGTAAGACGTAAGCTGTGAAAGCCCCATAGGCCCGCGGGCGTGTAGCTTCTGGGTCGAGATGCCAATTTCCGCACCCAACCCAAATTCCCCGCCATCGGTAAAACGGGTAGAGGCGTTGACGTACACAGCGGAGCTGTCTGCTGCCTGCAAAAAGCGCTGGGCGTTTCCATAGCTTTCGGTGACAATGGCCTCGCTGTGGCCGGTAGAGTACCGGGCAATATGGGCCAACGCTTCGTCCAGCGAGCCCACTACCTTCACCGCCAAAACCAGGCCCAGGTATTCGGTTTCCCAGTCCTCCTCCACGGCAGGCTTTGCCTGGGGCAGTATTTGGCAGGCCCGGGGACAGCCCCGCAGCTCTACGCCTTTTTCTTCCAGGCGGGCGGCTATCCGGCGCAGGGCCTTTTCAGCAATGGCCTCATGGACTAAAAGCGTTTCCATCGCGTTGCAAACCGAGGGCCGCGAGGTTTTGGCATTAAAAACGATCTCCGCCGCCATATCTATATTTGCGGATTCGTCCACAAAAACATGGCAGTTGCCCACCCCGGTCTCGATAACCGGCACCCGGGCGTTTTCCTTTACCGCCCGTATCAGCCCGGCCCCGCCCCGGGGGATGAGCACATCCAGATACCCCGTAAGGCCCATTAGCTCCTGGGCCGACGCCCGGGAGGTGTCTTCAATCAGCTGCACGCAGCCTTTTGGCAGGCCGGCCCCGGCCAGGGCCTCTGCCAGCACCGAAACAATGGCCCGGTTAGATCGCAAAGCCTCCTTGCCCCCGCGCAAAATCACCGCGTTGCCCGATTTCACGCACAAGGCGCAGCAATCGCTGGCAACATTGGGCCGCGCCTCAAAAATGACGCCTACCACGCCCAAAGGCACCGTGACTTTTTCTATGGCCAGCCCATTGGGGCGCTTTTCCCCCAACAGCACCTGCCCAATGGGGTCCGGGGCTTTCGCCACCTCTTCCATAGCCCGGGCCATGTCTTCCAGCCGGGCGGAGGTCAGGCGCAGGCGGTCCAGCAGAGCAGGGGCCAGCCCCTTTTCCTCCCCAGCCTGCAAATCTTCCTGGTTGGCTGCAAGGATTTCCCCCTCATGCGCCCGCAGGGCCCCAGCGGCTTGCAGCAGGGCATATTCTTTTTCCGGGCCCAGCATGGCCAGCGCCCGGGCCGCGTCTTTAGCCCTTTGGCCCATTTGCTCTATGGGTGTCATGGTATCCCTTCCTTTCCTTCATTTCATGATAACGGTAAGGCCGCAGGGATCCCATCCCTAAAGCCTCCGACGGCTTCCAAGTCAGGCAAACGTCCCCTCGTCCACGCCGACCCCTTCACAATGCCCCGTAAAAAAGCCTGCCAGCTTGTCCTTAATCTTCCTCACCCCGCCGGCTGTATTGCTCTCTATATTCAGCGGCAAAATGGGGTCGTGCACAGAAAGCCGCAGCAAAAACCATCCATCCCCATCCCCCTTAGGGAAAGAGACCCGCAGGCCTTCCCGGTTGTCCGGCGCAATCTGCCACCCCTTTGCCTGGGCATAGCCTTCCAGCTCTTGAATAAGCCCCTGCCCCCGGGCCCGGAAATCCTCGGCCAAAATGGGCAGGCGTATTTCCTCGGCCTCGGCGGGCTCACGCAGCGGGGCCAGCAGGGCGTCCAAATCTTTCCCTTCCCCGCGAAGCGCCGCCATTTTTATAATGATTTTTGTTACCAGATACGCCCCGTCATCTAAAAAGAAGTTCTCCCGCAAAGCGGCATGCCCGCTTGTCTCAATAGCCAAAGGGCAGTCTATCCCCTGGGCGTTCAAACGCAGGGCTTCGTTAATGACATTTTTGTACCCCCGCTTAAACCGGTGGTGGCGCCCTCCTAAATGCCCCTCTATAAATTCCTTTAGCCCGTCCGAGGTGATGGAGTCCGTCACCACCGTGCCGCCCGGCGCGTCTTCCAGGGCAATCGCCGAAGCCAGGGCCACCAAACGGTTCCGGCTGATCTCCTGGCCGGTGCGGTCTACGGCCGCGCCCCGGTCCACGTCGGTGTCAAAAATAACGCCCAAATCGGCCCCGGCCCGCACTACCGCCTGGGAGACCGAGGCCATAGCCCCCTTGTCCTCCGGGTTGGGGATGTGGTTGGGGAAAGCGCCATCCGGCTCTAAAAACTGGCTGCCAGAGATGTCGGCCCCCAAAGGCGCCAGCACGTCATGGGCGTAAAAGCCCCCGGCGCCGTTGCCTGCGTCCACCACGATGTGCAGGCCTTTTAGGGGCTGGTCAAAGTCCTGGGCCTTTACCCCCTGCTTGATCTGCTCCCGCAAGCCCTTCGCGTACATGGCCATGTGGTCTACCTCCTGCCAAGAGCCAGGGGCCTCCTCCGTTGGGGCAAGCCCCCCTTGGGCGCTTGTAAGGATCTCCCCAATGTCCGGGGCGTCCAGGCCCCCATCCGGGGTAAAGAATTTCAAGCCGTTCCGGAAGAAAGGGTGGTGGCTGGCGGTGATCTGCACAGCACAATGGCAGGGCAGGTTCTGCACCGCCATAAACATAGAAGGGGTAGAAGCCAAACCGCAGTCCAGCCCCTCCACTCCGTAGCGGGTAAAGGCCCGGCGCAGGGCCCCTAAGATTCGGGGCCCGGAAAGGCGGGAATCCCGGCCCACAGCCACCCGCAGGCCCTTAGCGGTACGGCCCAGGTGCTTTTCGCACCACACGAGGAAAGCGGCGGCTATGGCCTCCACAACCTCATCGGTAAGGGTGACGGAAAGGCCCTGGGGGTTTTCCATGGCTTCGCCGCGGATGTCGGTACCGCTTTTTAATTTCATGTAATCCATAGGGGAAAGCTCCTTTCGGCTGGTTGCTGTATACGTTTCCTTTATTATAGCAAATCCGCAGCGGCGGTTCAAGGCCTTTGGGCTTATAGGGAGTGTCCAAACGCGCGTTTTATGCCTCCGGCGGTTTAGGGGCTTTGCCCCTAAATACCCCACCACCTTTGAAAAGGTGGACGAAACTTTTGCGTTTCTGCATTTCTTCATTTTTAGAATACTCGCTTTGGCCACTCCCGGGCTTATACCGCAGTCGCCCTGTATCCCATAGAATTCTTTGGAATTAAAAAACACCCTTAAAAAATAGCAGGCACTCTTATTTTTTGCCCTTCACCCCTTGAACCCTTGGGCACAAAATGTTACAATAATACTATAATTGATGTTTTTGCGCGCCGCCCCCCAGGGGAAATTTTGGAAAGCGATGTGATGCACCCATGAAGGACCGGGATAACGGTTTGTCGCCGCTGGTACTCAGCGAGCAGACCTTCCCCATTGTCAAACAGATTGCCGCCGGGATGCCCGGGGGCTTTTTCCTCTACCACGCCCAGGGGGATGGGAAATTGGCCTATGCCAACCAAGCCCTTTTCCGCATTTTCGGCTGCCAGGGGCCAGAGGATTTTAAGGCCCTTACCGGCGGCTGTTTTAAAGGCATGGTGCATCCGGAGGACTGGGAGCGGGTGTCCCAGAGCATCGCCCAGCAGGCGGCCGGCAACGAAGGGAACCTGGATTATGTGGAATACCGCATTTTGCGCAAGGACGGGGCGGTCCATTGGCTGGAGGATTATGGCCGGCTGGTACATGTAGAGGGCTATGGGGATTTGTTCTATGTCTTTGTGGTGGACGCTACCCAGCGTCACTTAAAGGAGGAAAGCGATGCCCGGGCCGCCCAGCTCACCCAGGAGCGGCTGGATACCCTGGAAAAGCTGGAACATGAGACCACGGCCCTGCGGCTGGTCCATGAGATTCTGCGCTCTGGCATGTGGAGCATGGATTTTGACGAAGAAGGGAAGATGGAGCGCGTCCAGTGGAGCCAGGAATTCCGGGCCATGCTGGGCTATCAGGACGAGGGCGACTTCCCCAATACCCTGGAAGCCTGGTCCGACCTTTTACACCCCGAGGATAAAGAAACGGTGCTAAAGGAATATTATGCCACCATTGCCGACTATACCGGCCAAAAAATTTACGATACCGAGCACCGGCTGCTGACCAAAAGCCGGGGCTACCGGTGGTTCCGGGGCACCGGCAAACTCTCCCGCCGGGAGGACGGGTCGCCCGTAGCCTTTGTGGGGATGTTTGTAGACGTAACCAAGCGCAAACAGACTGACCTGGAGCTGGATGTGCAGAACCGCCTGCTTGAGCAGGCCTTGGAACAGGCCCAGCAGGCCAATAAGGCCAAGACCATCTTTTTGAACAACATGTCCCACGACATCCGCACCCCGATGAATGCCATCATTGGCTTTACGGCCCTGGCAGCTACCCATCTGGACAACCAGGAGCTGGTGCGGGGGTATTTGAGCAAGATCATGTCTTCCAGCAACCATCTGCTGTCCCTGATCAACGACATCCTGGACATGAGCCGCATTGAAAGCGGCCGCCTGCGCATGGAGGAGACCCCCAACAGCTTAAATGACATCATGCACGAGCTGAAAACTATTGTGCAGGCAGACGTGCGGGTAAAGCATCTGGAATTCTTTATCGACACCCTGGACGTAGTGGACGAGGGCATTATCTGCGACCGGCTTCGTTTAAACCAGGTGCTGTTAAATGTAATCAGCAACGCGGTAAAGTTCACGCCCCCCAGGGGCACGGTAAGTGTCCGGGTGGCCCAGGTGCCCGGGGCCCCGGCAGGGTTTGGGGCTTATGAATTCCGGGTAAAGGACACCGGCATTGGCATGGGCGCCGATTTCATCCAACATATGTTCGAGCCCTTTGAACGGGAGCGCACCTCCACCGTAAGCGGCACCCAGGGCACCGGCCTGGGCATGACCATCACCAAAAAGATTGTGGACATGATGCACGGCTCTATCCGGGTGGAAAGCCAGGAGGGAAAGGGTACAGAGTTTACGGTGTCTTTGCAGTTCCGCCTTTCCAACGAGCCCGTGCGGCCTGAGAAAATGCCAGAGCTAGAGGGCCTGCGGGCCTTGGTGGCAGACGACGACTTTAACACCTGTGTAAGCCTTACCAAAATGCTGCAAAGCGTGGGCATGCGGCCCGAGTGGACTACCTCCGGCCGGGAAGCCGTGCTGCGGGCCCAGCTGGCCATGGAGCAGGGCGACCCCTTCCACGCCTACATTATGGACTGGCTGATGCCGGACATGAATGGCGTAGAGGCTGTGCGGCGCATACGCCGGCTGGTTGGGAAAGAGAGCCCCATTATCGTGCTGACCGCCTATGACTGGGCCGACATACAGGAGGAAGCCCAGGAAGCGGGGGTGACGTCTTTCTGCTCAAAGCCCCTGTTTTTGTCTGAGCTGCGCAGCGCCCTGTTCCACAGCAGCCAGAACCAGGCCCCGGAAGAGGCGGTGTGGACCGAGGACAGGGAGTCTTTTACCGGCAAGCGCCTGCTGCTGGTAGAGGACAACGAGCTGAACCAGGAGATTGCCGTCACCATTTTGGAGGAGGCCGGGTTTACGGTAGATACCGCCGACGATGGCTCCCTGGCTGTTGAAAAGGTAAAGGCCAGCCTGGAAACCCCCTATGACCTGGTGCTGATGGACCTGCAAATGCCTGTGCTGGATGGCTACGGCGCCGCCCGGGCTATACGGGCCCTGCCGGAAAAGGAATTGAACACCCTGCCCATTGTGGCCATGACGGCTAACGCCTTTGAAGAGGACAAGCGCAAAGCCTTAGAAGCCGGCATGAACGGCCATTTAGGCAAGCCCATTGAGATCGACAAGCTGATGGAGACTCTAAAATCTATTTTAATGTAAACACTAAAAACAGCCTGCCGCGCCATGCAGCAGGCTGTTTTCCTTTATTCCTGGCCTTCCAGCTCTTCCGAAAGCTCCGACCATTCCAGCAGCAGGCCGTCGGCCTTCTCCCGCAGCTGGGCTATTTCCTGGGATGCCTGGGACACGGCTTCATAATCCGCCGCCACCGCCGGGTCTTCCAGGCTCTTTTCCAGGGCCGCGATGGCCTGTTCAGCCTCTTCTACCGCCGCTTCCAGGCGGCGCAGGGCCGCCCGCTTTTTCCGCAGCCCGGCGTCACGCTCTTTGCGCTGCTTGTACAGGTTGGGCTTGGGCGCAGCCTTTTTTTCCTCTATGGCCTGGCGGGCCTCCCGCTTTTCCAAGTAACTGTCGTAGTTGCCCAGGTACAACTGGGCCCCCTGGGGGGTCAAGGCGTACACCTTGTCTGCCAGGCGGTTGATCAAATAACGGTCATGGGACACCACAAACAAGGTGCCGTCATAGCCTGAAAGGGCTTCTTCCAAAGCCTCGCAGGACCCCGTATCCAGATGGTTCGTAGGCTCGTCCAGCAGCAGGAAGTTAGCCTTGGAGAGCATCAGCTTCAGCAGGAGCACCCGGGCCCGCTCGCCGCCGCTTAGGGCCCCTACAGGTTTGAACACGTCCTCCCCCCGGAAGAGGAAGATAGCCAAAGCGCTGCGCACCTCGGTCTGGGTCATCTGGGGGTGCAGGTCCCATATTTCGTCTATGACGGTCTTTTTGTCGTCCAAGCTCAGCTGGGACTGCTCGTAATACCCTAAGTCTACCCCTACCCCCAGGCGCACTACGCCTTGGTCCTGGTGGTATTGGCCCAAAAGGATTTTGAACAGGGACGTCTTACCGCAGCCGTTGGGGCCGATGAGGAAAATCTTCTCCCCTCGCTTGATTTCCAAGTCCACCCCAGAAAACAACGGCCCCCGCCCAAAAGAAAGGGACAGGCCCTGGGCGGTAAGCACCTCGTCGCCGCTGCGGCGGCTGGCATGGAATTGGAACCGGATGGCGTCCGGGTCGTCCTCTGGCTTTTCCAGGGTAGCTTCCAGGCGGTCAATGACCTTTTGCTTGCTGGCAATGGTGACGTAGTTGCGTTCCTGGTTCCAGCGGCGCTGCTGTTCAATAATGCCTTCTATCCGCTGGATTTCCCGTTTGGTGCTTTCATACACCCGCTGCATGGCCAGACGCTTTTCTTCCTTTAAAGCCAGGTACCGGGTGTAGTTGCCCTTGTAGCTTTCCAGGTGGGTGTTTTGTAACTCTAAGGTGCGGCCAGTCACCTTATCTAAAAAGTACCGGTCGTGGGAAATGACAATGTAGGCGTGGGGGTAAGTCTTCAAAAAGTCTTCCAGCCATTCTACAGACTGGATGTCCAGATGGTTCGTAGGCTCGTCCAGCAGCAGGAGGTTTGCACCCCCCAGCAGCATTTTGGCCAGCTGCAGCTTGGCCTTCTGCCCGCCGCTTAAGACCCCCACCGTGTTTTGCAGCTGTTCCTCCGTAAACCCCAGCCCCAGCAATGCACTGCGGGCCCGTGAACGGCAGGTAAGCCCCCCGGCCTCTACAAAGCGGTCGTTTAGGGTGGCCTGGCGGAGGATCAATTCCTCCATCTCCTTTTCCGGCGGGTTTTGGGAGAGCTGGTGGGACAGCTCTCCCAGTTCCGCCTCCATACCCAGCAAAGGGGCAAAAACCGTGAGCACCTCTTCCAAGGCCGTCTTTTCAAAATCCCGGCAAACGTGCTGCTCCATGTAGCCGGGGGTGCAGTCCTTTGCAAATATAACAGACCCTGTGTCCGGGCTGTACTCCCCGGTAAGGGTTTTAAACAGGGTGGTCTTGCCGCTGCCGTTTACACCTACCAGGCCCACATGCTCGCCTTTCTGCACCTCAAAGGCGATGCCTTCTAAAATCGTCTCCTCGCCAAAACTGACGGTGACGCCGTTAACCGTTAAAATAGCCATAAGTACCTCATTCCGTGTTATAAGCGCCGGGCTTTTGGTGAGAGGCAGGGGCCCGGCGCTGTTCTGGTTGTGCGGCCCGCTGAGACACGGACGGGCGCATATAGGTTTAGTATAACGCAAACAAGCCCTTTGCGCAAGGGGGAAAGCCGCTTTTATGCTTCTTCGTCGCCAAATTCAGCCCTCAGCTTTTCCAGCGCCTTTTTTTCGATGCGGGATACGTAGCTCCTTGAAATCCCCAGCTTCTTTGCCACCACCCGCTGGGGCATGGGCGAGCAGCCCCGCAGGCCATAGCGCATACAGACGATATCCTTTTCCCGCTGGCCCAGCACCTGGTCGATAAAGCCATATAGCTTTTCACTCTTCATGCGTACATCGATATTGTCCAAAATCGTATCCTCTACCGCCATGGTGTCCAGGATGGTCAAGGCGTTGCCATCCTTGTCTGTGTCAATGGGCTCGTTGATAGATACGTCCTGGGCGCTCTTTTTGCCGCTGCGGAAGAACATTAGGATTTCATTCTCAATACATTTAGATGCATAGCTGGAAAGCCGGATCCCTTTTCCCGGGTCAAAGCTGTCAATGGCCTTAATGAGCCCAATGGTGCCAATCGAAATCAAATCCTCCTGGTCGTTGCCGTTGTTTATGTAGTATTTCTTTACGATATGCGCTACCAGCCGCAAATTGTGCTCAATGAGCGTGCGGCGGGCCTGCTTGCTGCCGGCCGCCATTTCTTCCAGGCATTTCTTTTCCTGGGCAGCGGTAAGCGCCTTGGGAAAAGCACCGCTGCCAGTGACGTGAAGGAACAGGAACACGATATGGGACAGAAAATCCAGTAGCTGTGTAAAAAACACGGCTGCCACCCCCTTTATTGATTCTTTTTGATTTTATGCCCCCCGCCGCCTAAAACTGCCTGTACGCTTTTTCTTTTCCCCGCATCAAATTCTGTGCGCAAGGGACAGGCCTTGGAAAGCCTCAAATCAGGCGGCTGCCTTTCACGCTATGGGAAGCCCAATCACCACAAAAATATGCGGAAGCTAGCCAAATCAAAAAGCAAAAAGGCCGTGCGCGGTTGCACGGCCCCCCTTCAAATAGGCAGGAAAGCGAACAGCAAAAGGCCGGCAATCAGGCTGGCTGTGTTGGCAGCGAGGGCACAGCCTACACCGCGCTTCCCGGTCTTCTCCCGCAAGGCCAGGGCATATACCCAGGCTTCTGTAAGAAAAATCACCGGTTCCGCTACAAAATAGACCAAAAGGCCCAACAGATATATGCCAAATTCCGCTTGTGCCATAAGGAGGCCCAGTCCTGTTTGGGTCAAAATGTTTATAAGGATAAACACAGCCCAGCTCCTTTTTCTGCGATACCCAAAACCGTAAAATACGATACCCTCCACTAAAAGCGTAAACACCACCCGTATGCCCACCAAAAGGGGCTGCCGCCAAGCTGGCTGGCCAGATATAACCACACCTTTCCCCACGTCCAGCGTCACCAGATGGCTATAGCCCATATATTCAATCCCATCCATAGGGATGTCCCAATGGACCCCTGTGCCCCGCACTTCCAGGATGGTATCGGCAGCTGTCAAGTCAAGCTCTGCCTCAGGCTCGATCGTCCAATCATACATATATCTTACCACATAGCGCCGCTCCCAACCAACCGGATGCGCCCCTTCCAGGTGTATGCGCCCCTGGTTTACGCCATCTGTTTTCACAATATCAACGGTCAAATCTTCCGGCCCACCCATGACCACCAAAGTCAAATCCGGCCCAGGGGCCGCGTTAGCCGCAGCGGGCAAGGGAACCATCACCAAAAGCCACAGGCAAACAAAAAGAAACCCCCACTTTTTCATCATAACCCTCCCAAAGAAAAAGAGGCCGTGCCCAAACGCACGGCCCCTCTCTTATCCAATCAACCCTCCCGCCCGCAGGGCAGTGGGGGTCCAGGGGATCCTATCCCCTGGCGGGGTTTGGGGCGGGAAGCCCCAAGACCTTGCTGCTGCCGCTTACAGCAGCTCCAACACGGCCATCTCGGCGGCGTCGCCGCGGCGGGGGCCGAGCTTGGTAATACGGGTGTAGCCGCCGTTACGGCTGGCATACTTAGGGGCAATCTCCGTAAAGAGCTTGTTTGTAACATCCTCTTTGGTGACAAAGCCCATGACCAGGCGCTTGTTGTGCAGGCTGTCGTCCTTGGCAATGGTAATCATCTTCTCCGCCAGGGCGCGCACCTCTTTGGCGCGGGTCACCGTGGTCTCGATCTTGCCGTTTTCAAAGAAAAACGTTACCAGGCCGCGCAGCATAGCGGTCCTGTGGGCCGTAGCCCTGCCCAGTTTTCTGGTTCCCGGCATGATATTCCCTCCTATCTATGGGTAAAACTTATTCGTCGTCTTTCCGCAGGCTGAAGCCCAGGGAAGCCAGCTTCCATATGACTTCTTCCAGCGACTTGCGCCCCAGGTTGCGCACCTTCATCATGTCCTCTTCCGACTTGGAGATCAAGTCCTCTACCGTATTGATGCCGGCACGCTTGAGGCAGTTGAAGGAACGGACCGACAGGTCCAATTCCTCTATGGTCATTTCAAGGACCTTTTCCTTGCCGCCCTCGTCCTTTTCCACCATAATCTCCGTGCTCTTGCCCTTATCAGACAAATCCACAAAGAGGTTCAAGTGGTCGGTGAGGACCTTGGCCGCAAGAGACACCGCCTCCTGCGCGTTGATTACACCGTTTGTCCAGACCTCCAGCGTCAGCTTGTCATAATCAATGCTTTGGCCTACGCGGGTGCTTTCTACGTTGAAATTGACCTTGAGCACAGGTGTGTAAATAGAATCGACCGCAATCTCCCCGATCACGCCTTCCGGCAGGTTCTGCTTGTTGCGCTCGTTCGAGACATAACCCCTTCCCTTATCAAGAGTCAGCTCCATGTAGAGCTTGGCTCCGTCCCCCAATGTGCAGATGTGCAGATCCGGGTTGAGGATCTCCACCTCGCTGTCGCTCTTGATCGAGTCGGCCGTGACCACGCCGGGCCCCTCCGCCGAAATCTCAATGGTCTTAGGCCCGTCGCAATGAAGCTTCGCAACCAAGCCCTTGATGTTCAGCACGATCTCCGTGACATCTTCCTTCACATCCGGGATGGTGGAAAATTCGTGGAGCACACCGTCTATTTTAATAGACTTTACGGCCACGCCCGGAAGGCTTGACAGCAATACCCGGCGCAGGGAGTTGCCCAGGGTGGTGCCAAAGCCCCTTTCCAAAGGCTCAATGACAAACTTGCCGTAGGTGCCGTTCTCGAAAATTTCCGCTATTTCAATTTTGGGTCTTTCTATCTCAATCATCCGCGATCCTCCTTTTACACAGCGCAAATAATTGCCAGGGGCCTACTCTTTACTTGGAGTACAACTCCACGATGAGCGTCTCGTCCACTTCCAGGTCGATGTCCTCACGGGTGGGCATCTCGGCAATCTTCGCCTGCGCGTTGGGGGCGTCCACGTCCAGCCACTTGGGGGTGGGACGGGCGGAGTTCGCTTCCAGCACAGCCTTGAATTTATCGCTCTGGCGGCTGCCGTCCTTAATGGCGACCGTTTCGCCGGGCTTTACCAAATAAGAGGGGATATCTACTTTCTTGCCGTTAACCGTAAAGTGCCCGTGCACCACCAGCTGGCGGGCCTCCGCCCGAGAGCTGGCCCAGCCGCAGCGGTACACCACGTTGTCCAGGCGGCTTTCCAGCAAAATCAGCAGGTTGTGGCCGGCCTGGCCGGGCATTTTGGTGGCCATTTCATAATAGTGGTGGAACTGGCCTTCCAGTACGCCGTAAAAACGGCGGGTCATCTGCTTGGCGCGCAGCTGCAGGCCATACTCAGAGGTCTTCTTGCGGCCCTGGCCATGCTGGCCGGGGGCATAAGCCCGGCGGCTGATGGCGCACTTATCGGTGTAGCACCGCTCGCCCTTGAGGAACAGCTTCTGGCCCTCGCGGCGGCACAGCTTGCACACGGCTTCTGTATATCTTGCCATATCTTTTCGTTACCTCCTATTGCTGCATTTACACGCGTCTTCTCTTGGGAGGACGGCATCCGTTGTGGGGAATGGGCGTAACGTCCTTGATCATAGAGACGTCCAGACCCGCGGCCTGCAGGGCGCGGATGGCGGCCTCGCGGCCGGCGCCAGGGCCTTTTACATAGACCTCAACAGACTTCATGCCGTGTTCCATAGCCAGCTTGGCGGCGGTCTCGGCGGCGGTCTGCGCGGCAAAGGGGGTGGACTTGCGGGAACCGCGGAAGCCCAGTTCGCCGGAGCTCGCCCAGGAGATCGCGTTGCCCTGGGTGTCGGTAATGGTGACGATGGTATTGTTAAAGGTGGACTGGATATGGGCGGCGCCGCGCTCGATATTCTTACGCTCGCGGCGGCGGCGCACGGTACCCTTTACGCCCTTTTGTGCTGCCATGTGATAAACCCCTCCTTACTTCTTCTTGTTAGCCATAGTTTTGCGGGGGCCCTTGCGGGTCCGGGCGTTGGTCTTGGTGCGCTGGCCCCGTACAGGCAGGCCCTTGCGGTGGCGCACACCACGGTAGCAGCCAATCTCAATAAGCCGCTTGATATCGAAGGCCACATCCCGGCGCAGGTCGCCTTCTACGTGGCAGTTCTTGTCGATATAGTCCCTCAGCTTGGCCGTGTCGTCTTCCGACAGGTCGCGGACGCGGATATCCGGGTCTACGCCGGTACTGGCGCAAATGTTAGAAGCGGTCTTGCGGCCGATGCCATAAATATAAGTCAGCGCGATCTCGATACGCTTGTCTCTGGGCAGGTCGATACCGGAAATTCGAGCCATTGTTACACCTCCAAAAAATTAGCCTTGGCGCTGCTTGTGCTTGGGGTTGTCACAGATGACCATGACCTTGCCCTTGCGCTTGATAATCTTGCATTTTTCGCACATTTTCTTTACAGAAGGTCTTACTTTCATAATGGGTACCCTCCTTTGTACGGGTCAATAACTATCCGATGTGTGGCAAAGAAGCGGGGCGCGGGGCATAAGCCTGCGGTCTTTTCCACACCATGAAAAACTTACTTAGACCGCCAGGTAATGCGCCCTTTGGTAAGGTCATAGGGAGACATCTCCATGGTGACCTTATCCCCCGGCAGGATGCGGATAAAGTTCATGCGCAGCTTGCCGGAAATATGGGCCAGCACCGTGTGGCCGTTTTGCAGCTCGACCTGAAACGTCGCGTTGGGCAGGGCCTCTTTCACAACGCCCTGTACTTCAATTACGTCCTGCTTTGACATGATGCAAAAACCTCCGTGCTTACGTTTTCCCCGCCTGGGCCCCAAAAGGCCGTAAAGCGGTGCGTATTTGTCGATTGGTCTGCAGGGCCGCATCCCCCAGCACCGTATTGGTCGCCGCCACATGGAATGGCTTTTTACGCTTGGGCCTTTCCAGGGGGCGGCGCTTGCCGTCCGCCACCAATAGGCAGGGCCCCTCTGCGCCCAATACAGTAAGGAAGCAGCCTTTGTCACGGCCGCAGATCGACCGGACCACCTGCCCGCGTTGTATCTCCATGCCGCACCTCAATCCAGCAGCGTGAGGATAACCGGGCCGTCCGGCGTGATAGCCACAGTGTGCTCGAAATGGGCCGCCAAAGAGCGGTCCTTTGTCACAATCGTCCAGCCGTCTTTCGAAACCTCTACTTCTTTGCGGCCGTAGTTGATCATGGGCTCAATGGCAATGACCATACCGGCCTGCAGCCGCACGCCCCTGCCGGGGGTGCCGTAATTGGGGACGCTTGGGTCTTCGTGCAGCTTCGCACCTACTCCGTGGCCGACAAATTCTCGTACCACCGAGTAATTGCGAGCTTCGGCATACGCCTGCACCGCATGGCCGATATCCCCCAGGCGGTTGCCGGGGCGGGCCTGCCGGATGCCTTCATACAGCGACTGTTCCGTGGCGTCAAGCAGGGCCTGCGCCTCCTGGCTTACCTCCCCGCAGGGGAAGGTCCAGGCGTTGTCGCCGTGGAAACCCTGGTAGCAGGCGCCCACGTCTATGCTGACGATGTCGCCCTGCTTCAAGATGGTCTCCTTTTTGGGTATGCCATGGATCACCACTTCGTTTACAGAAATACAGGCGCTGCCGGGGAACCCCTGATAGTGCAGGAAGCTGGGGGTGGCCCCCATCTTCGTAATATAGTTGTGCACAATCTTATCCAGCTCCCAGGTAGAAATACCGGGTTGTACGGCTTCGCCTGCCAGGCGGAGTGCTGTCTGCGAGATTTTCCCAGCTTTCCGCATAATGGAAAGCTCGCGGCTCGTTTTCAGCACGATCATGTGAGATCCTCCAAAGCCTCCAATACCAGCTTCGTAGTGCTTTCCACCTCATCCTGGCCATGCACGACCAGGAGCTTGCCCTGGTTGGAGTAATACTCCTTCAAGGGCTCGGTCTGGGTATGGTAGACCTCCAGGCGTTCCTTTACTGTATCCGGGTGGTCGTCCTTGCGCTGAATGAGGGTGCCGCCGCAGCTGTCGCACTTGCCTTCCACTTTTGGCTGCTTATACAGCACGTGGTAGGAAGAGCCGCAGGCTTCGCAGACACGGCGTCCGGACATGCGGGAGACGATCTCTTCGTCAGGCACTTCAATATCGAGTACCGCGTCGATCTCCACCCCCATGGCGTCCAGAGCCTCGGCCTGGGGGATGGTGCGGGGGAAGCCGTCGAGGATGAAGCCATTCCTGCAGTCGTCCTCTGCGAGGCGGTCCTTGATAATGCCGATGAGGATCTCATCGGGCACAAGCTGCCCGCTTTCCATAAAGGTCTTGGCTTTCAGCCCCATCTCCGTGCCGTTCTTCAGCGCTTCACGGAGGATGTTCCCCGTGGAGATGGTGGGAATATCTTTTTTCTGGCAAATAATTTCCGCTTGGGTTCCTTTGCCGGCGCCCGGGGCGCCTAATAAGATCAACTTCATAGCAAAACTCCCTTTCTCATAGTCCCGCCGGAGCCGCCCCCCTAAGGGGGCCTCCTGCGTTTCTGGGGAGCGCTTTGCGCTTGGGCCTCCGGCGGGCAGGGGCCCTGCCCCTGCACCCCGCAAGGGGCCTAACGTTCGTCTTGCGAACGTTTACGCCCCTTGACCGTGTACTCCCTGGCGGGTTTGCCAAGGTTTGCGGTTTTCCTGCCCTCGCATTTTAAGCAGCCCCCTCTTTTACAACTTTTGCGGGTGCTGCCTTAATCCAGGAAGCCCTTGTAGTGGCGCATCATCATCTGAGACTCCAACTGCTTGACGGTCTCAAGGGCTACGCCTACAATAATAATCACAGACGTGCCGCCCAGGGACAGGCCGTGCATGCCGGTCAGGTTCGTATAGATGATGGGTACCAGCGCTACAAACGCCAGGAACAGCGCGCCGATAAGGGTTACTTTAGAAAGGATCTTGGCGATGAAATCCGCCGTGGGCTTGCCAGGGCGGATGCCCGGGATCGTGCCGTTGCTCTGGCGGAGATTATTGGCCATTTCCAGTGGGTTATACTGGACGGACATATAGAAATACGCAAACATTACAATCATCAGGAAGTATAATACGATATACAGCCACCCCGTCTGGCTGAAAGCCGCCAGCACCGAGGCCCCGAAGGTCCCCGCCGCGGGGTGCCAGAACACTTCAATAAACTGGGGAATGGACAAAATCGCACTGGCAAAGATGACAGGCATAACGCCGCTCATGGCCACCTTTACCGGCAGGAAGGTGCTCTGGCCGCCATACATCTTGCGGCCTACCACCTTCTTAGCATACTGCACCGGGATGCGCCGCTCGGCCTCGTTCATAAAAACGATGACCCAAATGACGCATAGGAACAGCGCGATAAACAGCGGGGCCAACACCAGGTACTGCCCGGCGTTGGAGGGGCTTTCCAGCCCCAGCTTGAAATACTGCCAAACAGAGCCAAAGGTCACCGGCAGCCGGGCCACAATGCCGGCCAACAGGATCATGGATATGCCGTTGCCGATGCCCTTGTCGTTGATCTGCTCGCCCATCCACATAATCAGCGCCGTGCCGGCCGTAAAGGTCAGCACAATGACAAAGCCTACGAACACACCGCTGGCGCCGCTGGGGTACTTGACGATACCCGAGTTGCGCAGGTAGAAATAATAGGCAATGCCCTGGATGAGCCCCAGCCCTACGGTCACGAACCGGGTAATGGTGGCAATCTTCTTACGCCCTTCCTCGCCTTCCTTTTGCATGCGCTCCAAGGCCGGTATGGCGATGGTCATCAGCTGCATAATAATGGAGCTGTTGATATAAGGCGTAATGCCCATGGCAAACAGCGATGCATACGAGAACGCGCCGCCTGTCAGCATGTTGATATATCCCAGCGCGGTGTTGGTGCTGGCCTGCTCCATCAGGGTAGACAGGCTGTTTACGTCCAGGAACGGGATGGGGATGACGGAGCCGAACCGAAACGCAACGATGATAAACAAGGTAAACAGCATCTTCTTGCGCAAATCCGGTATCCGCCACGCGTTTTTCACCGTGTTCAGCAAATCAGATCACCTCGGCCTTCCCGCCAGCGGCTTCGATCTTGGCTTTCGCCGCCTCAGAGAAAGCACTGGCCTTTACGGTAAGCTTTTTTGTCAGCTCCCCGTTCGCAAGGATTTTTACACCGTCCCCGCTCTTTTTAATCAAGCCCGCTTCCATCAGTGCCGCCGCGTCTACTGCCGCGCCGTCCTCAAACTTGTTCAGGCTCCCTACGTTTACGGAAACGATGTCCTTCCCGAAAATGTTGTTGAAGCCACGCTTGGGAATACGCCGCTGCAAAGGCATCTGGCCGCCTTCAAAGCCAGGACGCATGCCGTGGCCCGCGCGGGCCTTCTGGCCCTTGTGGCCCTTGCCGGCGGTCTTGCCGGTACCGGCGCCATAGCCCCGGCCAATGCGCTTGCGCGCTTTTGTAGCGCCGGGCGTAGCTGTTAGCTGGTTTAGCTTCATTGTCACGCACCTCCTTAAAGCTTACTTTGTTACCGTGACCAGGTGGCCAATCTTCTTGACCTTGCCCTGGGTCTGGGGGTTGTCGGGCTGCTCGGTGCAGTCCCCTACCTTTTTAAGCCCCAAAGAGAGGGCTGTGGCGATCTGGTCTTTTTTACAGCCAATAAGGCTTTTTACCAAAGTGATTTTCACTTCCATGCCCTCCTTTTTTACAGAATATCCTTTACGCTCTTGCCGCGTATGGCAGCCACCTCTTCTGCGGTGCGCAGCTGGGTAAGGCCGGCCATGGTGGCGCGCACCACGTTGCAGGGGTTGTTGGACCGCAGGGCCTTGGTACGGATGTCCTTAATGCCCGCGCTTTCTACCACAGCACGCACCGGGCCGCCGGCAATAACGCCGGTACCAGGGGCGGCGGGCTTCAAAATCACCTTGCCCGCGCCAAACTCGCCCACAATCTCGTGGGGGATGGTGCTGCCCTTAAGGGCAATCTTTGTCAGGTTCTTCTTGGCGTCCTCAATGCCCTTGCGGATGGCGTCGGGCACTTCGGCCGCCTTGCCAATGCCAAAGCCCACGGTGCCCTGGCCGTCGCCTACTACAACAAGGGCGGAGAATTTCATGACACGCCCGCCCTTAACGGTCTTGGCTACGCGGTTAATAGAAACCACGCGCTCTTGCATATCCAGTGTCGTTGCGTCGATGTTACTAGCCAAAATGGTATTCCTCCTTCTTAGAAGTTGAGGCCGCCCTCACGGGCGCCTTCGGCCAGCTCTTTGACGCGGCCGTGGAAGATATAGCCCCCGCGGTCGAAAACCACGTTGGTTATCCCTTTTTCTGCTGCCTTCTCTGCGATCTTCTTGCCTACCTTGCGGGCGGCCTCTTTGTTAGAGCCGCTGCCCTCAAAGCCCTTTTCCAGCGTAGAGGCCGCGCACAGGGTGTGCCCGGCGGTGTCGTCGATGATCTGGGCGTAGATGTTCGTAGAGGAGCGGAACACGTTGAGCCTGGGGCGCTCTGCCGTGCCAAAGATCTTGCCCCGCACCCGCTTGTGGCGGCGCAGGCGTGCCTTGTTCATATCTGCCTTATTGACCATTTCTTCTCAACTCCTTATGCCTTAACCTTTCGCGCCCTTGCCGGCCTTGCCTTCCTTATGGCGTACATACTCGCCCTGATAGCGGATGCCCTTGCCCTTGTAAGGCTCCGGGGGCCGCTTCTCGCGGACTTCCGCCGCAAACTGGCCAACCTTCTGCTTATCGATGCCGGAAATGATGATGGTGTTGGCGTTGGGCGCCTCGATCTTGATATCGTCGTTTTCCGAAACGGTCACCTGGTGGGAATACCCCAGGTTCATAACAAGGCTCTTGCCCTGCTTCTGCACACGATAGCCAACGCCCTGTACCTCCAGCGTCTTCGAAAAGCCTTCTGTTACGCCCAGCACCATGTTCTGCACCAGGGTACGGGTCAGGCCGTGAAGGCTGCGGGACTCCTTCTGGTCATCCGGACGGGTCACCAGGATCTCTTCCCCTTCCTTCGCAATGGTAATCACCGGGTTGAAGGTCTGGGTAAGCGTGCCCTTGGGGCCCTTTACCGTCACTTCGCTTCCGTTGACGGTAACGTCAACGCCAGCGGGAATATTTATGGGTTTTCTTCCAATTCTCGACATATTCGTGCACCCCCTCTTTTTACCAAATGAACGCCAGCACTTCGCCGCCGACGTTTGCCCTGCGGGCCGCCCTGTCTGTCATAACGCCCTGGCTGGTGGAAACGATCGCCACGCCCAGGCCCTTCATCACTTTGGGCAGGTCCTCTACGCCGCTGTAAATGCGCAGGCCGGGCTTTGACACGCGCTTTAAGCCCTTGATCACCGGCGTACGGCCAGAAGCGTATTTCAGGGTAACGGTGATAATGCCCTGCTTGCCGTCTTCTGCCACCGTAAAGTTCTTAATGTAGCCCTCGTCCAGCAAAATCTGGCAGATTGCCTTTTTCATGTTGGAGGCCGGCACCTCTACGGTGTCGTGCCGGGCGGACTGGGCGTTGCGGATACGGGTCAGCAGGTCTGCGATTGTATCTGTAACTTGCATAGCTTTACCTCCTAATGTTTACCAGCTTGCCTTTTTTACCCCGGGGATCTCACCCTTGTAGGCGAGCTCCCTAAAGCAAATGCGGCAAATACCGAATTTCCGAAGGTAGGCATGGGGCCTGCCGCAGATCTTGCAGCGGTTATACTCCCGGGTGGAGAACTTCTGCCCGCGCTGCTGCTTTATCTTCATAGAAGTCTTGGCCACAATATTCCCTCCTTATCTTGTAAACGGTGCGCCCATCAGCGTCAAAAACTCACGGGCCTCTTCGTCTGTATGGGCGGTGGTAACAAAGCAGATATCCATGCCACGCACCTTGTCGACCTTGTCATAGTCGATTTCCGGGAAGATCAGCTGCTCCTTAATGCCCATGTTGTAGTTGCCCCGGCCGTCAAAGGAATTGGGGTTGATGCCCCTAAAGTCGCGCACGCGGGGCAGGGCCGCGTTAAAGAGCCTGTCTAAAAACTCGTACATCCGCTCGCCCCGCAGGGTGACCTTTACGCCAATGGGCATGCCCTCGCGCAGCTTAAAGTTCGCCACGCTTTTCTTGGCCTTGCACACCACGGGCTTCTGGCCGGTAATCTTCATCAGGTCGCCGCTTATCGCGTCAATCACCTTCAGGTTGTCCTTAGCCTCGCCGGCGCCTACGTTGATGACGATCTTATCCAGCTTCGGTATCTGCATCACGCTCTTATAGCCAAACTTCTTCATCAGGGCGGGGGCCACTTCTGCTTTATAGAAATCCTTCATTCTTGCCATGTTTCCTTCTCCCTCCCTTACAGCGATTCGCCGCACTTGCGGCAGATACGCTCTTTGGTGCCGTCCTGCAGGACCTTGTGCCCTACACGGGTGGGCTTGCCGCAGCGGGGGCAAACCACCTGCACCTTGCAGGCGTAGATAGCGCTTTCCGCCTTGATAATGCCGCCGGGCTCGCCCATGCGGCGGGGCTTCACGTGCTTCTGCACGAAGTTGGCGTTCTCTACAATAACCTTGCCCTCCTTGGGGCTTACCTGCATAACCTTGCCCTTTTTGCCGCGGTCCTTGCCGCTTAAGATCACAACGGTGTCACCGGTCTTTACATGAACTTTATTCATCTCAGCGCACCTCCATCAAAGCACTTCCGGGGCCAGGGACAGGATCTTCAGGTATTCCCTGTCGCGCAGCTCACGGGCCACGGGCCCAAAAATACGGGTGCCCCGGGGGTTCTTGTCGTCACGGATGATGACAGCCGCGTTCTCGTCGAAACGGATATACGTGCCGTCCTCGCGGCGCACGCCGGAAGCGGACCTGACGATGACCGCCTTTACCACGTCGCCCTTTTTCACTACGCCGCCGGGGGCCGCCTTCTTTACAGAAGCCACCACCACGTCGCCGATATTGGCATACCTCCGCCCGGTGCCGCCCAGCACGCGAATGCACATAAGCTCTTTCGCGCCGGTATTGTCGGCCACCTTGAGGTAAGACTGCTGTTGAATCACAGTACGTTCCTCCTTTGCTTACAAAGCCAAATCATGTCGTGTTTTCCTTCTGCCAAAAAACTTATTTGGCCTTTTCGATGATCTCGACCAGGCGCCATCTCTTGTCTTTGGAAAGGGGGCGGGTCTCCATAATGCGCACGCGGTCTCCCACGGTGCACTGGTTCTCCTCATCGTGGGCCTTACGCTTTACCGTGCGCTTAATAACCTTGTTGTAAATGGGGTGCTTTACGCTGTCCTGTATGGCCACCACAACGGTCTTGTCCATCTTGTTGCTGACAACCCGGCCTACAGCGGTTTTTCTCATATTTCTAGCTTCGCTCACGTATTTATCCTCCCTTCCCTTATGCGTTCCCGGCGCTTAGCTCGTTCTCGCGGATGACGGTCTTCACCCGGGCAATGTCCCGCTTGACAGCGGAGATACGCATGGGGTTGTCGAGCTGATTGATAGCGAGCTGGAAACGCAGGTTGAAAAGCTCGGCCTTTAGGTCCTGAAGCTTGCTGTTCAGCTCGTCAGCTGTCAATTCTCTGATCTCTGAAGCTTTCATACACTTACGCCTCCGTTTCTTTAGCTACGAATTTGCACTTGACCGGCAGCTTGTTGGCCGCAAGGCGGAGGGCCTCCCTGGCGGTGGCTTCGGGTACGCCGCCCAGCTCGAACATAACGCGGCCGGGCTTTACCACGGCTACCCAGTATTCTGGCGAGCCTTTACCAGAGCCCATGCGGGTTTCGGCAGGCTTCTGGGTCACGGGCTTGTCGGGGAAGATCTTGATCCAGACCTTACCGAAACGTTTGCAGTAACGGGTCATGGCAACACGGGCGGCCTCGATCTGGTTGGATGTGATCCAGGCGGGCTCTAAAGCCTGCAGGCCAAAATCACCATAGGTGACTGTGTTGCCCCGAAGGGCCTTGCCCTTCATGCGGCCGCGCTGAACGCGGCGGTATTTAACGCGCTTTGGCAGTAGCATTTACCTGCGCCCTCCTTCCCTTTTGTCTGTGCGGCGGCGGTCGCCATCCCGGCGGTCGGGCCGGCTGCGGCGGTCGTCCCGGTCGCGGCGGGGCCGCTCGGGGCGGTCGCCCCGGTTGTCGTTGAGCACTTCGCCCTTATACAGCCACACCTTTACGCCAACACGGCCATAGGTGGTGGCAGCCTCCGCAAAGCCGTAGTCAATGTCGGCCCGCAGGGTCTGCAGGGGGATGGTGCCGTCGTGGTACTCTTCGCTCCTGGCGATGTCCGCGCCGTTCAAACGGCCGGAAACCTTTGTCTTAATGCCCTTGGCGCCCAGGCGCATGCTGCGGCCAATGCAGCCCTTCATGGCCCGGCGGAAGGAGATGCGGCGCTCCAGCTGCGAGGCGATGTTCTCCGCCACCAGCTGTGCGTCCAGGTCAGGCTGGCGCACCTCTACAATGTTGATGACAACGGGCTTGCCCAGCATCTTTTCGCACTGCTGCCTAAGCTTCTCAATCTCTGTGCCGCCCTTGCCAATAACCATGCCGGGCTTGGCGCAGTGGATGTGGATGCGCACCTTCGAAGCGTCCCGCTCGATCTCGATCTTCGGGATGCCCGCGGAGTACAGCTGCTTTTTCAGGGTCTTGCGCAGGTTGTAGTCTTCCACCAGGGTGTCGCCGAACACATTGTCCTTGGCGAACCACCGGGAATCCCAGTCTTTAATAACGCCCACACGTAAGCCGTGGGGATTCACTTTTTGTCCCATAACTTTGCCTCCTTACCGCTTACTCTTTTTCCTTCACCACAATGGTGATGTGAGAGGTCCTCTTTAACACCCGGAAAGCCCGGCCGTGGGCGCTGGGCCGGATCCGCTTAAGGATGGGGCCGGGCGTCACATAGCACTGGGACACATACAGGCTGCTTTTGTCCATGTTGAAGTTGTTCTCGGCGTTTGCCACAGCAGACTTCAACAGCTTCTGCAGGTCCCCGCAGGCAGCCTTGGGGGTGTGCTTCAAAATAGCGGCGGCAAGGTCCACCGGCTTATTGCGGATGAGATCCAGCACGATAGAGACCTTGCGGGGAGAGATACGGGTGTAGTTCAGTGTCGCTTTCGCTTCCATGTTTATCTCTTCTCCTTTCTTACTTGGTCGTCTTCGAGCCAGCGTGCCCTTTAAAGGTGCGGGTGGGGGCGAATTCCCCCAGCTTGTGGCCCACCATATCCTCGGTAATATAAACCGGGACATGCTTGCGGCCGTCGTGCACCGCGATGGTATGGCCTACGAAATCGGGGAAAATCATAGAGGCCCGGCTCCAGGTCTTGAGAATCTTCTTTTCGCCGGCCTCGTTCATGGCCTGTACTCTTTTCAGCAGCACGGGCTGTACAAAAGGTCCTTTTTTCAGACTTCTGCTCATATACTTTAGCTCCTTTCCCGTGCTTACTTGCCGTTTCTGCGCCGCACGATGAACTTATCGCTGCGGTTGTGGTGCTTGCGGGTCTTGTAACCCAGGGCGGGCTTGCCCCAGGGGGTAACCGGGCCGGGACGGCCCACAGGGCTCTTGCCCTCGCCGCCGCCGTGGGGGTGGTCGTTGGGGTTCATAACCGAGCCGCGGACCGTGGGGCGCCATCCCATGTGGCGCTTGCGGCCGGCCTTGCCCAGCTTCACGTTCTCATGGTCGATGTTGGAAACCTGGCCAATAGAAGCCATGCAGCTTTCGGGCACATTGCGCAGCTCGCCAGAGGGCAGGCGGAGAAGGGCCATGCCGTTCTCTTTTGCCATCAGCTGGGCCATAATGCCCGCGGCCCTGGCCAGCTGGGCGCCCTTGCCGGGGTACAGCTCAACGTTGTGGATAAAAGTACCCACCGGGATATTCTTCAGGGGCAGGGCGTTGCCGGGCTTAATGTCGGCTTCCGCCCCAGACACGACCTTGTCCCCGGCCTTCAGGCCGTGGGGGGCCAGGATATACCGCTTCTCGCCGTCCTCATACTCCACCAGGGCGATAAAGGCCGAACGGTTGGGGTCATACTCAATACCCAGCACCGTGGCGGGCACATCGTGCTTCTGGCGCTTAAAGTCAATAATGCGGTACTTCTTGCGGTTGCCGCCGCCCCGGTGGCGGACGGTAATACGGCCGTAGCTGTTGCGGCCGGCCTTTTTGTCCAAGGGGGCCAAAAGGCTTTTCTCCGGCCCGTTCTTGGAAAGGCCCGTGTAGTCTGTAACAGACATGTTGCGCCTTGCCGCCGTGGTCGGCTTATAATTCTTAATTGCCATTTCTTTATTTCACTCTCCTACTATTTGGCTTTGCGGGGGTGGCGTAATCCCCCATTCATGCCGCAGCCTCTCAGCTGCTCCACGCGGATTTTTACGTGGCGGTTATACCATGCTCTCAAAGAACTCAATGGTCTTGCTGTCCTCTGTCAGGGTGACTACGGCCTTCTTCCAGCTGCGGGTGTAACCCTCGTAGCGGCCCTGGCGGCGCATCTGCCCGCGTACGTGCAGGGTGTTCACCTTCTGCACCTTCACGCCAAAGAGCTCTTCCACCGCGCGCTTCACGTCGATCTTGGTAGACTTCTTGTCAACCTCAAAGGTGTACTTCTTCTGGGTGGTGCCATCCATCGTCTTCTCTGTGATGATGGGGCGGATAATGATGTCCTGTGCCGCCATTACGCATACACCTCCTCAATTTTTGCCACCGCGTCCTTCACCACGATGAACTTGTCTGCGCCCAGGATGTCGTACACGTTCAGGGTGTTCACCTGGGCGGTCTTCACGCCGGGGATGTTCCGGGCGGAAGCGATGACCTTCTCATCCACCGTATCCAGCACGATGAGGGCCTTCCTTTCGCTGCCCACAGCCTTCAGCATGGCAGCAATGGTCTTGGTCTTAAACTCGCTGGTGCTCAGCTGGTCCAGCACCACCATCTCGCCGTCCTGCACCTTAGAGGACAGGGCCGACTGCATGGCCAGGCGCTTTACCTTTTTATTCAAAGTATAGCGGTAGCTGCGGGGCTTTGGCGCGAACACAATGCCGCCGTGGGTCCACTGGGGGGCCCGGGTGCTGCCCTGCCGGGCGTGGCCGGTACCCTTCTGGCGCCAGGGCTTGCGGCCGCCGCCGGAAACCTCGGAACGGGTAAGGGCGGACTGGGTGCCCTGCCTCTGGTTGGCAAGGTAGCATTTTACCATGTCGTTCATAACCGACACGTTGGGCTCAATGCCGAACACGGCCTCACTAAGCTGCTGCTGGCCGACTTCCTGCCCCTGCATATTCAAAACTGCGATAGTAGGCATTCTTGTTTCCTCCTTCCCTTACGCTTTCACAGTGTCGCGGACCACCACAATGCCGCCGTTGGGGCCGGGGATGGCGCCCTTGATGGCGATAAGGTTGTTTTCCACGTCAACTTTTGCTACGGTAAGATTCTGCACGGTAACGGTCTCGGCGCCCAGGTGGCCCGCCATCTTCAAGCCCTTCCATACGCGGGAGGGGGAAGAGCACGCGCCGCTGGAACCGCCGTGGCGCACCACAGGGCCGGAACCATGGGATTCCTTCAGCCGGTGGAAGTTCCAGCGCTTGATCACGCCGGCGTAGCCCTTGCCCTTGCTGGTGCCGGTCACATCCACCTTTTCCCCAGCCTCAAACACGTCGGCCTTAATCAAGTCGCCTACGTTCAAAGCCGAGGTGTCTTCCAGCCGGAGCTCCTTCAGGGTCTTCTTGGGGGCCACGTCGCCCTTCTTGAAGTGCCCGGTCAGGGGCTTGGATACCCGCTGGGGCTTCTGGTCGCCAAAGCCCACCTGCACGGCCTCATAGCCGTCGTTTTCCAGGGTCTTCTTCTGCGTTACCACGCAGGGGCCGGCCTCCACCACGGTTACGGGGATGACCTTGCCCTTTTCGTCGAAGATCTGCGTCATGCCGACCTTCTTACCGATGATGCCTTTTTTCATGCTTACTTTCCTTTCTACTCCTGGGAGCCCATTTTCGTCTCCCGTTAGGTTATTGGTCGGGTTGCCCCGACATGACCCTCCGTACTCGGTTGGTTGGGACAAAGCCAAGCCTTACAGCTTGATTTCGATCTCAACGCCGGCGGGGAGCTCCAGGCCCATCAAAGCCTCTACGGTCTTGTTGCTGGGCCTGAGGATGTCGATCAGCCTCTTATGGGTACGCATTTCAAACTGCTCACGGCTGTCCTTATACTTATGGACGGCACGCAGGATCGTGATGATCTGCTTTTCCGTGGGCAGGGGCACCGGTCCGGAAACCCGGGCGCCGGTACGCTTGGCGGTCGCTACGATCTTTTCAGACGACTGGTCCACCAGCTGATGGTCGTAACCCTTAATACGGATCCTGATCTTTTCTTTGACTGCCACTTGTAGATCGCCTCCTTGAAAAATTTCTTCATGGCGGGCGCTGTGGGTTTTTAACACTTAGCCGGGTGTTTCCACCTGCGGCATAGAAAAACCGGAAATCCGCCAAGCGGACCCCCGGGAAGAGCCGAAACCCATAAAAAAGTCCTTTGCGCTTACGCTTACACGGCCTGCCGGGAGCCTCCCGGCGGTTCCAGCCACGCAAATTCTTTCGCCCGGTTTAAAATCGGACATACTCCACGGAAAAAACCGGCCAAACCAGGCCGCAACCTCCCGCTTCATCGCATATCTGGCGCAGTTTACCCACGCCTGTGCAGTCACGCTCTATTATAATACCACAGCCCACGCCCCATTGCAAGTGGGTTTCGCAATTTTTTTTACGTTTTTCTGGCCTTTGCAAAACCACGCGGGGCACCTAAGCCCAGCGCCCCGCCCCTTCCCAATTTTCTTTGTGCCCAGCCGGAATTTTTTAGTTGATTTAACCTACTCCCTATTATATAATAGTAGTTAACAGCCTCAACTTAGGAAGGAACAAAACAAATGGACAACAATAAACAAACCCAGATCCAACAGCTCAACCTGCCCCGCACCATCCACCTAGTGCCGCTGGATATCATCAACGGCTTTTCCGTGCGCCCGGGGTTTTATGAGATCAATGGCGCCACCGCCATCCCCGGCGGCGTAAATTTCACGGTGCACTCCTTCAGCGCCACCGGCGTAGAGCTGGTGCTCTTCCACCGGGGGGAAAAGGAGCCCTACGCGGTCATCCCCTTCCCCCAGCACTACCGCATTGGCAACGTCTATTCCATGATCGTGTTCAAGCTGAACATTGAAGATTTCGAATACGTCTTCCGGGTAGACGGCCCCTATGACCCCAAAAAAGGCCTGATCTTTGACCGCACCAAAGACCTGCTGGACCCCTACGCCAAAGCTGTCAGCGGCCAACGGGAATGGGGCAAAGGGGACTTCTGGCAGGAAAACAGCTACCGGGCCCGGGTGGTAAAGGATGACTTTGACTGGGGCGATATGGCCTCCCCCCTCATCCCCATGGAGGACCTGGTGATTTACGAGCTCCATGTGCGGGGCTTTACCAAGGATTTATCCTCTGGCGTGCTGCACCCCGGCACCTTTGAAGGGCTGATGGAAAAGCTGCCCTACTTAAAAGCCCTGGGCGTAAACGCGGTAGAGCTCATGCCCATTTTTGAGTTTGATGAGATGCAGGATTCCCGCACCGTAGACGGCAATCAGCTCTATAACTATTGGGGCTACAGCACCGTCAGCTTTTTTGCCCCCAACACCAGCTACACCGCCAACCAGGAGTATAACCGGGAAGGCAACGAGCTGAAAAACCTTATACGGGAGTTTAACAAAAACGGCATCGAGGTCTACCTGGACGTAGTCTTCAACCACACCGCCGAGGGCAACGAGCAAGGCCCTTTCTTCTCCTTCAAGGGCTTTGACAACAACATCTACTACCTTCTCACCCCCGACGGCTATTATTACAATTTCAGCGGCTGCGGCAACACCCTCAACTGCAACCACCCCATTGTCCACCAGATGATCATGGACTGCCTGCGCTATTGGGTGACCACCTACCGGGTAGACGGCTTCCGGTTCGATTTAGCCTCCATCCTGGGCCGCAACGAAGACGGCAGCCCCATGGACAAGCCCCCTCTGCTGCAAGCCATGGCCTTTGACCCCATCTTAGGCGACGTCAAGCTCATTGCCGAGGCCTGGGACGCCGACGGGCTCTACCAGGTAGGCTCCTTCCCCTCCTGGAACCGCTGGGCCGAATGGAACGGCCGTTACCGGGACGACATGCGCCGGTATCTGAAGGGCGACCCCGGCTGCGCCCAGGCGGCGGCCCTGCGGCTGTCCGGCTCCCGTGACCTTTACGCCGAGAACACCCGCAAAAACGCCTCTGTCAATTTCTTCACCTGCCACGACGGCTTCACCCTTTACGACCTGTACGCCTATAACCACAAGCACAATGAAAAAAACGGCTGGAACAACACCGACGGCGCCAACGACAACAACAGCTGGAACTGCGGCGTAGAAGGCGACACAGACGACCCCGAGGTCAACGCCCTGCGCATGCGCATGGTGCGCAACGCCTTTGCCCTTTTAATGTGCAGCCGGGGCATCCCCATGTTTTTGGCGGGAGACGAATTCTGCAACACCCAGTTTGGCAACAACAACGCCTACTGCCAAGACAACATCACCTCTTGGCTGGACTGGGCCCTGCTGGAAAAAAACCAGGACATGTTCCGCTTCTTCCAGTATATGATCGCTTTCCGCCACTCCCACCGCGTCCTGCGCACCAACATGAGCGGCGGGGCCTGCAATTTCCCGGACGTAAGCTTCCACGGCGTAAACCCCTGGCATGACGGCCCCTTCTCCAAAGACGACCACTATGTAGGCGTAGCCTTTGCCGGCTGGGACAAGAAGGACGGCCCCCAACTGGTCTACGTGGCCTCTAACGCCTATTGGGAAGACCTGGACATCGTCCTGCCCGCCCTGCCCGCCGGCCTTACCTGGACGCTGAAGGTGGACACCTGGGAACCCTCCCAGCCCACGCGCCCCTGCCCTGAGGGCCGCTTTACCATCCGCAGGCGTTCGGTTATGGTCTTCGAGGCTTCCTCCGGGCGGTAGCCTCCGCATAAAAAAGCAGCGGCCTGGGCCTCCCCCAAGCCGCTCCCTTTTTACCTCTGCCCCTTTAAAATAGGCGAGATCTTTTTGTAGACCGCAAAGGTGATTGCCACGCTCAGCAACCCCTTTACAAATGTAAAGGGCACGTTAAACCACAGCAGCGCTTGAAAAAGGTTTTCCACCGCCGGGTTAATGGCCTTATACATGCCCAGGATCGCCTCCATCGGCATAAAAACCGCGTAAAAGGGGTACGTAACAAAGTAATTGATGGGCAGGCTCAGCAGCGCCATAGCCGCAGCCCCTATAAACGAGCCGACCAACGCCCCCCTGCGGCCCTTAACCATCTGATACAGCAGCCCCGCCGGCAGCACAAACGCCGCGCCCAAAAGGAAGTTGCAAAGCTCGCCCACACCGGAAGTGGTGGTAAACGGCAGGTTTACGAGATTTTTGATAAAGCATACCGCCATGCCGCTTACCGGCCCAAAGGCAAAAGATGCAATCAGCGCTGGCAGCTCGGACAAATCTAGCTTGATGAAGCTGGGCATGATGGGCACGCTGAAGCTTATAAACATCAGCACCGTTGCCACGGCGCCCAGTACAGCCGTCAAGGCCAGCTTTCGGACATTCAGTTTTTTGGTGGTCTCCATTTTGCAGATCAGCCCTTTCAAAAAATTTGCAAAAGACCGGCGGCAGTTGGTTTTGGGCATAAAAAAGCCGGACACGCAAAATACGGTCCGGGGAAAATGCCGCAGCAAAGCGGCGGGCCTATGCCCAGTAACGTCTTCTTTCATCCGGACTTTACCGTCGGTACCGGAATCACACCGGTTCGGCAGAGGCGCTTTACTGTTGTAAGTGTGCCCCCGTTCGCAGACTTTACTGCCGGTCAGGAATTTCACCTTGCCCCGAAGATCATTTGCTGTTATTATTTTATGCTATGCCAGCCTCTTTGTCAAGAGTCTTATTACGCGGTCCAGGTGCGTCAGGCACCTGGCAGGTTCTTAGGGCAGAGCCCTAAGTGGGGTTTGGGGCAACGCACCAAGGTCTTCTGGCTGCAAAGCACTTGGCTTTACGATGAAAAGGAAAGGGATACTCCCATGAAAATTTTTACCAAACAAGAAATACGTGCCCTCGAGGACACCGGGGCGCAAGCCGGCATCCCCCTCTCCCAAATGATGGAGCAGGCTGGCCGGGCCTTAGCCTCTGCCATTGAAGACCGCCTTAGGCCCCTAAAAGGCAGGGCAATCGCCCTGCTGTGCGGCAGCGGCAACAATGGGGGCGATGGTTTCGTCTGCGCCCGTGTGCTGGCAGAGAAAGGCGCCCGCTGTACTGTGCTTCTCACCCAAGGCGAGCCCCAAACCGATCTAGCCCGCGCCGCCTTTATACAGATGCCGAAAACCGTAACGCCCCTGTGCACCCAGCACCAGCGCCAAGAATCAGAGGAAGCCTTAAGTGCCGCTGCCTGTGTTGTCGACTGCATTTTCGGCTTCGGCTTCCACGGCACCCTTTCCGGCGACCCCGCCCACTTCCTGGCCCTATGCAACTCCCTGCCCTGCCTGCGCGTAGCCGCCGACCTGCCCAGCGGCACCGAGTGCGACTCGGCTAAAGCCAGTGAAAACACCTTCCAAGCCCATGTTACCGTGGCTTTTTCCGGCAAAAAGCCTGCCCACGTCTCTTATCCCGCCCGGGCCTTTTGCGGGGATGTCCTGGTGGCCCCAGTGGGCATCCCCCCGCATTTGACCGAAGCGGCCCCCGCCTCCCTCCTGGAACTGGACACAGCCTCCCTCCTGCCCTTCCTCCCCCCTAAAGGCGCCCAAGCCAATAAGGGGGATTTCGGCAGGCTCCTGCTGGTCTGCGGCAGCTTTGGCATGGCCGGGGCCTGCATCATGGCGGCCCGCGGGGCTTTGCGCTGCGGGGTGGGGCTCCTGCACATCGCCATAGATGCCCGGGCCTACCCTATCGTGGCCAGCGCCGTGCCCGAAGCCATTTTCACCCTTCTGGATTTTTCCTCCCCCACCTGGCGGGAAGAGCTGACCCCCGCCCTAGAAGCCTGTACAGCCTGCGCCATCGGCAGCGGCCTAGGGGCTTCCGCCGACTTCCTGTGCCCGCCCGTATTCTCCTATTTTGCCCACCAACCCAAGCCCCTCCTGCTGGATGCCGACGCCCTAAACTACTGTGCCCGCCACCCAGATACCCTTAACCAGCTAAACGCCCCCCTGGTAACCACCCCCCACCCCGGCGAGATGGCCCGGCTCCTGGGCCTTACGGCCTCCCAAGTCCAACAGGAGCGCCTGCCCCTTGCCCAGCGCTTTGCCGCCCAAACAGGTGCTGTTACGGTGCTTAAGGGCGCCGGCACCATTATTGCCGGAGAAAGCCAAACCGCCCTAAACCCCACCGGCAACTGGGGCATGGCAAAGGGCGGCTCCGGCGACGTACTGGCCGGCATCATCGGTGCCTTTCTGGCCCAGGGTGTCCCCCCTTTTGCCGCCGCAGCCCTGGGCGCTTACCTCCATGGCTTGGCCGGGGACTTGTGCCGGGAACGCTTCACCGCCCCGGCCATGCTGCCCACCGACCTGCCGGAAATGCTGCCATACGCCTGGAAAAAACTGCTTCCCCCTTGCGCAAAAAGCGCCGCAGGTATATGATGGTACTATATTTTGGAGAGGATGTGTTTTCATGGACACAAAAAAGATTTCGGAAGCTTTGCAGGCCGGCCAGTCGGCCTTAGGGATCGAGCTGGGCTCGACCCGCATCAAGGCCGTGCTGATCGGCCCGGACCACACGCCCCTGGCCAGCGGCGCTTATGAATGGGAAAACCAGCTGGCAGACGGCCTGTGGACCTACCCCCTGGCAGAAGTTTGGACAGGCATCCAAGCCGCCTACCGGGAGCTGACAGGGGAAGTGCAGTCCCATTACGGCGTGGCGCTTACCACCATAGGCGCCATGGGCGTCTCCGCCATGATGCACGGCTACCTGCCCTTTGACGGGGAAGGCCGCCAGGTGGCCGAGTTCCGCACCTGGCGCAACACCGTCACAGAAGCCGAAGCCGCTGAGCTTACAGAGCTGTTCGGCTTCAACATCCCCCAGCGGTGGAGCGTAGCCCACCTGTACCGGGCCCTGCGCCTTAAAGAACCCCACGTGCCGCAAATCCGCTTTTTAACAACTTTAGCCGGGTACGTGCACTGGCAGCTCACTGGCAAAAAGGTGCTGGGCACCGGCGAGGCCTCCGGCATGTTCCCCCTGGACAGCGCCACCCAAAACTACGATGATGCCATGCTGGACAAATTCGACCAGCTGGCAAAGCCCTACGGCCTGCCTTGGGGCCTGCGGGACATCCTACCCGCCGCCCTTACCGCTGGCGGCGACGGCGGTACCCTCACCCCGGCAGGGGCCCTGCTGTTGGACCCCTCGGGCCAGCTGCAGCCAGGCATCCCCTTCTGCCCCCCCGAAGGCGACGCCGGCACCGGCATGGTGGCCACCAACAGCGTCTCCCCCCGCACAGGCAACGTTTCAGCAGGCACCTCGATTTTTGCCATGGTGGTGCTGGAAAGGCCTCTGGCCCGGGTATACCCGGAAATCGACATGGTAACCACCCCCACCGGCAAACCCGTGGCCATGGTCCATTGCAACACCTGCACCTCGGACCTGGACGCCTGGGTAAAGCTCTTTAACGAGCTCTTGGAAGCCGCCGGGGCGAAACTCGACAAAAGCAGCCTGTACACCCTCCTTTACCAGCAGGCCCTAAAGGGCCAGCCCGACTGCGGCGGCCTTGTTGACTTCAACTGCTTTTCCGGCGAGCCCGTACTCCACTTGGAATCCGGCTGCCCCATGCTGCTGCGCAAGCCCCTGGCCCCCCTCACCCTGGGCAACTTTATGCGGGCCCAGCTCTATGCCGCCCTGGCCCCCCTGCGCCTGGGCATGGATCTGTTAGCCCAGGAAAAGGTCGCTTTGGATAAGCTCTACGGCCACGGCGGGCTCTTCAAGGTCCCCCAGGTGGCGCCCCACTTGATGGCCAGCGCCCTGCAAGTACCTGTAGCCGTATTGGAGACCGCCGGGGAAGGCGGCCCCTGGGGCATGGCCCTGCTGGCGATGTTCCGCAAAAACCGGGAGCCCGGCGAAGCCCTGGAGTCCTACCTAAACACCAAGGTCTTCTCTTCCTCCCGTGAAGAGTGCCAGCCGCCCAGCCCCGAAACCGCCGAAGGCTTTGCCCGCTATCTAGAGCTTTACAAAGCCGCCTTTCCGGCCCAAAAAGCCGCGGCCCCCATCTTTGAATAACCACATAAAAAGCCCCCGCAAGCATCGGCCTGCGGGGGCTTTTCACTTTTCTTTTACTTGCCGCTGTTCAGCGGATGGTAGCAGAGCACCTTACGCTCTTCGGTGAGGTAGGTCTCCTTAGGCCGCTCTTTGCGGCACTCATCCGTGGCATAGGGGCAGCGGGGGGCAAACTTGCAATACTCAATGGAGAATTCCTTGTCCTCCATGTCCGGCATTACCAGGTCTTCCTTCCACTTGTCGCCTACGCGGGGCACCGCGTTCATCAACAGCTCTGTGTAAGGATGGGCGGGTTCGTCCATGATCTCCTTGGCAGGGCCATATTCGATCAGGCAGCCGCGGTACAGGGTTGCAATGTAGTCGGATACATAATACGCGGTAGACAAGTCATGGGTAATATAGATAAACGAAACGTTGTACTTCTCCTTCAACTCCTTGAAGAGGTTCACAATGTTCATCTTCATAGAAGCGTCGATAGCCGCAACAGGCTCGTCGGCGATGATCAGCTTAGGCTGGGTGATCAAAGCGCGGGCAATAGAAACACGCTGCAGCTCGCCGCCGGAGAACTGGGTAGGATACTTGCCCTTGACAACCGCCAAAGACATGCCCACGCTCTTCAGGGCTTCATCTACCTTCTCGTCGGCTTCCTTCCGGTTCTTGGCAATGCCAAGGCGCAGGGCCGTGTTGTACAGGTAGGAATCCACCGTTTTACGGGCGGAGAAGGACTCATAGGGGTTCTGGAAAATAGGCTGTACGTCCAGGCGGAACTGCTTGGGGTCGTAGCCCTTCTTGTCCTTATAGGACTTGCCCAGCAGGGTAATGTCGCCCATGTCGGGCTGGTGCAGGCGGAGGACCATCTTGCACAGGGTAGACTTCCCGCAGCCAGACTCGCCTACGACGGACAGGATGACCGGGCGGTCGCTGTCAATGGACAGGGATACATTGTCCACAGCCACCAGCTTTTTGCCGCGGATCATGCCGCCAATACGGAATATCTTACTGACGTTTTTGATTTCCAGCAATTTTTCAGCCATTACAAGCCCACCTCCTCATTCAGCAAATGGCAGGCGGCAAAGCGCCCGGGTTTTACCTCGCGGAACTTAGGCACTTCACTGCGGCAGCGGTCGGTCGCCTTAGGGCAGCGGGGTGCGAAACGGCAGCCCGGAGGGGGATTCTTCAGGGCTGGCGGGCGTCCGGGGATGCCCACCTTCTGGCTCTTGTCGCCTACGCGGGGCAGGGCGGCCACCAGCATCTGGGTATAGGGATGTACAGGATCGTTAAAGATGTCCTCAGTGTCGCCCAGCTCAATGACGCTGCCGGAGTACATAATCGCCATACGGTTTGTAATCTGATAGTGCACGCCCATGTCATGGCTGACAATAACCAACGTGTTCTTAAACTGCTTCTGCAAGCGCATCAGCATCATCAAGATACCACGCTGCACAACCACGTCCAAGGCGGTGGTGGGCTCGTCGGCCAGCACCACGTTGGGGGACATAAAGGTGGCCAGCGCGATAATAACACGCTGCCGCATGCCGCCGGACAGCTGGAAGGGATAAGACTCCAGCACGTCAGGGGACAGGCTCAAGTCCTCCAGGTATTTGGCCACGCGGGCCAGGGTCTGCTCCTCGGTCTCATTCTTTTTGTCCTCTGCGGGGATGGAATCGAGGAACTGCTTCTTCAAACGCACAATGGGGTTCAACACGCTCTGGGCCGCCTGGGGGACATAAGAGATATTATTCCACCAGCTCTTGCGGATCTGCCCAGACTCATAAGAGAACGGCTTCCCGTTTTTCTCACCGCTCAGGATAACCTTGCCCTGGTCGATGACCAGCGGGAATTCCACGATATCATAAAGGGTCTTCAGCAGCGTAGTCTTGCCGCAGCCAGATTCACCGGCAATGCCGAAGATCTCGTTGTCCCGGATTTCAAAGTCCAGGTCTTTTATAACATGGACGTCGCCATCAATCGTCTGATAAGAAGCGGACAGATTTTCGACTTTTAGCATATACGTTACCTGCCTCTCTTCATGGATAGATAATCATTGTACCCGGTGATCAACAGGAACAGCCCGATGAACAGGATGACTGTTGCCACGATGGGGGTGCCGATCCACAGCCACTGCTGGGTGAAGATCGCGTTGCGGCCTCTGGCCCACTGGATCATGTTGCCCAGGGACAGCAGGTTCGCCGGGGACAGGCCCAGAACCGCCAGGCTGGATTCCTGGCCAATGGCGGACAGGACGGCGTTCATAAAGTTAGACAGGGACCAGGTCAGGGCAAAGGGCAAAATCTCCGTCGCAACAATCTGCAGGGTGCCCTCGCCAGAGAACTTAGCCGTGTGGATGAAGTCGCGCTCCTTGATCGTCAGGGCCATAGAGCGGATCTGCCGGCTGGGCCAGGCCCAGGCGAACATGGCCAGCACCAGGGCCATCAGGACAACAGTGGAATTGCTGTTCCGCATCAGGGAGGTCATCAAAATCAAAATGGGCAGGGAGGGGATAACCACGAAGGTATCGGTAATAACGGTCAGCACACGGTCCAGGGCGCCGCCGGCAAAACCGGCCAAAAGCCCAACAAACACACCTACCGTCGTACCAATAAAGGCCACGATCAAGCCCATGGTCAGGGAGTTATGGATAGCCTCCACCAGCTGCCAGACGATGTCCTGCCCCATGCCTGTGGTGCCCAGCCAGTGCTCGGCCGACATGCCCAGCTTAGGCGGGTATGTATTGTACAGGAACGGGTCCTGATGGGGGATAAAATAAACCACGAAGCCGATGATGAAGAAAATCGCCGTAATGATGATGCCCATTTTCAAACGGACATTTGCATTTTTCCAAAACTTTTTCATATGCTACGGTTCCTCCTTCCTTATGCGTACCGGATACGGGGATCGATGAAGGGGTAAACTAGGTCAACGATCAACGTCGCGGTGGACACGGCTACGATGGAAATGGTGATGCAGCCCAGGATCATATTGTAGTCGGACTGCAGGATGGCGCCATTGATCAGCTGGCCCACGCCGGGATAGGTAAAGATAATCTCGGTCATGATAGAGCCGCTGAACGCGCCGCCCAAGCTCATTGCCAGGGCCGTGATCTGAGTAAGGATGGAGTTGCGGAACACATAGCTCAGGCCGATTGTCTTTTCAGACAGGCCGCGGTAGCGGGCGAACAGTACAAAGTCTTCCTCGGCCGTGGTGCTGGCCAGGGACTTCATAGAAATGATCTGCCAGCCCATGCCTACCAGGAACATGGCCAGGAACGGCAGCACAGAACCCTGTATCAAGGTGCTGAACCAGACTCCAAAGCCCTGGTTTGTCAAAATGTTGGTCTGGATGGGGAACCATCCCAGCACAAACGCGAACACGATCTGGAAGATCAGCGCGATGATGAAGTAGGGGATGGGGTAAATGCAGATTGCAATGCCTTCCAAAATCTTGGAAGAGCGGGCGTTCTTACGGAAACCGGCCAGCAGGCCGATGGTGTTGCCGAACAGCCAGGCCACCAAAGTAGAAATGATGGAAAGTCCCATGGTGTAGGGCAGGTTCCTGCCAATGATTTCATTCACAGGGGTAGGATAGCTCATCAAAGACGGGCCAAAGTCGAAATGCAGCAGGCCTTTCCACAGGAAAGAGCCGTACTGGGAAAGCAGCGAGCCTTCCAGGCCAAACTGCCTGCGAAGGGTCGTACGCAGGGCATCCATCTGGGCGGGGTCCATGTTGCCGCTAAGGTTTACCATACGGCCAATCATATTCTCAACCGGGTCAGAAGGGAACATGCGGGGGATGAAGAATATGAAAGTAACGCCGATAAAAATGGTGATGGCCCACGCTAAAACTCTCGAAAGTAAAAATTGACGGAATTTCAACAGCTACACTTCCTTACCTCACAAAAGTAGCAGAGCATGGTGTAAACAAATTGTTAAAAAGGAATGAAAGAATAAGAAAGAGGCGGGAACTATTCTATCAGTTCGCCGCCTCCCTCCTAAATTTTCAAATGATCGAATTCAGAAATTTAGCAGCAGCGTATTGCTTTTTGAAAAGCTCAATCGCGTCTAAATTTTAGCCAACAGCCTTGATCTCGGGCAGCATGTACTTGAAGCAGCCCCACCACCACCACGGGCCGTTGTAGTTGTTGTCGGCTGTGGGATAGTTGGTCCAATAGGTGTTGTTGGTGGGAACCAGCTTAACACCAGAGTGGAAGCTCATGAATACCATGTCTTCCACGGCAATCTTCATGAATTCCATGCCCAACTCGCGGGACTTGGGATCATCAGGAGAAACCTTAGCCAGCTCATGCAGGATGTCGGAAGCTTCCTGGTTGTCCCAACGGGTGCCCTGGCCAGAGCTGGTAGAAGCGCCCATGGGCTGAATCAGGGCATTGTCCCAGCCGCTCATCTGAGAGTAGATGTCCTCTGTGATGCCGCCGGTGGGCCAGTAGCTGGCGATCTCATAGTTGCCGGAAGTGCTGTCCGTGTTCCAAGAAGCGGAGGACTTGCCAACCAGGTTTACATCCAGGCCGAAAGCGGTCCACTGGTTGAACGCAGCCTCGGCGCCGCGCTTCTGCTGAGCTTCGGAGTCGTCGTTCAGCATGGAAAGCTCGATCTGGAAGGGCTGGCCTTCAAAGGTCCACTTGCCGTCAGAGCCCTTCTCCAAGCCGGCCTTGACCAGCAGCTTCTCAGCAGCCTCGGGGTCATGCTTCCACCAGCCTACACCGAAGACGTCCTTCAGGTACTCGGGGTCATCGGGGATATCCTCGCCGCGCTGCCGCATGGTCTCCGCCATACGCTCGGCATAGCCAGGATCGAAGGGGCAGTAGGTCTTGCCGTTGCCGTCGCCCAGGTCGAGCTTCAGCTCGTTGGTAGCCCACTCGGCCAGGTCGTCATAGTAGAACTTATGCATAGCATAGGTGCCGGTCAGAACGGTGAAGGGGGACGCACGGCCCACGCCATCGAACACGTTCATGGAGATCTGGTCAAAGTCAAGAGCCAGAGCCAGAGCCCACCGGAAGTCGGGGTTGTCATAGGGAGCGCCCTTGCCCATGGAGAAAGCCAAGCCCTTGGAGCAGGGGTCGTCAGAAGTGGCATAGGGCCAGCCATCGTACCAAGCCTTGATGTTGTCGTTCTGGGCGATCATCGCCTGGAACATTTCGGGGGTAACCTCGTTCATGATGTCAACTTCGTTGTTGACCATCATCATCTGCTTGGTGTTGGCGTCGCCCAGAACCTTGCACAGAACGTACTTGGGGTTGGGCATTTTGCCGGTTACAACGCCTACGTCGCTGGCTTCCCAGTCTTCGCGGCGCTCGTACAGAACCCAGTTGCCCAGGTCGTCATACTCCTTCACAACGTACGGGCCGCTGGAAAGGGGATCAGAATCCTTAAAGACGCTGATGTCTTCCTGCTGGCTGTACACATGCTCGGGCATAATGCGCAGGTCGCTGCCATAAATGGTGGTGCCGAACTTGAGGGCCAGACGGGGGAAGGACTCGTTGGTGACTACCTTAACGGTATAGTCGTCCACAGCCTCAATGGACTTGAACACTTCCTGGAAGTAGGAAGAAGCGCCAATGTTGGGGTTATCCTTAATGGCGTTCCAGGTGTACACAACGTCGTTGGCATCCAGGTCTTCGCCGTCAGACCACTTCAGGCCCTTGCGGACATGGAAGGTGTGCTCGGTGAAGTCCTCGTTGCTCTCAGGGAAGTCTTCCGCGATGGAGGGGAACTGCTCGCCCTTCACGGTGTCCATTTCCCACAGAACAGACTTGATCAGCTGATGGATGCCGAAGCCGGCGGATGTGCCCTGCATCAGGGTGTTGAACTGGCCGGGGGCGTCCGTCTTGATCTGCACCTCGAAGATCAGGGTTTCTTCGCGGGGGGTGCCTACGTCGGTCATTTCGCCGCTGGAGGGCTTATTCTCCTCAGCGGGCTTGCTCTCGTCGGCAGGCTTGCTCTCGTCGGCGGGAGTGGAAGCGGTGCTCTGTGTACCACCCTGGCTAGCGGGTGTGCTGGCGCTGCTGGTATCCCCGCCGCCGCATGCGCTCAGCATGCAGGTGAGGACCAATGCCAGTGCCAGCAGAGCGGCTACTGTCCTTTTTTTCATTTGGTAATGCCTCCTTCTGAAATTGCGGCAACTGGTGGAAAAGTCCGACAGTTCTGGCCCTTTCCGCAGAAAACCTGTGCAGAACGCCCTGCCGCCACCTAAACCATTGTTTCTATAAAAATTATAGAAACACGCCAAAGGGGATATCCCCTTTTTGGGTGCCATGCCGGCTGTTCCCCACGTCCCCCGCAGGGTCCTTTCCGATGTCCTCCCTTTCTGGCTGCCGCCTCTCGGTCTGCCATTCCGGCAGTTGTAATAATTGGGCCGCGCCTAAGGCCGGCACAGGCCCGGGGCGCATGTACGGCGCATTTTGTCCACCAGGGACAGAATCCGTCATACTTCACCAAAAACAGCTAATGCCCATGCTGCTTTTTGTGCCAACATTATATCACGCCTGGAAAGCCCTTGTCAACAGCTGTTCATGGTTTTTTCACATAGCGTTCACCTGGCTGATTTTGCCGAAAATACACGAAAGCAAACCCTTACATCTCCTAAAAATGGCTCTACACCGCCGGTTTGCCCAGCTTGCCCCGTCCCGGCCTTTACCTGTCCGCAGCCCATGTGTTACGGAATTGTTACAAAATTGTTATCTCGTTTCTAGAGTTATGCTGGTAAAATTCCACAACGAACGGCCATATGTCTCCTGCCCAAAGACAAGCCGCCCCCTCCCTATGTAAAAATCCTTACCAAGAACGCCCCGAGCCTTGCAATCCTGCCCAAAATGGAGTACAATACCTGCATACATTCTTATATTAGGAAAAGGAGATGGGGATTATGATCCGTCACATTGTCTGTTTTAAATTTAAAGATTTCGCGGGCGGCAAGCCCAAAGCCGAAAACCTGAAAGAAGCCAAAGTCCGCATGCTGGCCCTGAAAGGCCAGATTCCCGAGCTTACCACCCTGGATGTGTACTTTGGCGCCCCAGGCCAGGCCCCCGGCAATTTCGACTATATTCTGGTATCCGACTTTGAAACCCTTGAGCAGCTGGAAGCCTACCAGCGCCACCCGGCCCACGTGGCCTTTGGGCAGTTTGTCAAAGAGCTGCGGGAGCCCGACGGCCGCACCTGCATCGATTACGAGCTATGACAGCCGGCGAGAAAATAGCCGGGCTGCTTGCCGCCCAAGGCACGCCCCGCCTGCGCGCCTCCATGGGGGCCATCCTGCTGCTGGCCTGGCCCGCCATTGTCGAGCAGCTAATGATCACCCTGGTGCAGTATGTAGACACCGCCATGGTGGGCTCGCTGGGCTCTATGGCCACCGCAGCGGTAGGGCTTACCGCCAGCACAACCTGGCTTTTTGGCGGCATGTTCAACGCCGCCTCCATCGGCTTTTCGGTGCAGGTGGCCCAGCACCTGGGCGCAGGCCGGCAAAAGCAGGCCCGCGATGTCACCTGGCAGGCCCTGCGCTTTGTGGTGATTTTCGGCCTGCTCTTAGGCGGCATCGCCTTTGCCCTGTCCTTCCCCCTGCCCGCCATGCTGGGCGCAGAGGCCGCCGTGCGGCCCCAGGCCTCCCTTTATTTCCGTATTATCGCCTGCGCCATGCCCTTCACCCTGGGGGCCAACATGTGCAGCGCCATCCTGCGCTGCGCTGGCGACACCAAAACCCCCATGGTCCTAAACCTGATGATCAACGCCCTCAACGTAGTCTTAAATTTCATCTTCATCTACCCCTCCCGCACCATCACCCTCTTTGGCAGCCAGCTTGCCATATGGGGTGCTGGCTGGGGCGTAGGCGGCGCGGCCTTTGCCTCTGGCTGCAGCACCGCCGTAGTTTTCCTTCTGTTTGTGGTGGTGCTCATCTACAAGCGTTCCCCCGTGCAGATTAAATGGCGCGAACGCTGCGGCTTCCAAAAAGAATGCCTGGTGGCCGTCTGGCGCCTGGGCCTCCCCGCCGCCTTAGAGCGCGCCACCCTCTGCGTAGCCCAAATCGTCATTACCGCCGTCATAACCGGCATCGGCACCGTAGCCGTCGCCGCCAACCACCTGGCCGTCACCGCCGAATCCATCAGCTATCTCCCCGCCTCTGGCGTAGCGGTAGCCGGCACCACCCTGGTAGGCCAGGCCATGGGCGCGGGCCGCAAAGACTTAGCCAAACGTTTCGCCCGCATGGTCTCCTGGATGGGCATCGCCATCATGACCCTGGGCGGGGCCCTCCTCTTCACCCTGGCCCCCCAGCTCATCCGCATCTTCTCCCAAGACCCCCAGGTGATTTCCCTCGGTGCCCAGGTCCTGCGCATCGTCGCCTTTGCCGAGCCCCTCTTCGGCGCTTCCATAGTCGCCTCCGGTGCCCTCCGCGGCGCCGGGGATTCCAAAGGCCCCTTTTACATCAGCCTGGCCACCATGTGGGGCGTGCGCATCACCCTTTCCCTTTTGCTGGCCGGTTCTTGGGGCTTGGTAGGCGTCTGGCTCGCCATGGCCGCCGAACTTTGCGCCCGCGGCCTTATCTTTATGATTCGCCTTTACCGCGGCAAGTGGCTGCACATTTCGCTCTTCGGGGACTAAAGACCTTGGGGCTCCACCCCAAACCCCGCCAGGGGCCAAGCGTTCGTCCTGCGAACGTTTACGCCCCTGGACCGCGAATCCTTGGCAGTCTATCCCACGCCGCCTCCCCGGGCCGCTCACGCGGCCTGCGCAGATTTAGAGTACCCGCCTCCGGAAGCAAGCTTCCTCTGGCAGCCACTCTAAATCTGCTTGTTTTCCTTCGGAAAACCGGGTAGGCTCTATCTATACTAAATAAATACATTCTCTATTTTAAAAAAGCGCGATCCCGGCAAAGCCTGTCTCGCGTGTTTGCCAAAACCATTAACATCATCTTATCCGCTCCTGGCAATTTTTCAAAAGGAGGGCTTCCCACGGAATACCATCTTGATTTAGGGCTCTGGAACCAAGTCTTCGCCGTGCCCTGCGCCCTAGTAGACCGGCATCTGAAACTGGCCGGCAAAGAACAGCTCCAAGTGCTCCTTTGGGCCCTGCGCCACGCCGGCGAGGCTTTTACCTCCCAAACCATGGCCCAGTCCCTTTCCATGCCGGAAGAAAACGCCCAAGAAGCCCTGGAATATTGGACAAGCCGCGGCCTCTTAGCCGAGTCCGCCGGCCAGCTCTGCCCCGCCCCCCAGCCAGAACCAGAGCCAGCCCCCATCCCCACGCCCTACATCCCCCCCGCCACCGCAGCCCCCCTCCCAACTCCTCCCCCAGAGGAACCCGCACCCCCAGCCCTTCCCCCCAAAAAACGCATGGTGCGCCCAGACACCGTCCAGCTTGCCGCCCGCATGGAGGAATCCGAAGGCATACGCTTTCTCATGCAGGAAGCCGAAAACATCCTGGGCCGCACCCTTTCCCCCGCCATGACAACCCTCCTGCTCACCATCACCGACGATTACGGCCTGCCGCCCGAAGTTACCGTCATGCTTCTCCATTACGTCCAGGAAGTAGGCAAAACCGGCACCGCTTATATCGATTCCGTAGCCCGAGACTGGGCCGAAAGCAACGTCTTCTCCCTAGAAGCCGCCGACGCCAAACTCCAAGAGCTCAGCCAGCGCCGCCTGGCCTGGAACAAAGTCTGCGCCGCCGCCGGCCTGCCCACGCGCTCCCCCACTAAGAAAGAAGAAGCCTCTGCCCTGCGCTGGGTACAAGAATGGGGCTTTACCCAAGAAATGCTCACCGCCGCCTATGAACGCTGCGCAGACAACACCGGCAAATTCAGCGCCGCCTACATAGACCGGGTACTGGAAACCTGGCGCACCGCCAACATCCGCAACCTGGACGAGCTGGCCGCCTACGAAGAAAAGAAAAGAGCCCCCGCCCAGCCCAATACCAAAGGCCACACCAAGCCCCCCAGCGAAAAAAGCTACGACATCGATGAGCTGGAACGCATGAGCTTTTTCGACCTGCCGGACAACCTCTAAACTCATAAAAATATAAAGCAGCTCATCCACTACCAATTTATTATTACTTCTGCACACAATAGTAGGAAATTGGGTGTATTCCTCCGCCCTGCGGGCGGGGGAATACACGGCTATTTTTCTCTATTATTTTTTCAGAAATAATAGAGAAAAAACAAACCACAACGGCATCAACAGGGAGGATCACTATGGGGTACGGGAAAAAAATCTATGAAGAGGCCCGGGGCCAGTTAGAGCTTTCGCGGCGGAAAGCCGAAGAGCTCGCGGCCAGCCAAACAGAGGCCTTTTATCAAAAATGCCCAGAGGCCCGAAAAGTCAAAGAGGAAATGGGCGCCAATGCCGCCCGCGCCGCTAAAGCGGTCCTGCACGGCGGCAATGTGCGGGCCGAAATAGAAAAATTGCGAGACCGCGGCCTGGCCCTGCAAGCCGAATATGAAAGCCTGCTGGCCCGGCACGGCTACACCCCCGGGGACTTGCAGCCCCGCTACGCCTGCCCCCTCTGCCAAGATACCGGCGTAGTAGACGGCCGCATGTGTGCATGCCTAAAGCAGTTGCAGCGGGCCATGGCCTATGAAAGCCTGAGCATGAACGCCCCCCTGGAAAAAAGCACTTTTGAAAGCTTCTCCCTAGACTATTACCGGGACGACCCCCGCGCCCTGCACCAAATGCAAAACGTGCTGGAAGCCTGCCAGCGCTACGCCGCCAACTTCCGCAGCGATTCTCCCAGCCTGCTTTTTAAAGGGGCCACCGGCCTAGGCAAAACCCACCTTTCCCTGGCTATAGCGGGGAAAGTCCTGGAAAAAGGCTATGGGGTACTGTACGGCTCGGCCCAAACCTTTGCCGTAGCCCTAGAGCGGGAACGCTTTGACCGCCCCGACCCCGATACCCCCACCGACGCCAATTCCCAGCTGATGTCCTGCGACTTGCTGATTCTAGACGACCTGGGCACCGAATTCCCCTCACAATACGTAAACGCCGCCCTATACCACGTTGTCAACTCCCGCCTGTTAGCCGCCAAGCCCACCCTAATCAGCACCAATTTAAATATGCAAGAGCTGGAAAACCGCTACTCAGACCGATTCGCCTCCCGCCTGGCTGGTTTTTACGGCATGCTGGAATTCATCGGCCACGATGTAAGAATCGAAAAAAGGCGGCGCCCAAGGCCCCAATAAACACGGGAAAAGACAAAAAAGCGCACCCCCCAAGCGAAAACGTAAAAAATCTGGCAAACACGCGGTTTGAGAGTCCCTCTCAAACCGCGCTTTTTTATCGTAGTGTATGTTTTTTAAAAGTCAGAACAAGCCCGCCCGGTTTTCCGCAGGAAAACAAGCAGGACCGGAGCATCCCCCGGCGTGAGCTTGCTCACAGAGGGGGGTGTCCCGGTCCTGCGCAGGCTGCGTAAGCAGCCCGGGCGGGCGAGCTAACCGAGGGCCAAGCGTTGGGGGTCCAGGGGGTGTCACACCCCCTGGCGGGGCTTGGGGTGAGCGTCTGCCAGTGGCAGACACTCTGCGAACCGACCGAGCCGGCAGGCGAGACCGAAGCCCCAAGGTCGCCGCCCCTAATAGCTGCCCTCCGTAGAGAACGTAATATCCCGAGAAACCTTAAGCCGCGACCCCTGCCGCCGCTTGTCCAGCTCGGCCAAGAAAAGCTCCTGGTCAAAGGGGATAGAAACCGGCTTAGCCAGCCAAGAAGAGAGGTGCATGGCGTTAGAGAGGGTAAGGCCGCGTATACCCTCCTTGCCGTCGGCCACAAGTGCCCCGCCCCGGAGGATGTTGGCGGCAAAAGCGTTAAGCACGCCGGAATGCTGGGGGTTCTCCCCATCCGTCTCTACCGTAGAGACCTTGCAGGGGGGCTTCTGGAAGCCGTCCTGGGCGGTGCGGCAGAATTCCCGTTCGTCCTGTTCCAGCTGCCAGAACGTGAGGGTGTCGTTTTCGCAGACCAGCTTGCCCTTTGTGCCGGTGACCTCAAAACGGTTGGTGCCCGGGGCGTCGCCGGTAGTGGTGACAAAGACGCCGGTAGCGCCGTTGGCAAATTCCAAGTAGGCTGTCACGTCGTCCTCTACCTCAATATCGTGCCACTTGCCCTCGTGGCAAAAGGCCTGCACCTTAGCAGGCAGGCCGCAAATCCATTGCAGCAAATCCAGCTGGTGGGGGCACTGGTTCAGCAGGACGCCCCCGCCTTCCCCGGCCCAGGTGGCCCGCCAGTCGCCGGAATCATAATAGATCTGGGTGCGGTACCAGTCGGTGATGATCCAGTTAACACGCTTCATTTCACCCAAGGCGCCGCCCTGCACCATTTCCCGCATTTTGCGGTATAGGCAGTTGGTGCGCTGGTTGAACATCATGCCAAAGGTAAGGCCGCTTTTCTCGGCGGCTTTATTCATTTCCTCCACGGCTTTTGTGTAGACGCCCGCGGGCTTTTCGCACATAACATGCAGCCCTTTTGCAAAAGCTTGCTGGGCCAGCACCGGGTGCTGGTAATGGGGCACCGCAAGCAGCACGGCTTCACACAGGCCGCTTTCCAGCAGTTGTTCCCCTTCTTCCAGGACCGCCGTGCCCTCTAGCAGCGCTCCCCTGGCCCAGTCCCGGCGGGCCTGCCTGCGGTCGGCCACCGCCGCCACCTCGATTTCCGGGCACCGCCCCTGCAAGATGTTTTTCACGTGGGTAGTACCGATGTTCCCCACGCCAATGATACCCAGCTTGACCTTTTTCATGGTGCTTACCTCCTGCATTTTATTGGTTTTGGGGGCTGGGAAGACCCTAAAGTCTGTTCTAAAACTCCGAAACGCCGCCTTTACGTCTAAAATCCTGGCATTCCCCCGGTTTTAAAACAGACTCCAGGGGTTACACCCCTAAGACCCCGCTAACGCTTGTAGAGCCCCCGGCGCCAAGTGCCTCACCTGCCGGTTCGGTCGGGTCAGAACGGCAACACCTTGCGAAGCCATGCGTTTGCCCACATGGCTACCCTCCCCGCGCCCGCGGCAAGACCTTGGGGCTGTGTCGTCTGCCGACCCGGTCGGTCCGCAGCCTGTAAACATTTTGCCACACGGCATACGCTCACCACCAACCCCCACTCAGGGGCTTTTCCCCCGAGGCCCCTAGAAGTGGCCAGACGTTCGCCTTGCGAACATCTACGCCCCTTGGCCGCGTTTTACTGCCCTATCCAGCGCCGCTTTTACAGCAACGTCACATGCGCCTCTTTACAGACACGCCGCGTTTCCTCATCCCACAGCGACGCCTGCACCTCGCCAATATGCGCCTTGCCCAGCAGCAGCATACACAGCCGGCTTTGTCCTATGCCCCCGCCAATGCTAAGCGGCAAATCCCCCTGCAGCAGCATCTTATGGAAAGGCAGCTCCCGCCGCTCTTCACAGCCCGCCTCCGCCAGCTGCCGGGCCAGGCTTTCGCTGTCCACCCGTATGCCCATACTGCTGATCTCCAACGCCCGCTGCAAGGTCTCATGCCAGAAAATCAAGTCCCCGTTAAGCTGCCAGTCGTCATAGTCCGGCGCCCGGCCGTCATGGCGCTGCCCACTTTTCATCTTCCCGCCAATCTGTTCAATAAACACCGTCCGGTATTCCCGGGCAATGACCTCTTCCCGCTCCTTAGGCGTAAGCTCCGGCCACCGGTCCTCCAGCTCCTGGGACGTGACAAAATATACCTCCCGGCACAGCTGCGTATCCAAATCCGGAAACTGCCATTTCAATTCATCCAACGTGCCGCATATAGCGCTTACAATCCGTTCCACGGTCTCCCGCAGGAAAGCTTCGCTGCGCATCCCCCGGTCTATGACCTTTTCCCAGTCCCACTGGTCCACATATACCGAGTGCAGGTTATCCAGCTCTTCATCCCGCCGTATGGCGTTCATGTCCGTAACCAGCCCGTTGCCCACAAAAAACTCGTAGTCATGCAGCGCCAGCCGCTTCCACTTTGCCAACGAGTGCACCACCTGGGCATCCTTGCCCACCGCGGGTATGTCAAAGCTTACCGGCCGCTCTACGCCGTTCAAATCGTCGTTCAGGCCCGTGGCCGGGTCCACAAACAGCGGCGCGGTCACCCGCTTCAAGTGCAGCGCCGCGCAAAGCTTTACCAAAAACGCGTTCTTGATAAGCCCAATGGCCTTTTGCGTCTCATACAGCCGCAAAGCGGCCTTGTACCGTGCAGGGATTACTGTCATGCTGATCTCTTCTTTCCGCCCGTACCATACGGTTTTTTTGATTTGCCCGAGCCCGCAGGCTCTTTGCCCCCTATTATACCACACACAGGCGGGCCAGGCAAAAGTTTTTTAGGGCCCCGGCGTAAAACATCCCCGCAGCCCCTCTGTGCAGGTGATTTTCCCCCCCTCATCCACAAACACCGCCTGGGCCCCAAACCCTTCCAGCAGCGCCAAGCTTTCCTCATACCCCAGCACAAAGCACGCTGTAGCCAAACAGTCGCTAAGGGCCCCATTGTCGCTGCAAACCGTCACCGAAACCAAGCCGCTTTCCGCCGGGTAGCCAGTCTTAGGGTCCAGCAAATGGTGGTACACCCGGCCCCCTTCCTCAAAAAACTTCTCATAGCTGCCCGATGTAGACACAAAGCCCCCCTCCAGCGCCAGCACCCCTATGGACCCTTCCCCCCAAGGGTCCCGCACGCTTACCTGCCAGGGCCCGCCCCCCGGCTTCTGGCCGTATAAGCCCACGCTGCCGCCTACCGCTACCACCGCCCCCTTTACGCCATCCCTCTTGTAGATTTCCACAGCCGCATCACAAGCCGCCCCCTTGCCGGCAGCGCCCAAATCCACCGCCATGCCCCGGGGCAGGACCACCCCCTCATCAGACAGCCCCAGCCGCCGGTAGTCCACAAAAGATAAAGCCCGGGCAATGCTTTCCCCATCCGGCAGATGCGGGTCGGTGTCAAAATCCCACAGCCGGCTTAAAGGGGCCACCGTCACATCAAAAGCCCCGCCGCTTTTTTCACTAACAGAAAGGGCCGTTTCCAAAATCACCCGGGTGTCCGCGTCTATGGCCACAGGCCCGCCCCCCGCCCCCTGGTTCACAAGGCCAACGGCGCTGTGCCCCCGCCTCCAAGAAATACGGTTTTCCAACCCGGCAATAGCCTGGTAAGCATCCTGCCCTGCCTGCTGGGCGCCATACCCATACAAGGTCTGCTGGACATAAGACCCCATAGCAAAAGCCGTAACAGAATGGGGCTCCCGGCCCCTAACATAATAAAAAGCAAAAGCCGCCAAAAGAAGGGCAGCAGCCGCAGCAGCTATAAAAAGGACACGTTTCTTTTTAGGCATAGTACCACCTCAGGGGACAATTTCCTAAAGTATAGCATGGTTTACAGCACGGCGCAATATTTTGTTCCCAAGAGGAACATCCGCACGCAAACTTCAACAAACAACTGCCACACACAAAAGTTTCGTCCACCTTTTCAAAGGTGGTAGGGTTTTTAGGGGCGAGGGTTGCCGGTGGCAACCGTCCCGAGCCGACCGAGCCGGCAGGCGAGACCAACGTCCCTAAACCGCCGGAGGCCAAAAAAAGCCAAATCCCACCATTTTCTGTGAATTCGCCAAATGTCAAGACTAAATTACAAAAAAGTTCAATAAATTTTCCCGACTTGTGAAAAGCGGGGGTTCCGGCGCGTTTGGAACCCCCGCTTTTGTGCAAAAAGGCAACAGGAAACCAAACCGGGCGTTTTTTCGCTTCCGGCTCCGCTCCCTTTCTGTTCAATTTTTCGGGGGCTATGTTATGTACCGCTCGAAAAGCATTTGCGGCGTTGCCCAGCCCAATATCCGCCGGGGATAGTTCGCCAGCCACTCTTCAACTTCTGCAACCTCCGCCGCGGTCACTTCATCAAAGCTTGTTCCCTTTGGAAAGAACCGCCGGATAATGCGGTTCATGTTTTCATTGCTCCCCCTTTCGTATGCAGAATACGGGTGGCAATAATAAATCTTTGTGCGGGGCTTCCGCGCCCGCTTTGACCTCTCCATTCCGGCGCAATCCTGAAATTCGCTTCCGTTGTCAACCGTTATTGACCTGAACACTTGCCGGAACCCCGCGCCCATCCTCCGCTCTATACGGTCAAGCCCCCGCACGACGCTTTCCATCGTGTGATCGGGAACGCGAAAAATCACGGGGTAACGGGTCAACCGCTCTGTCAGCACCACCAGCGCGGCCTTGCTTCCCTTACAACCTATAATGCTATCCATTTCCCAATTCCCGAAAGTTTCGCGGTCTGCTACTTCCTGTGGGCGTTCCTCTATGGTGTCCCCCTTTGCGGGCCGCGCCCGTTTCTGCCTGTCCCTGTCCTCTGGCTTTCTGTGGTCCCCCTTATACAAAAGGTGTTCCGCCGTAACATTCAAGAAAATGTCGCCCCGATAAATCCAGTTATAAAGGGTCGTTTCGCAAATATGGGTGTCGAACTCCATTCCGTCAATCGCAATTTGCGCCAAAGCCGCGCCGGGGGACCTCTTCTTTTCAATAATCTGTTCTTCGATATACTCCGCAAAAGCAAAGTCTTTCCCCAGCTTTATGTCCGGCCCCTTTGCCCGCAAATGCTCTTGATACTTTCGTTCCGCAACGTCCGCGCAATAGCGCGACACGGGTTCCAGTTCGCTTGTAAGCTGTTCGCACATTCCCCGCGCAATTTCATTGTATACGGTTTTCAGGCAAACGCCCAAAGCTTCCGCAATTTTCGGTTTCGGCGTTTTTATCTTTAGCATACGTTCAAGGGAAAGCCGATCTTCCCACTTCAAATGCTGATTCCCTTTGTAATTCATAGGCCCTCCATGCAGGAAAACCCGCCCAAGCTATAAGCAAGGGCGGGTTTTCGTTTTCTCTATTCTTTGTTATTCCCCGTTCGTCTGCTGTGCCGCCGCGTCAAGCGTCGTTTCTATCCATTCATTCAACGACTTTCCCGCCGCTTGTGCCGCGGCAAGATACGTCGCTTTTTTCCCTTTTTTCACATAAGGGTAAAGACGATCATAGTTCGCCGCGTTCCATTTGTTTTTTGCGCGGGTGTTGCTTGCGTATTTCTTTTTTTCCATGCTTGCCCCTCCTTTCTGCTTCCTTTGAGATTATAGCACTTTTCAAATACTCGCGCAAGTATGAATATTGCACAATCTCACGCGAGTATCTTTGTGCAATTTTGCGTGTTGACTTTTCATACTCACGCGAGTATAATAATAGACAGAAAGAGGGAAACACAAGCCGCCCACCCGCCGGGGCGTTTAAGAATACGGCGGGGGCTAACCTTACGGGCCGACACGAAAAGGGGGCCGACACGGTAAAAGGTAACGTCAACATTTCGTTTAATATATGGAGGTAATCACATGAACAAGTTTGAAATCGGCAAGGAATACTTTTCCCGTAGTATTTGCAACCACGATTGCGTTTTCACCATCAAAATCACCAAGCGCACCGCTAAAACGGTTTCTTATGAATATATGGGTGAATCCCGGCGTTCCAAGATTCGGGTTGACGATTCCGGCGAATATATCCAGCCTGATCGGTACAGTATGGCCCCTGTTTTTCGGGCTTCCCGTGAAATTCAAGCAGAGGAAGCACCCGCCGTCGTGGAGAAACCCGCCGCCCCCGCGCCCGTTGCAGGGGACGCGGCCCCCTCTAAAATCGTGACGATCTCCCAGCCCGCCGACGACGGCACAGTTATTGTCATGCTGGGTCAGCGCGTCGAATGCGTGTGCGGGGCTTGCTATCCCGTTCAGGGCGGAACGGTCGTCGGATTCTGCGACGAACCCGCCGGACGCTTCACCCGCGGCGGCGTTTTCGCCTTGATTCGCTGGGACGAACGCCCCGGCAAGCCCGAACGGGTCCGCCTTTCCGATATTCACCGCCGGGGCTGGCGTTCTGCGGGCGGCTCCCCCCTGGGCGTGTTCGTCTGCTGATACTTAACACAAAAGCCCGCCGGGTTCCATTCCCGGCGGGCTTTTAATCTTCCTGTTCTGTCAGCCATTCCATAGACACGCCCAGCACCTTTGCAAGCACAGTCAATTCGTAGTCGGTAACAAAGCGGGTCCCGATCTCAATTCGGCTTACGCTGTCCCGCTCCATTGTTACCCCTGCAATCTGCAAGCGGGCGGCAAGTTCGGCTTGCGTTATGTTCCGACGGGCGCGGGCTTCTTTTATCCGCTGTCCGCAAAGGTTCTTTCGGCCTTTGTATTCGTAAATCTTCAACGCGGCTTCCCTCCTATGTGTTAAAGTTCCGCTTTATTCTTTACTTTAACACGTGGCAAGTGTATAATTGTGTTAAAGGTCAGAACGACGTTGAAACAGACGGTTCCACCTTTGAAAAAATAAGCAAGCCGCCTAACCTTTCGGGCGGCGGAATGGAGGATTCCAAAATGAAAAGGGTTCTTTCTCTTATCCTTGCGGTGGGGCTTGCGCTGTCCCTCTCCGCGTGCGGCGACGTGCTGGTTGATCTCGACACGCCGAAATCAAGCGAACTTTCCGCGCAATATGATTTCTACCCGGATTCGATGAACACAATTCGGGCAGATATGCAGATCACGCCGGAACAGGCCGACGACGTTTTCATTGCGCTTGTGTCCTGCGGCCTTGACGGGAAGATCAGCACGGTTTCCGAAACCGACGGCGTTTACAAGGTTCGCTGGGGGACAAATACCCTTGAAGTTATGATGAACGACGACGGCACGATTTCCGAAATCAGCGACGGCAAAGACGTTCTTTATCCTGAATACAAACAATATAACTTCTTGCTTGACTGTGACGTGAAAACTTCCGATGTGAAAAGCGGTTCCGGCGACGTGATCGGGCAACGGGCTTTTGTCAGCGTCCTAAAGTCCCAACTTGCAGAACTTACGGCGGAAAATTTCGCCGAATTTGCCGAAACCGTCGTAAAAGATAGCGGGTACAACTATTTCACGATTAAGTGTGACGACGGAACAGGGATTGTCTTTGACGGCTCCGACGTAACGATTCCCGTTTATGGAACCCTCGACGACGACGGGCGCGTTACTGATACCGCCGGATTTATCACGCGCGGCGTGGACGGCTCTTACACATACGAACAGGCCGACTAAATACCGCCAGCCAACACAAAAAAGCCCGCCGGGGCAAAATCCCGGCGGGCTTTCATGTTGTCCGAACCTGTCCGAATCGGACGGTTATTTTTCGTTCATGGGAACTATCATCCCCGGCTCTGCTTTCAATTCTGTGGCGATTGCTTCCACTTCCAGCGGGGAAGCAGTAACGACAATTTCGGTCGTCGGTTCAATATACGCCGCTATGTTCTCATTGTTGCCCCACGCCTTTTTCGCTTCCTCCAGCGCGGTTTCGATCATGCTTTCAATGTCCTTTTCGCTGAAAAGCAGTTTTAGAACGGCGGGAATCCGCTGGTAAATCCAGTCGGACACGGCGGCAAGCTTCAACTTTCCTGTTCCGCCACCGAACTGCTTTTCTGCCTGTGTAACAAGGCTAAAAAGAACCTTGTTCAGCACCTTTGTTTCGCCGCGCTTGACAAGTACGACGATCAGGGCAAGGAACGCAAGGATAACCAGCACGCTGTCCCAATTTGCGAACAGAAATTGAATAATATTCATTGTTGTTTCCCCTTTCTTTAGCCGACGACGGAACAGGCGGATTCAGGAACCCAGCCCAGCCCGTCAATGTGTACGCCGCATTTGCGGCCCGGATAATAATATTTAACTGTGTATGTGCCGTTTACGGCCTTTCCCTGCCCGTTCCCGTTGCTATCCCGGTATAAGGGGCCGGAATACTTCACCCGCGCACCGACGCGCATTTTCGGGGCCGGGGCGGTCCCTGTGGACGTTGCACCCTGAATGTCTGCAAGGTCAACCCAGCCGTAAACCGTGGACCCGCCGCCGCTTTGCGCGATAAGGTGAACCGGGTGTTTTGCCCCCAGCGCAAGCTGTGTGACCTTTGCCGTTCCCGGCTTACACGCGGGGCCGCTGTTTGCGTTTGCACTTGCATAATGCGCCGCGCCCGTAAAATGCACCACGTCGCCCACAACGGGCATTCCCGCGCCCTGCGTATCATTTGACCCCGTAGACGTTGCGGGCGGCTCTGTGGGCCGCGTGGCGGTTCCAGCGGGGGCTTTGACCGTAACCGCCGAAAAATCAGGCAATCCGAACCCGCGAATATACCGCCCATTGACGGCAAGGCTTCTATACCCCACCGCGTTGCTCATGTTGCCCTCAATCACTTTGATTGTGGACCCTGTGACAGATACCACGATTCCGACGTGATCGGGCGCGGCTGTATTGTCGGTTTCCGCATAATTCGGGCCGTCGTTCCAGTCGTAAAAAACCACGTCGCCGGGGGCCGGAACGTATGCGTCGTTTTCCTGCCAGCGTCCCAGCTTTTGGTATAGTTCAATCATTTTTCCGCAACCGACTTCCTTTGGCATGACCGCCAATGCGCCGCCCCGAATGCTTACAACGGACACAAAGCACGCGCACCACGCGTCGGTGTACTTCATGGGGTAGCCGCGGGCCAGCGGCTTGTCCGCATTGTAAATGTCGATTATCTTCTTGTGGCTCCCGTCGCTCTCTTTGCACCCGAAAAAGCTTTCAGCGATTGCAACGATGTTTGCCCGGTTCTGCTTCTCTTTTGCTGTCATAGTTCCTTGCCCTTTCTCCGCTCCCGCGGCGTACTTGTTATAGTAGGTCTGCCCGTACCCAGCGCGGCGTTCCTGCGCCGCTGTGCTTTGATCTGCGGGCCGCTCGAATTTCAGCAAAACCGCGTCGGACGCGGCCCGAACCGAACCCGTCGTTTTCAGGACGGACAGAACCGCCGCATAACCCGTGTTCAGTTCATGAAGCAAAAATTCAAGCTGTGTTTCAAGATCGCCCACCGACGCGCCCCGCGCTTTGACGAACTCTAAAAGGGCCTTTTTTCGGCTCCAATAGGTCCATTGTGCAAGGCCGTACCCAGCGGAATCGTTCACGAAATTTCCGTATGCGCCGGAATCTACCGCCGCCGTGTACGTTTCGTCTGTGAATCCCAGCTTCTTTTCATAGCTGTTTTGAATGTTCGTCGGCTTCAAGCCGCTTTCGGCGTACAGATTCCCCATAAGGCCCGCGGCTCCCGCCGGGGTCATGCCCTTTCCGATCAGGAAATTATAAATCTGTTCTTCCGCCGTTTTTCCTCTCAATGCCATTTGTAAAACCTCCCGTTTAAGGCTGAATGTTGTTCAGGTCAACGGGCAACCCCTCTGTTTCGGACGGGTTCGCCTTTTTGATCTTCACGACGTTTTCCGCCTTTGCTTTCCACGAATAGAAACCGATAACCGTTGCCGTAGGGGTTCCCACGTATGCAAGAAAAACCCCTAATTGCGAAAGATCAATCAGCACCGCCCAAAAGCCCAGCCCGAATCCCGCAAAATAAGTCAAAAGAACCGCCGAAAGAACAAGCTTTGAAAACTCAATCTTTCGGTCGGTTCCTTTTTCCTCTTTGACAGTCTGTGCGGCTCTGCTTCGCGCGTGTCGGCGTTTCCTATACTGCCGCCGCTCAATCAGCGCAAGGGCGGCAATGCCGCCGATCAGTCCTGCGGCGACGGCGAATACATATCCCATGCCGCACCGCCTTTCACAAGAAATCGTGTTTTATCAACCGTTCATCGTACACGCGTTTAATGTGTGCGACGGCGTGTGTTGCGCGGTTGTTTTCATAGTCCGGGTGGGTATCGCAATACTTTTCGTAAAAGTCGATTTCCGCCAAAATTTCTATGAAATCTTCCCTTGTGTGCGGAATATCCCGCAATAACTCATTGTTGAATTGCAGGATTCTTGATCTGTGTAAATCTGCATTTCGCGCGTCGTCCGTTTTGATGTGTTCATCAAGGGTTTTCCGCGTTTCGTCCAGTTTTGAAAGTACGTCTTTGTTGATTGCGCGTCCTATCGCCCGTGCAATAGCCGTCCACGGGTTAAGCTTGATAGGGGCAATCTGAATCAGCGTGACAAGAACAAGGAAAACCCCGCCTCCACTGGTCAATAACTGTGCAATCGTCACGTTCTCTACCTCCTGAAAAAGAAATCTTTGTAAACGCTTTTCAGCGAATACGGGGCAATGTCAGGCGGTTTCTCTGTTTTACCGTACACGGCGCATTCATAGGCCCATATAAGCCACCGTGCCGTGTCCTCCGCCCAAATCGCAAGGGGCATAATAAAGAACCACAAAAGGCCGAACGCTGGGCAAATCTGCCCCAGCACGTTGCCGGGCTGATTGCTATAATCCCAAACGCCCAGCCCCAGCCAAAGGTTCAGAACGCACCCGCTTACAAACTCGACGGCAAGGACGATCAACGCCCCGATCATTGCTTGCACAATGACCGGGGCGCGGTAAAAACCGGGCCGCTGATTGATTGCCCCCACAAGAACCCCGCAAAGCCCGCCGACAATCAGCATTGCAGGGTGGGAACGTCCCCGAAAGAGGATTTCAAGGGTAACATACACGGCCCCCAGCGCGGCCCAAATCGTCAAAACGCGTTTCATGCCGCACCCCCGCCTGCGGCGGCGATAATTGCCGCCATGCTTGCCGCAAGGTCTTTCGGAAGTTCCGCCCCGTAGACAATCGCGGGCAGTTCTTCCAGATCGGCCCGCGCAATCCACGCGTTCATGTGATTGCAGTATGTCCGATGGTAGAACACGTGGGCCGTTGCCGCCTGTGCAAGCGCGGTAAACTCTTCCGCCGGGTACATACGGCAAAGTTCCCCGTCTGCGTGATAGGGAACCGCCGCCGCGCCCTCTTTGACCGTCTGCGCCTGTGCCATCAATTCTGTTTGGTCGTGTTCGGTCAGGCTATACCGTGACCCGTCAACTTCAATCCCCGCATAGATCGCGGCGGAACAGGCCGCGCCGATCTCTTGCTTTTTCACCGCGCGGACCTGTGCAACGTCGTTCCAGTCGGCGGGGGGCTGAATCCCCATCCGCTCCAGCCGCATATTGCGAATACTGTCTTGCTTGTGCTGTACGCTCATTCAAAATTCCCCCCTGCCGAAACAATGTAGCAATCGCCCGTTGCCCCGTTTCTCTTGACCTTGATTCGGAGATTGAACCCCCATTGTGCCGCGGTCTTTGTGGTGTTATTCAAAAAGAACTTGTTCCCGCTTGTGACGGCCTGTGTCACGTCCTCCCACGTGGGCGACGCGTCAAAGGCATTGTTGCAGGCTTCAACGGTAAAGGTTGCCCCCGTCGGAATCTGCCGCGTAACGCTCATGATTGCCTTTGTAACCGCGTCGTCGGAAGTCAGCGGGGTGGCCAGCGTCATTTCGATTTCGGTTTCGTTCTTTGTGAACGTATAGGTTCGGGTGGCGGTTCCGCCGACGTTATCCGCGGCGGAGATTGTCAGGGTATGGGACCCGTTGGCAAGCTTCACCCACTCCGCCGCCGTGACGTTGAACGAATAGTTCTGCCCACTGGTCGCGGTATAGGTTCGCTTCACCGTGTTGTCGATCTTTTCCGTGACGGACAGCGTTTGCCCGCTGTCCGGGTCTGTGACTGTGTAAGCCTGATTGAACGCCCCGGTTTTCGTTCCAAGATCGCCGTTGTTCCCGCTGATTGTGGGCGGCGTGTTGTTTATGACGGTTCGGGTCGGGCTGGTGCTGTATGCTGATTCTGCGCCCGCGCTGTCGTAGGCTTTAACCCTGTATGCGACGCTTTCCCAGCCCTGCGTGATCGTGTCGGTATAGGTTTTATTGATACCTTTGTAAAGCTGTTTCCACGCGCCGCCGTTGTTCTGCCGCTCCAAAATGTACCCGGACAAATTGCCGTCTGCGTCCGTGGACGTTCCCCATGTTACGGTCAGGCTTTGCCCCCCGCGAACCGTCGTCGGAACGGTCAGGCTGGGCGGCGTGCTGGGGGCGCGATTCCAAATGATTGTGTATGCGCCGTCAGAATCCGGGGAATCAGATACCAAGATTGAAGATAACAAATTACAAAGCGGGCGAACGCCCCAGTAGCCGTGGCACGCGCTGTCCCAGACCACCGCGCCGGAGGAAAGGACGCTGCGGACGTAGGACGAGCTGGACGCGTAAGCGTCGCAAAGCCAGTAGTACCAAAACGAATTTGTGTTGAAACTGCTGTTTGTGTACTCACTTTTCGACACACATTCCGCCGTGGGTTTCGCCCGTCTGGAAGCGTCGTCCGTGAACAGGGCCAGCTTGCTCCCGCATACAACGTCGCCCGTCAAGCCGACTTCCGTTGACGACGCAAAAAAGATTTTGTCGGTGCAAGTTTCAGTTCCGCCGCCGTCCACCGACGCTTTGCCGACGGTATGCGTTGTAGTAAGCAGGGCGGCGACAAAGCTTGCCGAGAACCCCGCAAGAAATCCCGCTTCCCCGTCGTATTCGTTGTAGTTGCTCCATACATTAGCGTTCGACGGGGGCGCGTCTGCGCTGTGCTGTGCGGCGTACCATTTGCCCGCCGCCGCTTGACTGTTCAACCACCGCCGGATATTTGAGTAAATCCAGCGGTTATTGCCGTAAGATCGGCGGTTGCTGTCGCTGTTGCCTGATTCGATAGCGTCAAAGCATTTCAGCGAAATAATGCGTTCTGTAATCAGCGTCACGGAATTTGCAGGATAACCCGCGTGGCCCTTGTCGGCAATCTTCCAGACAATGGGCTTGCCATTGTAAAGCGTTCCCGTGTCCTTTACCAATGTACCGACGGCAAGAGAACTTAAAGCTTTTGCCATTATGTGACACACTCCTTTTCTGAAAGTTTTTCTTCAAATAGGGTTTTATAGTTGGTCCATTTCGCGGATAAGGTGATAGCAATTCCCCTTTTCCGCGTGGCTCCGCCAGCTTCCGTAGGATTGTTTAATCTCCCGCATGGTGATTTTTCCGCGGTCCAGCAAAGCCCGCTGTTTCTTTAGCTTCCGTTGTTCATTGCTCTTGCTTGCCCTCCTTACTTTCCGAATCACTTTGCCGCTGTCGGTCAGGTATGAATGAAACCCTAAAAAGTCAATACCGTTCCGCAAAGGAAAGATGTTCGTTTTGTTGTTCAAGGTCAGCCCCAGCCGGGCAACATACCGTTCTATTTCGCGGCGGCAATACTGCAAGTACGCCTTGTCCTCATGTATCAAGTAAAAGTCGTCCATATACCGCCCATAATAGCGAATACCCAGCTTTTCCTTGATGAAATGATCTAACCCCGAAAGGTACATGACCGCGAACCATTGTGAAGTTTGATTTCCAATCGGAACGCCCGGATTCTCCGTACTGTCAATAATCATATCGACAAGCCATAGAACGCCGGGGCTTTTGACGTACTGCCGTACCATCTGTTTTAACGGTTCATGCTGAATCGAATAGAAATACTTCGATATGTCGCATTTGAGAACCCAGCCGTCGGCGTAATCGGCGGCTTGCGGGGCGGGCCGCGGCAACCCCTCCTCCCGGCCCTCCCGCTCCGCCTTTGCCTTGTGTGAAAAATAATAGGACCGCATGAACTCTTCCAGCCTGTATAGGCCGTCATGCGTCCCGCGCCCGCGCTGTGAAGCGTAGTTGTCCCGGATAAAGGCGCGGGAAAATGCTGGTTCAAGTATGTTATCGCATAGGGAATGCTGAACGACTTTATCTTTGAACGCGTTTGTCATAACGACGCGCTCTTTCGGTTCGTACACCCGAAAAACGAAATAGTCAGACGGTTTATACGTCCTGTTTTTCAGCATTTCCGAAAGTAGGCAAATTGCTTCCAGCAAATTCGCTTCAAACTTTGCGACGCTGGCTTTGCCCCTTTTACCTCTGCGGGCTTTCAGGAACCCCGCATACAGGTTTCCGAAATCATATACCCGCGTAAAATCTGCGTCTGTCATTATAAAAACTCCTTGCCGTGTATAGAATCCGCCTTGCAGGGCGTTTCCCACCCCGTCAATGCTTCATCATCGGACCCCGCCACGCGCCCGCGGCGGGGCGGAAGCTGGTTCCCGTGGGCCTTGCTTCACCAATCTTGTATTTACCGCCGCCCTCTCACCGCGGCGGAGGGATACACCTTCCTTTGATAGTGGGCCTCTGTTTTCGGCTTTTGGCTTACTCAATCGCGGAAATCCACCAAAGCGGGCGAACGCCCCTGTTGCCGTTGTACGCGTTGTTCCAGTTCATCGCGCCGGAGGAATTGACGTTGCGGACGTTGTACGAGTTGGACGCTACAAGGCATACCCCAAAGAAAACCCGGCGGGCTTTATCGCCGCGCCGGGGTCCCTCTCTGCATAGTTGCCGCCCTCTGCTGATCTTGCTTGCGCCACTTCGCCGTCATGTACTTAACGTCCAAAACGGCTTTTGTCCATGCGGCGCATTGATCGTTTGAAATAAGTTCCAGTTCAAGGGAAAGTTCAATCAGAAAAAGGACTGTCTTGCATTTTGTCAAAGCCTTTTTCTGTTCGTATCTCCGTTCGCGGAACTCTTGCAGGTCGGCAAGGTCAAGTTCGTTTGCTTCCTGTATATGCTGGAAAATATCAATCGTCAGGTCGTGTAATCGGTTTACAATGGTAAAGCGATACTTTTTCGGAAAACGCCTGTCATTCGTCATTCGGAATGTATGCTTTACAAGGTCTTTCGCCTTTGCGATTATGGTAAATTCGCTTTGTTCAGCTTGTTTCGGCGGCGGGTTCATTTCAAACACCGCCTTTCCCTGATTCGCGCAACCTCCGCCGGGTCCCCGTCAAACGTGAACCCGTGTTCTGTGACAGTAAGAACCGCCCGCGCCCCGGTGTAGGTTGTCCCGCTGATCGTCAGCACGTCAGCGGCCCCGCACCGTTCGCAAGGCGGTTCAATCTCTGTAAACAGGTTCCCAATTATGCAGGACAGTTCCCGGCGTGTGCAAGCATATTCCGTCAACATTCGATTCTCTGCCGTTCCGCGTTCCAAATACCCTTAGTCAGAATGATTCCGTCAAGGGAATCAAAAGACACAAGAAACGGGTTCCCGGTAATGTTATTGAAAAGTCCATCTTCCACACGGGCAATGCGGCTTTCAAGGCCCGCGGCAAGATTCAGGGCTTGCGCCGCGTCCTCTGCCGCCTTTGCCGCTGTTTCAACCGCCGCGCTCCATGCGGCCTTTTCTTCCGCCGAAACGTGAATGTCTGCGTCCTCTGTATGCTCGATCAGGCCGGAAATAGCCGTGTCATAGTTTCCCATTGTGGTGGGGTTCACGTGAATATCGCTGTTGTTTACATGGGCGTTCAGGTCGGTAACGTCCGCTTTCTGCTCGAACTTTGCTTCATGGGCCGTCTGCGCGGCGTTGTGTTCCTGAATGTCCTTTTTCGTCGCGGTCAGGGCGTAGGGATCAACGATGAACGTAATAATTCCCGTGTTTGAAAACTCGATGTGCATTGTCACTTCAACTTCGCCCGCCGCGCCGCTGGTAATTATGACTTTTTCCGTGTCCGGCGTGTTGCAAATGGCAATCGTGTATTCGCCGTCGTCCAGAACCGCCATTTCGCGGATAGTGAACCCGCCCACGTCGGAGGGGATAACCGCCACAACGTCAATCATGTTCGGGGAATCAGGGTTGACGGTCACGCTGGACACGTCCCCGCGCCAAGTTTCATTTTTTAAGCCCTGCATATCTGCCGACGGCACGTAATAGGCCCCGCCGCCGTCGCCGACGGCAAGGGTTGTCAGGTTGATTTTTTTACCCTCCAACACCGCTTCGCGGGTTCGCATGGTCCCCACGTCGGTTACGATAGTTCCGAATTTTTTTGTCGTTTCCTCTGGCATTGTCTATCCCTCATTTCTCAAAGGTTGAATTTGAAGCTTTCGCGTCTGCTGTGTGTAGCCGCCGAAAAGCATTGACCCGCTGGACGTGATGAAGTTTGTAAGCGACGGATTGATTTCAAGCCGCGTCGCAAACGTCGCAACGGCCCCGACAAACACGGTTGCTTCCTCTGTGAAGTTGTCCGCCAAATACGGCCACACTTCAAGGCGGGTTCCGATTGCGTGATACCCGGCGACGTGAATTGTCGTCGCTTGCTCCATCTGGTAACTGATCGTTTCCAAATGGGAACGCAAATTTTTATAGAACCGCACCCGCTCCAATACTGCCGCTTGCTGTTCGGCTGTCACGCCCTCCGCCGCACCGATAATCACTTTGAAGCGGAACGGGTCGCCGCCGTACTCGAACCACTCTTGAACCTTTGTGCCAGGGAATACGGCTCCCAGCGCGGTTTCAACGGCGTACTTTGTCCCCAGCCGCCTGTGTACCCTTACGCTGTCTTTAATAGTCCGCCGTTTTACCTCTATCGGGTAAGAATAGTCGTACCAATCGACGTGGAGATCATAGGCCAAAATATCAAGGGTCTGTTCGTCCAGTTCGTCAATGCGGGCATAGATTATGTTTTGCTTGATCTGCCGTGCCGTGACCTGTAATTGCTCCGCTATGGTCTGTGCAAGCGCAAGCATATTCGGGTCGTTTTTCAGGGCGGGCGGAAGCGAACGTGTAAAGTCGATTGAATACAGGTCATTCACTCTCTGCACCCCCGTTCACCGCCGACGCGCTCCCGCTCAAAAGCGCAACCGCATTGTCAGGAACGACGGCAAAGGCCGGGGAACGGATTTCAACGCGCTTTGCGCCCGCTTGCATAAGCAGGGCGGTTAAATAGGACGGGTTCACGTCCCGCCCCATTCTTGCCCCCTGCCATTCGCGGAACGTCTGAACCGCCGCGGCGATATTTGCCGCCACCGTTTCCGCGCTTACCGCTCCGCCCTCTTGCGTGTAATAGGTGAAGTCGATAGCATACGAAACCGTTTCAGGGGCCGCAACGGTAACGTGATCGGTCAGGGGGCGCACATTGTCCGCGTTCAGAATGTCCGAAACGGTTTTCAGCATTTCCGTTCCCGGCAATTCGCCCCCTGCAAGCAGAACCCGCACGTCAACTTCCCCCGGTTCCGGGGAAGTTGCTTTCACGTCCACAATCAAGGCCGACGCGGTTTTTGCGAAATACTCATAAGCCCCCAGCGGCCCTGCGGTCGAAAAGGTTTCCATGCTCTCCCGCATTCGGTCATAAAAGGCCGCGTCGCTTTCCTTGTCCGCTCCGCCGTCCGATTCGGACACATTTTGCACGGTTCCAAAATACGGGAAGATGTCTACAAGCTGATTGATCTGTCCCGGAACGAACCCGTTTCCGATTTCCCCCGCGGTCAGGCATTCCGCGGCAACGTCCCCGCTTGTGTCGCCCGCAAGGATTGTCAGGGTTTCCAGCGTTTGAAACATGATTTCCCCGTCAACCGTTGCGCGTGTCCCCGCCGGAATGATTGTCGCAACCTCCAGCGGAATGGAAAGCGTGAACCGCAACGTCGTTTTCGCCTTTTCCGGCTCCAAACGGTAAGCGTCTTTGAATATCTCTGCAAGGGAATCTAAATATTCCCCCTCTGCATACCGCGGCACGTTTTGTTTTGCCGAAAAATCAATGTTGACCCGCTCTTGAATGATAATGTCCGCCACCCAAAGGATAAACAGACGCGCGGGGTCTGCCGGGTATAGCGTCCGCCCCGTGAATGCTTCGTAAGACTGAATCAGGGCGTTTTCAAGTGTCGCCGTGTCCGTGTCTACAAAGGAAATTTCGGGATAGCCCCGGTTATTCGTCGTCAATTATGTTCACCTCCACAACTGGAATCAACGCGCCGGGCCGTTCCCCTAATTCAAAAGTCACGTCGCCGATCTGCGCCCGTGGTTCGTATTGTTCCACCGCTTCTAAAACCTCTGAAATCAGGATAGGCTGGGCCGTCTGAATCGGCTTGTCAAGAAACCGTTGTGCCATGCCCAGCCCCCTGTCAAGAGGAACGGAAAATTTCGGGGTCGAGATAATGACCGCTACATTCTGCAAAATCTCTTCTTCCCGTGTTGCGGGCGCAAGATTGATTTTCGTTAAGTCGTAGGCTTTCACAATGTACGCCATTTTCTCACCCCTTTATCTGCTGGAATATGATTTCATTGTTACGCTTACTTTTGAAACAAGCAGATTGCCGCGGTTGTCGTAACGGTCAAGGGAAGTCGAAACTTTCGTAATAACCCACTTGTTTGTGCCGTAGGCTTTCGGCCCGATGATAAGCGGGTGAACTTCTCCCCGGCGCATTGCTTGAAGCAGTTTTGCAACCTCTGAAATGGGATTCACGCCTAAAAAGACGGAAAAGAACATGGAAAAACTCATGCTTTCCACTTCCCGCCCTGTGTACTCCAAAAGCGGCTCTTTCAAATGCCTGTCATGGGTCGAATACTTCGCGCCGCTGTCCCATTTCAGGCCCGTAAACGTCTTTACTTCATTTCTGGAAACGGCAAAGGTAATGTCGCCCCAGCACCCGATCAAGGCCATTTCTTAAATCCCCCCAATCACGAACCCGTCGCCGTCGCCGTTTGGCAAGTAGATACAAAGCACAAAATCGCCGGGTGACGGCAACCACGGCTTTATAATCAAGTCGTGCTTGTGGCTTTGAAAGGCCGCGTCGCCGCTCCCGCCGCTTTCGTACTCCGTCCGATACGGGGCGTAATATTCGGGAACCCACGGCGGGTTTTTAAGCACTTTCAGCGGGCCGGAAACGAACGTGTCGCCCTTGTCCTTAAAGGTAACGCGGGCGGTCCGTTCCGCAATATCCACGGACGAAACCCAGCCCGCTCGAATAATATTCTTTAATGCGGTTAGTTCGCCCATTAGTAACCCTCCAAGACGCGCCGCAATGTGATATTAGTTTTATAGCCGCTCGACGAAATCGTGTGCGACGCGGTTTCGATGATGTACTTTCCGTCGAACGCTCCAAACCCCTCAACTTTGACAGTTACCCCCGCCACCAGCCGCGCGTCGCCCGCAAGATTAAAGCTTGCTTTGAACTCTTGTGAATTTTTTTCGCGCAACCGCTTTTTTGCAAGGGTCAGGGCTTCCGCATTGCTTGAAACCTTTTCGTTTACCTCCAGCACCTGTCCGCTTCCGTCCTTTTCTGCGTCAGGGGCCTTGTAGGTTGCTTCATAGGTCGTTTTTGAAGTAGGGTCCGTATACTTGACCCGGCAACTGCTGTAAGCCGTGTCGTGAAAGCTGGTCCCGAATGTATATTTTGAATAGTCGCCGTCGCCGCGCTTGATCGTCCGCACCGCGTCTTTTTGCTCATACGCCGCCGCGTCGAAAAGAACAATCATTTTCGCGGTAACTTTTAAGGAAATTCCCGCGGCTTTGCAAAGCCTTTGCAAAAATACAATGTCCGATTCTGTCACTTGCTCCCGGCGGTTGTAAAGCGGGTCAAAATCCGATTCAAACAGGCATTTCAAGCCGTTTGCGGCGGCTATTTCGTTTGCAATGCCCGAAAGCTTGATTTTCTCCCACGCCTTTGTCTTTTTCTGTGTCCGAATTGTGGAAGTATAGGGGATTGACCCGGCCTTGATTGTGACTTTCGCGGGCGGGCCGTTGCCGTCCACGCTGTCAACCTGAAAAACGCCGCAATCAAGAACCCGGTCTTTCCCGTCCGATTCCCAATTCTTTTGAATGATAACAGCGGAAATCTCTGCGCCCTTTGCGCCGCCGCTCTGCGTCATGGTGTCTTGTTTTGCCGCAGTCTTTGTTACTTGACTTTCGGCGAACCACCCCTTTTGATCGACGTGGATGGGGTATGGAATACCGCTTTTCAAGTTCAGGTGTGTTATTTTCCCCTGATAGTTTGAAAGCGTCGCGCCGGGGTTGCCGTTTCCGTAACTGCTATATTGCGGCCTGCCGCTTACGGTTACTTCGTCGCCGATCTTCCAGCCGCCGCTTTCACTATCTTTCTTTGCCGGGGCCGGGGCGGGCTGTGCGTCGGCGTTCAGCCAATCGCCCAGCCACACGCCCTCCCGGTCGTCAAGGGATAATTGCAAATCGTCTGTTTTATCCTCTTCGTTGTCCGTATAGGTCAGCGAAAGCAAGTGTTTGTTAATGTCCGCCGAAATGTCCACGCCCTCAAAGGTCAAGCGGACCTCTGCCCGTCTTGCGTTCATAGCGTCCGCCCCCTTTTCCACGGCGGCAACTCTGCCGGAATCCGCGCTTCCGGCTCTGGAATATCAAGCGTGATTCCTGCGGGGAAAATGACAAGGCGGCGAAACTGCGGATTCGCTTTTATCAGCTTGTCGGTATAGGCTTCGTCGCCCAGCGTCTTGTAGGCGATTCCGTCCCACATATCCCCGGCAATGGTGGTGTATTTAGTCATAGTTCCGCCGCCTTTCGTCCTCTTCCTGTTGCTTCATGCGGTCGTCAAACTCGTTCAAAAGTCTTTCGTCCCGCTCGTTCAATATTGCTTCTATGTCCTCCGCCTGTGCGTCGCTTCCAACGTGGAAAACGGGCGCACTGTGAATGACGATACCCGCGCCCCGCGGCTCTGCCGCTGTCACGGACGGAGCCGATACGCCGCCCGCTCCGACGCGTGCCGCCGAAAGTGCGGCTTGCAGTAGAGGAAGCAGAGTAACAACCGTCGTTCCGTCCTGCGCTTCGCGGGCCGCGTTGATGTTGTCAAAGATTCGCCCGGTCTGCGCCGCTGTAAACACGGTCCGCCCGCGGGCGTTTGTGATAAGTTCTGCCCCGGCTTCACCCGCAATGAATGTGTCGGGGGTAAATCTTGAACCTTTCGCCAGCGCGGGAATCAAGGGAATATTGATACCTTTTCCGCCGATTCCGGGGACCCAATCGGGAATTTTAAGCCTGTTCAGCCCGCCGATCACGGTATTTATCACATTGATAATTCCGTTTACAACGCCTGTGCAAATGCTCTTGATTGATTCCCATATACCGCTGAAAATGCTTTTCACACCCTCCCACGCTTGCTTCCAGTTGCCTGTAAAAACTCCCGTGATAAAGGTAATTAGCCCGCTCAAAATCTGTGTCAGCCCGTCTATAATGCCGGAAATCATTGTAACGGCTGTCGCTAACTGATTCCCGAACAACTCTGCCACCATCTGAATAATAGGCATAAGGGCTTCAAGTAACTGTTGCAGTAATGGCAGAATCATTTCTACCAGCGGCATAACCGCCGAAACCACCATCATAATCAGGTCGATCGCAACGGGCAAAATCCCGTCTATGATCTGCTGGATAATCGGCATTAGTGCTTCAAGTAACTGTTGCAGAATGGGAAGCACCGCTTCTATAATCTGCATGATGATGGGTACAAGGGTTTCGACAAGCTGAATCAGCACGGGCAAGATCGCTTCCACAATCTGCCCTATGACGGGCAATAACTGTGCGATAAGGTCAAACAGTACGGGAAGCACCGTTGCAATGATTTCCCCAATTAAAGGTACAATTTGTTGAATCAGGCTCCCAATAACGGGAAGCAGGGAAGTTGCAAGCTGTCCGAACTGGTCTAACAAGCCCGGCAAAATTGCTTTTAGCTGTTCCACAACGCCGATGATTGAATCGAACACGGCAACGCCCGCGTCGCCGAAATGCTCTTGAAAGAAATTGCGGGCATTCCCCATATTTTCACCGCTGAAAACGCCCTTGATTGCCGCGCCGACGTTCTGAATCACGCCCCACACTTTATCAAAGACGGCCAGCGCACCGTCGCCGAATGTCTGTTGAATCCAGCCGCGCACTTCTTCAAGGTTGCCGGAAATCAGTTTGATTGCAAGGGCAACGCCGCCGATTATGCCGACAATGGGCAAAAGCTTTCCTCCGATACCTCCTAACCCCGAAAACAGGCTTTTTATACCTCCGCCCGTTCCGGCAAATGCTTTTAACTTCGTGAATGCGCCTTGAACCGCAAGAACGCCGCCTTTGATCTCCAAGAATCCAAGCTTCCCGGCAAGCGCGCCGACTTTCAGGCCCGCAAGGGCGGCGGCAACTTTAACGATAGTTGACAACAATTCCGGGTTTTCCTGCGCCCATTCCGAAAACTTCGTGACCAGCCCGGACAGTTTTTCCGCCGCGGTCGTCACATAGGGTAAAAATGTGTCGCCCAGCACAATTCCCAAATTAGCTATCGCATTTTTGGCTTTTTGCATTTTGGATTCTGCATTGTCCGTCGCGGTTGCGAATGCTGTTGCCGCCGCCCCCGACGCGCTATACATTTCCGCCGTTTTGCTTTTGAAGTTGTCGGCTTGTTCTCCGGCAAGGGCCAGCACCGCTGTTTGGGCTTCAACAGAACTGAACAGCTTTGCAAACGCAAGTTCATCACCGCCCACGCTTTGCCTTAAAGCGTCAAGTGCGCCTTGCAATCCCTTACTTTCCAAAAGGGCCTTGCCGTTCGCATATCCCAGCTTCTCCAGCGACGCTGTCATATCTTTGGAGGGCGACAAAAAGCCCTGCATGGTCGCCTTTAGCTGTGTTGTGACCTCTGCCGTGCTTCCAGTTACGCCCGTAAGCGTTGCCATTGCCCCGAATAAATCTTCCTGTTTTAGGCTTAATGTAGCCGCAAGAGGAATAACCTTGCCAACCGACGACGCAAGTTCCGGGAATGACGTTTGCCCCAACTTAACCGTCTGAAATGCTAAATCGGCAGCTTTTTGCTGTGCTTCTGCGGATATATCGCCATAGCCTTTTGTTACTGCGGAAAGTAGGTTAATTGAATCTGTCGTTGTTGCTCCGCCTGCTGTTGCGGCCTTTGAAGCAATTTCAAGCAGTTTTGCGCTTTCTGCTGTATCTCCAAAGGCGGATATAACTTGATATAAACCGTCTGTCAAGTTATCGGTTCCCGCCCCGGTTATATTGGAAATACTGATAACACTTTTCTTTAACTCTGCGATTCTGCCCGCAACGTCACCGTCAAGCAAAGTCCCGACGTTTGACATCTGCTTTTCAAACGCCATTGAACTTTTAACAGGCCCAGCGTAAATCGCCGCACCGACGGCGGCAAATGCTCCAAGCGTCCCGTTCAACCGCGATTTTGTTTGTGCTATGGCTTCATTGTTCTTTTGCTGTGCCTGTGCTATGTTCGCAAGGTGTTCCTTATTCTTTTTTATGCGTTCGTAGCTTTTAGCAAGCTTGTCATTTTCTTGACTTAAACGGTCGGTATTTATTCCTGCTTCGCTTAGTTCGCTTCCAAGCTGTCCCAGCCGGGCTTCCTGTTCCTCGATTCGGGCGGTTGTCTGTTCAATCTGGCGGGCGTTCCGCTCCATCTTCTGCCGCAAGGCTTCCGACGGTTGTTCCGTTTGGCTCATTTCGCGTTGCAAACGGTCGTGTTCCTCTGTCAGTTGCGCCAGCTTGTCCTTGTTCGCTTGCAGGGCCGCGCTCTGCTTTTGGAATCCCTCGATCTTCCCGGAAAGTGTTTTGATTTTGGAAAGATTTCCTTGTAACTGCCTTGAAGCGTTCATTGCGCTGTTAAAACTAGAATTAAACCCGCTTCCCAGCGTAGCTTGCAGTTTGAAAAGCAATTCAAATTCTTTTCTTCCCGCCAAATTTTCACCCCCTTTTTATGGCATGAAAAAGGCAACCACCCGGAATCCCGGCTGGTTGCCCCATACGATTAGGCCGTTTTATTTTTTTGCGCCATAGAATAACAGACGTTTTCCGTCCATCTGCTTTGTCATTTTGCCGTCCTGAATAAGCGCGTTTAGGGCCTTTAGAACCTCTGCTTGCTCTTCCTCAGCAAATAAGGCGTAGATTTCTTTTCGCATTACGCCGTCATGTTCACTTGCGAATTTAAGAATCTTACGCTTCTTTGCCGCAAACGCCTTTTTCTTTGCCTGTTCCTTGTCCCATTCCGCTTTTTGCTGTGGATAGTCACGTTCCATGTAGGTCCTGTATGCCGCTTCAATGCGCGGCTTTATGCCTGCGCAATGATTCAGAAAATAGGTACTTCCATACGGGCCGCATTCAGCGCAAAAATCTTCCAGTTGATCGCATAGTTCAAGGGCTTTTTCATACGCCTTGATCTGATCGGCGGGGTTGTCACTTTCCACCCACGTTGCGTCATCGATTTTTTCTTGCAGACGGTCGATTTTCGCCCCGTACTGATCTTCAAATGCGTCCTCTTCGTTTAAGCCTGCCCAATGTGTCATTTTAGGCGGAATCGCTCTTTGTTCCTGCGTTTGGCGTGAATCTGGCTGTTTTTGGGAAAACAGTTTTGAGAAAAGCCCCATACGCAACAAACCTCCTTGAAGTTTTGATATGCTAAAGGTGCGATATATTCTTATCTTTAACATATTCTTAACTCTATTATAGGCTTATGCGTGTAGGTTGTCAAGGTTCCTACCCCCTTTGCGCCTGTTCTTTCCTTGCGCGTTCTCTGTCCTCCGCGGCGGCGGCGTTTATGTCACGAATCCACGTCATAATTTCCGCCGGGGTCATATCTAACCAAAACGGAATCGGCGTGTTCGTCGCCCGTGCAAGGCGGTAACATTCCCGCCGCCACCAGCGGGCCGGGCTTTTTAATAGCCCGTAGACAGTAAAAAATCCCGCGCCGCATTGGTAATGCGGTTAAATTCGGGCAACGGCATAGCGTCCAGCACGTCGCTTCCGATACCCGCGGCCCGCGCCGCCAGCTTGCTCTGGAAGTTGCGGGAAATTTCGGGTGAAAGGGCATATTCGTTGTTCATCTGCATTTCGGTTTCAATGGCCACCATGTCCCGCCCGGTCAACCGCTCGAAATTGAACGTCAATTCGGTGTAGGTCGCGCCGCTGTACTCAAAGGGACGCTTGAACTTGTGCGTATAAACGCCCACGTCGCCCTCTGTGGCCTTTCCCGCCGCTTCCGTGGTAGATGTAGGGGTGGCGGCTTCCGCCGCTCCTGTGGCCTGCTCTGCGCCGATTTCGGCTATATTTGTTACCTTGTCGCTCATCGTCTTTTCCTCCGATTCAAAATTTCATATTTTCAGATACAGAAAAAGGGCATAGGAAAGCCCGGCGGGAAAATCCCTACCGGGCTTACTTGCCCAACGCCTTTCGTACTTCTGCCAAGTAGTCAACGCCGTTGATAAAGTAAATGAAATTCAGAATGTCGATTTCCATGACCTTTTCCCCGTTGATGTACGTGGCGAAATAGGTTGCCGCATACTCCCCGGACGCTTCCGCGGACGCGGCGGGGGCAAGCTTGCCGGGGGCAAACTTCGTCGGCGTTACCATCAGGACGTGTTTTACTGCCTGTTGCACGTGTTTTCCCGCTACATTGTCCCAATACTGCTGGGACGCGCGGAGATCAAGCTGGTGGTTACGCGGTTCGTTCAGCTTGATTGCATACGGGGTCACTGTGCGGAAATTCAGCGTCAGCGTCATGGATTCAATTTGACCTGTGAACGCGCCGTTGAATGCGCCGGAAATGCCCGCGCCCTTGACCTCTTCCGCAATCTGCGAAACTTCGGGAAGCGTCACTTCCGCCATGCCGTAAAATTCGGTTGCGTCCTCATATACGGCAAAACTGTTAATGCCTATATCTGCTCTCATTGTTGCTTCCTCCTTACGCCGTCAACGCCGCGGAAACATAGTCCACGTCGTATTCAAGCACAAATTCGCATTCTTTCATAGGGCTGGGCGGGGTCATGAAGATATGGAAAACGGCCTTGCCCGCCATAAGTGCAACCGTGCTGTTTTCGTCCTCCCTGAACTCGACGCGCCCGCCCAGCAACTTCTCTTCATTGACAAGGCCGTTCAGCCAAATATTGACCGAATCAACAATGCTGTCGATCAGCCGACGGGTCATTTTCTTGTCAACCTTGCTCCAATAGGTCAGAATCAGGGAATTTGCAACCCAGCCGAACATACGGGAAACACACGTGAAATAGTTCTTCACGTCGGTATCAGCCGGATAACAGGCGGTTTCATTGCCCCAAAGCACATAACCGCCGATGAAGTTCAACGCGGTAACAATGCCGTTGCTGTTCAGGTAGTTTGCATTCTGCAAGTCAAGCAGAATTTCCGTGCCGTCGGCAAGAACCGCGCTGTCAATCTGCAAAAGCTTATTCGACGGGCTTTCCGCCGGACAACCGCCGTTGTCCGAATCGGTCTGCCCCATGCGGCCCGCCATCTGTACGGAAAGATGAAAAACGCGGTCCCCCAGCTTCACCATAGGCCAGCAAAGAATCTGCCCTTTGTTGTTGATGTTCTGTGCTTTCTTCCACGCGGGAACGTCTGCGTAATGGGTCGCTTCCGCCGTGTCAACGTCAATCAGGGCTTTTCCCTCGAACACGCCGTTGATCGACGCGGCCTTTGCAACCATGACCGCCGCAACCGTGGATTTATGGGACCAGCCGGGGCAAAGCACCAAATCGGCGACAATCCCATATTTCGGGAAAATGGAATCGTACAGTTCAAGGCCCGAACTCTTTTTCGTGTTCGTGTCAAAGCCGCCGATGATCTCATTCTCCGTAATCGCGGCGGGGTCCACCGCGTCAAACGAAATTGTCAGTTCGCCCGTGCTTGCGGGAATCGCTCCGTCCTCCAGCACTTCAAGAATCAGGCTTTCGCCCTCATAGAACAGGTCGTAATCTGTCCCAGCGGCGTAATACTGGCTTTGCCCCTCTGCCGCGCCGTTGTTCTTTACGCGCACGGTTTCTTTCAGGGCTTCAAGGGGCAAAAGAACCTTGCTGTCGCTGATCGGATAGTTCTTTTCCTCTACCGCCTTTTTGTGCTTTGCGGGGTCAAGGATATTGACGAACACGACGGGGGAAACGCTATAAAGCTTGAATTGCGAATAGATCATTTCGCAAAGCGGGTATTTCTCCCAGTCGTCGCTATACCCCAAAGCGGAAACGGCTTCCGCGTAATTCTGAACCATGACAGGCTCATTGACGGGGCCGCCGACGGTATGAACCGGGGCCGCTCCCACCACAAAAGCAACGCCGCAATCAGCTGTAACAGGGGTCGAAAGCGACGTGTCAACCTGTCTTGTCGATACACCGTGATAATAGTTAGGCATGATTAAACCTCCTTATTTCCGCGCATTGCCGAAACAATGTCGCCGTAATGCTTGTGGGCGATATTTCCGGGGGTTTTCACCTTGACGGAAAATGCCGCCAGCTTGTCCGCCGGAACAATCAGTTTTTCGATCTGCGGGTAATCTTCCAGCGCGTCGGAAAGGTAATTTTTCACGTCCTCGAACGTCCCGCGGAACACGGTATTTTCTTTCAGCCGTCCGCGGGGAAGCGACGGCCCAGCGTAAACAAACAGGTTATACCCCTGCGGGGCTTCCTGCTTGCCCTCTAAGGGCTTTTCCGGCTGGGTGGTGTTGTTATCCTCCCCGGCTCCGTCGCTGTCCTCTGTGCCGCTCTGCGGGCCGTCTGTGGGGGCCTCCCCGTCGCCCGCCCCGTCGCCGCCGTTTTCGTTCTCTCCCGCTCCGCCGCCGGGCGCGTCCTGCTGGCCCTCTGTGCCGCTCTGTACGGCGTTTTCTCCGCCGGGGGTGTCGTTACCCTGCCCGGACGTTCCGCCGTCCTCTGCGCCACTCTGCGGGCCGCTTTCGGGCTGTTCTGCGGTTTGTGCCGCTCCCGCCGCTTTCAGCGCGTCCATGATCTGCGCTCTTGTCATGCTGTCGTCGGCGGCAATTCCGTTCAAAACGGCGATTTCCAGCAATTCGTCTTTCTTCATGCTGGGCTTAAACTCTATTGCCATATCCTTTGAACCTCGCTTTCTATAATTGGCATACTCCAATTAGTCATCATTTCGCCCAAGTAATACGGGCGCGTGCTGTCCGGGTAAACAATCGTTTCAAGGGGCGGGCGCAAAATATACCGATCTGCAATCATACCGTCGCGCATGAAAGCAATTTTAATTCGGGTCAGCAGATTTAGAACGCACCGTGCGCCCTCTTCCGCGTCCTCTGAATACGTCGCGGCAACGATTCGCACCATGCAAAGGCTTTCGGGGTGTTCCCCCGGCTCCTGCGTGTCGTTGCTCTTGATGTACTGCAAAAGAACATAGGGAATCCGCTTTGTTTCCGCGCCCTTGTCAGGCAACCGCATTGTATAGACTTCCGGCGGGCGTTCCTTGTGTTCTCCGCTCTTCCTGTCTACCCGAACGGGCAAAATCAGGTCTTTTGTTTCCTTTTCGATGAACGCTTTCATTGCGTCCAGTAAATCCAAAGGTGTCATACTACCTCCCGTACCCGTTCAGAATGCGGGTTATTTCATGCTCAACGCGCTTGTCGATGGTGTCTTGTGCCGCTTCCTCCACCTTGTCAAGCACGTTTTCGTTTGCCATCATGTGCGCGGTTGACGGCCCGAAAAGCTGTTCGGAGGAATCGCGCCGCCGCGTCATTCGTTCAAATACGCCCACACCGTACTTTCCCAAATTAGCGACGAAAGCGTGTTCCAGCCGCTTTCCGCCCTCTGCTTTCAGCACCGAAACGGAAACCGTCTTTTGCGCCGGGGCCGACGGGGAAACCTTGAATCGTTTTAGCGGAATGACCGTCCCGGCAAACTCGATTGAACCCACCAAGTCGCCCGCGGTCGCCCGCTTCATCTTCATGTTTTGATTCGCGGTAATGTCCCCTTGCTTGATGTTGTACGTCTGCCGGATTTTTTTTCCCGATTGCGATCGCACCGTACCCAGCGCACGGTTTATCACATTGAAAAGAACCCGGTTCGGCGCACCGTGCAAATCGCCCAAAAGCAAATTGACCCGCTCGATCTGTTCGTTTGTAATCTCAATCATTCTTCCGTCAACCCCTCCAAGTAAAGCACAATTTCCCCAGCTTCCGGGTGAACCTTTGTAATCGTGTAAAGGACGTCGCCGATCTCCACGGGTTCACCTTTTTTCGGGGTTCGTTTCAGCAGGGAAAGGGGAACGTACATGACAAGATCGACAAGAACCAAGCCGTCTACATGGTCCGTAGACGGCTTTTTCCTGTCCTGTGCGCCGCCATCGTCAATAATGACAGGGCCTTTATAGCGGGTCCCTGAAATCCAAAATTCGATCACGTCGGCGTGTTCGGTGCTGTTGTGGAATACCGCCGTCAAATCCCGCTCGACTTGCGCTTTGAAGTTCATACAAGGTCCTTTGCAACGAACCAGCTATTGACCTCATGCGGCACGGTCAGCGGGCGGCTGTTCAGTTGCAGGAAACGGCGGTCAGGCCGACGCTCCACCCATGTCTGCGGTACTCTGTCACCCTCTACGGTCGCAAATCCCTTGCCCTCTTCGGGAATCATGGTAATTGCTCCGTAGTAAATGGAATAGTCCGCTTCTGTGGAAAGCAAGGCCAGCGCACCGTCGGGAACCAGCGGTTTATCCTGCGGCGCGTCGGGGCCTGTCCAGTCGTCAAGGAACCATTCGTTATACTGGTAAATATCCAGCCCCAGCTTGTGGATGGTTCCGATGTAGGTTACGCCGTTCGGAAGCTGGCGGGGCTTGATAACTGCCAGATCATACGCCCGCACGTCCAAAACGTCCTTGACTTTCGGGTGTTTGACGAACGCGTTTGCAACGTCTTTCGCCATAATGCAGACGTTGCAGTTAATGAAACCGTTTTTCTGTACGGTTTCGTGCCACCGCTCAATGTCAGCCAGCGGGTCGGACGTGTCGGCGGACCATTTCAGCGTGTCGGTCACGACGGTTTCGGTATTGCTGAAACCAAAGTCAATCACTTCGTTCAGCCCCTCGCCGATAATGGGAATCTGCCCCGTGAAAAGGGCGGTCGCCGCCATCCACTCTTCCCGGCGCACGTTCATTTCGTCCAGTTCGCGGAAATCACGCGCCAGCTTTTCAACGGCCCGTTCTGCGGGGGTTCTGCCGCTATACGGGTTTTCGCCCGCGGACCGTTCCAGCAGATCGTCAACGGTCGTTACCTTGTTCGGGGCAAGCATGGGCGCGGTATAGGTCTTTGTCTGATACCCATTGTTCGGAACCGTCCTGCCGCCGATTTTCGGGTGAACGAACGGGGCAAGGGCGCGGTTTCCTTTCCTGAAATCCACGTCAACGCTCTTTGTCACGAACGTCTGGCGGTTCTTGAAAAAGGTGTCGCGGAAAAACGTATGCACGGGGGGCATACGCTCCACAATTTTCCCCATTGTGCGGGGAGTATAAATGCTTGTTTCGATAGCCATTTTCTTTTCCTCCTATCACTTCAAAAAGATTCCCAGCTTGCGGAAAGCGGGTTTCAGGGCTTCGACGGTTACGCCGTCTTGCAACGGCAACGCGTCGGCGAAAAATTCGCCTGTCAGACAACACACAACGCCGCCGTCGGTGCTGTCGTCTGCCGCAATACCGTACAAATCGGCCAGCCCGTCTGCCGTGGCTTCGCTGATTCCGTCTGCGGTCTTAATAACGGGGGCATATTTGCGGACGGTTTCGCCGCTCTTCACGTCCCCGGCTTCCGTTACAACGGGAAAGTCGCCCGCAAAGAAATTCACGGGGCTTGTCTGGTCCTTTTGGATTTCATACATGGTGTTTTCCTCCTTATTTCGCCGCGGGGAAAAGCTTGTCAAGAACCGCGTCAACCTCTTTGTCGTCGTCCTTGTCCGCCGCTCCCTCAATTCCTGCGCCCGCTCCCACGTCGCCCGCGTTGCTGTTCTTCGCGTCGTCGGCGCGGTCCTGAATGTACTTGCCGCCCTGCTTGCGCTGTTCAGCGATAATCTTTTTCGCAACGTCGCCCGCCGCGGTCGGCTTCGTGAACTTTGCTTCGTTCACAATAGCTTCAAAGCCGGGAAGCGCCACTTCTTCAATGTCCTGAATCCGTGTGCGCTCCGCCGCGGTTGCCGCTTCCTCGATCTGCTTTGTCAGTTCAGGGAATGCCGCTTTCAGGTCGGCAACCGTCTTTATGTCCTTGATTCCGTCCATGTTCTGATCGCTCCTTTTCGGTTCTGTTTTAGATTTTGTATTTGAAAAACCGCCCGGCGTGTGGGCCGCAAGGCGGTTTAACAACGAAACGGGCATATTCGGGAATTGTTCAAGGTTCATTGAAACGCTGTTTACAATGACCTTTGCGGCGTTTTCAACGGTCGTGTCGGCTTCCTCAAACATAAGCCGATCACAAAAGCCCGCGTCAACCGCCTGTTTCCCGTCAAACCATGTTTCCGCCGCCATAATCGCGGCGATTTCTTCCGCGGCCTTACCCGTTTTCAGGGCATAACCGTTTATAATGCTTTGTTTTATCACTTTCAATTCTTCCGACGCTTTCGCAAGGTCAGCTTCGTTGAAGTAACCTAAAAGGCCGATTGCCGGGTCATGCACCATGAACACGCCGTTTCCCGGAATCTCGATCACGTCGCCCGCCATTGCAACGATTGTCGCCGCGGACGCGGCCCAGCCGTCGATCTTGACCGTGATTTTCGCCGCATTGTCTTTCAGCCGGGTATAAATGGCATTTGCGGCGAACACGTCCCCGCCGCCGCTGTTGATTCGCACGACGATTTCAGGGACGTTCCCCAGCGCGTTCAATTCCTCCGTGAATTGCAGGGGCGTTACTTCGTCGCCCCACCATGTTTCGGAAGCAATGTCGCCGTATAAAATCAATTCCGGGGCGGCGTTTTCATCCGCCGCGGCCCGGAAATCCCAAAATCGCTTATTGCTCCCCTTGCTCTGTGCCGGGGATTTCGGGTTTTTCTGTTCCTGTGCCATCCTGTTTGACCTCCCTTAATGCTTTTTCTTCACGTTTTAGTTGTGCAATGTTGCGGTCATAATCGGACCCGTTCATTTCCATTGCTTCACGTCCACGGGTAGAAAAGCCGTTTTGCACCCGCTTTTCTGCCGCTGTGACTTCCTGAACAGGATTCAAAAGCCCCTGCGCGGGGCCGTTCCATTCCGCACCTGTGAAAGCCTTTCGCCTGATCGGGTCACTAAAAAAGCCGGGCGCGGGGATTCTTCCCTTTGCGACGGCTTCCGCGAACCATTCTTCATAAATCGGCTGGCAAAAGTCATTCGCAAGCCATGTCCGATACATTTTGAACATTTTCCATGCTTCCAAAAGCGCACCCCGCGACGCGCTATACGACGCGTTGAAATTCTTTACCAGCAGTTCGTAAGGGATTTCAAGGGCCGCGCCGATCTGTCGGCAAATGGCAACCACGAACCCGTCAAAGGCTGTGTTCGGTCTGCCGGGGTTTACGTCGTGGGCCTTTTCGCCCTCGTTCAAGTCCATAATCAGGCCGGGGGCAAGTTCAATCGAATTTTCGTCCCCCGCGTCCACCTGATCTTCCGACGAAACGACTTCGCCGAAACCGCCGTTGCTGGACGCTGATTCCTTTTCGATGAAGATAGCAAACAGGCCAGAAACCACGGCGGCGACAAGTTCCGCCTCTGTATAGCGGCCTAACTGTTTTAACGCTTCAATGACTGGGGCAAGGAACGGCACGCCGCGTCGCTGTCCTATCCGTTCCCGGTTCATTATGTGAATCACGTTCCGCCGCCCCGTCTTTTCGCCCCATGCTTCAACCCGCGTCCAGCCCCTTTCGGTCATATCGTATGACAAGGGATGGTGTTTGCTGATATGGTATGCGACGACTTCCCCCGCGTCGTTTGTTTCAACGCCGCCGACAATGTGCGGGTCAAGTGTCCCGTTTGGATTGCTTAACCTGTCCGCTTCAATCAGGCAGATTCTAAGGTCATAGGGCATATTTACCCGCGTTGTAATGGGAAGCGTCGCTATAACGTCGCCGCTCATAAGCCAATTCAGGAAAGCAAGCTGTTGTAATTCATAGAAATTGTCCAGCCGCTCCAAATCGCACGCCGGGGAATCAGCCCACAAAGCAAATTCCCGTTCGATCTTGCTTTCAAGTTCCCGCGCGGCTTCCTCTGTCATTCCCAAAACCTCATAATCAACTTGACTTTTCAGTTTCAGGCCGGAACCGACGACGTTTGTTCTACACGTTTTCAACGCGCCCGTTGCAAGGGGAACCCCCATGTAAAGATCGCGGCAACGCTGGCGGAGGGTCGAAAGGTTTTCTTGAATGTCCTCTTTTGCTGAACCGCCGCCATATGTCCAGCCGATCATGCCCTTTTTGGTATGCGACGCACCGTAATTGCTATACCCGCTGTCCAGAATTTCCAGCTTCCGCCGGGCCGCGGCGCGTTTCACCGCCGTTTGCGGAAATACGGCGGCAACCGCTCTGTCAAAGATGTTCAAGGCGTTTCACCGTCCTTTCTTATAGGTCCCGCGGAACTGCCCTGTATATGCGGTTCCTGCCGCCGCGCTTTTCGATGTTCTCCAGCCGGGCAACTTCGTTCGTCCAGTATTCAATTTCTTTCCTGATCTCCGAAAGATTCGCTTTTGTCAGGCTCCGCGAACCTATCGTGTAACTTTGGTGGGTCGTAACCTCCAATTCGGCGTTTAACCATGCGTCAAGGTGTTTTCGCGCGATTTCAAGCCGTGTTTTTCCCTGTGCCATTTATAGAATACCTCCGTTCGTTCTTGACCGTCTGCCGCGCTTTTTCGGCGTTGCCGCTGGCGCGGACGGGTCAGGCTTTTTCAAAACCGGGTTCGCAATTTCAAGCGCGACGGTCGCATAATTCCGAATGTCCAGCGGTTCATTTCGCTTGTACCCGCCGTCTTTCAGGGTCCAGACGTATTGTGCTTTACCTTTTTTGTAGGTCATAACCATTTTTTCAGCGGTCAGCCCCCGAAAATATTCTTGCGTATATCCCCGGTCTTTGTCTTTTGGAAAATGGCAGTAGTTCGGCCCCTCTTCCTGCACCGCCAGCCGCTGATATAAAATCGCCTTGCCCGTGTCAACTCCAATCGTGAACAGGGGCGTTTTTACACTGTTTGCGGTTGACGGCCTATTGAAATACGGCACGTCTGCGCCGCCTTTGCCTTTGATAGCAAAGACACGGCGGGCCGTCCGCTCTTTGCAGAAACGGTAAACCTGATTCGTAAAGTGACCGCCGGAATCCACGCAAGTACAAATTATTTTCAGCCGCCGCCCGTCCGCCGTCGTGAACGTCTGTGAAAGAAAAGCGTCAAGTTCATTCCAAACAGGCTTTAATTTCAAGTCGCCGTATATCGCTTGATACCGAATGCCCCAGCTTTCCTTGTCAACGCCCCAGCCGACAACTTCAACCTCGAAACGGTCGTCCTGCACGTCAACGCCCGCGGTCAGCACCAGCACTTCTTCCGGCACTTCGCAATTATATTTTTCCCGCCGCTTGTAAAGATCGTCGGTTTCGATCTGTTCGCCCTCTTCTTCCCATGTCTGCCCCATTTCGGTATTAGTCCAGACTTTGAGAAGTTCAATATTCCCTTTCTTCTTTTCGTCGTTTGCGGTAATGAATTTCTGTACGATCTCCCGCCACTCGACAAACATTGAAGCAAGGGCGTTCAGGTGAAAGCCCCGCACTTTCCGTTCGGGGAACCGTGCGACGAACTTTCCGCCGCCGAAATGCTCTTTCCACTCTGTTTCACTTGACACAACGCCGCATTCTGGACACGCGCACGAAATTTCTTCAAGGTTGTTCGCGTCGAATACGATGTTCGCCCATTCAAGAGGGGTCAGCGCACCGCACGCCGGGCAAGGCACGTTCCATTCCTCTTGCGTGCTGTGTTCGTACTCAACTTCAATTCTGGAAAGCCCCTTGATCGTCGGCGTTGACACGTCAACTTCTTTTTTGTTCCAGAATGTTGTAAGCCGCTTCCCCGCAAGCAAAAGGGGGTCGCCCTCATTGCCCGCCGTCGCCGGGTATCTGTCGATTTCGTCGGCAAGCAATATCCGAATTGGACGGGAAGCAAGGGACGACGGGGAATTTGCCCCGACGATCGTTACATGACCGCCAGGGAAAATCTTTTGCAAGATCGTGTTTCCGCTGTTTCTTGCCTTGTCGTTTACCTTGTCCCGCAAAACGGGGGTGTCGCGCAACATGGGGGAAAGACGGTCTTTGCTGAATGATTCGCCCATCTGTATAGTGGGTTGCAATACCATGATCGGCGACGGGTCGTAGTGCATGAAATAGCCTATCGGGTTTAGAATGAACCCGTCCGTCTTTCCGATCTGCGCCGCGCTCATGACGACAACTTTTTGAATGCTTACGTCGCATATCGCGTCCATGATTTCTTTCTGATACGGGGCCTTTGACGTGCGCCAGCGGCCCGGCTCTGCCGACGATTCAGACGAAAGACGGCGGTATTCGTCCGCCCATTCCGAAATTGTCATGTCCGGCGGCGGGGCAAGAACCGCGAAAATCCGGCAAAACAAATCAACCGTCGCTTGCTTCATCGTCCTTTGCCCCCTCTCCAAATGCGGCGTTGAAGTCTGAAAGTTCCTGCAATGCTTCGTCGATATGCTCTTTTAGCAGTTTGAATATTTCCGCCCTGTCCGTTTTCCTGCAAAGAACCGGGGCCAGCTTCGCGGGGATAGCCATAAGCCGCGCTTTGAAGTTCACCAACATATCTTTCATGACGGCTTCTATGTCCTCCGACGCATGAAGTCGGTTTTCTTTCAACTGCAATTCGTATTCTTCGTTTTTCCGCTTCGCCCGAACCAGTTTTGCCCGCTCGGTGTTGTAGTCTATCGCTTCTTCGCTTTCCGGGTTCCGCTTTCGTAGGTAGTTTATATAGCGGCGGTTTGTGTCGATCAGGTCGTACAGGCCGGGGCGAACCTCTGCAATCACTTTTTCGTCGCGCAACTGCCGCACCCGCCGTTCGGACACGTCCATAAATCGGGCAACCGCTTTCACGTCGTAAAGTTTCAAGTTTTTTCACCCCTCCCGATCTGCGCGAACCGCTTTTTTGACCCCCTCCCCCTAAAAAACGCCCGCCGAACCGCGGAAGCGTTCAAAATTTTTTTGTCCCTGCCCCTGCGCTGGGGTCGCCGAACCCGCAAGCTTTGTCAGCCGCCGAAAGAACCTATCGCCGGGCCGCAGTCACACGTCTAAATCGCCCGAAAGATCGTCGCTTTCGTCGTCGATCTCGCCTGTTTCCGGGTTTATCTCGAATGCGCCGGATAATTTTTGCTTTGCAAGATTGTACTTGCGTTCTTCAAGCCGCACCCGGCGGCATTCCAGTTCATATCCCTTGATTGAATCAAGCAGTTTGATAACGCGCCCGTGTATCTTGTTCAACTCTGCTTCAAGCTTCATCGTTCGTTCAAACGTGCTGGCTTTTATAACCGTCTGCATAGTGACGTTATATGCGCTCTCTTCCAGTTCCCGCGCCCTGTCGCCTGTGGTGTCCTGCAAGGCCGCAATCTCCCGTTGCAGACGTTCCAGCTTCTTTTCCTGCTGGCGCGTCGGCGGCTTTCCTCCCTCTCCGCCGTCCATATCCCAAAGCAAGGAATCTTCTTCCCGTTGCAGGGCTTCCAGCTTTTCCCGCTGTTGCTTCAACCGCTCTTGACCTTTCGGCGTTCTCATTTCCACCACGCGGTCTATATACAGGCTGTCAGGCTCCGCCGCTTCAAGCGTGGCAATCTTGTTTTGCAGGTCGATTTCCTTTGCTAAAAGCTGTCGCAACTCTTCAAGCATATTTGTTTCTGTGTCCAGCGTTAGGCTCTCAATATATGCCCGCTGTTCCGGCTGGAGATCGTCAAGGCGAACCGTGGTATATGCGCCGTGTGTTTCCGCATTCCTGTTCCCTGCGGGCGCACCCGCTCCCGCGGCGTTCTTGTTGCCCGGTTGTCCGCCGCGTTTCCGGGGCGGTTTCTGCGCTTCAAGCGCGGCTTGCCACCCGTCCGCGCTCTTCCACTTGCGAACCTGCGCGGGGGTCGTGCCGACGCTCTCCGCAACCTGTCGGGCGGTCATGGTCCCGCCGGATTCCAGCCACACCCGGCGGGCTTCGTCCCGCGCCGGGCTTCTTTCGCGTGCCATGCGCCCGCGCCCCCTTTCGTTTGTTTTTCATTTTCCGCCCTGCGTACCCCGGCGGAAGCGCATAAAAAACGGGCCGTGTTCAAAACATGGTCCGTTTTTCATCATGCGGGCGGCGTGGAGGATTCCGCCGCCCGTTTCGTTGTGTTCACTTTTCACGATACCAATTATAGCAGATAAATCAGGCAATGGGTGGCAATCTTATTTTTGCGGGAAATTGAATCGCGAAACCGCCTTGTTCTGTGAAAAAAGCCTTGCAAGCCGATTCAAAGCGTTGTTCCGAATATTCCGGCATTGACGGGGGCTATAATTGACCCGTGCCGAAATCTGTTCCCATTGTAGGCCGTCTATGTAGAACCCCAAAACAACCGCCCTTTCATGGTATGTCAGTCGGTTTAATTCCGAAAGGATTTCCGCCCCGATCTTTTCAAGTCTGCTGTTTTCCCGGTTCAAGCTTTCAATCGTGTTCGTAACCGAACGGGGAATGTTCAGCGCGGCCCGCTCGACGGGGCTTTCACCCCCGCCGCTTCCGTGGGGCATTCCGTCCATATTTACCGCGCCCAGCGTCGTGTAATACTGATCTTCAAGGTTCTTTATAACCCGCTCGTTCAGTTTGATTGATTTTTCAATGTCACGGTAAAACCGCAAAACCGAAATAACCTTTTCCCGCTTCATCGTCTGTTTTTCCTCCTGTGTCTGCTTTTAGGGCGGCTTGTATATCCGGCGATAGGGCCTTTCCCGTTCGCACCGCCTGATTTCCGCCCGGTATCTCTGTTCAATGCGTCGCGCCCTGTCCCGCTCCGCTTTGCGGCGGCGTGCGCGGGGTTCCGTTTCTATGTCTGAAATCGCCTTTTCCAACTCTTCAAGGATTTTCCCCGCAAGGTCAACCAGCGTTTCCGCCGATTTCTGCATTATATATGCGATTTCTTCCGCGATTTCCTCTATGGTGCAAGTAACCCTTTCCGCCCACGCCCGCGCAAGGTTATATAACAACTGTGCTTCATCGTCCGTCAGCGTCATTCGGGCAAAATATCCTTGAATTTCCCTTTCGTTATTCATCGGCGCGGCCCTCCATAGCTTCAAGGGCTATATAAAGGGCGTGAACGTCTGCCGTCCAGTCCCGCGAATGGTCGAAAGATTCCCCTTTCCCCATGCAGTATTCCAGCAGATTCTTTAATTGCAGGGCGGCGCGGTCAACGCTCATTCCTTGATTGTCTGCCCGCTCCGCGCTTATAGGCGGCGGGGAAGAGGGGGCGTGCGATTTATCCCGCTCGACGGTTTCCGGCTGTTCCTGCGGCTCTGTGCGGCCCTCTGCGGGCGTTTCCACTGTTGGCGGCATTTCTTCCCGCCGCTTTGTTTCCGTGGTCTGTGCGGCGGGCTGTGGCGCACTTACGGGGGACGCTGGCGGCTCTTCCTGATATTCAATCGGGGGCGCGGGCGGTTCCTTGACTTCCGCCGCGGGCGGCGTGTCCTGCTTCCGCTCCCGTGCGGTTCTGATCGAGATTTCCCCGCTTTCCCTGTAATCTTCAAACGCCGCTTGCTGATCTGCCGGATTCAGGCCGGAAAGTTCATAGGCCGTCGAAATGTTTATGCGGTCCTCTTGCAACTCTGCTTTGAATGCGGGGCAAAGGTTCCGAATAATCGCGTCATACCTCCCGATCTGTGTTGTGCTGGTATGAAGCACCTTTGCAATGAAATCCCGCGTCCCGTCCGCCTGAACCTCTGCACCGCCGAACGCCGTTGCAACGATGTTTTGCAGGACGGCGACGAAACGGGGCTTTGTGCGTGCTTTCTCCAGCACTTCCCGCAAGAACCGCACTTCTTCGATTTTGTCCCATGCGGTTTTCTCCCGCTGTGAATTTGTGACAATCAGCATAAGGCCGTCGCGCACTTCCTGATCTTCCGCCGCTTCCTCGTTCGGCTCAATGTCGCACGGTACAAACTCGAATTGCGGCTTTCCCTCTTCTACAAGGGCAATCGACGCAAGCCGCCGCCTGTGTCCCGCTATGACCTTATATTTCCCGCCGTCCATCGGCACGACGACAAGGTTTTGCAGAACTTTTCCGGCGATTTCGATTGCCGCTTTCAGTTCGTCGATCTCCCGCATTGAATAGAAGTTTTCTTCCGACGGCACAAGGTCAAAGACGCTGATTCTTTCAATCCGGCTTTCAGCGGGGCGGGGGATAGGCTCCCCGCCGCTTGCCGCCGCCTTTGACGCTTCACTCAAAATCTGATTCAGGTTAAATTTTGCCATGATGTACGCCCCTTTCTGTCCGAATCGGACAAGCTATTTCTTCCCGCGCTCTAAATACTCCCGCACAAACGCTATATAGTCCATTGCGGCCCCGCTCCGGCGGCTGTATTCGGCAATGGGGGATTCTGCAAAGGTGCTTTCCGTGACCTTTTCCGAATAGCGAATGTGCGTGTCGAAAACCGGGTATTCCGGCTGGCTCCGCAACCACTCTTCACCTTGCTTGTCCGCGTCCGTCCGCTGAAAACAGGTAATCAGGCAACCCGCCAGCCGCAAGCGGGGGTTTAGGTCGTCCCGCGTGTCCTTGATCTGTTCTTTCAGTTCCGCCAAACCGTCAAAGGCGTATTTGTCAATCTTGATCGGAATAATCACGTCGTCGGACGCGACAAGGGCGTTTATGGTCGAAATATTTATGTCAGGGGCATTGTCTATCAAGCAATAGTCATATTCGCCCGCTATGGGGTCCAGCGCGGCCCGCAAGCGCGTTTGTTGCGGGCGGGTACTATCTCCATCATGACTTCCAGATTCGCGCGAATCAGCGTCATATTAGCGGGCAATACGTCGATACCCTCGAAACGGGTTTTCTTTATGGCTTCGTGAATGTCCAGACGTCGCGCGGTCAGTACGTCCGAAATGCTCTTGTCGTCGTAGGAATGAACCCCGAACATTTTTGACGTGTTTCCTTGCTTGTCGTTATCCACAATCAACACCCGCTTACTGTGGAAAACTGCCAGAACGTGGGCCATGTTGTCAGCGGTCAGCGTTTTTGCAACGCCGCCTTTCAGGTTGATAATTGAAATGATTTTCACCGTGCAAACCTCCTGTTCTGATTTTGCCCCGCCGGGCGGCGGGGCTATCGCTGAATCAAATGCACCCGCACTTCCGGCGGCGCGTCCTGAATCTCAATCGGGGCATACTGCCCGGAACGGTCCAGTTCAAAGCGAAATTCAACTTTCCCCGTGCGGACGTAATGAACGCACGCAATGTCTGTGATCGTGTGAAGCTTCCCCGTTGTGTCCCTGATTTTGTCGCCGATTTCAAGCGGGCAAAATGCGCTAAACTGTGCCTTTATCATTTCCGTTTCCTGCCTTTCTTCTTTTTCTTTCCCTGTTTCCGTGGAGCGGGAGGGGAGGGCGGCGCGGCCTGTTCCGGCTTTACCTCTTCGCTTATGACTTCGATTTCCTCCACGTCCCGCGGGTCAAAGACAATCACGCACCCGCCGGAATCATATTCGCCCGCGGCCCACGCCGCTTTGAATGCGTCCAGCGCGTCCTTATAGCGGGGATAAGGGTGGGTCTGTTCGGAGTAATACAAAGCCATCATCATGCGTTCGTCGTCCGCTGTGTCCCATGTGAAAAGGTGATACGCGGAATAGTCGTCATATTCCCAAAGGGTAAGCGGGAGAATCAGGCCGTCGAACTGTTCATTCGCCCGCTGTATGTTCTCGAAATCCCGATAAGTAAGCCCCTGCCCGGCGTATCTCTCCCGAATTTCAGGAATTGTCTTGCACGCCATGTTCAGGCGGCAACGAATAATTTTCGGTTGATAAGTCATTCATTTTCACCGTCCTTGTTATGCTTCAAATAGGTTCCCTTGCGTGTCGTCCCGCTCCAATGGGCGGACGGGCGGCGGCGCGTCAAGCACCTTGCGGCATTCCCGCGCCATTTCTTCAAGGCGCGTTACGAACTTTTCATTCACGACTTTGTAAGGGAAGATAACCGCCGCAAGCAAAAGGCCCGCTTTCGCCGCGATATAGCTTTGACCGTCCGGCGTGACCCGCTCGTATAGTTGCACCATGTCCAGCACGTCCTCCAACGGGGCAAGGTATTTCCTCTGAATGAACGTGATTCCGTTTCGGGTCTTTAGCGGTTGCAGTTCCGCGCCGCCGTAGATGATCGAAAAGTCGTCGTCGCACAAAACCCGCTCCGCCGGGTCTGTGTCGTCCACGTTGACCGCTTCTGGCATTTCAGATCGCCGAACAACGATGTTTTCCCGCTGTTTCTCCGATATGTCGAACACGGCGCAAAGGGTTTCTTCGTCCAGTATGGGAAGCCCGATCAAAGGGTATATCGCGTAACCGTCGCCCAGCCATTGCGTGATTTCCCCCGTGCTGTCCAGCTTGTCAAACAGGCGGAACCCCTTTGCTTTATTGCATAGGGCGACAACCTTTTTCAGTTTCATTCCGCGTCCCCCTCCCAATTCCACCAGCCTTGCTTGCCGCGGGCCGGAATGGACTTTTCAAACATGATGGGGTTTTGAAGCACCCATGCGAACCGCCCCGGCGAATAGTCGCCCAGCACCCGCTCCCGCTCGGTCAGCTTGTGCATGATCTCTTCCACGGGGACGCAATCGACAATTTCAACCGTGCCGACAACTGCGCCCAGCGGCAATACCGTTTTCCCGCCGACGGCTTGCATAAGGCCCCAAAAGTCATTATCTGAAAGCCCCATTGTTGCACGCTTCAATTCTGCTTTCCCCGCATGAACCGCGACGCGGCCCCGAATGCTTGTCCGCCGCGGGCGGGTTTCGTAATGTTTCAGCCCCGCAACGGTCGCGTATGCGTAGGGTTGATATACCGTGTAGGCTTTCACGTCTGAACCTCCTTTTCTCCATTGTAGACAACTACCATTGACGGAAACGGGGCGGGGGCGTATGCGTTGCCCTCTTCATCGGTGAAGCGCAACCGCCCGCGAATAAATCTGATTTCAGCTTTCCCGTATATGTAGTCGTGAAAGTATGTTGTGTCCGTCTGGGCCGGAATCAGCAAAACGACGGTCGCGCCGCCCTGCGCTTCCTCATAGGCTTTGCGAACCCACTTGCCGACTTCGCGCCCGTATGGAGGGTTGCAGAATACAGCACCCTCCGCAACTTTCCACGGGCTTTTCAGCCCGTCGGTTTCGGGCGTGTAGTATGCGGGGCATTTTGCGCTTTTTGCCGTTGCCGCCGCGTCAAGGGTGAAATGAAATTCCCTGTTCAGCGCGTCGAAAAAGGCTTGCGGCGTGCAATAGTCCATCTTCTTACTGCTGAAAAGCGCGGCATTCATACACCCACCCCCGTGTCGTCTGCCGCTCCCGCCGCTTTCAGCATTTCGGCAACGTCGCCGCGGCGTGCGCCCTCGATCTGGACGTGCCAGCGTTCTCCGATTCGGTATGCGTCGATTTTCCGGCGCGGGCAAATGGCCTTGACGATCTCCGCGGCGGCATTCCCCGCCGCAACAAGCAGAATCAGGAACCCGCCCCATGTCCAAAACCCCGAAAGAATGAATCTGATAAATTCCATGATTATTTCCCCCTTTCTAACTTCTCCGCAATGCTTGTGATACCCCGCGCCGCGTCCCGAATGTTTGCGTCTGTCCCTGCTGTTATTTCCAGAATGCGGGCAATGTCCCACAATTCATGGGCCGCGGCTTCCGCGGTTTCTTTCAGGCAACACGGGCAAACGGTTTCGCTCTTTGCAATCCGCTTTCCGCATTTCGCGCATTCCTGATATTTCACCGCCGCCACCTCCCTTACAACGGTTTCCCAAATACGACGACGGTTCCAGTCAGCACCGTGCCGACAACGAACACAAGCCAAGCCAGAACAAGGGTAATCAGGACGTTTTCAGCCCATCCCGCTACACGCAAGGCCCATTTTGCCGCCGTAAGCGGCCCACGCTTGCGCTGTGCGGCCCGCTTTGCTTCCGGGTCATTCCTGTTCAGGTCATACGTGTTCGCCTTTATAGCCGCTGTCAGGCGCGGCGTGAAGTGCCTTTTCACCGTGAATATCGCCCAATAGACGACAATTAGAATTGCTCCCGCTCTCATGTTGATTCCTCCATTTCGATCTTCGATCTTTGTTTGCGCGTCATAGTCCCAAAGGCGAATTTGCGCCATTTCTACCGCTAACCGCTCCGACGCTTTCTTGTAATAGTCGCGGTCAATCTCAAAGCCGACGAACTCGAACCCCTGCCGCCAGCACGCAATCAGGCTTGACGCGCTCCCGGCGTGTGTGTCAAGGATTCTGTCGCCGGGGCGGGCATAGTTGCGCAATATCCATTCATACAGGCGGACGGGCTTTTGTGTCGGGTGTATGGTGTCCCCGTCCCGTTGCAGTTCAGCCCGATTGATAACGACAACCCGCGTCGGACAGTCAAAGGACGAATAGGCAAGTTCGCAATCGCTCATTGATAGCCCGTGCTGGCCCTTGTCCCAAACCACCCAGCCCTTTGTCCCGCGGTTCAGCATGGGGACAAAGTAATTCCCACCGAAAATTATTTGATTTTCCGAAACCCGTTCCAGTTCGCGGAAGTATTCAGGCGGCGGCGTTTCTCTGTCCCAGCCCTTGCGGGCGTGAAACTTGCGGTTGTGCTTCACGTTGTTATGTACCCGCTTGCGCTGTCCGTCATGCCCGATACCATAAGGCGGGTCACATATAGCAAGCTGAAAGAATTTGTCGGGTATTTCTTTCATTGCTTCCATGCAATCAGCGTTATAAAGGCGGTTCAGGTCAAACACGGCTTATTCCTCCCCGCGGCCCCTTAACGCCAGCATTTTCTCCCGAACCAGCTTGTCAACCACCCGGCCCGGCGTTTTCTGCCCGCTGATCTGCATAAGCCGTTCAAGGTTGAACGCCGTTTGCGGCGTGACACGAACCGTTAATTTCCGCTTGTGCTGTTTCTGCTTTTGCATTATTCCCGCTCCTTTCGTGGATATAGTCAAGAAAGAGAACCGCGCCATTGAACCGCACCCGCCACGGCTCAAGGTCTGCCGCTGTCACGTACTTTCGCCCGTAAAGCTGTTTCATATCCCGCCACATTTGCCACGGCACGAAAAAGAACTTGTCGCCGATTCCGGCGCATACCGCGGCAAGCGCACCGCGGGCGGCGTGACGCTCCAGCGCGTCCTGCTGTTCCTTTGTCAGAACGTCCCGTTTCATGCGGTCGGTCGTTGTGTACTTTGCTTCAAAGACGATTGACCGCCCGCCCGCAAGGGTTCCTTGAAAGTCCGGCTGGGCGCGGGCTGTGAACCGCCCCTTGAAAATCCCGTCGCGGCCTTTCTCTATGACGCGGAACGGTTCGGGGGTCTTGTCCACGTCGGCCCGCTCCCGCTCCGAATACAGGGCGCACGCGGCTTTTATGGCCCCCTCGAAAAAATGCCCCTGCGCGTTGTTCACCTTGTTTTGATACTGCAAGGCCGCACGCCGCTTGTCGATCTGCATTTGCTATCCCTCCGATTTCTCTTTCATTCGTTCGTCATGGTCCCGACACGGGAACGGCTCTGATCGAAAGCATTCTTCGCAACATTCGTCGCAAGTAACTTGCCCGTTCCAGCGTTCGTACCCGCACGGCTTGACCCGCTCGACGGGCTTTCCGCATACGGCGCATATCAAGCCCCCGCCGCTTTCTCTGCCCTCCCGCTCCAAAGCTTTAATTGCTCGCCGCAAGGACCGTATAACCCCCCTATTCCATGCGCGGGAACCGGGGCGAATCTCTGTAATCATGTATTCCAGATTCCAAACGTCCGGGTCGCCCTCTTCGCCGTTCCATCTTTTTTTCAAAAGGTCGCTTTGCCGCTCGATCTGTTTTCGTAAGTAATCACTGTTCATTTTCTGCCCCCGCTTCCTGCCGCTGTTCCTGCTGTGTCGCCCTCATGTCCGCCGCGTGAAGTTCATAGACAAGAGGGGAAACCGCCATTGCCGCCGAAAGTGTCCGGCTTCCGCCGCGGGCCGCGTCGTCATACGCTCCCATGTGCCAGCGGATTGCAAGGGCTTCTTCATCGGTCAGCCGCATAAACCGCGAAATCAGGAAAACCGACTTTTCACCGTGTCCGAACGGGAAGCGGTCTTTCACCTGATACCCGCCGCCGTCCTGCGGTTCGTAATAGTCCGCCTTGCAAATGTCATGCAGTAGGGCGCAAACGGCCCGGCTTTCCGGGGTTCCGACGTTCTGCCGTGTAATCAGTTCGTAATATACGTTCAGACTGTGACCGACAAGCCCGCTGGGGAATGCGCCGTGATGTTTTGTGCTTGCCGGGGCTGTGAAAAAGTCTGTGCTTTCAAGCCATGCTATCAGATCAGCCGCGCCGGGGCGGTCAATCTGCGACACGAAAATTTCCTTGAAGCGTTTTGCGTTCGTCATTGCCGCAACCTCTTTTCTTTATGCCGGGTCAGGTATTCGGCCCAGCTTTCTTTCAGATAGCACCGCCCATAGACAAACCGCTGGGCGAACTCTTTTTGTAATGCGTTCGGAACAATGCCTTTTCGGTCGTTCCGCTCCGCCTGTGCGTAAAGGTTGATACCCTTTAACCGCTTTAGCCGCTCGACACGGTATGCGGCGTTTTCGATGTCCTTTGTCACAAGCAGATAACGGCGATTCTGCCCGTGTCCTTGTCCACTTCCCGGCAAACGGCAATCAGCCGCATTCGCGGTCGTTCTTCCGCCGCGGTCTGTTCCTGTTGTTCAGGTTCCCCGCAATCGCACCGTTCGCCCGCGTCCAAATGCGCCCCGCAATGGGGGCATTCCCTGTAAGGCTTTCCCATGATAACCACCCCTTTCTATTCTTTCTTTCGCAATTTCAGATAGATTGACCAGCCTGTGTAATCGTTATATTCGTACTGAACCCCGTAATCGCTGTCTGTCAGGGTCCAGCCGGGGTATTTCTTTTCCCAAAACTCCCGGCCCGGACGCTCCCGCGCCCATTTCTCAATCTGCCGCCGATTGTACTTGCCGTCGTTCGTTCGGCTTGTGGGCCGCTCCAAATTGTGTGAAGATGTCCACCGCTTTTTCCCGCCAGCCTGTTTGACAAGGTAATTGCAAAGGGCGGCAATGCCGTCGTCGCTTGCTTGCAGACGGTCGGCGTTGCAATAGCCGATTCGGTCGCCCTTTTTCTGCCCCTTGCGCTTTCGCTTGCGCCACAACTCTTCCACCGCGTCCCGATCAAGTCCGCCGTTCATGATGATATGATGGTGAATGCGAACGGGCTTTTCGCTGTTTTTCTTTGTGGCGTAGGCCGTGACAAGCATATACTTTAGGGGCGGCAACCCCTCTTTCTTCCGCTGATACTGAATCCGGCGCAAGTAGTTTGTCACTTCCCGTTCGGCTTCCTCTATGGTCGCTGGAAGATATTTCGCGCTATATGTAGCCGTCACGTGCAACGCGTCCGGGTCGTCCCCGAAATTCAAGTTTGCGGTCTGAATGAAATAGCGGCGGGCGTTCTTGTCGTTCAGGTTCTTTTGCTTCTGCTCCGATTCTTTGATCTTCTTTGACCGTGTGCCGCGTTTTACTGCCCTGCATTGCGCGTCGGTGTATGAAAAAATATCAACCTCCCGATATTGCTTGCCGCAATAGATTTTCTTTTCACGAATGAAACTTCGCACCGTGCTTCACCCTCTTTCTGTCGATGAATGAAGCGGGCGTGTTCTGTTTCCGGCTGTCTGCTAACTAATCCATGCAAGGGGGGAAGAGGGTTCAATGATCGCCCCCTCCCTCTTCCCCCCTTGCAATCCCCCCATCACCCTCGGCGGCGTATGAAGAGATATAGACAAGAGAAAAGAACAAAGGGCAAGGGCCGAACCCTGCTGATCTCCCCGTTGCTTCCTGTATGACGTGGACAAGCTTTCGCCGGAATCTTAATACCCACTACAAGCCCGCCACGCCGCATAAAAACGGCGTTCTTTGTTGACTTTTCCGCCGATCTATGCTATACTTTATCCATAGGTTGATTGATGATTTATTTTCATCGGCGGAATCTGCTTCGCGCGTTCTCTCAAAACGCGCGGGGCGGTTTTCTTATGCAGTTTTTACCGCGGCGGGCTTAAAAAATCCCCTCTGGCGGTTCCGTTTCGGTCGTGCTGATCTCTCGACTTGCTTTTTCTTCCTCTGCCATGTCTGCCGCGTCCTGCTTTGATTGGAAGAGGGACGCAACCGCCGCGCCCAGCGCGTCGCCCCAAAGGTCCGCGGGGTAGTCGTTCAGCGTGTCCAGCACCGCGTCGCGGGCTTCCTCGATAGCTTCGCCCCTGTTCATCTGCATTCCCTCTTCATCTGGAACAGATACAAAGATTGAAGATTCCAAATGACAAAGCGGGCGAACGCCCCAGTGGCCGTAGTACGCGTAGTTCCAGTTCACCGCGCCGGAGGAACCGACGCCGCGGACGTAGTACGAGTATTCAGGGTCGCACGTCCACGGGGTCAGCGTCCACCACCAGCACCCGATTTTCGGAAGCAAAGCCCGGTGTTCGCGGTAAAGATCGCACGTAATCAGGGCGATCTTGTCCCGCGCGGTTCCGTAGTCCGTCATACCGTCGTCGGCGGTCAGATCGCTTTCAAACTCCTTGAACGCCGCCGGGTCTGCGCCCTCTGCAATCAGCGTGTCAAGGAACGGGCCGTTCAGTTCCCGGCGCAAGGACGACTTGCGCCAATCGTTGCAGTTTTCTTCATCGAAAGCCCGTTCAAAGACGGGTTCGGCGGCAATGGCAACCGTTTCCAGTTTGCCGGATTCAGTGTATAGATGTTCAAGCTTGACCCATTCCACGCCGCCATAAACGAACCGCGCACCGTCTTTCAGGGTTGAAAGTTGTAGTCTTTTCATGGTCCTTTGACCTCCTAATTATTTTTTGAATTGCCCTGCTTGTCCGCGATAACGTCGCGGGCAAGCTTTGAAATGATGAAATAATAGGCTGGCAGAAACAGGGTGAACACTTCTCCGCCTATTGCGGCATAGCCGCGGTCGATCAGGGCGCGGGCTTGTCCCGCTTGAAAAAGCATAATTCCCGCAAGGGTCAGGACCGCATATTTCGCAACGGTCCAGACTTCCGCCCGTTCATACCACGGGACCCCCTGCCGCTTCCTGCGGGGCCGTACAGGTTTCCGGCGTTCAATCTTGATTGGCTTCATGGTGTCCCCCTCATGACCGCCCGCATATATGCCGCAATTCTCCATAAAGGTGGGGTCAGCGTTTCCACAACTTGACCCAAAACCGCCGAAACCCTCTGTACTTCCGGGGCGATAATTTCCGCCGCGCCGAAAGCTTCGATTGCAAGCGGGTTCACGGCCTTGTCGTCGATGTAAAGATCGGCAAACACTTTCCGCCCGTCGGAATGCTTCAAACCGTTTTTCGCGGCGTGCGGGTTTCCCGGATTCTCATTGACCGCATACAGGGGGATTCCCTGTGCCTTGCAGAACGCCACCGCTTCGTTAAGCAAAGGGCGCGTTCCGTTCTCCCTGCTGGTGTAAAGAATGATCTTTGACCCCTCCGCCGCCAGCCGCTTCACATAGTCAATGACAAGGGCTTTCGGCTCTCCCACTTCCGGGAATGTGTCGGCGCAAAGTGTCCCGTCGAAATCGACGGCGACAAACTCATATTTCGGCATTGCTCCCGCTCCTTTCGATTCTGTCAGGGTCGGCAATCGTAACCGAACGCCCGGTTCTGTCCATTAGTTCAGCTTGCAGGAACGCCCGCCGCTTTCCGGGTTCCCTGCGGCTAATCAGGGCGGAAATGCGCTGATATGTAATGCCCCCGTGAATGACCGGGCATTGTTCATCGAACGCCGCTTTCAGTTCGTCACGTGTCATAATGGCAACCCCCATCCGCTTTCCCGAACGCTGAATGCGTCGCCGCATTGCACTATATCGGGGAAATTTGTTGACGCGATTTCCATTTCGGATTTTTCGATTTCATACGCAAAATACCGAATGTTTTTGTACCCCAGCTTCTCAAAGCAATAACGCCCGGTTCCTATCCCGTCATACATGGAAAGAACCACAATTTCTTCATTTTTCGGTATTCCGGCCAGCGCATGGGAAAGAATGTGTATAATAACTTCCGCCGTCCACCCGTTCCCCAGCCCTCGGTATGCGTGTGACTTTTTCGCCATCCAGCAGTAATTGTCCGGCAAGGTCTGTAATCGGCAACACTCCGTAACGGTCAGCGGACGAATGGTGTAAAACCCGTCCGGCAATGCAATTTCATACCTAACGCCGTTGAAAAGGATTTTCCCATTTCTCACTTCGTAAATCTTGCGTTCTTTCATCGTGTTGTTTGTTTGAATTGCTATCATGTTATCTTTTCCAACTGTTGAAATTGTGTTTGTCTTTTGCGGGTCGATGTTTACTTCAAAGCGTTGTATGTGCGGAATATCCGGGTTGTAGTCGTCCCTGTGTCCTGCTTCGTTTATACGCCACCCTACAACACGCCCCGCAAACGCCGCCGGGGTACTCACACTTTCAGCGACAAGTGTTCTTTTCCGGCTTCCTACCGTTTGTTTGATATTGCTTCCTTTTGCATAGTTCGCCGTAAGGCAATACGCTTTCCCGTCTGTTGTAGTTCCCACGGGGAAAGTCCTTTGTTCTGTTACAGGCTCAAATATCATTTGCCCGTGATTTTTCTTCAAATAGTTTCTTGCTCCTGCATGGTCGTATGTCCCCAAAAGGCAAGTTGCTTTTTCGCGGTCGCATATCCCGCTTTCCAGAATATCCGCCAGCATAATGTGACGATCTTCCGGCTGTTCAACTCTCGGTATGTTATGGGCATAAAACCGCCAACGGTTCTGCGCCGACACAAGGGCGGAATTTATGTACTGCAAGGGCGTTTCTAACTCTTCCGAAATTCGGTCTTTGATTGATTGCGCCGCGCTCTTGTTGTTTTCATAAAGGAAAAAGTCAGGCCGGAACTTTTCTTTTGCTATAAGATAATTCTTGAACAACTCCCAGCCGATTCCGTCCGGCTCTGTTTCCCTCGCCTTGCATTGCGCTATACTCCAATGAGTGCAAGGGGAACCGCCGATTAAAAACTTAATCATTTTTGCCCCCCTTTCGGGAAATCTCATAGTCAGTCCCATAGCGGCGGCGTTTGCACCGCCAGCACGTGATTTTCTGATTCCTGCCGCCCACGCGCTTTATGTTGTGCTTTCCGGCCTTTTGCAGTTCAAGGAAGCAAGGCAAGCAGAATTGACGCTTCATGCTTTCACCGTCCTTTCCTTTTGTGGGTTCGCTTTTGAAAATGCTTCTCGGCTCTGTTGTCGAATCAGGGCTATAAATGTTTCAACCTCTGCCGCACCATGAAGCAAGATTGCATTTTTCCCGAACGTCCCGATTTCAATTATCCGCTTTTCCGGATTGTTCTTTGCAAGGAATCGGGAAACGGCCTTTTCCGTTTCTGTGGCTTCCATTTCTGAAATTTCCCTTTCTGTCAACTCCGCTGAATCGGAAACGGAATAACGGAACATAGGCCGCATACACTCCTGTTCCTCTGCGGTTAATGCCACTTTAGGCCCTGTCGGCTCAAGTTCGATCACATAAGTTCCCTTTTCCACGGTTCACCGCCTTTCTTTTTTCTCCGTTCTGTGGTAAAATACAATAAAATACAGAATGGAGGGTTCGCACCTATGAACGACGCTCAATTTCTTAACCTGATAAGTCATATTCAGCCCACTATATATGAAGATATAGGCCCCGCTGTCGGCTTTGGGAATATCTATAAAGCCTTGTCGCCGTATGGTGAAGATCAGGATTCTATAAGATGGAGAATAGAACAGTTAGAACGCCAGCAAAAACTTGAAGTTTTCCGGCTTGATTCGGTTATTAGTGCCGTTCGTGTTCTCCCGTGAACTATCCCCGGTCATAGATTCCTATTGACTGCGCCGCGCTGATAGCCATTGCCCAATCAATGTCTTTTTCTTCGTTCAGAATTTTTGCCGCGTTCAAGGATATATCCAGCAGTTCTGCGGCTTCCAGCGCGGAATATCGCTTTACAAGGTCTGCAAGCTTTTTCGCCGCCTGTTTCGTCCCCTCGCTGGGTTCGTCCCTCAATTTCAGCCACCAAAGGGGATTGTTGCGGTATTCCTCATACTGGCAGTTGTCGCAATCTTTCGCCGGACAGTAATTGCAGAACCGTTCGTGAAAAGCTTCGTTCCACGGCCCCTCAATGCAGGGCAAGGACGCAAGGAACGCCGCCAGCGTTTCTGTGCTTTCTGTGATTCGTTCAAACTCTGTCACTGTCAAAACCTCCTGTTTGATTTTCGCGGGCTTATGCCCCCGCCGTTTCTGCCGCTTCCTCCGCCGCGACGCGCCCGCGCCGCTTGAAGTTCGCTTGTAACCTCTGCTGGGCAAGAACGGGGTTGTATGCGGGCCGCTGGTTGCGGTCAAGGATAACGGCCCCGCTTTCGTCCGTTTCTTCCCCGCGCTTCAATTCAAGGTATATCGTTTTTACGCTCATACCCAGCCGAACCGCTATGTCCGCCGCACGGTCGTTTGACTGATACCATGCGGAAATCTGCTTTCGGTCTGCGAATGTCAAATATCTGTATTTCCGCAAGATTCTTCACCCCCGTTTCTTGTGTTTATGGTTCTTCCGTTGTCAGCCGCATAAACTCCCCCGCGTATTCTTCAATTCTTGTGGGGTGCAAATTGTCATTTATGTGTGCAAAGGCAATTCCCGAATATGGCTTGTTTGTCCATAACTCTAAAACCGATGTTGCCCATCGAACTGTGCGTGTTTTCAGTCTGTCGCGGCGTTCAATAATCGTTGCGCCAACACAAATTGCGACGGGAACCCTCCCGTATTCTTTGATACACTCCCCGAACGTGCGCCGCACTTCCGGGGTAGAAAGCTTCTTTCTTGCTTCCTTAACCTCTTTTATGAAAGCGAATCGCGCTTCACGGCTTCCGTCGCCATTTGCTTTTTTTCTGACCTCGCGCACAAAATCCCCGTCAAGTTTCATTCTTCCGCCCCTTTCAGGCGGGCGCGGCGGTCATTTGCCGCGCCCGATCTTCTTTTTAGTCGTACACTTTGCAAATGCCGCCGTTGTTCATCAGCCAATGCCAGCCCG
>QZEE01000138.1 GCA_009917445.1 bacterium D16-76 | reverse complement strand
AAAATTTTCATCACGCAGTAGGCAAAAGCCACCAGCGCCAGCAGCTCGAACAGCCCTATCACCGTATTCTGGGGCAGCACAAAGTTCGCTGTGAGGATGGCGATGCTCTGTTCTGACAGCCCCTGCACTTGCTGCCCGGAGAAGATTCTGGTGAGGTCGCCCGCGAAGGTATTTTGCAAACTGATGCAAAACTTATAGAGCTCCACCGGTAAAATGCCAATAAGCGAACAGGCAAAAAAGCCTTTCAGCACATTTATTGCCGTGGTCTTGACACTGGCCCGTCCGGTCTGATACTCTATAGCCACATCGAAAACAGCAACCACCGTCCCGGCGATGAACAGCGACCAGCCGAACATTGTAAACAGGGATATGGTTGCGCTTACCCAGTTCAGGTCGAAGATATCCGCGCCCATGTTGCCCATCATGGTGAAAAAATCGCTGGTCGCGTCAAAAATCGTGTTATAAAACCATCGTATCATGGCGTCCCAGATGGCCGCCGAGACCTGTTCTCCAATCGTATCGAACACTCCGCCCACGGCACTTCCGATGCCGCCGAGAATGTCGCCTAACCAATCAAAAATGTGAATCACCTCCGAAAAATGTAAGCAGGAGGGGCGCATTGCCCCTCCCACTCCGTGTATATTTTTACAGAATTGTCCAGATATA
>QZEE01000137.1 GCA_009917445.1 bacterium D16-76 | reverse complement strand
CCGGCTTTTACTTCCTTGTGCCTGTCCAGGTATTCCCGTTCCTCCCGCAGCATGGCTTTTGTATCCAGCCCTTTGCCGCAAAGAAAGTCTTGTAGGAAAAGCCTGGCCGCGTACCCGGCATATGGCTTCATATCGGGCACATCCACCGGCAAATGGGCCGGCGCAGGCAGAATGCTGGCAAAGTCCAGCCGGGAGTTCCCGACTACGTTTTCTTTGACCGCTCTACGCACCTGGGTGACCCTGCCTGTGAGTTCAAGCCGGCTTTCCATAGTGTGGAAACCCGTGGCATCACATTCGACTGCCATAGGGCATCACTCCTTTTTTATAAATATTCAGAAAAGAGAAACCCGTTCTGCACATTGCACCAAACGATGAAAGCGTGTGGGCCATATGCCCGGCTTGCCCCTTCTGTTGTGCAATCTCGTTATTTTTTACAGGGTATAATCCCTTTTCTGTAGTTATATTATACCACAAACCGGCTCGCTTGTCAAAGGTCGGAACACTTTTCCAGGGAACAGGAAGTTCCGCTGCTGACGCATTAAGTCGTACATATATGCAAAATGTTCATAATTTTTTAACATTTAATTTTGCAAACTTTTGCAAAATTTATGCGGCTTCTCGCCGTATGTCCATACTCTTCCACCGAAGAATCTTCCTGCAAAACCCCTC
>QZEE01000136.1 GCA_009917445.1 bacterium D16-76 | reverse complement strand
CTGACCCAGAACCGGGGCGGCACGGCCTACACAGCAGGCTACGCAGAAGAGCACAGACTCCATGTGATAAACATCGCAAAGATGTAGAAAGAGGGGGCGTATGTTACAGTTTAAAGACGGCAAGTTCCATGCTTATGACCTATCCTTTGCCTTGCCGGATGGGTTCTATTTAGATAGTGATCTTGACACGCCCTATGAATACGGGCTGTGCTGCTGCTCACCTGACGAAACAATATATTATGGCATCTATGTGGACTGTGAGCATGAGGATCTCCGGGAGGGAATAGAGTTGCTTTTTGAGCCGGGAAGCGGTATGTACCAGACATCCGAAATAAGACCTGTGGTGTTAAACGGGCTGGCTGGCTTCGAGGTTACTTCCTATGACAGGGAATGCGATTACTATGAAACCCACCTTCAGGCATCGGAAGGCCCTGTGCTTATCTTTCATGCCCACTGTGAAAAGGGCCGGCTCGCGGACATAAAACATCACCCGGATACGCAAGCTGTCCTGCAGGCCATATCGACGGATTGATGTGCCAGCACAGATCAGCATTGCAAATCTACTGCAAAAATATTATACTGAAAGCCAGGAATGCAAGCTAGAACCGTATTTCTGGCTTTCAGTATATCCCGAAAGGGTGGGAGTCCCGTGAAAATCGTAAGCTGGAACGTCAACGG
>QZEE01000135.1 GCA_009917445.1 bacterium D16-76 | reverse complement strand
CGGCCGCACCGCCCAGAGCTGTCACGGAGGAGAACGCCTCGCCCAGCTTGGTGATGCTGATTTTGCCCTTCTGCGGCATATTAGGTCGCTCCACCTCTACCACAGTGACGGCACTTTCCTCGGTGGAATTGTCCGGGGTGATGTCAAAATAAACAGGCTCGGAGTTAAGGACGTAGCCATAAGGAGCCTGCACCTCCACCAAAGAATAGCCTGTGCCGTAGGGCAGAACTTCCGGGGTGATGAGGGTGCCATCGGTCGTGGTATAGAAGGTGTCAATCACAGTTACTGCCGGGTAGGTGAATTGCATAGTCACCAACTGCCCATTGGGGTCATATATCTGGAACCCGGCTCCGGCGTAGGGAATAGCCTTGCCGGTTTCCGCATCCGTCTTGATTACCTTGACGTAGCTGGTGAACGGAGCATTGTTGATGAGATAGCGGTACACGCCGCCGTCCTTGTTGATGAACACGTCGAAGTCCTTCATGAGCTCGCGCCCATCCCAGCCCTTGGTCTGACGCACGGTGTACACGCCGTAGGGCAGTAGCTTGGTTTCGGCGTAGCCATTCTCGTCGCAGGTGAGATAGTCGCGCTCAGAGTCCTTGGCGCTGTCATAGCTGCCGGAGGATTTCAGGAATACCGCAAACTCCGCACCCACCTCCGGGGTCTCTATCTGCGTGGAGCCATC
>QZEE01000134.1 GCA_009917445.1 bacterium D16-76 | reverse complement strand
AGAACCCGTTTGGCAGGGTGAAGGAAACGCCGTGTGCGTGGAACCTGCCGTCTACAAATTGCAGCATGTGTTTTACCCCTATCCTGTGGTTTTTCGTGACCTGCAGATGCTCCGTCATACTGTATATGAATTCCAGAGGCTCAGGCTGTGTCAGCAGCTTGTACCCTGTGATGCGCTCATATACGGTAAAATTGGCGTCTCTACCCCAAACGCTTTTGGCCATGCGCCTTAGATCCTGGCTTACTGTTTTGGGGGACGCCCCCCTCGGTTCAGCGATCTGGGCGCAAAGTTCTTCCAGTGACAGCCGCTGGGGGAAGGCCCCTGCGGCCCGGCTGACGGCTTCGACTAAATAAGGATACCCCCTGTAGTTCTTTTTGATGGAAAACTGGCTGAGTGCGGCCTCAACATCCTGTATGCTCCCAAGGGGTTTTTGTCCCTCTGCTGATGTGTAGATTTCCACAGTGGCCCCCTTTCTGACGGATTGTGTATGGGATGCGTGATCAGTTGTCGAACTCTGTCATCTCACGATAGCTATCTAGCATTTGGAAAAGATCCCCATCGGACATGGACGACAGTTTCTCCAATCCCTCCTGCTGTTCTTCCTTTGCTTGCTCTACCAGATCGTCCATGGTGTCGGGGTCAAACGTCATTAAGAGGCTCTTTGCAATCTCTTTAAACACATCCTCGCGCTGTTCCCGGCTCAATTTTACAGGTATGATGACCAAGTCCTC
>QZEE01000133.1 GCA_009917445.1 bacterium D16-76 | reverse complement strand
TCCACATAGCCGTCCAGCAAGTCCTTGTCCCAGGGGTTCCGTTCCAGAAGAATGTCATAGTCAATATTTTCTAAAATCAGTTCGCGGTAGCTTTCCATCTCATCCAATCCCATCCTGCGCGGAGCGCGTTTACCAGCAGGAGAAGAAACCGCTGAGGGGGCAGGGGGTGTGATGGATAGATCCGTATCGCTTTTTTCAGTTTTATTTATCTCAGTATTATTAGGGGCGGAAATTCCGCACTCTTGACCGCTGGTTTTCAGGGGTGCAGACTGCGGTTTTTCAGCAGTCTTGACTGCGGCACTGTCAAGCGGTCTTGACTGCTGGTTTTCCGCAGTCTGAACCGGCGCAGAGTGTTCCGGCTCCAGAATGAAGTTCTTAACGTAAATCCGGGCGGGGTGTCCCTGGCCCTGCTTTTTCCGTTCCACAAGACCGATGCCCTCCAATTCGCGGAACAGCTTCGTCGCCTTGTCCTTGCCGCAGTCCAGCATGGTCATGACTTCCTCCTGGGTGAAGTAGAGGAACACGCGCCCGTTATCGTCCAGCCAGCCATTGCGGGCAGACAGCCCCATGCGGTCAAGCAAAAGGCCGTACAGCACCTTTGCTTCCAGCGATACGCCCTTGTAGCGGCGGTCGGTCAAAAGGATTTTCGGGATGCGGTAGAAGCTGTACTGGTCGGCTTCATTCCCGTAGTAGTAATTCAGATTCAAAGTTTCCGGCATTTTCAAAGCCTCCTGTCTAAATGAAAAAAGCCCCGG
>QZEE01000132.1 GCA_009917445.1 bacterium D16-76 | reverse complement strand
CACAGACCCGGACGCGGGGCACATGAAGCGCCCCGGCAAGCCGGAAGGCCCCCAATATCTGGTGCATGAGGCCACAGACAGCGACAATGGGTTCATTGTAGATGTAGTGGTGACCGGCGGGGACTCGTCCGACTCCGCACCTTACTTGGATCAAATCGAGCGGATAAATAAAAATGTGGTGCCCATACAGGCCGCCGCGGCCGATTCCGCCTACAATGTTCCTATGTTCTACCGGGCCTTGAAAGACCTGGGCATAGATTTCTATGTTCCTCCCAGGAAGAATAACGACTGCACAAAGGCGGAATTCAAACACAAAGATTTTGCCTATGAAAAGGAAACAGACAGCTATCTCTGCCCGGCTGGGAAACGGCTGGAGCTGCACGGCTTGAACCGCACTGTCAGCGGCCTAAATTGGTCTTATAAGGCCAACCGAAAGGACTGCGGCGCATGCCCTTTCCGGCAAAAATGCCTGAATATGCACGCCCCGGCAAGGATCATAGAGCATTCCTATTTTTATGATCTCGCCTGGGACGGGAAGGGGCACGTTGATGAACCGGCCCGCCGGGAAGCGCTGAAAAGGCGCTTGATCTGGTGCGAGGGCACCTTTTCCGCACAAAAGCGCAGCCACAACCTGCGCCAGATAGTCCGAAGAGGCTTGGAGGCGGCGGAAGACCACGGCCTCCTTTCCGCTGCTGCCCTGAATTTGAAAAGGTTGATAAAGTGCTTGGGATGACGCCATGGGGCGTCTTTTTTCTTG
>QZEE01000131.1 GCA_009917445.1 bacterium D16-76 | reverse complement strand
CAATCAAACCAAAGGAGGACTTTTGCATGGAACATGAAATCAACATTCTGGTGGTGGAACCGGGCAAAGCGCCCAGGCCGGCGCGGGTGGACTACTCTCTGGAAAACCTTTCGCAGATTGTCGGCGGCGAATTGGCGATGGGCTGTTTCCTGCCCCAGCGGGTCATGCTGCTTTACAACGAGGACGCCAGCCGTCAGGGACTGCCGCCCAACCGCTGCAATCCGTTTGTGAATGAGTGCATCAGCGGTACATTCCTGCTGTGCGGGCTTTCCGACGGGGAGGGCTTCTGCTCCCTTTCCCCTGCCCAGCAAGCCGAGTTTCAGCGCCTTTTTGCCAGCCCTGGCGAGTTTATGATGCTGGGGGCAGACTACATCTGCGCTTCGCCTGCCGAGTTTGCCGAAACCGCTGGCAGGCTTTGGGGCGGCATGGCAAGCGGCGAGTCCGTGGTGCTGACCAAGTGGGGCGGCACGGAAAGTGGGGCGTAAAAATGGCAAAACAAAATACCAATACTGACCGTCGCAGTTTGCAGGACTGCGGCGGTTTTTCATCGGCAGAATACCATTCGGTCGGGCTGAGCGGCGGCAAGGATTCGTCCGCTTTATTGTTGCTGATGCTGGAAAAGGGGATGCCGATTGACAGCGTGATATTTGCGGATACCGGCATGGACTTTCCCGAAATGGCGGCGCATATCGCCAAGCTGGACGCGCTTCTGTACCGTGAACGGGGCATCCACATTACCACGCTACGACACCCGCACGGTTTTGAGTGGCTAA
>QZEE01000130.1 GCA_009917445.1 bacterium D16-76 | reverse complement strand
CAGAATACGGTGATAGGGCTGTTCGAGCTGCTGGCGCTGGTGGCTTTTGCCTACTGCGTGATGAAAATTTTCTTCGCAAATATCAAGCGCGGGGGAATCCTGTTAATCCAAATGGCGGTAGGAGCACTGTATATGTTCAGCGTTCCCAGAGGTTATACGGACGGTTTCAACCAGTGGGTCAAGCAGATCATCGCACTGTGTTTGACAGCATTTTTGCAGACGACCCTGCTGTTCCTTGGTCTGCTGACGTTCTCGGACAATATGCTGCTGGCCCTGGGGATCATGTTGGCGGCGGGTGAGGTGCCGAGGATCGCCCAGCAGTTCGGACTGGACAGCTCGGTAAAAGTCAACATGATGAGCGTGGTTCATGCCACATCGACTGCCGTGAATATGACCCGGTCAGTGGCAAAGGCAATCGCGTGACGGAGGTGTAAAATGACAACTTATTTGTATCCGCAAAATCTGAAAGCAACGGCAAATCTGTGGCTGTGGAGCCTGCGGGATTTCGCAATCCTGTGCGTGGCGGCCCTGCTCTCGGTGCTGGCGCTGGTGCAGCTCCACTTCATGGTACCTGCGGCGGTGACGCTCTGTTTCGGCTTTCTCACCATCCGCATGGAAGAAACCACAGTGCTGGATTTCCTAAAGTACGCCGTCCGCTATTTCATTTCCAGCCAGCAAATCTACGATTGGAGGTAGTCAAATGGGCAAAAAGAGGAAGGGCCGCTCCACTCAGGAGCTCATGGGCATCCAGAACTTCACCAGATACGGGCTTGCCACAAACCGTGGCGAGCTC
>QZEE01000129.1 GCA_009917445.1 bacterium D16-76 | reverse complement strand
CCAGCAGCGCGGCGGGCGCAAGCTGCCCTACCGCTTCAAGGGCTGATGGGAAAACGTACATAGGAGCCGCAGACTATCCCGTCTGCGGCCCTTTTCATTGCAAGGGAGGTTTGTATGGACACAGTAACGAAAGAGCCAAAATCCCCCGCTGTGGAGCCGTCCGAGCATGGCTACCAGCTTACCATCGGGCGCGACACCATCCGGGTGGTCAGTGTTTTCAGCGGCACAAGGACGGCAAGCGAAGCCATCCACGAAGCCGCCGTAAAGAAAATCCTTTACGACACAAGCAGTTAAAATATGTGTGCAATATCGTCAGAAGCAGCAGGCTGTCAGCTTGACTTTAACGCTTTAATGTGGTATAGTATAGATGACAGACGAGCATAAACCCTGTTGTTTCTCGGACTGATAAGGAGGCAGTTTTATGAGAGAACAACAGAATTACAGAGCCGCTATCTATTGCCGGCTTTCTTCCGAAGATGGAGCCGACCACGAATCTATGAGCATTGGGAACCAGCGGGCATTGCTGGCCGAGTATGTGCAGAAACAGGGCTGGGAGGTTGTCGATACCTATATCGACGACGGATTCTCAGGTACGAATTTTGATCGTCCCGGCTTTCAGCGGATGATTGCCGACATTGAAAAAGGGCGCATCAACCTGGTCATTACCAAAGACCTCTCCCGCCTTGGCCGTAACTACATCATGTGCGGGCAGTACACCGAGATTTATTTCCCGGAGCGCCATGTACGCTACATTGCCCTGAACGATGGCGTTGACACGCTGAACCAGACCAGCAGCATGGA
>QZEE01000012.1 GCA_009917445.1 bacterium D16-76 | reverse complement strand
GAAAAATTTCTGGACTATCTCAAAAACACGCTCATTCCCACGCTGCACGAAGGGGATATTGTCATCATGGATAATATGCGCACGCATCACGTCAAAGAGGTCCAAACACTTTTGCAGGGGGCTGGCATGAAATTACTGTACTTGCCAGCGTACAGCCCTGATTTGAATCCAATTGAAAATATGTGGTCTAAAATCAAGGCCATTCTTCGCAAGCTGAAAATCAGATTATTACCCCAGCTCCCGCATGGTATTGCTCAGGCTTTCTCGCTGATTCGTCCATCTGACTGTGCTGGTTGGTTTTCTGCCGCGGGTATCCCTTGTTAATTTCTTGGATTGCTATAAGTTTTATCGTATGCTTAAAAAAGAGGGAAAGATTCTTGTTTTATATATGGCATGGCTTCCATTTGAGGATAAAATTGCGGGAGCAAGTGAAAAACTTGTATTAAAATATAGTCCTAACTGGAGTGGTGCAGGAGAAACGATACATCAAATAGACATACCCGATTGCTATAAAGAAAACTTTGAACTTGTACATCACGAAGAATTTACTGTAAGAATACCATTCACCCATGAAAGCTGGAATGGAAGAATGAAAGCGTGTCGTGGAATTGGTGCTTCGCTTGCCGAAAAAGAAATTTCTATGTGGGAACAAGAGCATAGAACACTCCTTGAACATATTGCGCCTAATGAATTTGATATTTTACATTATGGTGCTATTGCCGAACTAAAAAAGCGTTAGATTGGACGTTTTGGAAAATCAGTGGAACGGTTCATTAGCTGCGCCACTGATTTTTTGCTATCCCTTGACAAAATATTTTGAAATGTCCGAGCTTTGTAACAATTCAGCCTGTTTTTATTATGTACAAAATTTTGAGGGCTTCCTGGTAGATTTCCCCTCCCCCGCCCCCTGATTTTTGGGCACAGGCTGTTCCCAAACCCACCGCTTTTGCTTATAATAGAGCAGGCCGCCTGCAAAATCTACAGGAAAGGACTGCCGCCATGCGTGAAACTGTCTCTTATAAAAGCACCCGGATGGCCTGCTGCCTGGGATGTATCTTCCAGGGGGTCGTCAACAACATAAGCCCGCTTTTTTTCGTCATTTTCCAAAAGGAGTTCGGCATTTCCTATGCCATGATCTCCTCCCTGATCCTCTTTAATTTTGTCACCCAAATCCTGGTAGACCTGCTGTGCGTACGTTTTGTCGACAAAATGGGCTACCGGGCCGCCGCTGTCATGGCCCATGTCTGCGGCGCCCTGGGCCTTACCCTGCTGGGGCTTTTGCCCCGGGCTTTGCCCTCCCCCTTTGTGGGGCTGGCCATTGCCACCATTGTAAGCGCCATTGGGGGCGGCATGGTAGAGGTGATTATCAGCCCCATCAGCGATTCCCTGCCCGCAGACGCCAAAGACGCCAAAATGAGCCTTTTACATTCCTTCTACTGCTGGGGGCAGGTGGCCGTGGTGCTGCTGACCACCCTGGCGGTGCGGGTTTTGGGGGAAAGCCTGTGGTGGGCCCTGCCCCTGCTGTGGGCGCTGCTGCCCGCCTGCAACTGCATCGCCTTTGCCATGGTACCCCTGCGGCCCGCCGTGCTCGAGGAGGAAAAATCCCCCTTAATGCACCTGTTTTCCTCCCGGCTGTTTGTGGTGGCTATGGTAATCATGCTGTGCGCCGGCGCCTCTGAGCTGGCCATGAGCCAATGGAGCTCCCTGTTTGCCGAAAAGGGCCTGGGCGTGCCCAAAGTCATGGGGGACCTGCTGGGGCCCTGCCTGTTCGCGGTATTCATGGGCTTGGGGCGCACCCTGTACGGCTTGTGGGGCAGCCGCCTGGACCTGGATAAAGCCCTGCTGGCCACAGCCGCCCTGTGCGTGGGCTGCTACCTGGGGGCGGCGCTGTTTACGGTGCCCTTGCTTTCTTTGCTCAGCTGCGCGCTGTGCGGGTTCTCCATCAGCCTGATGTGGCCCGGGGTGCTCAGCAGTACCGCGGCGGCCTACCCCAAAGGCGGCACAGCTATGTTTGGGGTGCTGGCCGTCTGCGGGGACATCGGCTGTTCCCTGGGCCCGGCCCTTACTGGGGCTGTCAGCGGCTTAGCCCTGGGCGCGGGCCTGGGGGAATCCCAGGGCCTGAAAGCCGGCATGCTGGCCGCGGCCCTGTTCCCCCTGGTGCTTATCCTGTGCCTTCGCCTCTTCCGGCGCTTTAAGCCCTCCCAGGCATAACGCAAAAGGCCCCCAGATGATGCAAAACCTTCTGGGGGCCTTTTCTTTTTTCTGCCTATGCCAAAGCGGGCGCCGCCTCCCCGGCCATTAGCAGCAGGTATTCCATAGAATCCTCCAAGGCTTTCCAGCTGGCGGCCACCACGTCGCCAGAGACGCCCACGGTAGTAAAAGCCTCCCCCGCCCCGGCCGAGGAAGTGATCAGCACCCGCACCCCGGCGGCCGTAGCGCTTTTGCTGTCCAGCACCCGCACCTTATAGTCGGTCAGCTTTACATTTGCCAGCACAGGGTAAAAGACTTCCAGGGCTTTGCGCAGGGCCTTATCCAAGGCGTTTACCGGGCCGTTGCCCTCAGCGGCCATCAGCTGGATTTCCTCCCCCACCCGCACCTTCACCGTGGCCGTGGCTCCGGCTTTGCCAGAGCCGTAGTCGGTGTAGATGTGGTAATACAGCAGCTCAAAAAAGGGCGGGAAAGGCTTTAACCGCTTGCGCACCAGCAGCTCGAAAGAGGCGTCGGCCCCCTCGAACTGGTAGCCCTGGGCCTCTAAGGCCTTTAGGTCTTCCAAAACGCCGCGGGCAGACTGGGCGTCCAGCTTCATACGCGGGAAGGCCCGGCGGATTTTTTCCAGCACCACCGCCCGCCCGCTGATCTCCGACGCTGGGAACCGCCGGGTGTTGCCCACCACGTAGGGGTCTATGTGTTCAAAGGAGCGGGGCGTCTTCAAGACCCCGTCTGCGTGCATGCCCGCCTTGTGGGAGAAAGCGTCGGCCCCTACATAGGGCAGGCCGTGGGGCAGCTCCCAGTTGGCCAGGGCGGCCAGCTCCCGGGCGCTGTGGGCCAGCCGCTGGATGTTCTCCTGGGGGATGCAGGCATAGCCCAGCTTGCACTGCAAATTGCCGATAACCGCCGACAGGTTGGCGTTGCCGCAGCGCTCTCCAAAGCCCAGCAGGGTGCCCTGCACCTGTTTGGCCCCATAGCGCACCGCTGTGACGCTGTTGGCAGTAGCCATGCCGCAGTCCTCGTGGAAATGCACCCCAATCGGCAAAGAAAACCGGGCCGCCACCTGCTGCAAGACGGTTTTCACGTCCTCAGGGAAAGCGCCGCCGTTGGTGTCGCACAGGCACAAAAGGTCGGCCCCGCCCCGGGCGGCCGCTTCCAGGGCCATCAGGGCAAAGGCGGAGTCGTCCTTCCAGCCGTCAAAAAAGTGCTCGGCGTCAAAAATGACCTCTTTGCCCTGGGATTTCAGAAACCGGCAGCTTTCCTCAATCATAGCGAAATTTTCCTCAGGCGTGGTTTCCAACACCCAATCCACATGGAACTTCCACGCCTTGCCAAAAAGGGTGCAGCAGGGGGTACCGGCCCCCAAAAGGGATTGCAGGTTCCCGTCCTCCTGGGGCCGAAGGCCCTTGCGGCGGGTGCTGCCAAAGGCGGACAGGCGGGCGTGCGTCAAGGCAAGGGCCTGGGCCCGTTTGAAAAACTCCTGGTCCTTGGGGTTGGAGCCGGGGTTCCCGGCTTCTATATACTGTACCCCCAGCTGGTCCAGCACCCGGGCGGCCGCCAGCTTATCTTCCACCGAAAAGGCGATGCCGCCCCCCTGCGCGCCGTCCCGCAGGGTAGAATCAAATATGGAAACGGCTTTATCCATGTGCCTGCCTCCCTTTTGCCCCCGCCCTGGCCGGGGCAGGGGGCAAAGCATTATAGGGCCATTATACCAAATGGGGGCCGGGCCGTCAAACCCCGGCTTTTTGGGGAGTGCCCAGCCGCGCGTTTTGTGCCTCCGGCGGTTCAGGGGCTTTGGTCTCGCCTGGTCTCGCCTGGTCTCGTCTGCCGGCTCGGTCGGCCCGGGACGCAAACGTTTTGCGCAGCAATACGTTTTGCCACATGGCAACCCTCGCCCCTAAAGACCCCATAACCCCTTTTAAAAAGGGGGTTGATCCTAAAACCAACTTTACAAATTTATTGGGTTTTCTTATATAAACCCTGCGCCTTGGACACTCCCTTTTTTGGGGCAGAAAAACGGCTTCCCCCCGCCCCCCATTTTCCTGCAAAAGCAGCTGGGTTTTCACCAAAAAGTGCTGTTTTGTAAACAATCTGTTACCCTTGTAACCTTTTTGTTCCTTTTTCACGGGGACGGCTTGACAACGCCGCTAACTGGGCCATGCTGCCCAGCCCTTGTCCCCCTGCTAGACTAAATATGCAGCCGCGCTTTGCCTTATGCGCCCTTTTTTCAGGTAGAAGTCTTGCATAAGCGGGTTTTTCTGCTATAATATAAGGATAGACACCAGAGGGGGATGCGGGTATGCTGTTCCGTAAAAAACAAAAACGCGCACTTTTTGGAGGGGATATCCCCCCGGACTGCGCCTACTGCCAGCACAACAGCGGCAAGGCGGGCCAGGTGCTGTGCTCTTTGCGGGGGCATATGGCAGACGGCAAATGCCGCCAGTACCGCTATGACCCCCTTTTGCGGGAGCCCCGCCCCGCCCCCACCCTGCACAAAGAACAATTCAGCGAAGAGGATTTTAAGCTGTAATTACAACCGGGCCCGCAGGGCTTTGGTAGGGATGCCCTGGGCCGTAAACATGACCTCGTGCTCGGTGAGGATGTTTTCCGGGTCTTGGGCGGCGTGCAGGTCCTTTGTGTCGAAGTAGACCTTAAACCCGGCTTCGGCCAGGTACCGCCGGGTAGCCAGGTACAGGTCGTCGTTGTCGGTCTTAAACCAGATTTCGCCCCCAGGGGCCAGCAGGGCCTTGTAGGCTTCCAGCTGGCGGGTGTGGGTCAAGCGGCGCTTGTGGTGGCGGGCGGCGGGCCAGGGGTTGCAGAAGTTGATATAAAGCCGCTGGGCCTTTTCATCGGGGGAGAAAAGCTGGGGCAGGCGCTCGATATTGTAGGCGCACAGCAGCACGTTGCCGGGCTCTTCCTCACCGTAAAGATTTTGGATGTTGCGCCTGCCCACCCCCAGGATGTCCAGGCTGATATCTATGCCGATAAAGTTTACGCCCCGCTGGGCGTGGGCGGCTTCGGCCAAAAAGACGCATTTGCCGCAGCCCAGGTCCAGGTGGAGGGGCTGTTTTTGGGCAAATTTTTGCAGCCAAGCGCCCTTTTGGGCCGGGGGGTCTGGGATGAAATACGGGCAGGCGGCCAGCTCTGGGCGGGCCCAATCTTTTTTTCGGATTCGCATATGGGGATGCCCCTTTTTTAAAATGATAGTGTTGGGTTGATAAAAACCGGCAGAAGAAGCCGGGCTTTTATTATAGCGGGAAAAGCTGGGGAAATCAAGCCCGATAAAGGCCTATTGCGCGGCAAAGGGGCATGGAAGGTCACCGGCGTTACCCAGCGGCATGGCCGCAGAAAGGATAAAAATGGCTACAAAAGCAATCGTGTTGGAAGGTGGCTCTCTGCGGTGCATGTTTACCGCCGGGGCCGTAGATGTGATGATGGAAAAGGGCATCGCCTACGACGGGCTGTACGGCGTGTCCGCCGGGGCCCTTACAGGGGCCAACTATGTCTCGGGCCAGCCGGGGCGCACGGCCCAGGTGAACCTGCAGTTTGTCAATGACAAGCGCTACCTGGGCCTGCGCAACCTGCTGCTGCACAAAAGCCTTTTTAATTTTGATTTCCTCTTTGGGGAAATCAGCGACAGCCTGGTGCCCATGGACCGGGAAGCCTTCGATAAATCCCCCTGCCGGTACGTGGCGGTTTCTACCAACTGCCTGACCGGCGGGCCCCTGTTCCACGAAAAGGGCCGCTGCGGGGACATTTACGCCGCCATACGGGCCAGCGCCAGCCTGCCCCTGATGGCCCCCATGGTGCTGGTGGACGGCGTGCCCTGCTTAGACGGCGGGGTGTCCCTTTCCATCCCTTACCAGCGGGCCTTAGAGGAGGGCTTCGACAAGGTGGTCGTGGTCACTACACGGGAGCACGGCTACCGCAAGGGGCCGGTGTCCCGCCCTGTGGCACGGCTGTATGCCCGCATGTACCGGGCCTATCCCCAGCTGGTAAACGCCCTGCTGCGGGCCCCCCGGCGCTATGGGCAGGAGCTGGATGAGCTGGACCGCCTGGAAGCCCAGGGGAAGGTCTTTGTGCTGCGGCCACCGGCCCCGGTAACAGTCTCCCGGGCAGAGAGGGACACAGAAAAGCTGCGGGCCCTTTACCAGCAGGGGGTAGACACCTGCCGGGCCCAGCTGCCCCGGCTGCTGGCCTATTTGGAGGGGTAGGGCGCGGGGATTGGCTGCTCCCCCCATGAGAGCCTACAAGCTTTTTTGAGAAAAGGTTTGCCCAAAAACCATAGAGAATCTGCGGCTTTATGCCCGACGCTGCTTGCAGAAGCGGCAGGCATGTGCTATAATAGTTGCAAAATTTTTTATAAAGGATGTGGTGTTCCTTTTTATGGACAGTCACAGTACGATGATTTTGATTTTAGTGGGGCTTGTGGCTTTTTCCGCTTACTTCTCCGCTACCGAGACGGCTTTTTCCTCCTTAAACCGCATACGCTTGAAGAACATGGCCAGCGGGGGGAACAAAAAGGCCCAGCTGGCTTACACCCTGTCGGAAAACTATGACGAGCTGCTTTCTACGATCCTGGTGGGCAACAACATTGTAAACATTGCCTCTACCTCCATTGCCACGGTGCTGTTTGTGGCGGCTTTGGGGGGCAGCGCGGGGCCTACGGCCTCAACGGTGGTCATGACGGTGGTGGTGCTCATTTTTGGCGAGGTGAGCCCGAAGAGCCTGGCCAAAGAAAACGCGGAAAGCTTCGCTATGTTCTCTGCCCCCCTATTGCGGGTACTGGTGGTGGTGCTGAAGCCGGTGAATTTCCTTTTCAGCCAGCTGAAAAGGGGGCTGCACAAAATCTTCCGCGTCAAGGCAGAGCACTCCATGACTGACAGCGAATTGCTTACCCTGGTGGAAGAAGCCCAGCAGGGCGGCGGCATTGACCAGGACGAGGGCGCTATGCTGCGCAACGTGATCGAGTTTGACGACATAGAAGCCATTGATATTATGACCCCCCGGGTAGACGTAGAGGCCGTGCCCCAGGACGCCCCCAAAGAGGACGTGGCCAGGCTTTTCCGGTCTACGGGGTTTTCGCGGCTGCCCGTGTACAAAGAGACCATTGACAGCGTGGTAGGCGTGATACATGAAAAAGATTTTTACAGCTTTGTGTGGGACAGCCAGGAAGAGATCGACAGCATTGTAAAGCCCGCGGAGCTCATCCCGCCCTCTATGAAGGTGTCGGCGCTGCTGAAGCTTTTGCAGCAGAGCAAGTCCCATATGGCGGTGATTATTGACGAGTTTGGCGGCACAGAGGGCATTGTGACCCTGGAAGACGTGCTGGAAGAGCTGGTGGGCGAGATTTGGGACGAGCATGACCGGGTGGTCCAGCAGGGCATACAGAAGCTGAAAGAGGACGAGTACCGGGTATTCTGCTCGGCAGGCCTGGACGACCTGTTTGAGTTTTTCCATATCGACAGCGAAACAGAAGCCTCTACCATAAACGGCTGGATTTTGGAGAACCTGGACCGCATCCCCTCTGTGGGGGACGTCTTTACCTACCAGGGGCTCACCTTTACGGTGGCGCGGGTGGATTCTAACCGCACCGAGGAAGTGATGGTGCGGGGCCGGCCCACTGAGCCTGGCAGGCCGGCCGAAGGGTCGATTTTATAAAGACCGTTTTTGTGAAACGATAAAAACATTGCGTGCCCGTTGAAAGCATCCCAGGGCGTGTTCATATAAGCGTTCATCCGCGTCTTTTTGGCAAATTTTTGCCATCTTCTGCGTTGAAAATTCTTAAAGTACGCGAGTACGTCTACGAATATAGGATAAAAAGTGCAAGGCAAACGACTGCGGTCTGCCTTGCACTTGATTTTTTGCAGGGGGAATGCCTAAAACATAAAAAAATTAGTTTTAGGGTCAACCCCTTTTTTAAAAGGGGTTGTGGGGTGTGGGGCGAAGCCCCACGGCCTTGCGCATGGCGCCCCCTGCATGTACCCTCTTGACAAAATCCGCTGAAAGCCGTACAATTAGACACAGAAAAATGAAAGTAGGGGTGCCGCCCTTTTGCGGGGCAGCTGAGAGGAGCTTCGAGCTTAAACCCTATGCCTGGTGGCAGGCAGGAACCTGATGCGGGTAATACCGACGTAGGGAGCATTTCATCATATGGCAGGGGCGGGCTTTGCCCGGGCTTGCGTGGAATGTTTTTCTATGTCATTTGGGGGTGTCCCTCAAGTGGCATTTTCATTTTTCCAACACTTTTTTAGAAAGAAGGATGGACTATGAACACACGCTCTGCACGCACCCTAAACCTGGTCACCGGCGGCGTACTGGTGGCCCTGAGCACCGCCCTCTCCTTTATCAAGGTCTTTGACCTGCCCTATGGCGGCAGCATCACCTTGTGCTCTATGCTGCCGGTAATGCTGTACGCCTACCGCTCCGGCACAAAATGGGGGCTGGGCGCTGGCTTTGTCTTTAGTGTATTAGAGCTGCTTTTTGGCCTGGACGCTTTAAAGGGCATCTCGGGGGCCACGGTGGTTGGTTCTATTTTTCTGGACTATTTGCTGGCTTTTACGGCCCTGGGCCTGGCCGGTATTTTCCGGGGCAAAATCAAGAACGAGCCCGCTGCCTTTACCCTGGGATGCCTGGCGGCCATGCTGGCCCGGTATATCTTTTCAATCCTCTCCGGCTGGCTGCTGTGGGCCCAGTTTATGGAGGTTAGCTATATGCAGGAACTGGTGGCCACATTCTTCCCAGGGCTGGGCTCGCTTACGGGCAGCCAGCTGGGGATTATTTACTCTACCTGCTACAACGGCACCTATATGCTGCCTGAAATCGCCATAACCTGCGTAGCGGCGTTTTTGCTCATGCAGTTTGCGGGCAAGCAGATTTTAGGCCTGGGCGCCCAACAAAACTAAACATAAGATAGATTTGGAAAGGCCGGGGCCACCCCCGGCTTTTTCTTTTACCTGCGGGCCGGGGAATCTTGCAAAGAGGGTTTATGGGGTTGACAAATGCGGTTAGCCATGGTAAACTAGATCCAGCAGGTTAGTTATTGCTAACGAAATCTCTGCCCTGAAATGGGCCCAGGCTATAAATCGCCGACCAAAAACAAGCCATTTCTTGGCACCTATACTACAAGAAGCAAAGGAAGGAGGCTTTTGGATGAATCTCCCCACGGTCCTCATTGGCATACTGGTTGCGGCGGTGTGCGCGGCTATTCTTGCCAGGGGTATTTACAACCGCCGGCACGGGAAGGGCGGGTGCTCCTGCGGGTGCGGCGGGTGCCCCCACAGCGGGCATTGCCACCCGGAAAAGAAACAATAGCGCGGGTAAGGGGAATCCCCCCTTATACGGCAAGGGCCGCTTGGGCAGGCGGCTTTTGCGTTTTTAAGAAGTTTGCAGAAAATATGTTTGCACTTTTACCTGATTTGCGGTAAAATAGGAGGGCAGTTATTTTACCACAAAGAAAGGACAAATATATGAACGAGAAAGAGATCGGCGAGATCCGCCGCCGTTTTACCCCGGAAAAAAGCAGTATCACCCAGGTGCACGGCTGCTATGTAAGCGCTAAGGGGGAGATCACCTCCCAGTTTGGCCAGTCTTTGGCCTCTACGCCCCAGGAGGAGACGGAGAACATTTTGACGACGTTAAAGCGCACCCTATCCGGCAGCCTGGGCAAGAATTTGACGGACATTGTCTTTACCACCCAGCAGGTGGCGGATTCGGAGGAACACCGGCTGCTGATGTCCCTGCGGGAAACGGAGCTGAAAAACGAGGAAGCCACCACGGCGTTTTATGAAAAAGTCATTGGGTGCCTTTCTATGGACACGCCTTATATGATCTTGTTGGCCTACGACAAGTATGACATCCCCTACCGCCCCAAGGACGGCGGCGCGCTGCCAGACAGCTCCAACGATGTGTACTCCTACATATTGTGCAGCATCTGCCCCATTAAGGAGACAAAGCCGGTGCTGAGCTATAACGTGCCGGAAAATATTTTTGAGAACCAGGGCGTACAGCGGCTGGTTTCCCCGCCGGAGCTGGGGTTCCTGTTCCCGGCTTTTGACGACCGGTGCGCCAACCTATACAGCGCCCTATATTACACCAAGAACACGGCCGAGAACCACCCGGAGTTTATCGACGCGGTTTTCTGTACCGAGCCCCCCATGCCTGCCGCCGTGCAGCAGGAGACCTTCCGCACGCTTTTAGCGGAATCTTTGGGGGACCAGTGCGACTATGACGTGGTGCAGGGCATATCGGACCGCCTGCGGGAAATGGTGGACAACCACAAGGCCCAGAAGGACCCGGAGCCTTTGGTGGTGTCCAAGCGGGTGCTTTCGGAAGTGCTGCGGGACTGTGAGGTGGACGAGGAGAAGATTACAGCCTTTGCCCAGCAGTATGAGGAGGATTTTGGCGAGCAGGCAATAAGCCCGAAGAACCTTATCGACCAAAAGGAAACCCAGCTGCGCACGCCCAACATCCTTATTAAAGTGGAGGCGGACTACGCCCACCTGGTGGAGACCCGGCGGATCGACGGCAAAAAGTATATTTTGATCCGCGCCGAGGACGGCGTGGAGGTCAACGGGGTGTCGGTTTCTATCCGGGACGAAGAGGAATAAACGCCCCAAACCGTATAACAGCCACAGCACCGGGTCGGAATCGAAATATAAAAAACGCCCCCTGGTAATGGGTACCAGGGGGCGTTCTTTTTTTAGGCGGCCAGCATGTCTTCCGCTTCTTCCGCAGTCAAGTATTCGTGCTCTACCATAGAGGAAACCACCTGCTTTTGCCTTTGCGCGGCCAGGTCGGGGTTTATGTTCAGGTCGTACACGCCCGGCGCGTTGGGGATGCCTGCCAGCATAGCGCACTCCCAAGCGTTTAGCTGGGCGGCGTCCTTTTCAAAGTAGGTTTGGCTGGCCGCCCCTACCGAATAACAGCCGCTGCCAAAATAGATGCTGTTCACATACAATTCTAAAATCTCGTCTTTGCTGTATTTGGACTCCAGATCCCAGGCGGCATAGACTTCGGCAGCTTTGCGGCACAATTCTTTTTCCTGGGTAAAAAGCATGTTTTTGGCCAGCTGCTGGGTGATGGTGCTGCCGCCTTCTACAAAGGACAGGCTGCACAGGTCGTTCCAGAGCGCGCGGCCTATGGCCAGGAAATCCAGGCCGTTGTGGGTGTAGAAGCGGTGGTCTTCGGCGGCTACTACGGCATTTTTGTAGGTTTCGGGCAATTCCCCTATAGGCGTGAAATCTGGTTGGGCCCGCACCTGCTCAACCCGCTTATACAGGGGTTTTTCTTCCAGCGCGGCGGTGTACATTTGATAGCCCTGCACGGCTATCACCCCCACCCCGCAAACCCCTGCCAGCAGGACCACCAAAAAAATATTCCTTACGATTCGCAGCGCCCGTTTCATCCGTCGCGCCTCCTTTCCCTTTTCTGGCCTTAGTATACACCCCCACCCTTGCGATTTTCCCGCCCGGTTTCTTTCATTCCCCTTACAAAACCGGCCTAATCTAACAGAAGTGTAAGGTTGCGGGCGATCGCAGGGGCTCTGCCCCTGCACCCCGCCAGGGGCCTAACGCCCCTGGACCGCGTAATGGGCCCGCCGTGGGGTACTTCTTTGAAAATTTCAAGGGTTGCAACCCTACATATAAATATGGTATAATGTGTTCTAGCGAACACTTGGGAGTATCCCTCTCGCGCGAAGCGCTCGCCCCCTGCTGTGCAGGGGTATCGGGAACTCTGGCTAAGGATTATGCATAATACAAAAAAGCATTGGAAAATGGAGGCTGGCCGCTATGAAAAAAATACAGGAATCAGCCGAAAACTATTTGGAGACCATCCTCATTTTGCAGCAGCGGGGAGGGCATGTGCGCTCCATTGACATTGCCGCGGAAATGGAATTCAGCAAGCCCAGCGTTAGCGTGGCCATGAAGCATCTGCGGGAACGGGGGTGCATCGTGGTGGATAAGGACGGCTTTATTACCTTGACCCCCCAAGGCCAGGAGATTGCCGAGGGCGTCTACCAGCGGCATATCCTGTTTACCCAGTGGCTGCAATCCCTGGGGGTAGACCCCCAGGTGGCCGCCGAGGATGCCTGCCGCATTGAGCATGTTATCAGCGAAGAGACCTTCCAGGCCATACGCAGGCACGTAAATATGTAAGGCAAAAAACAGCACCCGCCGGGATGGGATGTCCCAGCGGGTGCGTTTTTATGGGGCGGCTTCAAGGGGCCGGCCCCTTCCCCTCAGCCTGTCCGAAAAAGCTTACGGATACTGGCGGGGCGGGATGTCGGATGTATGGGCGTCGGGGCCGTCGGCCTCGGCGGCTTCCTTAGCGTCATCGGGGCCGGCCTCTTGGGGAACAGGCTCCGGGTCCGGGATCAACTTTGTGCCGCAGGAGCTGCAAAACGCGGCCGTAACCGGGCTCTGCTTGCCGCAAATGGGGCAAAACACCTTGTTCTGCTTGTCGCCCAGCTCTTTAGCAATAGCGGCCTGCTGTGCTTTCAGGTCGTCGATCTCCGTCATCTGGCCAACAGCCTCGGGGTCGGCGACCAAAGAGCTGCGGCTGCACTCATACACATACTGGCCCAGGACCTCATAACGCTTGGCAATCTCGGCGTTGATCTCAGCGGCGCTGATGCGCAGCTTCGATACATCCACGATCTGCCCAGCCTTGCGGCTTACCGCCTCAGCAGCGGATTTTGCGTTTATGACCACATCGTCTAAAATACCCATAACGTTTGCCTCCTTTTAATTTACCAATTGTGAGAAAGCTTTTCTCTTTCTTGCTCTTATTATAGCAACATCCGTCCAGAAAGTAAAGCGGTTTTCCCTGTCGAATCTTTTACGAATCCCTTAAATTCCCAACCAGCCCGCCCACAAAAAGCAAAATGTTCCGGCGCGGCCCCTCCCCCACCGCCCAGCGCCCACCCCAAACGCGAGAAGCAAAGCGTGGGTTTCCAAAGGGGGTCGCCCCCTTTGGCGGGGGCGGGGTTGCTGCGTGCCAGTGGCACGCGTCCAGCAACCGACCGAGCCGGCAGGCGAGACCAGAGCCCCGCGGCCTTGCGCCTACCGGGCGCCCAAAAATTCCCGCAGCATCGAGCCATCGGGTACAAGGGCGGCGTCTACGGGCTCGAAGCGCATAAGGCGGGATTCCAAATCCCGGGCCTTCTTGTAGTGCAGGCTGTCAATCTCAATAGCGCGCAGCAGGGGGATGGCCACCGTGCGCAGCACACAGGGCTCGTAAATATGGATAGAGTTTACCGTGTAGTCAGCCCAAATGCGGTAGGGGCGGATGTACCGGTTTTCCCCTTCGATCACCTGGGGCCACATGGAAAGGGTGCGTTCGGCGGGGCTGTCGCGGAACTTAATGTCCCGGACGATGCGGCGGATGAGGCGCAGGTTCATGGGGGAAAGCACTTCGCCGTTGGCGTCCTTAATCTGCTGCTTGACGCTAACGTAAAGCTTGACGTAGGCGTCTTCCGGCAGGCCGCGGGTGAACAGGGGGTTTAATCCGTGTATGCCCTCGACAATGACCATATCTTCCGGGGCAATCTCGTATTGGGCGTCCTCGCCATCGGGCCGGCCCAGGGCAAAGCTGTAATGGGGCACGTTGAACTTGCCGGTGGCGATAACATCGGACAAGCAGCCGATGATCTTTTCGGCGTCCAGGGCCTCTACGGTCTCGAAATCGTAAGAGCCGTCGGGCAGGCGGGGGGTGCGGTCACGGCCCAGGTAAAAATCGTCTAAAGAAATAATATACGCCTTAATGCCAAAGCCTTCCAGATAATCCCGCAGCAGGTGGGCGGTGGTGGTCTTGCCGCTGCTGCTGGGGCCGGAAAGCATAACGATGCGGGCCCGCTTTTTGCGCTCGGAGATATTGCGGGACACGTTGCGCAGGCTTTCACGGTAAGCGCCCTCTACCTCCTCTACCATGTGGGCGGGGTCCTGCACCGCGCCGTCGTTTATCTGTTCCAGGTGATTGATATACTTAATGTAGCCGCTTGCGAAATTGCTCATAAAGCCCAGTCACACCGTCCTTTCGCAGAAGTATTTCCCCGTGGCGGGAAATGTATTCATAGGGGTACTTAAAGTTGAAGATGCGTTCCAGCCGGCCGCTGTAGGGGTCTTTCAATTTGGTGACGCCCCCCGCGCCGCAGGCTATCACCGAAACGCACTCGTCCATAGTATAGATGTTGTAGCGGCAAAGGGAACCCGGCTTGGCCCAGCCGGTGTTTTCCAGGTTGCCGGCCATGCGGGTCTGGCGGTAAAGGTAATAGGGCACGTAGCCCTCTTCCCCCAGGCGGCGGATGGAATAATCCATCATGGCGGCGGTCTCCTGCTGCCGGCGGTGGAGGGTGGTGCCCCCTTCGGCCTCCAGGCGGGCGCCGCGCTTAAGGGCCAGGGAGTGCACGGTCACGTTGCTGGCCCCCAGGGCCAGTACGCCTTCCAGGGTCTTCTCAAAGCCAGGCTGGGAATCGCCGGGCAGGCCCACGATCAGGTCGCAGTTGATGTCCGCGAAGCCAGCCTCTTTTGCCAGGGCAAAGGCGTCCAGTACGTCCTGGGCGGTGTGCAGGCGGCCAATGTTTTGCAGCACCTGGTCCGATAGGGTCTGGGGGTTTATGCTGATGCGGGTCACGCCCCCCGCTTTTAGGGCCGCCAGCTTTTCCCGGGTGATAGTGTCGGGGCGGCCGGCCTCTACGGTAAATTCGGGGCAGCCCGACAGGTCAAAAAGGCGGTGGACGCTTTCGCACAGCTGCCCTAATTGCCCGGCGGAAAGGGTAGTGGGGGTGCCGCCGCCAATATAGACGGAAACAAGCCGCAGGCCCAGGGCCCTTGTGACCTCTGCCGTCTTTTCAAGCTCCTCTAACAGCAAGGCAAAATAAGGGGCCATAAGCTTTTGGGCGTGTTTGACGTCCTGGGAAATAAAGGAGCAATAAGCGCACCGGGTAGGGCAAAAGGGGATGGATATATACAGGGCCCAGTCGTTTTCGCCGATGGAGGCGGTAACGGGGGCCTGGGCCCGCAGGGTTTGCAGAGCCAGGGCCGCTTTGGGGGCTGTCACATGGCAATGGGTGCGGAATTTTTCTAAACCGGCCCCCTCCCCCCCTTCTTCTACGTACTGGCGCAAAAGCTTTACGGGGTGTATGCCGGTGAGCATCCCCCAAGCGGGCTGCGAACCGGTGAGCTCTACAAAGGCTGCGTAAAGCAGGTTGGTCATGGCGTATTCTTCCAGAGCCCCCTGCTGGGCAGATTTTTCTGCCACCTTCTGCCCGTCCGACACCCGGGCGGTGTAGATGAAACCGCCGGGGCCTTCTTGGGCTATGGCCTGGGCCCAGGGGCCAGGGGCGGTAAGGGGGGAATCTACCACCTGCACGTGGCTGTAGGGGAAGAATAGGCGGCAAAGGTTCTCGCACTCATACCGGTAGGGATGGTTTGCCAGATAAAGCTGCATGGGGGTCACCTGCCTTACGGGGGGATGGGGCTTTCAGCCCTTTTTACATAGCTTTTTCAGGTTAAAGCCGGAAAGGCCGGGGCGCAAATCGACACAAAGATGGAACAGGTAGGCCGTGGCAACCGCAAAATAGATGGTGACATTGGGCCTGCGCAGCACGTAGCCGGAAATCTGCGCGGCCAAAATCGCCAAAAGGAAGGACATGCCTGCCGCGCCCATTTCAATGGTAAGGAAGCGCCTGAGCCCCTGCCAGACGCCCAGCCCCAGCCGGCGGGCCTGGGCTTTGTACCCCTGGGCCGGGGGGACGCTTCGCAGGCCCTGGTACATGTCCACGGCAAAGGCCCGCAGCACCACAAACCCAATATAGACAAACACCAGCATATACAGGGTAAAGCCCACATAGCCAAAGAAATAGTAGATGGCCGGGAAGTCATTTTCCAGGTCGTAGATGGTCTCCCCTACCACCACTTCGTTATATTCATAGCCCAGGAAACGTGTGCAAAGGTCTTTTTCCTCCCAAACCAGGTGGGAGAAAAGGGATTTCATCACCCGGAAGTCGGAGAGGACGCCGGAAGAGGTGCTGAAATCGTAGGCCTCCATAACGCGGTAGACGCCAAAGCGCTGGTTCATGTCCAGGAAAAACTCGCCGTAGGTGTCTTCGTACACATAGAACAGGCCCCGGTGGATCTCCTCCATGGTCTGCACCACCTCCGGCTGCTTTTTCCCGGTGCCGCTTTTCTTTGGGGTGCCTTTGGCCGACTGCTTTTGGGCCTTTTGTATAGCGGCCTTGTTGGCGCCGCTTTGGGCCATGCTTTTCTCTACCAGCTCGTTATAGGTGCCGCGGGAGTAGGCGGACATCCTCTCCCGTAAATCCATGGGCGACTGGTGCCGGAAGCCAAAGGCCAGCACCACAAGCAGGGCCAAGGGCAGCACATAGCGCAGGGACTTTTTGCCCATTTGCAGGAAAAACAGGAAGATATACGCCCCGCATATAACAAAAATCGAATAAAAGGTGAGCTTGGTACCGGTGGCGTACATCATGCCGCAGCACAGCAGGCACATGCCCAGGAAGAAGGGGTATTTCCCCGACCGGTAGGCCCAGTAGATGGCAAAGGGCGCGGTAAGCACAATAATGGTGCTTTGGGCATTGGGGATGCTGAACCAGCCCATCATGCCCACAAAAAGCTTGTCATAGGTATACTGGGGCTGGCCCAGGGCCCAGGGCAGCAGGGTGAACAGCCAGAAAAGCAGGAAGTTTACCCCAAAGCCCAGCAAAATAGCCCGGCGCACCTGCTTGCCCTGGCGGAAAAACATGATAAGGGCCAGCGCAAACACCAAAAAGCTGATGATGCGCAGGAAATTGGCCGTGTCCTCCATCATGGACTGGTAGCCGATGCGGAAGCAGTTTGCCATGTGCAAAGCCCAGAAAACCCCGGCCAGTACGTAAAAGCCTAGATACAGCTTCTTTTTATCGCTGACAATAAAGCCCAGCAGCCCCAGCGCCGCCATAAGCGTAAAGCGCAGCAGGGTGGAAAAGGCGTTGCTGCCCAGCTCCCCCAGGAAAAAGGACAGCACGTCTAAAATAGGCTGCATGACAATGAGGATGAATACGATCTGGGGCAGGCGGCGGCATAGGGCTTCCTTTATAGATCGGCCTTTTGCGGCCCACTCCCCTGTCCAGTTGTTTTTTCCCACGGCGTTCCTCCTATATAACAAACGTATGGCCTGCGCCTTCCCCTTTTCAGGGCAGCTTTATGGTGATGGCAGGCTTTTGGCGGTACTTTTCAAAGCGGCGCTGGCGGCGCTCGGGGCGCAGCTGGCAATAGATCTGCGCGGCTGCCAAAGAGAGGTACACGGTCACACTGGGCCTGCGCAGCACATTGCCGGAAAACTGCGCCGCCCCCAGCCCCAGGCAGAAGATCAGGCACCAGGCCCCCAGCTCTACCGTCAAAAATTCCGGCAGGGTGCTAAACTCCCGGACCAACCCCCGCAGCACCAGGAAAAGGAAATACCCGGCAAAGGCTACGTATAGCGCGGCGCCCAGGTAGCCGTAATAGAAGGGCAGGGCCGGGAAGTCGTTTTCCAAGTCGTAGGGCCGGCCGTTTATCCAGGATTCGCTGTATTCAAAGCCCAAAAGCTTTGTCAAAAAGTCTTTTTCCTCCCATACCAGGCCCAGGGCGGCCTGGCGCTTGGTGCGCACGTTGTAAAGCTCGGTAGACTTGACGGTGTAGCCGTAAAAATCCATAACCCGGTCCGGGCCGAATTTTTCCAGCAGGTCCCCCAATAGCACGCCGCCGTACACGCCTTTGGGCGCGCCGTACACCTCGGTGTAGACGCGGCGTATCTTGGCCTCGACCTCCGGGGGGATCTCCTCGCCGGGGTGGTAGACGTAGCCCATGTCCTCCCCCATGATCTCCTGGGCCTTTTCCTCGTAGATGGCGTAGGAATCCGCCGTAAGGGCTTGGCGCTGGGCCATGGGCGACGCCCCCCGGAAAAGCAGCATAGCCGCCGCGGCCAGCACCAGGGGTATGCAGAAACGGTAGTGCTGGCGGCTAAGCAAAATCAGCACAACAAAGCCCGCGGCCACCAGCAGGGCTGCGTAAAAGGCCAGCTTGGTGCCGGTGAAATACAGCAGGGCAAAGCCCAGCACGCAGCACAGGCAGAACACCCGCAGCTTTTCGGTACGGTAGGCCCACAGCAGCAGGCCGATTACCACCAGGCACACAATGGCGCTTTGGGCGGCGGGCACGGCAAACCAGCCCAGCATGCCCAGCTGCACGCCCCGCTCGGGGGTAAAATAGGTATAGACAGGGGTGCCGGTGGCGTAAGACAAAAGGATGACCGCCACTATGATGCCAAAATTCACGGCCAAAAAAACGGGGCCGTTTCCCTGCAGTTCTTCCCTCCTGCGGAAAAAAGTGACAAAGCTTAAGGTCCACAGGGGGAACTGGATGAGCTTTAAATATTCGGCTAAATCCCCTACGGGGTCTGCGTAGCCTTGCCGCAGGCAGTTAAGGGCATGCAGCAGCCAAAAGGCCGCCAGTACGCCATATACCCCCATATACACCGGCTTGTGCTCGGATATGGCAAAGCCATAGGCCCCGACCACCACCAGCAACAGGCACCGCAGGGCAGTGGTCAAGCCCGTGTGCCCTACCCCTGCCATAAAATACGACACCACGTCCAGCAGGGGCTGGGCCAGCATTAAGGACGCCATAAAGGCGCCGGACCAGGCCACCAGCTTTTTTTCCATCGTCAAATTCCCCATATATCCCCTTTTCTTAAGCAGGCATGACTTTTTTTACCGGGTGGAATCCAACCGGGCCTCTACCTTTTTCTGCTTTTTCTTCTTTTCGGGCTTAATGTTCTTCCCCCGCAGCTTACGGCTGAAGCGGGATGCCTTTTTCAGCTCGTCCCCCATCTGCCCCTCCAAAACGGCGTAGGCGCTGTCGCTGAGGCCGTTAAGCAGCACGGCGGTAAGCAGGGAACGCAGGTCCATGTCGCCGTTTTTGTACATATCGTCCAGCAGGGCGCAAAGCTTTTTCACGGCTTCACCCTGGGGCTGGGCAGACGCCAGGCCTTCGCACTTGGCCACGACCTTTTCTTTCAAGAAGGTGGCCGGGCGCACCTGGCCATAGACGATTTTTTCCCCGTTGATATCCTCTTTGATCTGGGGGAAGATATTGACCAGGCGGTTAATAAAGAACGCCGGGTCTACGCTGCGCTCTTCGTCCTTGCCCCGCCGGCGCTTTTGCTGGGCCTGCTTAATCTGCTTCGGCCCCCGGACGATATCCAAAAAGTCGTTGGCAATGCTTTCGGCATCTGACCGGTCCCCTTCTTTTTCGTCAAAGAGCCACAGGGCCAAGCGCCGCCATTTGCCGGGAGCGCCGTCTTCGTCCAGGGTAGCGCTGCGCAGCTCGAAATGGCCGGCTTTCTTGTCGTAAAGCAGGCTGTAAGCCACCGACTCACCGGAGAACAGGACGGCTTTGCCCGCGCTGTCTTCCAAAGGGGCGGCTTCGCCAAAGCCCTGGTTGAGAAGCTCTTCCTGCAGCTTGGCCTGTATCCATTCAAAGGCGTTAAAATCCAAAATACCATCACTCCATAACCGTAGTTTTCCTCGGCCGCTTCCCGGCCTTCCCTATCCTATAGGCCTTTAGTATAGCATGCCCCCGCTAAAAGGTCAAGGCCGCGGGGCTTTGCGGGAGTGTCCAGCCGCGCGTTTTATGCCTCCGGCGGTTCAGGGGCTTTGCCCCTAAAAACCCCACAACCCCTTTTAAAAAAGGGGTTGACCCGAAAACCTCTTGGGCAACTTGCTGCCCTTCACTTAGCGGGGCTTGTCCCCTGCTACTATTATACCCTATCCGGCTGGTTATGTCACTACCTAAATTTGCGCGGCCAGGGCCCCCTTTTTGCGTGAAGGAGGGCCGGGAGCTTGTCCCGGCCCTTTTGCCTTACTGGGCGCTTACATATTTATGAAGGGTTTTACGGACAGCACCCGGGCCCGCGTAGAGTTCGGCGGCCATAGCCTGGGCCCTGTCCCCCAGGCCGGCTTCGTACAGGTTTAGGCCAAAGACGTCTGCCCGGCTAAAAAGGACCTTTAGGCAGCTTGTGTCCTGGGGGGCTTCTTTTACCTCTAAGGGGGCGGTAAGGGCCTGCAGCTCTTCCAGCAAGGGGTCTGGGGAGGGCTCAAAGGGGTTCCCCTTATCGTCTATGCCCTTGAGATAGCGGGCGTAACCGGCCAGCACCAGGGGGATGAGGGTAAGGGAGCCCACGTCCAGGCCCTGGCGCTGGTAGGCCTTTATGGTCTCGCCAAAACGGATGGGCAGCTTTTGGGAGGTATCAGTGGCAATGCGCTGGGGGGCATCGGGCATAAAGGGGTTGGGCAGGCGCTTGGTAAGCACCGCATGGATAAAATCGGCGGGTTTCAGGACGCCGGGGTCTACTACCACGGGCATGGCTTCCCCATAGCCCATTTTGGTGATGAGGCCGCGGATATCCTCGTCCTCCATTTCGGCGGAGATCAAGCCATAGCCCAGCAGGCAGCCAAAAAGGGACATGGCGGTGTGCAGGGGGTTTAGGCAGGTGCAGACCTTCATCTTTTCCACCTTGTCTACGGTGTCGCGGGAGGCGTATAGCACCCCGGCCCGTTCCAGCGGGGGGCGGCCGTTGGGGTAGTCGTCTTCTATGACCAGGTACCCGGTTTCTTCAGCGTTGACAAAGGCGGCGGTGTAGGTGTTTTTCCCGGTGATGAGGATGCCGCTGTCCTCGAAGCCCGCCTCTTCCAGCATTTTCTGCACCTTGCCGTCGGGCCGGGGGGTGATCTTGTCGATCATGCTCCACGGGCAGGCGATTTTTTGGCCGTCCTCCAGGTAGGCGCAGAAAGCCTGCGGTACCAGGCCGGCCTGCTGCCAGGCGCGGGCATAAGCCATGATGCCCGCCCGTACCTTGTCTCCGTTGTGGGAGCAGTTGTCCATGCTTTGCAGGGTGAGGGGGCAGGCCCCGGCTTTAAAGCGTTCCAGCAGCAGGCGGGTGAGCTTGCCCATCACGCTTACGGCGTCCAGGCCCCGGGCCGGGTCGCCCTGGGGCACGGCATAGCCTTTTTCGGTGATGGTAAAGCTTACCATCTGCAAAGAGGCCACCCGGAAGATTTCTTCCAGCCTCCCCCAGTCCTCCCGGAAAGAGGGGTCGGCCTTCAGGCTTTCGGTGACAGAGCCCACCACCTTTTTTTCGGCGGTGCCGTCGGACTTGAGCACAGCCAGCAGGCTTAAATTATCGTAGGGGCGGTAGGCCTTGTCAATAATCTCGTAATCAAAGGCCTCGGCCACGATGACGCCTTTCCCGTACTGCCCGTCGTCCAGCAGGCCTTGCAGCACCGCCGCCGGGTAAGCCCGGAAGATGTTGCCAGCGCCAAAATGCAGCCAAGTGGGGGCCTGCCGTGTGTTTTGGCAGACCTTTTCCCGGTCAAACCGGGGCAGGGCGATGCCTGCCTGGCCCCAGGGGGGTTTGTCCTGTATACCGCTTATGTTCAGCTTCATGTGCCGTTCCTCCCAAAAGGTTTTCTATCTTTCGATATTACCACTTTTTGGGCAGCTTGTAAACCCTGGGGCGGTTGTTTCGCGGGGGTTATGGGAAAAGAAAAATCGCTGCCCCCTTTTTGCTGCCGGTATGCACGAGGGCTTTAAGAATCTCGCAGATACAGCATCCAAAAGCCCGCTCCTTTATCCTTTCCCCTCTTCCCCCGCTGGGACGCCCCTCTCTGCCTCATACTTCTCCATGCCCTTTTTCACAGCTTTGGCGATTTCGTTTTTGCTATCCTCAATGGCGCTGCACACGGCTGCCTTCACCACAAAATACAAGATAAGCAGGCCCACAGCCGCCGTGCCTACGCTAATCCCCCATTCTTCCATCTGGTTTACCCCCTCTGCACCTTATCCAACAAGCGGCTCTTTTTTAAAGCCGTGCGCACCACCGCATACAGCGGCACCGACACGGTTACCGCAATCGCCCCGTTAATGCCAGACGTGGCCGCCTTTGTGGCCACGGCCGTAAGCACCGCGCCCATCTCGCTGCCAATCAGCAGCCCTTCTACAAAGGCCTTGCCCAGATACAGCGCTATATAGGTCACGCTGCCCGCGGCCGCGGCAAAGATATTCAGCTTGTGGTTCGCGCCCTGGTTGTGGCGGGCGTAGGCCACCCACCCGCACACCGCCGCCAGCAAAAATTTAAACACAAAGGTAAACGGCGCCGAGGCAATATAGGCCGGGTTCGTCACGTCGTATAGCGCCGAGCCTATGCCCGCCGCCAGCCCGCCCCCTACAGGCCCCAGAACAAACCCCGAAAGCAAACAGAAAATATTGCCCAAATGGATGCGGCTCACATCCCCAATGGCCACCGGTATGGGTATGCTGACCATGTTTGACACAAATACCAGCGCGGCAAAAACCCCCACCGCCGCCACCCGGTATACGGACTTGCTGCTGTTTTCCATAGAAAACCCCTTCTTTCCTTATCATACCCCGCCTCCCGGCAGGTTTACCGTACTATTTTTAAGATATTACCTCTGCACACAATGGTAGGAAATTGGGTGTATTCCCATTATTCCTTTCAGAAATAATGGCGCTGCCCACAGCGTTTGTCAAAGTTTTTTGGCTATAAGGAATACCCTTTTCGCAAAGCCTCCCCTTGCCTCATGCTTTTGCACATACGCGTCGGCCAGCTCCCCCAGCGTGTGGCCGTCCGCTTCACAAAGGGCGTACACCACTTCCAGAATATCCGCCAGCTCAGAAAGCTCATGGCTTTCCCGGTATTCCGCCACTTCCTCTTCGAGCTTTTCTCCCAAAGCCGTCCGGTACTCCCCGTCCGCCAGCACCCGGGTAACCGGCACTTCCCCCTGGGCCTCTATGATTTGCGGGATCTTGTCCCGCACCAGCTTGTTATATTCCGTCATAAGTTCCTCCCGCCGCAAAGCACGCCAGCTCTGCCGCTATTTCAAAGTGGGTGGCATCGTGCTGGGTGCCCCCAAAGCCCTCCCCTGGGGCCCGGGGGTCCCATTCCGGCGCGTCCAGCAGGTCGCCGCTTGTAAGGAAGCTGTACAGCCCATATCCCCTGAAATCGCACATGGCCTGCAAAGCGGCGCACTCCATCTCTACCGAAATACACCCCTCCGCCTTCCTTTTGGCAAAGTTCCCCTCTGTCTCCCGGAAAAAAGCGTCCGTAGTCCAGGTGCCCCCCACTACATAAGGGATGCCCCTGCTTTCCATAAACCGTTCCACGGCCCCGTGGTTTTTCACATCGATCCGGTCTGCCGCCGGCGCGTAATGGTACGACGTCCCTTCGTCCCGGTAAGCCCACACAGGCACCATCACCTTCCCGTGGGCGATCTCCCGGTCCAGGCACCCGGCACCGCCAAACACCACGAAATCCTGGGTGTCCACCAGCATAGCCACGCCCTCTAACAGCCCTACCGCCGCCGGGGCCCCTATCAGCGACTTATAAAACGCCAGCGTCTCCCCCTTGTACTCCAAAGCATACAGCGGCGTGGGCCCGCAGGCGTTGCGCTCCTGGGCAAACTCCCGGCATGGGTAGTGGGAAAGCACATACCCCTCGATCACATCTGAAAACGTCACGACGCAGGCCGCGCATTTCAGCCGCCCTTCCCCTGGCCGCAGCTTTATAATCGCCGGGGTCTTGTCATCAAAGCTGTCGGTAATCATCCTTCATCCCTCCCAACAAAATTGGTTTTAGGGCCAAACTTTCCCGCAGGGAATGTTTCCCCTTCTTTCAAAAGGGCTTGTGGGGTTTGGGGCAAAGCCCCAAGACCTTAGCCCTTCAGCTCCACCCGCCGGATCTTGCCGCTGATGGTCTTGGGCAGGTCCTCCCGGAACTCTACAATGCGGGGGTACTTGTAAGGGGCCGTGTGCTTCTTCACATAGCCCTGTATCTCTTTTTTCAGGTCTTCTGTGCCCTCTGTGCCCTTTGTCAACACCACAAAGGCCTTTACCACCTGGCCGCGCACCGGGTCTGGGGCGCTGGTGACGGCGCACTCCAATACATAGGGCAGTTCCATAATCACGCTCTCGATCTCAAACGGCCCAATGCGGTACCCGCTGGACTTGATCACGTCGTCTGTGCGCCCTACATACCAGTAATAGCCGTCCTCGTCCTTCCAGGCCGTGTCGCCGGTATGGTACATGCCGTCGTGCCAGGCCTCCTTTGTGTTTTCCTCGTCGCCATAATAGCCCATAAACAGGCCGCAGGGCGCGCCCTTGTCTGTGCGTATCACGATCTCCCCGGTCTCTCCCAAAGGCGCGGGGGCGCCGTCGGGCAGTACGATGTCTACATCGTACAAGGGGCTGGGCACACCCATGGAGCCGGTTTTGGGCACCGTGCCCACGGGGTTATAGATGGAAAGGGTCGTCTCGGTCTGCCCAAAGCCCTCCATCAGCGGCAGGCCTGTGGCCCGCTTCCATTGCTCGTATACCTCGGGGTTCAGGGCCTCCCCGGCTGTAGTAGAGTATTCAAGGGAAGACAGGTCGTACCGGCTTAAGTCCTCCTTGATAAAAAACCGGTACATGGTGGGCGGCGCGCAGAAGGTGGTGATCTGGTACTTGGCGAACATGGGTAAAATGTCGTGGGCGTCAAACTTGTCGAAGTCATAGGTGAAAACCGCCGCCTCGTTCATCCACTGGCCATAATATTTCCCCCACAACGCCTTGCCCCAGCCTGTGTCTGAAATGGTAAAATGCAGGCCGTCCGGGTTCACGTTGTGCCAATACTTGGCGGTGATATAATGCCCCAAAGCGTACTTATAGCTGTGCTGGGCGATTTTCGGGTACCCTGTGGTGCCTGAGGTAAAGAACATCAGCATGGGGTCGCTGCCGCAGGGCCCGTCCGCTTTCCTCTCGTATGTGTCCGGGAAAGCCTCCACTTCTTTGTCAAAGTCGTGCCAGCCCAAGCGGCCCCCCCCTACCATGATCTTTAGCTCCACCCCGCAGCTTTCCGCCGCCTTATGGGCTTCCTCGGCCACCTGCCCGTCCGCAGTACAAAGGATGGCCTTTACCCCCGCCGCCTTAAAGCGGTAGTCAAAGTCGTGCTCCATTAAAAGGTTGGTGGCCGGTATCACCACCGCCCCCATCTTGTGCAGGGCCGTAATCACAAACCAGAACTGGTAATGCCGTTTCAGCACCACCATTACCCGGTCCCCCCGCTTTATGCCCAGGCTCTCCAAATAATTGGCGGTCTTGGCGCTCCACCGGCTCATGTCCCCAAAGGTGAACCGCCGCTCTGCCTTGTCCCGGGAAATATGCAGCATAGCCAGCTTATCCGGGCTCTTTTGGGCAATGGCGTCCACTATGTCAAAGCCGAAGTTGAACTTCTCTTCGTCTGTAAAGCGTATGGCCTTCAAAATGCCGTTTTCGTCCAGCTCGGTCTGCACAAAGGCATCCGACACGGTCTCCCGGTCCTTGCGGGCTTTTTTGGCGTCAATAAGTTTCTGGAACCGGTCCTCGTCTTTGGCCTGGGCAAATTCCTCTGGCCCCTTCAGCACCAGGGCGTAAAATTCGCAGTCCTCGCCCCCCACCGCGATCATGCCGTGGGGCGTGGCCGAATTGTAATAGATGGTGTCCCCGGGGTACAAGACCTCGGTGTGGCTGCCTACCTGCACCTTCATGGCGCCTTTGATGATAATGTCAAACTCCTGCCCCACATGGGTAGAAAGCTTAATGGCCACCTTCTGCTCGGCCTCTGAGTAAGGCATGGTGACGTAAAAGGGCTCAGCCGTCTTGTTTTTAAACAGCGGGGCTTTGTTCAGGTATTTAAACCCCTGCCGCCGGGTAATGGGCAGCCCGTCCCCCTTGCGGGACACCGTGTAGCTGGACAGGGTAGGGCTCACACCCTTGATCAAGTCCGTAGGGTCAATGGCAAACCGCCCGGCGCACTTGTAGATAAAGGTAAAGCTAAAGTCCCGCCCGCCCCGCTCGCACTCCTGGTACTCCTCTTTGGAGATGCCCGTACACCTGGCCATTTCCTCCTCGGAAAGCCCCATGATCTCCCGCATGGTGCGGATACGCTCCGCCACCTCTGCCAGCTGTGTTTTCAAATCTGTCCTTTCCATGCCATCGGCTCCTTTCCACTTTTCCCCGGCCTTTGCCGGGACTAAAAAAGCCCGCCCCACAGAAGGCTATGTCCCTTCTATGAGACGGACCTGTAAACAAATCCGCGGTACCACTCATCTTGCGCTTTCGCGCCCCTTAGCGGGCTCAAGCAAGCCCTGTGCACTAACGCAGCCTACGCGGGGGGCGCCTACTGCCAAACGGTTTCGGGCCCCCGGCTCAGAAGGGATAAGCGCCCAGCGCCCTCCTGCCGGCTCGCACCAACCGCCGGCTCTCTGAAAGGGGGGGCAGCCCCGCCGTCTTCGTCACAGCCTTTTTCTTATAGGTTTTAAAAAAGCATACCCCTATCATACACATCCCCAGCGGGATTGTCAAGAGGCCGCGCAAATTTTTTTCCCAGCCTTTCCCTTACCGGCTCTCCCGGTCCACGTTCACCACGACCCGGTACGAAGGGTCCAGCTTGCCTACCGCCCCGGCCACCAGCGCCTTCACTTCCCCGTCTGAAACCTGCAAGGAGTACGGCACCGCCGCGTCAAAGACAATGTTCGAGTGGGTGACCCCCCATACCACCCGGAAGTCATGGATGCCCGCCTCTGGGCAAACGGCGGCCACCCTCTCCCGCACCTGGGCATAGAGGGCGTTGGTGCGGGGGTCGCTGGTGACCACCGGGTCTAAATGGATGACCAGGTGGATGTTCTCCTGCTCCAAAAAATCCCGCTCTATGTTGTCGATGATGTCATGGCTCACCAGGATGTCCGTCTCTGCGGGCACCTCGCAATGGACCGAGGCAAAGCATTGCCCCGCCCCATAATTGTGCACCGCCAGGTCGTGCAGCCCAATGACGCCCTCATAAGACAAAATGCGCCGGTGGATGGCCTTCACCAGTTCCGGGTCCGGGGCCATGCCCAGCAGGGGCCCGCCGGTCTCGAGAATCAGCTTAAACCCGGAAACCGTAATGAACACCGCCACGGCCAGCCCTAAAAAGCCATCTAAATTGTAGCCGCTTACCCGGGTGACCACCGCCCCCACCAGCACCACCAGGGTCGAGACCACGTCGTTGCGGCTGTCATCACCGGTAGCGCACAGGGCCTCGCTGGAAAGCTTCCCCCCCACCGTCTTATAAAACAGAAACTGCCACAGCTTCACCAGCACCGAGGCCACTAAAATCCCCAGAGTTAACGGCGTAAACACGGTCTCTTCCGGCTCCCATATCTTCCCTATGGACGTAAGGCCCAGCTGCAGGCCCAAAAACAGCACAATAAAAGACACCGTTACCCCGCACAGGTATTCCATCCGCGCATGGCCAAAGGGGTGCTTTTCGTCAGCCGGCTTGCCCGCCAGCCGGAACCCCACCAGCATGAGGATGGAAGACCCCGAATCCGTCAAATTGTTCACCGCGTCTGCCAGCACGCCCACGCTGTGGGACAAAAGCCCCGCTATAAGCTTCCCCGCAAACAGCAGCAGGTTGGTGGCCACCCCTACGGCCCCTGCCGCCTTCCCGGCGTCCCGCCGTACCTGGGGGTCGTCAAAACGCCCATACCCTTTCACGAAAAAACGCATAAAGCCGTCCATATGCAGCCCCCTTCCCGCACCTTGAGATTATACGTACCCTACATCAAAATATTCCCCCCGGCGCAGTCTATGGCCACGATCAGCGGGAAATCCTTCAGCACCAGCCTTTTTATTGATTCGCACCCCAGGTCCTCAAAGGCTATGACCTGGGCCTCGGTAATGCACCGGGCCGCCAAAGCCCCCGCCCCGCCGACCGCGCACAAATACACCGCGCCGTTGCGCTGGATGGCCTGGCAGACCTCTGCGCTGCGCTTGCCCTTGCCGATCATGCACGCCAGGCCCAGATCTAAAAGCCGGGGGGCGTAAGGGTCCATGCGCCCGCTGGTGGTGGGCCCGCAGGACCCAATAGCCAGCCCCTCCGGCGCAGGCGTAGGCCCCGCGTAGTAGATGGCCGCCCCCTCTAAGGGATAGGGTGGCTCCTCGCCCCTGTCCAGCATCTCACAAATCCGCTTGTGGGCCGCGTCCCGGCTGGTGTACGCCACCCCCGACAGCAGCACCCGCTGCCCCGCCCGAAGCTCCCGGGCCTTTTCCTTCAATTCGCTGGTGTTCAGCCTAATATCCATTCCAAAGCACTCCTGTCCCATCCCCATATTGCCGGATGTATTCCATCACATTCTTCCTCTTCCGGGCTTTTTCCATAAGCCCCGCCGGGTACCTGGCAAAGCACTCGGCCCCGCCTTTGGTAATGGCCCCCAGCTCCTTTACTAGCGCCGTGTCCCTGCGCTTGCGCCCCGCCTCCTCCGGCGGGTAGCCGCAGCCAAAATCCCCGGCAAAAAGCTTTTCCAGGGTATACTGCAAATTCAGCTCCCCCAGCCAGCCAAAGCCCAGGCCCAGCGGCAGGGAAGCCGCGTTGCCGCCGTTTATCCGCCCAAACAGGAAAGCGTCCTGGGGCGTGGGCACGTACCCGCACAGCACCCCGGGCAGGCTGTTGCAGCAAAGCATCATCCCCTGGCCCGAGGAACACCCGGTCACCACGAAATCTACCGCGCCGCTTACCAGCAGCATGCTGACCAGCACCGCTGTCTCCACATAAGAGTACGCCTCCGCCTCCCCAGGGAAGGCCCCGAAGTTTACCACCTCGTGCCCCAAAGGCCCTGCGGCCTGCTGGGTGCAGCGGAAAAGCACCCCATTCTTCCCCGCCTGCGAGCTCCCCTGTATTACGCCGACCTTCACGCCTCCACCCCCAAAAAGAAGCAGGCGGCCCACCACCAACCGCTGTGGGCCGCCAACATCAGCAAAAACTTATTTCTCCCAGAAAAGCTCAATCTCCTCATGGGTGGGCCCCATAAAGAACGCGATCCGGATCGGCATGCCGCCCAGTTCTAGATCCGCAGGCTCCTTGGTGACCTCATAGCCCTTCTCCCGCACAGCGGCAATAATCTCGTCCACCTTGTCCGTGGCAAAAGCAATGTGGGCTAAGGGCCCCCCAGCCGGTGCCTCTGCCTCGCCGCATAAAATCTCCATACAGGTGTTGTCCCCGCAGGAGACCATCAGGCAGGGGTACTCCGGGTCGCCCCACTTCATCTTGACTTCCATGCCCAGCACACCGGTATACAAATCTACCGTCTGGCCATATTTCTCTTTAGTCGGCTTCACCGCAATGTGATGTACACCCTTCAAAACGCCCATAGCGCCATCCTCCTCAAAAATAACAGCATCTATCCACAAGCCACAGACCAGGCACAAAAACCTGCCTGGGGTTACCTGCGGCGGCCCAAAGGCCCCGCAAGCCCCAAAAGGGAATATGCAGCCCGCCTTTACTTGCGGTTAAAAATCGACATAATATCCGTAAAGGTATCGTCGTCGTCAATGACCGTAGGGTCTACCCGGGGCTGCACCGCCGAACGGGTCGGCGAAGCCGGCGTACGGGTCGTGACCGGCGCGGGCGCAGGGGCCGCTGCCGGGTTATTGCCCAAAAAATCCTCGTCCAAATCCAAATCCAGGGCTGCTTTAGGCCGCTCGCCGTTCATGCCTTCGAAACCCGTGGCAATAACGGTAACGTTCATCTCGTCGTCCATGTTCTCGTCGAAGGTAGCGCCCCAAATAATGTTGGCGTCCGCATGGGCCCGCTCGGTAACAATCTGGGAAGCCGTATCGATCTCGTCCAAGGCAATGTCCGGCGAAGAAGTGATATTGATAATGACCCCTTTGGCCCCCGAAATCTTGGTTTCCAGCAAGGGGCTGGAAATAGCCGCCATAGCTGCCTGGGCCGCTTTGTCCTTGCCGCCGGCGTGGCCGGTGCCCATATGGGCGTAGCCCGCGTTCTGCATAACGGACTTCACGTCCTCGAAATCCAAGTTGACAATGCCGGGCAGCTGGATTAAATCGGAAATGCTCTGCACGCCCTGGCGCAGCACATCGTCGGCAATGATAAAAGCGTTGGCCAGCGTAATGCGCTCCTCGCTGACAAGCTTCAACCGCTCGTTGGGGATGACCACCAACGAATCCACATGCTCCCGCAAAGCGGCAATGCCCTGCTCGGCCTGTTCCATGCGCCTGCGCCCCTCAAAGGCAAAGGGCTTTGTGACGATACCCACCGTAAGGGCCCCCAGCTCCCGGGCAATGCGCGCCACAATAGGCGCCGCGCCAGTGCCGGTGCCGCCGCCCATGCCGGCGGTAATAAAGACCATATCCGCGTCCTTCAGCACATTGGTGATCATTTCCCGGCTTTCCTCCGCCGCCTTCTCACCAATTTCCGGCTTCGAGCCCGCGCCCCGGCCGCTTGTAAGCTTTTCGCCCAGCTGTACCTTTACCGACGCCTGGGAGCGCTGCAAAGCCTGCTTGTCGGTGTTCATGCACACCAGCTCTACACTGCGCACGCCCGCGCTGGCAATGCGGTTTACGGCATTGCCGCCGCCACCGCCCACGCCGACGACTTTTATGGTCTGTGGGGTTTCATCCAGCAGATTATCAACTTCAAAAGGCATTTTTTTATCCTCCTCGGCTTTCTATACCATGTTAAGGCCCGGGCGCGCAAAGCCTGGCAAACCAACGCCAAAAGCCAATAACCCCGTTCTCTTTGGTATAATCTATCACTTTCCTGGCGAAATTTCAAGGAATTTCTGCAAAAAAACCGCCGCGCCCCTAAAAAAACCATCCTATTGCACAATATGTAGTGGCGTATAAAGAGGCATAACAAGAAAACCCTATCTATGCGCGGGCCGGGCGGGGTACGTATATTTGTTATTATAGCACCAAAATGCGTTTTCTGCAAGGGAGGAGGGGCCGTTTTCCAAATTTTTTCATCCTTCGCGCTTACATGGCCCAAAACGCGGCGGCAGGCGCCTTGGCTATAGGGCGCCCCTCTACCTCTTCTTAAAGGCCTCCATCTCTACCAGCGCCCCGCCCTGCTTCCGGGATTCCTCCGCCGCCAAAGCCATAAAGTGGCTCTCCATAGAGCTTTCCAGGGTGGTGGTGCGCTCCGTGGCCTCCAAATCGTTCAAAAGCATATCTAAAAAGTCCCCGATTATGCCGCTGTCGCCACCGCCGTGGCCCTTTAAATCGTCTGCCAGCGCGCCCACGTCAATGACCTCTTCCCCCTGGCCAAACCGGCGCACCCGTATGATGTTGGACTTCATGTCCGCCTCGATCTCGCCCTTGGTGCCCATGGCCTTAAAATACCGGTAGCAGTCCTGGGTAAAAGCGCACATGGTAAAGCTGATGGTAGACCCGTCCTCCATCAAAAGCAGGGTCTGCTGGTGGTCTACCACGTCGTTGTCGCACATATAGACGCACCGGCCGTAGGGGCCGTTTCTCAGCGCTTCGTAGGTGCTCTCCACCGTGTTCTCCACGCTTAAAATAGATGTAATCCACCCCTGGCCGTGCTGTATGCCGGTTTTGGGGTTGGTCACGTAAATCTTCTCCGCGTCAAAAATACAGCCGTCCTTTGCCTGGCAGCCCCCCAGGCACCGGGGCGCGGCGCCCTTGGGGGCCCGCTCTTTTTTAAACAGCTGTATGCCGCCCACCGACGAGACCGCCCGGCACTTCTTCCCGGTCAGCCAAGTCAGGATGTCCATATCGTGGCAGGATTTCTGCAAAATCATAGGGCTGGTCTCCTGGGAGTTCCGCCAGTTGCCCCGCACAAAGCTGTGGGCCTGGTGCCAGTACGCCACGTTCTCGTTGGCGCATATAGACACCACCTGGCCGATCTCCCCCTTGTCCAGCAAATCCTTCAAGGTGTTGTAGAAGACCGTATACCGCAGCACATGGCATACCAGGATTTTCCCCGGGCACTCCCCGGCCACCTCTAAAATCTCCCGGCACTTCTCAATTTCCGGCGAGATGGGCTTCTCCATCAAGATATGGTACCCCTTGCGCAGCCCCGGTATAGCGTGCCCCACATGCTGCCTGTCCATGGTAGACACCACCAGCACGTCCGCCAGCCTGTCCTTTTCCAGCATTTCTTCGGCGCTGGCAAAGCAGTTTTCCGCCGGTATGCCATAAAGCTTTTTGGCTTTTTCTACTTTATCGGGATTCAGGTCGGCCACAGCCACCACCTTCATCTTCTCGGGGAACAGCTTCTGCATGGAAGCATAGGTGCTGCCCCTGTCCCCAAAACCCGCTATGGCAAATGTAATCGGTGCTTTCATCCTATTCCCTCTCTCCTTCTATAAAGGCTTTTGCCCCTTACCGCTCCGGCACGATCTCAATCCAATAGCCGTCCGGGTCCTGTATGAAGTAAATGCCCATCTCCGTGTTGTCAAAGCAGATGCAGCCCATCTCCTTGTGGCGCGCGTAAAAAGCATCGTATTCGTCGGTCACAAAAGCTAAATGGTACTCCAAATCCCCCAGGTCATAGGGGGCCTCCCGGTCCCGCAGCCAGGTCAATTCCAGCTTGAAATCGTTTTCCTGGTTTTTCAAAAAGGTAATCTTAAACCCGCCGTCCGGCGCTTCGATCTCCCGCACCGGCTCCAGGCCCAGGGCTTTTTTGTAAAAATCCAGGCTCCTCTGCAAATCCAATACATTAAAGTTAAAATGGTCAAAGCGGATCATCCTGCCGCCTCCTTCCTGATAATCAAAACCACGCGCCGCCCAGGCGGCCCTGCGTCAAGCCGTCACCACAGCCTCGGCCTTTTCCAGCTTCAGCTGCTGCACGGCCTCTTCCCGCATCTTATATTTTAAGATTTTCCCCGCCGCGTTCATGGGGAAAGCCTCTACAAAGCTCACATACCGCGGCACCTTGTGCTTGGCCATGTGGCTCAGTACAAACTCCTTGATCTCCTCCTGGGTGCTCTCTTCCCCTTCCTTGAGCACCACGCAGGCCATGATCTCCTCGCCGTACTGCTCATCCGGCACGCCGATCACCTGCACGTCCTTTACCTTTGGGTGGGTGTAGATAAAGTCCTCGATCTCCTTGGGGTAGATGTTCTCCCCGCCCCGTATGATCATATCCTTAATCCGCCCGGTGATCTTGTAATTCCCCTCCGGCGTCCTCCTGGCCAGGTCGCCGGTGTGCAGCCACCCGTCCCGGTCAATGGCGGCGGCCGTAGCCTCCGGCATCTTATAGTACCCTTTCATAATGTTGTAGCCCTTGGCCACAAATTCGCCGTCCACGTCGTCCGGCAGGTCCTCCCCGGTCTCCGGGTCTACAATCTTGCACTGTACGCCGAACATGTCGCCGCCCACGGTGTTGACGCGTGTCTCCAAGGAATCGGTGGTCTTGCTCATGGTGCACCCCGGCGACGCCTCGGTCTGCCCATAGGTAATGCATATTTCGCTCATGTGCATCTTCTCCACTACGTCCTGCATGACCTTTACCGGGCAGGGGGACCCGGCCATAATGCCCGTGCGCATATGGGAGAAATCCGTCTTCTCAAAATCCGGGTGCTCCAGCATGGCGATGAACATGGTCGGCACCCCATGGAAAGCCGTAATCTTCTCCTGGTTAATACAGTGCAGGCCCTTCCTGGGGGAAAATGCCGTAATGGGGCTCATGGTGGCGCCATGGGTCATAGAGGCCGTCATAGCCAGCACCATGCCGAAGCAGTGGAACATGGGCACCTGTATCATCATCCGGTCGGCGGTAGACAGGTCCATGCAGTCCCCAATGGCCTTGCCGTTGTTCACCACGTTGTAGTGGGTCAGCATGACCCCCTTGGGGAACCCCGTGGTGCCGCTGGTGTACTGCATGTTGCACACGTCATGCTTGTCGATGCGCCTGCGGCGCACCTCCACCTCGGTAGGCGGTATGGAATCCCCCAGCCCCACCGCGTGCTCCCAGGTATAGCACCCGGGCTGCTTGCTGTCTACGGTGATGATGTTGCGCAGCACCGGCAGCTTTTTGCTGTGCAGCTTGCCGGGCAGGCAGTGCTTGAGCTCTGGGCACAGCTCCTTCATAATGCCCACATAGTCCGAATCCTTAAAGCCGTCGATCATCACCAGCGTATGGGTGTCCGACTGCCGCAAAAGGTACTCCGCCTCATGGATCTTATAGGCCGTATTCACCGTTACCAGCACCGCACCGATCTTGGTGGCCGCCCAGAAGGTAATATACCACTGGGGCACATTGGTGGCCCAAATGGCCACATGGTCCCCCTTCTTTACCCCCATGGCGATCAGCGCCCGGGCAAACTGGTCCACGTCGTCCCTAAACTCCGCGTATGTCCGGGTATAGTCCAGCTCTGTATACCGGAAAGCGTACTGGTCCGGGAACTCCTGCACCATCCTGTCCAGCACATCCGGGAAGGTCTCGTCGATCAGGGTCTCCTTAGGCCACACGTATTGGCCGGTATGGGCGCGGTTCTGCTGCAGTTCCCCCCGCTTTTTGGAAAGGGAGGCAAAATAGTCGTGCATAAAGTTGGCAAACTGGGGGAACACCACCCCCGCGTCCGAAAGGTGGCCGGCCCAGCGCTTCACCCATTCCAGGGAGATGTACCCATCGTACCCTATGCCGTGCAGGGCGTCGAACATCTCCCAAAGGGGCATGTCCCCCTCGCCCATCATGCGGTACTGGACTTCCCCGTCCACCACCACGCTGTCCTTCACATGTACATATTTAATGTATTTCCCCAGGTTCCCCACCGTCTCGGCGCCGGATTCCCCGAAATACCGGTAAGGGTGGTGCATGTCCCACAGGGCCTGCACCGAGGGCATGTTCACTTGGTCCAGCAGCTTTGCCAGGCGCTTGGTGTCGGCGTACACGCCGTTGGTCTCTACCAGCAGCGTAACCCCAAAGCCCTGGGCAATGGTGCCCAGCAGGCGCAGGCACCCGGCCACAAAGCCGTCGTCCACATCGTCCTCCGCCTCCGGGCGCAAATCCCCCAGCACCCGGATGTAGGGCGTGCCCAGCTTCTTGGCCAGCACCACATACTGTGTGATTTCCGAAATATTCCGGTCATAATCCTTCTTCACCTTCAGCCCGCACCCCGAGGCCAGGCAGGGTATCTCCAGCCCCAGGGACTTCAGCTTCTCCACCGTCTTTGGCAGGCGGGCATCCGTAAAGGGCCGGGCGTTTACGGCAAAAATGTCCTCACCTAAGCCCCGCACCTCTATGCCGTCAAAGGCCAGGTCCTTGGCCATAGAGTAAATGTCTGTCCAGGAAAAATCCGGGCAGGCCAACGTCGAAAAACTAATTTTCATTTTCTTCATTCCTTCTTTTCTTCATGGATTCCAAACCGGCGCGCTACCTCCGCCCGTCGGCCCCGGCCTTGCCGGGCAGTTTTTTCTTTTCCTTTGGCCCGCGCTGGTACCACAGCTTCTTAGACCTTTCCATCCGCATAAGCCGCAAAAGGTACAGCCCGCAGAACAGCAGCAGCGCCAGGCACCCAAAGGCCCCATAAAGCCCCGGCCCCACCAGCAGCAAGGATTCCCCCCTGCAGAAGTACACCGCCGCCGCGGCCATGGCCGTCACCCCGCTGCGGGTAAGGCAGGCCGGCAAAATGGACCCCGTGCGCAGGGCCATGTAGCACAATAAAAAACCTAGCAAAAAGTAGAATACCATCCCCAGCAAAAGCCCCACAAAGGGCGCGCCGGGGTAGCCCGTGCCATAAAAATACCCGTCAAAGAACAAGGGCCCGTGCCACACCGCCCACACCGCCGAAACCGAAAGAGCCGCTTTCAGCCCCGGCTTTTTTTCAAAGAGCAGCAGGGCCTTAGGCAGCAGGTAGCCCAAAAACCCCAGCAGCTCTGTCAACGCCAGCAGGATATTGGCAAAGGGCCCGGCCAGCACCCCCATGCCCAGCATGGAGTTAATGGCCGAGGCCGCCTGTTCCTGGGTCATGCCCGCCTGCACAAAGGCGTCGATGGTGCTTTGCCCCGTAGGGTCATACTGCCCGGGGAAGGCCGCGAAATACATCAGCGCCGTCAGCGCCGCCAGCAAGGCCGGCAGGCCATACCCCAGCAGGTACGTGGGCACGGTGCCCTTAAAATGGGGGCTTACCCCCCAGGCCTCCGGGTCAAAGCCCGCGCCCCCTTCTTCGCCCTTGCGGCAGACCAGCATGGCCACCGCCGGCATAACGCTGGCAATCACCATCACCATGTCAAACCCCGCGCTGCCATACCGCTGCCCGCAGCCCCAGGCCGTGGCATAGCACAGCCACGCCCCGCCAAAGGTGATGCCCAGAAAAACCTGGGCCCGCTGCCACACTTCCTTCTTACCGCCCAATGCAAGGCCCCCTTCTCAAAGCTTCCTTCTGCCGATGTCCCGGCGGTACATGGCCCCGTCAAAGGCCACCCGGCCTACGGCCTCGTAAGCCGCCTGCAGGGCGTCCTCCAGGGTGTCCCCCAAAGCGGTAAGGCCCAGCACCCGGCCGCCGTTGGTGTAGAACTTCCCGTCCTCCCACCTGGTGCCCGCGTGGTATACGGTTACGCCCGGCATGCCGGCAGCCTGCCCGTTTCCGTCCAGGCCCGTGATCTCCAGCCCCTTCGGGTAGCTGCCCGGGTAGCCGCCGCTGGCCATCACCACACAGGCGCTGGCCTTGCCGCTCCATTTTATATGGATTTTCCCCAGCCTTTCTTCCGCCACCGCAGTAATGATATCCACAAGGTCCGTTTCCAGCCTGGGCAGCACCACCTGCGCCTCCGGGTCCCCAAAGCGGCTGTTGTACTCAATGACCTTCGGCCCCTCCGGCGTCAACATCAGCCCAAAGTACAGGCACCCTTTAAATTTGCGCCCTTCCGCGTTCATGGCCTTTACCGTCGGCAGGAAGATTTCCTCCATGCACCGCCGGGCCGCCTCTTCGGTGTACGCTGGGTTGGGGCTGATGGTCCCCATGCCCCCGGTGTTGGGGCCCTTGTCCCCGTCGTAAGCCTGCTTGTGGTCCATAGACGAAGCCATAGGGCAAAGGGCTTCCCCATCGGTAAAGGCCAGCACCGTCACCTCGGGCCCGGTGAGGAATTCCTCTACCACCACCCGCGCGCCGCTTTCCCCAAAGACCTTGTCCTCCATCATGGACCGTAAAGCGTCCGCAGCCTCCCCTTCGTCCTGGGCTATGATGACCCCCTTGCCCAAAGCCAGCCCGTCCGCCTTAATGACCACCGGGTACTTCCCCTGCTGCCGGATGTAGGCAAGCGCCGCTTCCCGCCCCTGGAACACCTCATAAGCGGCCGTGGGTATCCCGTACTTTTTCATAAGGTTTTTGGAAAAGACCTTGCTGCTTTCGATCTCCGCCGCTTTCGCGTTGGGCCCAAAGCACGGGAACCCGGCTTCCTCCAAAAAATCCACCATCCCCGCCGCCAGCGGGTCGTCCGGCGCTACAAACACAAAATCCACCTTGTGCTCCCTGGCAAAAGCCAGCACGCCTTCCTTGTCCATGGCCCCTACCGGCCCGCATATGGCGTCCCGGGCAATGCCCCCGTTGCCCGGCACACAGTAAAGCTTCCCCACCTTGGGGCTCTCCTTCAGCTTCCGCACGATGGCGTGCTCCCGCCCGCCGCTGCCGATCACCAGAATGTCCATAATCACACTACCTTCCTTAAGGCCGCGGGGCTTTGCCCCGCACCCCACAACCCCTTTTAATAAAGGGGTTGATCCTAAAACTACCCGTTATAACAATTTAGGGATTTCATCCAGGCTCTGCACCGTATAGTCCGCCCCGCTGTGGGGGTAGCCGGGCTTTGTTATGTGTACCGTACCCCATCCGGCTCCTTTCGCCCCCTGTATGTCGGCTATGGGGTTGTCCCCCACCATCCAGATGCGCGCCGGGAAATTCGCTACCTCCTCTGCCTTGCGGAAGATGCGCACGTCCGGCTTTGCCATGCCTGCCGTCCCCGAATTTACCACCCCGGCAAAGTAATGCCGCAGCTTCAGCCTCTCAAGCACCCCTTCCCATTCCGGGAAGTTGTTGGTGAGGATATAATTCTTATACCCCTTAAACGCGCAGGCCATCAGCGCCCCCGGCGCTTCCGGGCGCACCCGGTACAGCTTTTCCTCCTGCACGATTCCCCGCACCCGCCCCGCAGCCTCTGCCGCCAAAGGGCCCGGCACGCCCAGCGCCTCATAAGCTTCCTGAAACCGCGCCGCCAGGCACGCCCAAAAAGCATCCCCCGTCAAAGTGGGGTCGCCGTCCGGGTGCCAGGGGAACCTGTTTTTTAAGTAAGGCCGCAGCTTATCTTCCACCACGCCGTACCGGGACGCCCCTTCCCCCAGCGCCAGCACCAAACACCTGCGCCAAGTAGGCTGCCCATCCGTCAAGGTCCCGTCAAAATCCCAAAAAACAGCTTTCCGCATCCCACACCCCTTTCCCCGGCCATCCCCGGAAGCCCGTTCCCTACGCGTCCATAAGCGTAAGCGCGTTACCCCGTAACGCGGCGACCTACCCCTGACCAACAGCGAGCCAAGCGAGCGTCCCCGCGACGCGGGTGCAGCGCCACGCTGCTTAATGATGGAATAGGCGGATGCCTGTGAAGGCCATGGCTATGCCGTATTTGTCGCAGGTGGCAATGACGTTGTCATCCCGTATGGACCCGCCGGGCTGGGCGATAAACTCTACACCGGATTTGCGCGCCCGCTCAATGTTGTCCCCAAAGGGGAAGAAAGCATCGCTGCCCAGGGCCACGCCGCTCATGGTGTCCAGCCAAGCCCGGCGCTCTTCCCGGGTGAAAACCTCCGGCTTTTCGGTAAAGAAGTTCTCCCACTGGCCGTCTGCCAGCACGTCCATGTATTCGTCGCCAATGTATACGTCGATGGTGTTGTCCCGGTCCGCCCGGCGTATGCCCTCCTTAAAGGGCAGCGAAAGCACCTTGGGGCACTGGCGCAGATACCAGTTGTCGGCCTTGTTGCCGGCCAAACGGGTGCAGTGCACCCGGCTCTGCTGGCCCGCGCCTACGCCGATAGCCTGCCCGTTCTTTACATAGCACACAGAGTTTGACTGGGTATATTTCAGCGTGATCAGCGACACGACCAGGTCCCGCTTGGCTTCTTCTGTCAGCACCTTGTTCTGGGTGGGCAGGTCGGCCAGCATGTCCGCGTCTATTTTCAGCTCATTGCGCCCCTGCTCAAAGGTAATGCCAAATACGTCCTTGTGCTCTGTAGGGGCCGGGGTGTACTCCGGGTCGATCTGCACCACGTTGTACCCGCCCTTGCGCTTCTTTTTGAGTATCTCCAGCGCTTCCTCCGTGTACCCCGGGGCGATCACCCCGTCCGATACCTCCCGGGAAAGCAGCCTGGCCGTGGCCCCGTCGCAGGTGTCCGAAAGGGCCGCCCAGTCGCCGTAGGAAGACATGCGGTCCGCGCCCCTGGCGGCGGCGTAAGCGCTGGCTATGGGCGTCAGCTCCAAATCGTCTACAAAATAGATTTTTTTCAGCGTGTCCGAAAGGGGCACATACACAGCGGCCCCGGCCGGGCTTACATGCTTAAAGGAAGCCGCGGCAGGCAGGCCCGTGGCGGCTTTCAGCTCCTTTACAAGCTGCCAGCTGTTAAAGGCGTCCAAAAAATTGATGTACCCCGGCTTGCCGTTCAAAACCTGCACCGGCAATTCCTCCCCATCCTTCATGAAGATCCGCGAAGGCTTTTGGTTCGGGTTGCAGCCATATTTCAGTAACATTTCCTTTGCCATGATGCACGACCTTTCTCCAAATACTTTTATTGGTTTTTATTCACCAGGCGCGTCTCCATAGCGCCGCTTTCCAAATCGATAAACCGCACAAACAGCGAAACCTTGTTCTCTTCGTTCAGGCTCTCCCACAGGCCCTGGGTAAGGCTGTCGATGTCATTGGGGATCTCCACCGCGGCAGGCTCGCCCGCAAAAGAGGGTACCGGGTCGCCGTTGCCCGCGTAGGTATGAATGAAATGCCCCACCCCCGGCTTGGCGTCATAAGAGAAGAACTGCCGCTGGGCCAGGGTTTCGTCGCCGCCCAGGCTCTTTAAAATCGAAAGCCAGTAGTTCCCCCCGTCCTTCAGGTCAACAATGCCGGAGATGCGCGGTGTCAAGATCGGCGGGTCCGGCTCAAAGGTGCGGGTAAGCAGGGCGCGGATGAAATAGCCAGATGCCACGCAGTCCGGGTGCGCCTTTATCTTGTCATAGATGGTGTCGGTCTGGTCGCCGTTTGTGACGATCATCCCCCCGTCAAACATCCTCACCGGGAAATAGATCACCAAAGACGGGTCCGAAAGCTTCGCCGGGTCAAAAGCCTGGGTGCGCATGTCGTCCCCTTCCATGACAAACACCCGGTTGCGCGAATTGACGCTGCGCCCCATAATAAAGTACGCGCTGACGGCGTGCTTCCCGTCGGCGCTTTGGCCTATGGCCAGGCCCCGCCCGGGGTACTCGTTGCCCCGCAGGCAGTCATACATGCTGATTGTTTTCATAAATAGCAGCCCCTTTCCCTAATCCTTTATGTGTACTTTCCCTTGCGCAACTTCCAGCTTCCCTTCGCAGAAAAGGCTTATGGCCCTGGGCAGCAGCTCCCATTCGGCCTCTTCCATCACCCGGCGCTGTAAGGCCTCGGGGGTGTCCCCTTCCTTTACCTCCACCGCTTTTTGCAGGATGATAGGCCCGCCGTCGCACACCTCATTGGCAAAATGCACCGTGGCCCCGGTAAGCTTGCAGCCCCGTTCCAACACCGCCTCGTGGACGTGCAGCCCATAAAACCCCTTGCCCCCAAAAGCGGGCAGAAGCGCCGGGTGCACGTTCATAATGCGGTTTTCAAAAGCCCGCACAAAGTTCTCGCCGGTAATGGTCAAAAAGCCCGCCAGCACCACCAGCTCTACCCCCCGGCTTTTCAGCGCGTCTATCAGGGCTTCGCTGTAGCTCTCTACATCCGGGTAGTCCTTCCGGCAAAGGGCAAAGGCCTCTACCCCCGCCTTTTTCGCCCGTTCCAGGGCGTAAGCGTCCCCCCGGCTGGCAATGACCACCCGCACCGCGCCGTTCGGGATGCCCCCGCCCTGCTGGGCGTCCAGGATTTTTTGCAGGTTCGTCCCCCCGCCGGAGACCAGCACCCCCATGTTTACCATAGCACGATCCCCTCTTCCCCAGCCGTCACCTCGCCTATGACGTCCGCCTGTTCGCCTGCCTCCCGCAAAGCGTCCAGGGCTTTCTGGGCCGTGCCCTTCGAGGCCGCCACGCACAGCCCCACGCCCATGTTGAAGGTGTTGAACATATCCCGCTCCGGTATGCCCCCTTCTTTGGCAATCAGGTCAAAAACCGGCAGCTTCGGCACCGCGGCCTTTTCGATTTTAGCGGTAAGCCCCTCTTTCATCATACGGGGTATGTTCTCATAAAAACCGCCCCCGGTAATGTGGGACACCGCCTTTACGTCCGCTGCCTCCATAGCCGCCAGCAGGGGCTTTACATAAATGCGTGTAGGGGTCAGCAGCGCTTCACCCAGGGCGCCCCCCAGCTCGCTGTAGGGTTTCTCCACCGCTTCCGGGCTGTCCCCTATGCCAAACACCTTGCGCACCAGCGAAAACCCATTGGAGTGCACCCCCGAGGACCGCACCCCGATCAGCACGTCCCCCGCTTCCAGCCGGCTGCCGTCCACAATTTTCTCCCGGTCCACCAGCCCTACCGTGAACCCGGCCAGATCGTACTCCTCCTCCGGCATCATGCCCGGGTGCTCGGCCGTCTCCCCGCCGATCAGCGCGCAGCCGGCCTGCACGCAGCCCTCGGCCACCCCGGCCACGATCTGCGCGATCTTCTCCGGGAAATTCCGCCCACAGGCAATGTAATCCAAGAAGAACAGGGGCTTTGCCCCGCAGCAGATCACATCATTGACGCACATGGCCACCGCGTCAATGCCAATGGTGTCGTGCTTGTCCATCAGCATAGCGATTTTCAGCTTTGTCCCCACCCCGTCGGTACCAGACACCAGCACAGGCTCCTTCATGCCTTCCACCGGCGGCGCGAACAGCCCCCCAAAGCCTCCAATCCCCGAGACCACCCCGGGTATCCTGGTGCGTGCCACGTGCTTTTTCATCAGTTCCACCGACTCATACCCCGCGGTCACGTCCACGCCCGCGCTCTTGTAGCTGTCGCTGTAGCTTTTCATGTCCTGCCTCCTTGTTTTTGTTCAGATTCGCCCTGCCCACGCAGTCTTTTCCCATTATACCAGATTTGTCCACCCCCGTCAATCGACACACTACACAGAGTATAGCGCCCACGCGCCCCCACGCCCGTCTCAACAGAAAGCAGGCTATTCATCTTACCAGTTGCTAGGGTCTGTTTTAAAACCGGAGAAATGCCGGGGCTTTTGTCTAAAATGGAACGGATTTAAGGAAAGAGACGCGAGAAAGGCTGTGGCCTTTCGAGGATTTTTGACGCAGAAGCCGTCCATTTTAGACGTAAAGACGGCGTTTCGGAGTTTTGAAACAGGCTCTAAGCCTGGCTTTAAAGCCGCCTAACGCCCCAAAGCCGCCTCGTCCCACGGCGGGCCCTTATTATCCCCGGGCAAGACCTTGGGGCTGCGCCCCAAACCCCGGCTAACGCTTTTATGGCCTTCGGCAAGGCCGTCTCCGACGGCTCAGGGGCTCCGCCCCCAAGGCCCCCGCCAGGGGGATGATCCCTTTGGACCCCAGCGCCTTAGCCTCCCTCTGCCTTTCGGTATAGGTAGGCTCTTCCCCTTTTACCCGCAAGCTCTACCGCCCCTACGGCTCGCAGTACATTCAATCCCGTTTGTGCTTTCCCCAGCGACAGCCCTGCCGCTTTCCCAAACTCCTTGGCCGTAAACTCCCCTGTCATCCCCTCCGGCACCAGCGGGGAAAAATCCCCTTCCCCCATCCACACCACATCCAGCAGAGAAACTGGCATCCGCTCATAACAGGCCGTGCGCTTGCGCCCTACCTTTACCTCCGGCCTCTCCAGCCGGTATTCCTCCACTTCCAGCAGCATCACGCAAAACCGCAGCCCCTCCCGTCCTAAAAGGGGCTTTATCCGGTAAAGCTCCGGCAAAATCTCAAAGGCCCCCGGCCGCTTGGGGCTCTTCCGCCGCTTCCCCAAGCTCCCGTCCTCCTGGACCTTCAAAAGCCACTTTACCGCCCCCACCGGGTACACCACCGTCACCGGCGCCGCCTGCAAAAAGTAATCCAGCTTTTCCCGCAGCCGTTCAAACCCCCGGGTCTGTATCTCCACAATCCCCTCTTCCCCCCACACGTCCGCCACATAGGGGCCCACCCTTACCTCCCGGCTGCTTTCCTCCGGCCCAAACAGCCGCTTCAGCACCGCGTGCTGGGTCTTCTCCCCCAAGGTGCCGATCCCCTCCCGCACCCGCCCCCCAGCCATCTCTTCCCGGCAGGCCTGCAAAAAGGCGCTCTGCGTCACCTTCACAGCGCATCCCCCAGCCCAAACAGCCTGGCAAAGTTTTCATATAAAACAGCCCGGTTCTCTTCCTCCGAAAGCCCCAGCCCCCAAAACCTTTCCAATTCCTCCCCCGGCTGCCACATGGGGAAATCCGTCCCGAAAAGCGTATGCCCCACCCCAAAATGGGCAATGCTCTCCCTGGCCTTTTCCGGGCTCACCATAAACAGCGAACTGGACGTATCGATATACACATTCGTCCCCCGCAGGCAGGCCTTTGCTTCTTCCCACTCCGTATAGCCCCCCAGATGGGCGGCTATGCAGGTAAAATCCGGCAGCTTTTCCAGCACCGCCGCCAGCCGCCTGGGCGATGAAAAATCCATCCGCCTGTCCCCCGTATGGAACAGCACTACCAGCCCCCGGCGGCTCGCCTCTTCATACACCGGCAGCATCCCCGGGGCGTCTATGGGGAATTTCTGGAAATCCGGGTGCAGTTTGATGCCCTTAAGCCCCAGCCGTTCTATTTCGTCCATCTCCCCGCCAATGTCCTCCACGTCCTGGTGCCAGGCCCCCAGCCCCACAAACTCCGGATACTGCCTGCACTTCTCCCCAATAAACCGGTTGATGGATCCCACCTGTTCCACCTTCGTAGCCACCGAGCACACCAAAAACCGGTCGATGCCCGCTTCCTTCCCGCGCTGGGCCAGCACATGGGGCAGCCCCACGTTCTGCATGGGTATGCCGTAAAAATCCCCCACCGAAGCCGTGGCCTTTTCCGCGATCTTCCCCGGGTAAATATGGGCGTGCGCGTCCGCCGCCCGGTAAGAAACTCCTGCAAACTCCACCATAATCAAACATCGCCCTTCTATAAAAAATCCATACTCTGCGGGCCGTCCCGCAGGCTATTTTTCCGATTCCCCAGCCCCACGCTCCCGCTTCGAGTACACGCATCCGCAGTAATCCTGCCTGTAAAGCCCGTATTCCCGAGAGCGCTGGACCGAAAGCTTGTACCCGTCCCGCTTCTTAAAATCTGAGGGCAGGTGCTTTACCCCATACCGCCGCCCCATCTCTTCCCCAATCTGGTTTAGGGCCCGCGCGTTTTTCAGCGGGCTGATGGAAAGGGTCGTGGTAAAATAATCGAACCCCCGTTCCTTTGCCAGCTTCGCCGTATACCCCAGCCGCAGCCGGAAGCACCCCAGGCACCGGCTCCCCCCCTCGGGCTCGCCCTCCAAGCCCCTTGCCGCCTCTTCAAAGGCCCCGCCGTCATAGGGGGCTTCCAGCAGCTCCACCGGGCTCTCTAGGGGCATTTCCCCTACCAGCCGCTTCAATTCCAAAAGCCGCCGGTCATATTCCTCCCGGGGCCCAATGTTGGGGTTATAAAACACCAGCGCCACCTGGAAAAACCGCGCCACGCCCTCCAACACCCCGCTGGCGCAGGGGGCGCAGCACACGTGCAGCAGCAGCTTGGGCCGCTCCCCCTTCTGGGCCAGGGTGGCTTCCAGCCCCTCCAGCTCCTTCGCATAATTCCTTACCGCCTGCGCCATAAACGCCTCCACACCATAGATTTTACCCCAGTTTATCACAGCCCGCCCCAGATTGCAAGCGCCCAGCCCCAACCCCTTACAAGGCCTAAGGCCAAAACACCCCCAAACGGCCCCCGCAATTTCGAAGTTGACACCTGCCCCACAAATATTGTATCATAAAGGCATAAAGAAAAGCCCGTCCCTTTCCCGATGAAAAACATCTCCCGCGCCCTGGCGCGCAGTTAGGCGGTACCCTCATGGATTTATCCTTCTTCCTTTCCAACCCCCTTATTAACGTCAGCGTCATTTCCTGGCTGGCCGCCCAGCTGCTGAAAACCCTGCTGGACACCATTAAGCACAAGTCCTTTGACCGCCACCGCCTGGCCGGCGCCGGCGGCATGCCCAGCTCCCATTCGGCGGTAACCTGTTCGGTGCTGTTGACCTCTTATTACCTCTACGGCTTCAACCATCCGGTTTTTGCCCTGGCCTTTGTCCTGGCCCTTATCGTCATGTACGACGCCACCGGCGTGCGCTGGGCAGCCGGCCTCCACGCCCGGGCCATCAACCATATTGTAGAGTATCTGGAGCAAAGCGACGACGAAACCAGCCGCCAGGCCCTCCACGACCTGATCCCCCGCCTCAACGAGTCCCTGGGCCACCGGGTCCGCGAAGTGATCTGCGGCGCGGCCCTGGGCTTTGCCATCGCTTTCATCGCCCACCTTATGCGCGCCCCCACGCCCTGACCCACAAAAATATGAACCAAGGGCCCCGGCATTCCGCCAGGGCCCTTTCCCTTTTATGATTCGCCTCCCGCTGTAAACTTCACTACCCCAAACCGCCTGGCCACGTCCACCGTGTCGTCCTCCCGGCACACCCCCAGCAGACATTCCTGAGCGGGCAGCAGGCTGCCCCCCACCGCCCCCAAAGGCGTCACCGTATATTTGCCGTAAGGCAGGCCCCCTAAGGACGCACCCAGCACCAGCCCCCCGCCCTGGGGGTCCGCCTCGGCCCTGGCGGTAAGGTTGGCCACCTGCCCCCCGCCTTCCACCCGCAAAGGCAGCCGGTCCCCCCGGCTGAGCCCGTCCCCTTCTACCCGCACCTGCAAGACCCCCGGCAGCACCCGCACTTCATATTGGCCTTCTGCCGACACCGCCCCCACCGGCGGCCCGGCAGCCCCGGCCCCATTGCCTTTTGGGGTAAACACCGCCCGCAGGGTATACACCGTGCTCTGCCAGGGCTTCAGCCTCCCCAGCTGTTCCGTTGTCCCCACGTCCTCCCAATATAGGTCCAGCTCCTCCCCCCAGCCGGCCATCCATTCTTCCAATGCCTGTCCACCCAAAGCCGTCGGCACAGTCTCCCCTAAAAAGACCCTTGCCTCCGCATCCCGTATCCGCAGCTTTACCCCCACATTGGCCAGGGACTCCGGCATGGCCCGCACAAGCCTCCCCTCTAAAAACACCCCCGAGCCCCCGCCGCTCACGGCCACCCCGTTCCCTCCCAAGAAACCCTCCTTGGCCTCTACCGTCCATTGCCCCGCCCAGGCCTCTTCCCGGCCCCGGGGCATCTCTGCCAGCCATTCGATCACCCAGTTGTCCCCCACAGCCCGCACCTTGGCCCCTTCCTCCTTCAAGCGCTCCCGCTCCTCCACCGTAAGGGTGAACCGCCCGTCCACCACCTCCCGTATTGCCACTTCATAGGCCCCCTCCGCCTGCTTCCGGGCCGCTTCCCGGCAGGCCTCCTCTTCCCCCAGCGGGAAGAAATGCCCCTCTGCCGGCGCGCTTGCCAGCACCTGCCACCCGTCCCCCCCGCACACAAAAGACTGCCCGCCCCGCTCCCGCACCCGCTGGACGCTCCTCTGCATTTTCAGCCCTTCTTCCCCGGCCGGGGCCTCCCCCGCCCCGGCCAGTATCACCAGGCACACAGGCCCCTCTTCCCGCTCGGCTTCCGCTGCCAGGCGCGCCAGGGCCGGGGCCAGCTCCTCCCGGCCCCCGTCCGCCACCAGCACCCGGCCGGGCTCCCGGGGGCCCAGCGGGTCTTCGGTCCATACCCGGGCTGTCAAGGTAAACTCCCGCCCATCCTCCCGGCTGCTCTGCACAATCTCCCTTTCCACCTGGACCTGCCCCCCGTAAGCCCTTGCCAAAGCCCCCGGCGCCAGCACCGCCAGCATCCATACAAAACAAAACAGCACACATTTCCTCATAAGAAAGCGCCTCCTTTTTCCCCAGCATACCACAGCCCCGCCCTCAAATTTTGTCACACCCAGGGGCGCCCCCTAAACAGAAAATGCCCAAACGCAGCAAAGCCGTATAAACTTAAAGTTTATACGGCTCATCCTGCCTATTAAACTAACCCCCGCTCGGGCCCTCACTTAAAATACTGGTAAAACTGGCACTTGATCATCCCATTATAAAGCTTCCGCCGCTTGTCCGCCCTGCGCCCAAACAGCTCCTCAAAGTCCTCCTCCGGGGTGATGACCCCATAGCTCCACCCCCGCTTGCGCGCAAACACCCGGCCCATCACCCTGCACAGTTCCCGGGCCGATTCCACGTCCAGCAGCCGTTCCCCATAGGGCGGGTTGCACACCACGCACCCATATTGGCTTGCGCCGTCAAAATCCGCAATGTCCCGCACCGCCGTGCGCACCTGGCCCCCTACCCCGGCCCGGGCCGCGTTCTGGGCCGCCAGCTCCACGGCCTGGGGGTCGATGTCAAACCCCTCCGCCGAAAACCCCGTGCCCGGCAGCACCCTTTCCCGGGCGGCCAGGCGTTCCTGCTTCCACAGCCCTTTGTCCGACCCCGCCCAGGTTTCGGCCATAAACCGCCTGCCCAGCCCCGGGGCTATTTGCCTGGCCAGCATAGCCGCCTCAATCAGCAGCGTGCCCGACCCGCAGAACGGGTCAATAAAATGCCCGTCCCGCCGTACCCGGGCCAGCATAGCCAGGGCCGCGGCCAGGGTCTCCTTGATCGGCGCCTGGGTAGCCGCCGGCCGGTACCCCCGCTTGTGCAGCCCCGCGCCAGAGGCATCCACCATCAGGCTCACCTTGTCCTTCATCAGCCGGAACCGCACCCGGTACACCGGCCCCGTCTCTTCAAACCAGGACACCCCGTACCGCGCCCCCAGCCGCTCTACAATGGCTTTTTTGATGATGGCCTGGCAGTCCGGCACGCTGTGCAGCTGGCTGTTCAGGCTGGCCCCGCTCACCGGGAACTGCGCGTCCTTGGGCAGCAGCCCTTCCCATTCCAGGGCTTTCACCCCCTGGAAAAGCTCTTCAAAGCTCCTGGCTTCAAACTCCCCCACCAGCACCAGCAACCGTTCGGCGCACCGCAGGCCCAGGCTGGCCCGGGCCAGGGCCCTTTCGTCCCCGGCAAACAGGACCCGCCCGTTTTCGGCCTGCACGCCCTCGCAGCCCATGTCCCGCAGCTCCTGGGCCACCAGCCCTTCCAGCCCCAGCAGGCACGTGGCGCAAAATTGATGATCCCCTAAATAGCCCATACCGCTCTCCTTTCCCTCCGCAGCAAAAAGGGGAGGGCGCACCGCCCTCCCCCACACAGGCAAAAGCTTACCTTTTATTTCCCTTCTGGCGCCAGCAGGCCGTAATCGCCGTCCTTGCGCCGGTACACTACGTTTACTTCCCCGTTCTCGTCGTTGCGGAACATAAAGAACGTGTGCCCCAGCATGTTCATCTGCATAACGGCCTCTTCCGGCGACATCACCTTCACAAAGAAGGTCTTGCTGCGGGTAATCTTGATTTCCTCGTCCGGCTCGTCGTAATAGTCGTCGGCAATCACAACCCCTGGGTCCATCTTTTTGGCCTTTTCCAGCCTGGTCTTGTTCCGCCGGATCTGTTTCCCCAGCGCCGCCACCACATGGTCCAGCGCCTCGTTCATTTCCATAGCGGTATCCTCGGCCCGGCACAGCATCCCCCTTTGCTTTATGGTGATTTCCACGGTCTGCCGGTTGCGCTCCACCGTAACGGTGACCACCGCCTCCGCGTCGTCGTCGAAGATCCTGTCAAATTTCGAGAGCTTTTTTTCCACCAGCTCTTTAAAATTACTGCGCAGATTGACCTTTCTTCCCACGATCGTGATCTTCATAGTGTGCACCTTTCTTTCTGCTGCGGATTCAGAAAGCCGGGACGCCGTCTCTCTGTATTTCCATTGTAGCACAATAAATAAAAAAATGCAACTCCCATTAAGAAAATTATTTATTTTCCCCGCCGATTCGCCTCCCGACGCCCCGGAAGAAGCCGCCGCCTACAAACATCACCCACAGTAGCACCCTTCACCACACGGCAACCGCTCACCCGCACTCCCCATTGGTACTTAAAAACTAACCAAGACCTTGGGGTTACACCCCAAACCCCGCTAACGCTGTTTAGAGCCTCCGGCGCAAAGGTCGCGCCTGCGGCAAGACCCCGGGGCCTTGCCCCAAACCCCACTCGTGGGCTTCGCCCCCAAGTCCCCCACCAAAGGGCCATGGGCCCTCTGGACTCCCACGCTTCGCTTCCTTTGCTTCTTACAACGTCATCGATTGATGCCGCGTTACATGGCACCCCACATTTACCGCCACCGGCAATCCTGCGATATGGGTCGGGTACGTTTCAATATTGACGCACAACGCTGTCACTTCCCCCCCAAAACCCTGGGGCCCCACCCCCGTCTCGTTGACCTCTTCCAGCATCCGCCTCTCCAATTCCGCATAATAGGGGTCCGAGTGCCTCACGTCCACATCCCGGCAAAGGGCCTTTTTCGCCAGGTAAGCGCACATCTCAAAATCTCCCCCAATGCCCACGCCCAGCACCACCGGCGGACAGGGGTTGGCCCCGGCCGTCTTCACCGTTTCCGCCACAAAGCCTACAATGTCTTCCGGGGAAGCCGCCGGCGTAAGCATCCGCAGACGGCTCATGTTCTCGCTGCCAAAGCCCTTGGGGGCCACCGTCAAGGTGAGCTTGTCCCCCGGCACCAGCCGCGTGTGCAGCACCGCCGGGGTATTGTCCCCTGTGTTCCCCCGGCGCAGCGGGTCCGCCACCACCGAGCACCGCAGAAGCCCCCCCACATAGCCCCGGCGTACGCCCTCATGCACCGCTTCCTCAAAAGCGCCTTCTATGTAGACCTCCTGCCCTACTTCCGCGAAAACCACGGCCATGCCTGTGTCCTGGCAAATCGGCACCCCCATTTCCCGGGCCGCGTCCAAATTTTCCGCCAAGTCCCCCAAAATGGCTTTCCCTAGCGGGCTTGTCTCCCCAGCCGCGCTTTCCCGCACCCTTTTTTCCAGGCTGCCGGGCAGCTGCCGGTTTGCCTCCACGCACAGCTTGGCTACCGCCGCCGAGATCTCCTCCGCACTTATCCTGCGCATGCCCCTTCCTCCTTGCCAAAATATCCGAATAAAATATGAGTAAAGGGCCCAACCTGGGCCCCCATCCGCGCACTTTACCAGGGCACCGCGCAGCCGCTGTGCCCTGCCCTATGTATCTGTGCCTGCCTCAATCAGCCCTTGGGCCCCCGGCGGGAGTACCCTCCCCCCCGGCGGGAATCCGTAGCCCGCTTCAGGTCCGACATCTTCTCATCGCTGGTCTGCTTAAACCGGGACATCATGTCCTCAAAGCTGCCGCTGTCGTTGCGGCGGCTCTGCCATTCAAAGTCCCCCGGCCGCCCCGGGCTGGGCTGGGGCGCGGGCCTGGGCCCCCTGGGCGGCCGGCCGGCCCCCTGGCCCCGGCGGGCGTGGCCGCCCCGGTCCCCCCGCTCACCCTCTGGGCGCTTGGGGGCGGGCCTGCGCTGCTGGTCCTCTGGCAGCGCTTTTTTTATAGACAGGCTCACTTTCCCTTCCTCGCTGATGGAAAGCACCTTCACCTTCACCGTCTGCCCCTCGGTGACAAAATCCTTGATCTCGTTGACAAACACCGGCGCTACCTCTGAGATGTGCACCATGCCGGTGCGTCCCCCTTCAAAGCTGACAAACGCCCCAAACTTGGTGATGCCGGTCACCTTACCCTCATAGATCTCTCCAACCTCAAGCTGCATAAACCGATTTATCCTCCTAGGCTTCCCGAAATCTGAATCACAGGCTATTCGCCGCCCCCTACGTCCACATAGATGCGCTCGTCAGGGCGGGCATAGTCCAGGTCACGCCGGGCCTTTTTTTCCGCGTATTCCGTCAGGCCGCTGCTGTTTTCCAGCTGGTCCTGCAATTCCTCATTGCGTATGGACTGCTGGTCCAGCTGCTTCTGCAAGCCGTCCAAGGTGCGGCGCTTTTCCGCGATCTCCAGCTGCTTGCTGATAAGCACCCCGGCCACAAACACAGCCAGGCAGAATACGGCGAACTTCAAAAGGAGGCTGCCCTTATATTTACGGTTTTTTTTCTCTTTCAAAAGGCTATGCCCCTTTCCGGGTCCAGTAACACACGGCGGCACGGACACCTGCTATACCCATTATATAATAGTCGACATAAGTTTTTCAAGTCTTTTTTGGCAAACACTTGAATTTTTTGGGCCTCTTGCCCTTCCGGCCCTTACGCCCAGGGCCCTTCTTTTTCGGCCGGGCTTTCTTTTCCGGCTTGGGGATTTTCCCCCACGCCCAGCGAACCGGCCGCCAGAGGGCCCGGCCCAGCTTCCCGCAAAAGCGCCTGACCCCCCGCCCCAGCCCGCTCATAAAGGGGTCCAGCGCCGCCACGCAGCCCCAGGCCCCCAGCATTTGCAGCGCCCCCTGTAAAAACCGCATGCGGCCCTTATCCACCACCAAAGCCGTCAAAAAGGCCACGCCCCCGCACACCAGGCCAAAGGCCACATCCAGCCCCGCCGTGGCCCATTTGCCCGCCCCCAGGGCCAGGCGCACCGCTTTCAGCAGCAAAAACAGCGCCCCCAGGGCGCAGCCCGTCCCCAGGCACAGGAAGATAACCGGCAGCCCTGCCCCAGTCATTTAAACAGCCTGCCCAAAAACGACACCGCCGGGCTGGCCTCTGTGTACGATACAGCCGCCACCTTGCCCCGCACCAGCATGTCGCCGGTTTCGGCTGAAAGGCTTTCAATGTGCAGGGCTTCGCCTTTCAGGTTCAGCTGCCCCAGGTCGGTCTGGGCCGTAATCAGCTCGTCGCTGAAAAAATCCACCCGGCGTATGCCCGTGGCGGTCAGGCGTTCCCGGGCCTCTAGGCGCAGCTCGTGGCGCTTCATGGGCTTCATGGGCTTTTGGGTCTCTGGCATGCTTTCCATCCCTTTCTCCGGGGGTAGAGCCCCCAGTCAAGACATGCATATGCCTCCGCCCCGCCGGTTATTCCTCTATCATCCGGTACAAAGACCCCGCTTCCTCTTTCCGGGCGTATTCCGTCACCGCCAGCACCTCCGCCTTCAGCACCCGTTCGCCCATGGTGATTTCCAGCACGTCCCCTGCCTTTACCTCGTAAGAGGCCCGGGCCTGCTTGCCGTTTACAAACACCCGCCCCGCGTCGCAGGCCTCGTTTGCCACGGTACGCCGCTTGATCAAACGGGAAATTTTCAAATACTTATCCAGCCGCATAGGTTTTCTCCTTTCCTGAATCCCTATAAAAACAACAGGCCCGGATACCCCCGGGCCCGCTAAAGCCGTGAAAAAGCTTACTTATTCACAACATCCTTCAAAGCCTTGCCAGCCTTAAACGCCGGGGCCTTGGATTCCGGGATGCTGATTTCTTCATTGTTCCGGGGGTTGCGGCCCGTGCGGGCGCCGCGTGTGCGTACCTCAAAGGTGCCAAAGCCCACCAGCTGCACCTTGTCGCCGGTCTCCAGGGCGTGGGTAATCGAGTCGATGATGGCATTGACGGCGGCGTCAGCATCTTTTTTGGTGATATCGGCCCGTAGGGCCACATCGGCGATCAGTTCAGACTTATTCATGTTACACGTACCTCCAAATAAATTTGATCTGGCCTGCCCCCAAAGCCACAGGGCCGGCCGGCGTCTTTATGGCGGGCTGTCAGGTAGGCCGCCCCCGCGCCCCATAGCGCGGCTGGCCCACAAAGGGTTAAAATGTCGTAACATTTGCAATGATATCATATCCCACCCCATTTTTCAAGGGTTTTTGCAATTTTTTGCCCGCCCGGTACCATGCGTATATCTTTTGCCGTCACGGCCCCCAGCTGCAAAGCCCCCCACAGGTACAGCACAGCCCCCAAAGCCACCGCCGCCCCCAGGCACAGGACCTCCCGCCCCGGCAGGGCCCTTGCCAGCGCCGTGTACCCGGCCCAGGCCCCCCCCGCGCACAGCAGGGCGCTGCCAAAGGCCGGGCCCAAAAGGGCCTTTACCCGCAGCCGCACCCCCGCCGCCTTTTGCAGCATGGCGATTTCAAGCCCCACCAAAAACAGGTAGCTCAGCAGGGTGCCTACCCCCGCACCCATCAGGTTGATTTCCGGCACACCGCACAGCACCCAGTTTATGGCGATCTTCAGCCCCATAGCCCCGGCCAGCGCCTTAACCGGCAGGTCAGCCCGGCCCACCGCCTGCAGCATGCTGGCTAAAGGCGTGCTCAGCGCCGTCAACAGGGACGCCGGGCCCAGCACCCGCAGCACCCCCGCCACCACCGGCGCCGAGGGCCCGCCCCCGTACAGTACCTCTACAATAGGCGCGCTCAGGGCTGTAAGCCCCAGCCCCGCCGGGAAGCAGAACAGCCCCGTCAGCCGCAGCACCGAGGCCATCCGGGCCTCCAGCGCCTTTTGGCCGGTGCGGGCCCGCTCTGTCCACGCCTGGGTGACGGCGGGCAGGGCGCTCACCCCAAAAGCCTGGGTGATGGCCGGCACCAGCAGGTACAGGGTCAGGGCCATGGTGTAGCACCCGTACAAAAAGGTGGGCACGCTTCCCGGGTTGTCCCGGTACACACTGGGTATCATGCCCCCGTACGCCCCTAATAAACCCTCCGGGTCTATGGCCATAATGTCCTGCAGGCGGTTCTGCAAAAAGGTGGCGTCAATAAGCCCCCCGGCGTTCATGGCCACCGACCCCGCCGCCACCGGCAGGGTGATCTTCAGCAGCCGCCTGCGTATCTCCCGCCGCCCGGCAGCCGGGGGCGCGTCCTTTGCGATTCGCGGGTCCACACGCCCCCGCAGCCCGTACCGGGCCCACAGGTACAAAAGGGACCCCAAGGACCCGGCCGTCACACCCAAAATAGCCCCCGCCGCCCCAAAGGCCAGCACCAAAAACACCCCGGCGTCTCGGCTCTCTGGCAAAATGCCGAACACCGTGCCGTACTGGGCCAGCTCCTGCCCGCCGGCCCGGGCCAGCGCCCCCGCGCACCACAGCCCCAAGGCCAGCTTGATAGCCGCCTCGGCTACCTCCGACACCGCTGTGGGGGCCATGTCCCCCAGCCCCGCAAAATACCCCCGATACACCGCCCCGCCGCAGGCGAACAGCACCGCCGGGGCCAATGCCAGCATGGGCAGCAGGGCCTGGGGGCTGCCCACCGCGTAGCGGCAGTAAAAGGGCGCGCACAGGGTGATCGCTATAGTGCCCGCCGCCCCCGCCCCCAAAAACAAAGGCATGGCCGCTTTTTTGATCTCCCCCACGTCCTTCCAGCGCCCCAGGCTGGCGCTCTCCGACACCAGCCGGGACACCGCCACCGGGAAGCCCGCCGTAGCCAGGCTGAAAATGGGCCCATAGAAATTATAGGCCACGTTAAAAAGCCCCATGCCGTATTCCCCTACAATCCGCTGCAGCGGCACCTTAAACAGCGCCCCGATCACCTTCACCACAGCCATCCCGGCCGTCAGCACCAGCGCCCCCCAAAGGAAGCTCTGCCCCCCGGCCTTTTCTTTGCCCGTTCCCCGCATGCTACCACGCCTTTCCTGTTTTCTACCCCATAGGTATGCCCGGGGGCGCGGGTTTATTTGTCCCGCCCGCCCAAAGGCAGGCCCCAGCCAAAAAACAGCAAAAAAGGACGCCCCGAAGGGCGCCCTTTCCTATTCTTTTCCGCAAAGAATAATCTTGCATAGCAGTAATTCACAACAGCCGGTTTCCCCAAATCTGCCGAAAAAGGGACAAATAATCCCACGCCTTCCCTTTACAAGAAAAGGTGACAAGCTATTTCCCTTTTCTAATTTTAATCAGGAAGGCCACGGGCCCGGCGCCTCCAATGGGAAGCTCGTCCCCTTCCCCCTTTAGGCAGCCTCAAGCCCCTCAGGCATATCGGCCTACAGCCGGCAGAGGCCCGCCAGCCTCACATATGGCTCAACGCGTCTTGGGTGAGGATCTCCCACCCGTCCGCCTGCAAAGCCTCGGCGGCCTTCTGGCCCTGGTCTACCCGGACGATAACAAAAGCCTTGCCTTTGTCCCGGCTGATGAAAGCATACATATATTCCAAATCAAACCCTTTGTCCGAAAGCAGCCGCACCACTTTTGCAAAAGACCCCGACACATCCGGTATCCCCACCGCGATCACGTTGGTCAGCGACACCGTCATGCCGTGCTCCTTCAGCGCCGCCACCGCGGCCTGGGGCTGGTCCACAATGACCCGCAGAATCCCGAAATCGCTGGTATCGGCCACCGAAATAGCCCTTATGTCGATTTGGGCCCCTGCCAGCACCTCGGTAATTTCCGCCAGGCGCCCCGGCTTGTTCTCAATAAAAACGGACAACTGTTGAATCTGCATATTCGCTCCTCCTTAAAAAGAATCTTGGTTACACCGCGGGTTTTTCCATCCGCAGCAAATATTCCTCTGTGCCCTCTTCCCGCTCCTTTTCGCCGGTAAGGGCAAACCCGTGCCGCTCATAAAACCGCACGGCCTGTGGGTTCTTTTCCAGCACCCACAGCCACCGGGCCCCCCGGGCCTTTACAGCGTATTCCAGCAGCGCCGCGCCAATGCCCCGGCCCCGGAAAAAGGGCTCTACATACAGGTGCTTGACTTCCTCCCCGTCCAGCTCCAAAAACCCCCGGACGATGCCGTCGTCATACACCAGCACATTCCCAAGCCTCCCGGGGCTCGCCTCATACTCCCGGGCTACCGGCAGCACCTGCAGCTCCCCAAAGGAATAGGGCTCATACTGGAAGACCGGGAAAAACTTCTCCCGCCGCACAAACACAAAAATCTCCGCCACCCGCGGGATATCCTCCCGCCGGGCCTGCCGCACCCACATGGGCCCCGCCTCCTAACAAGTGAAATTAAAACTTCCGCCGGTCCTCTACCCGCTTGGCCTTGCCCTCCGACCGCTGCAAGGACTTGGGCTCCAGCAGCGTGACCTTGGCCGCAATGTTCAGCGTAGACTGCAACGCGCCCTCGATGCGCTTGCCCACCCTTTCCAGATTGCGCACCGTGTCCGAGAACATATGGCTGTTCATCTCCACCTGCACCTCCAGGGTGTCCAGGTTGTTCTTGCGGTCCACCACCATGTGGTAGTTGGGGTCCATGCCCAAATCCAGCAGCACGCTTTCAATCTGGGACGGGAACACGTTGATGCCCCGTATAATGAGCATGTCGTCCGTGCGGCCCTTTGGCTTTTGCATGCGCACCGTGGTGCGGCCGCACCGGCACACCTGGTGGGTCAAAGAACAGATGTCCCTGGTGCGGTACCGCACCAGGGGCAGGGCCTCCTTGCCGATGCAGGTAAACACCAGCTCCCCTTCCGCCCCGTCCGGCAGCACCTCCCCGGTCACCGGGTCGATGATCTCCGGGTAGAAGTAGTCCTCCTGCACATGCATGCCCGCCTGTTCCTGGCACTCGCAGGAGACCCCCGGCCCCGCGATCTCCGAAAGGCCGTAAATGTCGTAAGCCTTAATGGCCAAAGACTTTTCGATCTCCCGGCGCATTTCCTCGGTCCAGGGCTCCGCCCCAAAAATGCCGATGCGCACCCGCAGGCTTTTGGGGTCTATCCCCTTGTCCCGCACCGTCTCGCCAATGTACATGGCATAGCTGGGCGTACAGCAGAGGATGTCGCTGCCATAGTCCTGCAAAATCTGCACCTGCCGGTTGGTGTTGCCGCTGGACACCGGGATCACCGCCGCCCCCAGCTTTTCCGCCCCGTCGTGCAGGCCCAGGCCCCCGGTAAACAGCCCGTACCCGTAAGACACGTGCACCAGGTCTTCCCGCCTGCCGCCCACGGCTACAATGGCCCGGGCCGCGCCGGTGGCCCAGGCGTCCAGGTCGTTTTGGGTGTAGGCCACCACGGTCTGCTTGCCCGTGGTGCCGCTGCTGGCGTGTATGCGGGCCAGCTCCCCCCTGGGTACGGCCAAAAGGCCGAAGGGGTACGTATCCCGCAGGTCCTGCTTTTCAGTAAAGGGCAGCTTTACAATGTCATCGATAGACCGGATGTCCCCAGGCTGCAAGCCCATGGCGTCAAACTTCCTTTTGTAAAAGGGCACGTTCTCATAGCAGCTTTTCACCATCTTTACAAGCCGCTGGGACTGTATCTCCCGCAGCTTCTCCCTGGGGGCACATTCGATATCCGGCTGGAAATAATTTGGCATGACGCATCCTTCCCTTCTCTAAATTCCTGACAGGCTCAAAGGCCCTTACGCCCCAAAGCCCAAGCGGAACGCCCGCTCGTTAAGCCCGTAGAACTTTTCCGGCACGCAGGCCTTTACCGCCCGCAGCCACAGCCCTTCATCGGGCTCAAGGCGCCGGGCCATGGCGCCTATCAGCACCACGTTTACCGCCTTTTGGGACCCAGCCTTTTCCGCCAGCCCCAAGGCGTCCACGTCAAAGACCTCCACGCCCATCCCCTTCATGGCCGGCAAAAGCCCTTGGGGGTACACCGCCTGGCCGGTGACCACGGGCATGGGGTCCACCTGCTGGGTGTTGACTACCGCCGTGCCGCCGCTTTTCAAATACGGCAAAGCCCTGGCGGCTTCCAGCTGTTCAAAAGCCAGCAGCACATCCGCCTCCCCCCGCTCGATCACCGGCGAGGCCACCTTCTCCCCATAGCGCACATACGTTACCACAGAGCCCCCCCTCTGGCTCATGCCGTGGACTTCGCCCACCTTTACGTCAAAGCCCTTTTCCAGCATGGCGGCCCCTAATATCCGGCTGGCAAGCAAGGTGCCCTGGCCCCCCACGCCTACGATCATCACACTTTTCACGCTCATGCCATTGCTCCTTTCCCGCACAGGGCGGCACACACGCCGCAGCCCACGCACTGGGTGGCGTCTATTACGGCCCGGCCCTCCCGCATGGAAACAGCCGGGCACCCAATGCCCATGCAGCTTTTGCAGCCCACGCATTTTTCCGGGTCCACCGCCAGGGGGGCCTTGTGCTTTACCGATTTCAGCAGCGCGCAGGGCCTGCGGCTGATAAGGACCGAAGGCTCCTTTGCCGCCAGCTCTTCCGCTAAGGCCTGCTGGGTCCCTTTCAAGTCATAGGGGTCTACCACCCGCACCCTATGTATGCCCACAGCCCGGCACAGCGCCTCCAAATCCACAGCCTGGGCGGGCTCGTTGTAGATGTTGTACCCGGTAGAGGGGTTCTGCTGGTGGCCCGTCATGCCGGTAATGGAGTTGTCTAAGATAATCACCGTAGAGTCGGTGCGGTTGTAGGCGATGTCGATAAGGCTGGTAATGCCCGAGTGGATAAAGGTAGAATCCCCGATCACCGCCACGGCTTTCTGGGCCCATTGGCCCTCCCGGGCCTTGTTAAACCCGTGCAGCGCCGACACCGAGGCCCCCATGCAGATACAGGCATCCATAGCCGAAAGGGGCGCCGAAGCCCCCAGGGTATAGCAGCCAATGTCCCCGCTGACAAACACCCCCGCCCGCTTCAAGGCGTAGAACAGCCCCCGGTGCGGGCACCCGCAGCACATGACAGGGGGCCGCACCGGCAAAGGCTCCAAAAGTTCCTGGGCGGGCAGCTCCTCCCCTGCCACCAGCTTCCGTATCAGCCGCTGGGAAAGCTCGCCACACCGGGGGAAGAGCTCTTTGCCCACAGCCTTTACCCCCAGGGCCTTGCAGTGCTGTTCGATGAAATCGTCCAGCTCCTCGGCCACATAGACCGTATCGCACAGGGCCGCAAAGTTTAAGATGAGCTTCTCCGGCAGGGGCCACACCAGCCCCAGCTTCAGGTAGTTGACGCTGTCCCCCAGGGCTTCCCTGGCATACTGGTACACCGCCCCGGCGCAGATGACCCCCGTCTTCTTGCCGTTATTCTCAATCCGGTTGACCTCGCACCCCTCTGCCCACTGTACCAGGGCCCGGGTGCGTTCCTCCACCTTGCCGTGCTTGGGCCGGGCAAAGGCGGGCAGCATCACGTTTTTAGCGGCGTCCTTCTGGTAATCCTTTAAAGGGGCTTCTACCCGCTCCCCGCAGTCCACCACGCCCCTGGCGTGGGCGATGCGTGTAGTAAGCCGCAAAACCACCGGCGTGTCGAATTCCTCCGAAAGCCCGTAAGCAAGCTTGGTAAAATCCCGGCACTCCCCGGCATCGGCGGGCTCCAGCATAGGCAGCTTGGCCGCCCGGGCGTAATTCCGCGAATCCTGTTCGTTCTGGGAGGAATGCATGCCCGGGTCGTCGGCCACGGCCAGCACCATGCCCCCGTTCACGCCAATATAGCTCATGGTGAACACCGGGTCCGCCGCCACGTTTAGGCCCACATGCTTCATGGCGCAGAAGCTCCTGGCCCCCCCTATGGACGCCCCGGCGGCTACCTCGGCCGCCACCTTTTCATTGGGGGCCCACTCGCAGTTTATTTCCGGAAACTTCGCCGCCGCTTCGGTGATTTCCGTACTGGGCGTCCCCGGGTAGCTGGACACCACCCGCACCCCCGCTTCAAACAGGCCCCGGGCTACCGCTTCATTTCCCAACAAAAGCTCTTTCATTTTCCCATCCTTTCCTTAATGTCCGCTTTTTTGCCTCCGGCGGCTTAAGGGGCTTTTTTGGAAAAAAGCCCCTTAAGAATCTTCAAAAAACTTTGCCGGCGGGCGTGGCGGTCAATTTTTGGTGTTTCGCAGGTCTTGCACGCGTTTGGCTTTGCCTTGGAAGCGTTCTAAGCTTTTGGGTTCTACCAGGGTGACTTTGGTTTCCAGGCCCAGAACGCTGCGGAGCTTGTCGTGTATGCGCTTTTGCAGGCCCTGCAATTCCCCAAAGCTTTCCAGCAGCGAGCTGTCGGTCAGCTCAACCTTGACTTCCAGGCGGTCCAGGTAATTTTTCCGGGTGACTACCAGCTGGTAGTGGGGGCCTACGTTGTCCATGCCCACCAGCACGCTTTCAATCTGTGACGGGAACACGTTTACCCCCTTGATGATCAGCATGTCGTCCGTGCGGCCCATGACCTTTTCCATGCGGGCATGGGTGCGCCCGCAGGCGCAGGGCTCGTAGTGCAGGCGGGTGATGTCTTTTGTGCGGTACCGCAGCACCGGCATGCCCTGCCTTGTTAGGGTGGTCACCACCAGCTCCCCGGCCTCGCCCCGGCCTTTGGGCTGCAGGGTGTCCGGGTCTATGACCTCCGGCAAAAAGCCGTCTTCGTTAAAATGCAGGCCGCAGCGCTCCGTGCACTCCCCAGAGACCCCGGGGCCCTGCAGCTCGGTCATGCCGTAGTTGTCGGTCACCGTGACGCCCAGGCTTTCTTCGATCCGCCTGCGCATTTCCTCCGTGCAGCCCTCGCTGCCCAGGATGCCGTGGCGCAGCTTGGCATAGGCCTCTTGCGGGTAGCCGCTTTCCCGCACCAGCTCACCCAGGTACAAGGCGTAAGAGGGCGTGGCCACCAGGCCCGTCACCCCAAAATCCCGCAGCATCATCAACTGTTTTTCCGAATTCCCGCTGGACGCCGGTATCACCGTGGCCCCGATCTTCTCCAGGCCAAAGTGCAGCCCCAGCGCCCCCGTAAACAGCCCGTATCCAAACGAGATCTGGATGATGTCCTCTGCCGTTACCCCGGCGGCCGTTACCACCCGGGCCATGTACTGGGCCCACTGGTCAATGTCCCCCTGGGTGTACACCCCCACCGTGGGCTTGCCCGTGGTGCCCGAGCTTGCGTGTATCCGCACGATGTCCTTCATGGGTACCGCCATCATGCCAAAGGGGTAGTTGTCCCGTATGTCGTCCTTCGTGGTAAAGGGGATGTACTGCACATCGCTCAGGGCCTTGATTTTGCCGCCCCCTTCGATGCCCGCCTCCCCCAGCCTTTTGTGGTAAAAGGGCACGTTGTTATAGCAGTAGTCCACCATGCGGCGCAGGCGTTCCAGCTGCAAGGCTTCCAGCTGGGCCCGCGGCATGGTCTCTATGTCTTTTTGAAAGTACCTGACCCCCACCGTTCTCCCTTCCTTTCCCGTTGAGTAGCCACCCATCGGCCCAGGGCGCGGGGGGCTTTTCCTCTTTTATTGTACCGTATATATTGTGAAATTGCAACAAAAATCCCGCCAAACCCGCAGCCTTTTAGGGTGCGCCCCAGCACAGGCCCCGGAACCAGAAACATCGCAGGCCCCCCCAGCCTTTCCGCCCCAAAAGCCTCTCTACAACCCGCAAAACGCAAAAATGACAAAACCGTTACAAGATTACAAACCGTTTACAAAACAACACTTTTTCGTAAAAACACGGGCAAAAGCACAGCAAAAACGCTGTTTGTAACCGTTCTGTTACTTTTTAGAGGCTTCGGCCATAACCTGGCTCAGCCACGCCAAATGGCCCTCAAATTTCGGGCCGAAGCGCCTGTCCGCGCCGCTTTGGGCGGTGGTGACAATGGTCTTGTGGACAAACTCCACGGCCACGCCGCAGGCTTGGGGCAGGGCCATGCCGCACAAAAGGCCCCCCAGCAGCGCCGAGGCAAACAGGTCGCCGGTGCCGTGGAAGTAGCCGGGCACACGCTCTTTTAAGGATAAATGCATCTCGCCGGTGCGGGCGTCGTAGCAGGCGGCGCCCAGCTGCTTATCGTCCAGGCAGGCCCCGGTCAGTACCGCCATAGTGGGCCCCAAAGCGCACAGGCCTTGCAGCACCTCACGCAAAAAGCCCTCTGTATAAGGGCCCGGGTGGTAGGGTATGCCCAGGATATGGCTGGCCTCTGTCATGTTGGGGGCCACTACGTCGGCGCCCCGGCACAGGCGGGCCATGCCGTCGGCCATTTCGGGGGTATAGGTGCTGTAGAGCTTGCCATCGTCGCCCATGACCGGGTCTACCAGCACCAGGGTCTGGGGCGTGCGGAACATGGCGATAATCTCCTCCACCATGCCAATCTGCTTCCCGCTGCCCAAAAAGCCCGTGTACACCGAGCCAAAGCCCGCCCCCACGCTTTTCCAGTGGCGGGCTATGGGCAGCAGGTCATCGGTAAGGTCCCGGTAAGTAAAGCCGGTAAAGCCGCCGGTATGGGTAGAGAGCACCGCCGTGGGCAGGGCCGAGGCCTCTACCCCGCAGGCGGAAAGCACCGGCAGCGCCACCGTGAGAGAGCATTTGCCAAAGCCGGAGATGTCGTGGACGGCGGCACAGCTTTTTTTGTACATTTGCAAGGTCATCCCTTCTTTCTTAGCCTTTTCTTCTTTCCGAAAGTTTCCCTGTGGGCTTCCTTAAAATTGGCCCTGCTAAAGATTGTAAACCTTTCTGGGGGCAAAGTCAAACCCTGCTGTTTACAAATGGGGAAAAATGTGCTAAACTAAACAGGTATATCAAAAAACGTATGGAAAGGGGGATGGATCATGAAGGGCTATAACGACAGGCGCCGTAAGCTGTTTGTGCGCATTACGGCGGCGGCACTGGCCCTGCTCATGGCGGCCTCCGTGCTCTCCGCCCTTATTTTCCGCTGAAGGGCCCTGGACCGGCAGGGAAAGAGCCGGGTTTAAAATAAAATATAAAAGCTGAAAGGCTGGGAAAATTTACCAATATGGAAAACAAAGGCAAATATTATTTGACGACCGCCATTGCCTATACCTCGGGCAAGCCCCATATCGGCAATGTATATGAAATCGTGCTGGCAGACGCCATTGCCCGCTTTAAGCGGCTGGAAGGGTACGATGTGTGGTTCCAGACCGGCACCGACGAGCACGGCCAGAAAAACGAGCTGAAGGCCGCCGCCGCAGGCGTCACCCCCAAGGAGTATGTGGATAAGGTGGCCGCTGTTATTAAGGGGCAGTTTGATTTGATGGATGTGTCTTATGACTATTTCATCCGCACTACAGATGGGTACCACGAGAAGGAAGTCCAGAAAATCTTCAAGAAGCTTTACGACCAGGGGGACATCTACAAGGGCGCTTATGAAGGGCTTTACTGCACCGACTGCGAGTCCTTCTTTACCGAAAGCCAGCTGGTGGACGGCAAGTGCCCCGACTGCGGCCGGGAAGTCCACCCCGCCCAGGAGGAGGCCTATTTCTTCCGGATGAGCAAGTATGCCCAGCGGCTGATCGACCATATCAACAGCCACCCGGAGTTTATCCAGCCTGTGTCCCGGAAAAACGAGATGATGAATAACTTCCTGCTGCCGGGCCTGCAGGATTTGTGCGTGTCCCGCACCTCCTTCAGCTGGGGCATACCGGTGGAATTTGACCCTAAGCACGTGGTATATGTGTGGCTGGACGCTTTGACCAACTATATTACGGGCATCGGCTACCACTGCGGCGGGCAGTCTGAGGAAAAGATGGGCGCCCTATGGCCCGCCGACCTGCATTTGATTGGCAAGGATATCATCCGGTTCCATACCATTTACTGGCCTATCTTCCTGATGGCCCTGGGCCTGCCCCTGCCCAGGCAGGTGTTTGGCCACCCCTGGCTGCTGATGGGCGGCGGCAAAATGAGCAAGTCAAAGGGCAACACTATTTACGCCGACCAGCTGGTAGAGGTTTTCGGCGTGGACGCGGTGCGGTATTTTGTCCTGCACGAGATGCCCTATGACAACGACGGCAACCTTACCTGGGAGCTGGTGACAGAGCGCACCAACACCGACCTGGCAAACGTACTGGGCAACCTGGTAAACCGCACCATCTCCATGAGCAACAAGTATTTTGGCGGCGTGGTAAGCGACGCCCACGCAGAAGAAGCCGTGGACGGGGAACTGAAAGCGGTGGTAACCGCCTGCCGGGACAAGGCCGCCGAAAAAATGGCCAGCCTGCGGGTGGCCGACGCCATCAGCGAGATTTTTACGCTGTTTAAGCGCTGCAACAAATATATTGACGAGACCATGCCCTGGGCCCTGGCCAAAGACGAAGCCAAGCTGCCCCGCCTGCAGACTGTGCTGTATAATTTGGTGGATTCGATCTGTGTGGGGGCTTCTTTGCTGCAGCCCTTTATGCCCGGCACCTGTGGGAAGATTTTCGCCCAGCTCTGCGCCAAGCCCCGGGTTTGGGAGGAATTGGATAAAACCGGCCTGTACCCCAGCGGCAGCAAGGTGACGGAGAAGCCGGAGATCCTCTTTGCCAGGTTGGACATGGAAGAGGTACTGCAAAAGGCCCAGGCCCTTATGGAAGCCGCCAAGCCCGCCCCTGCCATCGAGGTAGAGCCCCAGTTGGATGAAAAGGTAGACTTTGACACCTTCTGCAAGTCCGATTTCCGGGCTGTAAAGGTAAAGGCCTGTGAGGCCGTCAAGAAGAGTGACAAGCTCTTGCGCTTTATACTGGACGACGGCACCGGGGTAGACCGGCAGATCCTTTCTGGCATACACAAGTGGTACCAGCCGGAGGATTTGGTCGGCAAGACCCTTATTGCCATCGTGAACCTGCCCCCCCGCAAGATGATGGGCCTGGAAAGCTGCGGCATGCTCATTTCTGCCGTACACAAGGAGAAAGGCGAAGAGGCTTTACACCTGCTTATGGTGGATGACGCTATACCGGCCGGCGCTAAGCTGTGCTGATGGGGGCTCTGCCCCTGGCCCCGCTTAGGGAACTTTTTTGGAAAAAAGTTCCCTAAGAACCTTCAAAAAACTTTTTGCTGTGCTCGTGTTTAGAAAGGAGAGATTTGGTCATGTTTGGGAATGTGCTGTTGATTGTTTGCTGCTGGATTTGCGCGGCCATCTTTTTGGGCATTGCCCTGTTTGCCCGGCGGTATAAGAAGCCTATGTGGTTTTGGTCCGGCAGCAAGGTGGACCCGGCTTCTATTGCTAACATATCTTCTTACAACCGGGCCAACAGCCGCATGTGGACGGTGTTCTCCCTGCCCTTTTGGGCCTCTGGGCTGCTGGCCTTTTGGTGGCCGGGTTGGGCCGGCATTTTGATGGCCGCCGCCTGCCTGGGCGGCTTGCCCGTGCTTATCTTTGTTTACCAAAAAATCTACAAGAAATATAAAGCGGATGATTATGAGTAAGGAATGTTTGCCGGTTTTAGAGGCCCCCCCTTTCCCTATTTTCGATTCCCATGCCCATTACGACAGCGAACAGTTTGACGCCGACCGGGAGCCCCTTCTAAGCAACGCCCTGCCCCAAAAGGGTGTGGTGGGCGTTATAAACATGGGCAGCGACTTGCCGGGGTGCCTGGCTACGCTGGATTTGTGCAAGCGCTTTGACTATGTGTACGGCGCGGTGGGCATCCACCCGGAGTGTGCCAAGGATCTGCCGGAGGACTGGCTTTCCCAGGTGGAAGGATGGCTGGGCCAGGAAAAGATCGTGGCTGTGGGCGAGATCGGTTTAGACTACCACTGGCTGGATGCCTGCCCAAAGGAGCGCCAGCAGGAGGTTTTTGAAGCCCAGCTTCAATTGGCTAACCGCCTGGGCCTGCCTGTTGTGGTCCATGATCGGGAGGCCCACGCCGACACCTTGGATTTTTTGCGGCGCGCCCGGCCCAAGGGCGTGGTGCATTGCTTTTCGGGCAGCTTGGAAACAGCCCGGGAGGTGCTTTCTTTGGGGATGTACATTGGGCTGGGCGGGGTGGTCACCTTTAAGAACGCCCGGCACGCGGTGGATGTGGCCAGGGAGATCCCCCTGGAACGGCTGCTGCTGGAAACCGACGCCCCTTATATGGCCCCGGTTCCTTTTCGGGGCATGCGCAACGATTCTTCTTTGATCCGCTATGTGATTCAGCGGGTGGCGGAGATTCGGGGCGTGGGGCCGGAGGCAGTGGCGGGCGCCGCCCTTTCCAATACCAAAAAGCTATTTTCTATTGGCTGAACCCGTGGGCTGCCCTTGGGGGCCTGCGGAGCAAATAGGCAAGAAATGACAGGAATGGAGCGTGTACCATGTTGTACGGTAGTAAGCCAGAAGAAGTAGACCCAAAGTTCGGGGCCAGCGTCACCTATGAATACGGGAAAAACCTGTACATAAACATGACGAACCAGTGCCCCAACCGCTGCGCGTTCTGCCTGCGGAACAACAGCGATGGCAGCCTGTATGCCAACAATTTGTGGTATAAGCGCGGCGAGCCCACCAAGGAAGAGATTTGGGAGAGCCTGGCCAAGCGGGATTTGAACCAGTACCATGAGATTGTGTTCTGCGGCTATGGGGAGCCCGCCTGCCGGTGGGATGACATGATGTGGCTGTGCGACAAGCTGCGGGAGCATGGGTCCCACTTTATCCGCATCAATACAAATGGCCTGGCCAACCTGCTTACTGGGCGCAAGGCGTCTTTAGAGCTGGACGGGCGGGTGGATTCGGTGTCGGTCAGCCTGAACGCCAGCACGGCGAAGAAGTATGACGACCTGTGCCACAGCCGGTTTGGGCTGGAGGCGTTCCCGGCTATCCTGCGCTTTACGGCAGACGCCGTTTTGAACGTGCCCCATGTGCGCATGACCGTGGTGAGCACCATGGACCCGGCGGAAATTGAGGAGTGCCGGCGGATTTGTGAAAACGTGGGCGCGGATTTCCATATACGCGAATATATTGCCGATTGACGCAAAGAATACCCGTAGCGCCTGCTGCGGGAAAGGGGAAAGCCCTGGCCTTCTGCTTGGAAGGCCGGGGCTTTCTGCTGTGGGGAGCGGGCTGCCGAATCAAAAGAGAAAAGAGGGGCCTATTTTGAAAAGGACTGTATGCCTGCTGTTCGCCTGTTTTATTTGTTTTTATTTGACGGGCTGCGCCGCCGTCACCACCACCACCCAAACCATGGACCCCGGCCTGCGCCGGATCTCGGTAGTGGGCGGGGCTTAGGCCTCGTCCGCTTTGCGTATTTCGGCCCGCTTGATTTTGCCGCCCAGGGTTTTGGGCAGCTCGTCTACATATTCGATGACACGGGGGTATTTATAGGGGGCTGTGGCTTTTTTTACATAGCTTTGCAGTTCTTTGGTAAGCTCGGGGGTGCCGGTGTAGCCCTTTGCCAGCACCACGGTGGCCTTTACCACCTGGCCCCGTATGGGGTCCGGCGCGCCGGTGATGGCGCACTCTACCACAGCCGGATGCTCTACCAGGGCCGATTCCACCTCAAAGGGGCCGATGCGGTAGCCAGAGCACTTAATCACGTCGTCGTTGCGGCCTACAAACCAGAAATAGCCGTTGCTGTCCCGCCAGGCCACGTCGCCGGTGTCGTAGTAGGGGCCGCCCAGCTTTTCCCCGGTCATTTGGGGGTTTTGGTAGTAGCCGGTGAAAAGGCCCACCGGCGGGTGGTTTTTTACGTCCATAATGGCGATGGTGCCCTCCTCGCCGTCTTCGCTGAGGCGGCCCTGGGCGTCTACCAGCTGCATGTCAAAAAGGGGGTTGGGCTTGCCGGTAGAGCCGGGGATGGGTTTTACCCACTTGAAATTGGCCAAGAGCACCGGGCCCTCGCTTTGGCCAAAGCCCTCGTAGATCTGCAGGCCCGTAAGCTCCTTCCACTGCTTTACCACCTCGGGGTTCAAGGGCTCGCCGGCGGTGGCGCAATGGCGGATGGAGGACAGGTCGTATCGGGACACGTCCTCTTGCAGCATAAAGCGGAACATCGTGGGCGGGGCGCAGAAGGTGGTCACCCGGTACTTTTCCAGGTGCTCTAAAAGCTTGGCAGGCTGGAACTTGCCCAGCATGTCGTAGCAGAAGACCGTGGCCCCGCACAGCCACTGGCCGTAAATCTTGCCCCAGCCGAATTTGGCCCAGCCGGAATCGGATACGCTCATGTGGAGCTTGTTTTCCTCTACGCACTGCCAGTAGCGGGCGGTAGTCACATGGCCCAGGGGGTGGGCAAAATTGTGCTGCACCATTTTAGGCATGCCCGTGGTGCCAGAGGTAAAGTAGACCAGCATGATATCGTCCTTTTTCGTGGCTTTGTCCCCGGTGGGGCGCTGGAAGTCGGGGGGGTACTTAGCCATTTCCTGGTCAAAATCCAGCCAGCCGGGGCGGCTGCCGGGCACCAGGGCTTTAAACCGCAGGGTCCCCATTTCCTCTTGGGCGGCTTCTACCTGGGCGGTGACAAAGGGGTCGTCTACACAGACGATGCCGTGGATTTTAGCGGCGTTGCCCCGGTAGGCAATGTCTTTTTTGGTCAGCTGCAGGCTGCCGGGGATGAGCACCGCCCCCAGCTTGTGCAGGGCCGTGGCGCAGACCCAATACTCCCAGCGCCTGCGCAGGATGAGCATGACCACAGAGCCCTTCCCCACCCCCTGGGCCTGGAAAAAGTTGGCGGCCTGGTTGGAAAGGCGGCGGATATCTGTAAAGGTGAACACCTTTTCGTCCCCGGATTCGTCGCACCAGACCAGGGCCCGCTTTTCGGGCTCGGCCTGGGCCCAGGCGTCTACTACGTCGTAGCCGAAATTGAAGTCCGGGGGGACGTTCATGGTGTAGTTGTCCCGGAAATCCTCGTAGCTGTCAAATTCAATGCGGGGCATGTACCGCTTTAAAAGCAAATCCATATTTCTTCTTCCTTCCCTTCTCTGTCTGGGGGCGGGGCCCCTGGCTCCCACGCGGCGCTTTTGGGGGCTTGCCCCGGCAGGAAAGCGCGGCTGCGTGACGGATACAAACAACTGGCTATTCGGTTATAACGGTTACAAAGCGGGCCTTTTCGGCACCGCCGCAGCGCTGGCCGTGGGGCAGGGTGGGGTTGAAGTAGATAGAATCCCCGGCGTGCAGCTGAAATTCTTTTTCGCCGATGCAGAGCACCACTGTCCCCTCCAACACCAGGTTAAACTCCTGGCCGGGATGGGTGATGAGCTTGGCCGGGGCGTCGGTAGGCTCCAGGGTCACCAAAAGGGGCTGCATGATCTTATCGGCGTAGCGGAAAGCCAGGTCCTCGAAGTGGTATTCCGGGTTGCGGTTGACCACCCGGCCCTCGCCCCGGCGGACGATGTGGTAGGTGTCCAGCCGGGCAGGGACGCCGGTGACGATCTCGGTAAAATCCACCTTAAATTTGTTGGCAATCTCATAAATGACGCTGATGGGGATATCTTTGCCGTCCTCCTCGTAGCCCTGCAGGGTGGCTTCTTCCAAGCCCAGCTCGGCGGCCAGCTGGGCCGTGGTGTAGTCGCTGGCCTCGCGCAGCTCGCGCAGCCTGGCGCCGATCTCGTTGATTTCGTTCACAGCCGTCACGCTCCTTTGAAAAACGATTTTGAAAAATTATACCACCAGAAAGCGCCTGCCGTCAATAGAAAAGGGCGGGAGAAATGTGGAAGATACCCCTGCGGGGAGACGGCTTTTGGCCTGGGCGCAGAAAGCGGGGACAGTCCGGAGGGGTTGCTTTTTGGGTGGGAAATGTGCAAAATAATACATAAAAAATGTAAAAAATCCATTTTTCTTGACAGTTTTTACCAAAGATGCTATACTTGACAAAATCATTCCTTATTTCACATAGGGAATCAAAGAGGAGGTTTCTACGTTATGGGAGGGTTTATTTGTACGTTGATCGGCGTTATCTGCAAGGCATGTGTGGACGCCTTGGCAGGCGGGGAAACTGGCGGGAACGCGGGTTTTACCAATTCGCTCTTTACGGGCCTGGCTGTGGTCCTTACAGTCATTGGCGTTTTGCTTACCGTGATACCGGCTAAGCCTGCCAAAAACAAGCTGATCGTGTTGGGCATCCATGCGGCCATATGGATAGTGGGGTATTTCCTGCTGCAGTTTATCATCCCGATTATCCTGGTGGCGGTTTTGCTGTGCGTTGTGCTGACTTTTTTGGGGTTCCATCCGCTGTCGGCTATTTTCCGGTTGATTTCCGGGTCGGCCCCGGCCCAAGAGGAAAATTTTGTGCCTGTGCAGCAGCCTACTGAACCGCCAGCGGAACAGAAGGTGGAGGTCTGGCGGCGGACGGAAAACGGCGGACGGCAGGATTTGCGGGTAAATAGCTCGGGGGATATGTATTATGACCCGGACGACGGGGATTGGCATAAAATCAAGAAATGAATGGGGAGTTGGGAAATCGCAGGACGCGGCCCCCACTACTATAGAAAACAAAGAAGCCTGGGTACCCCCAGGCTTTTTGCACGGCATCTGTAAAACCGGAATGGCTGCCAAATTTCGCGGTCAAGGTGCGTCAGGCACCTTGCGGGTCCTTAGGGCAGCGCCCTAAGCCGTCGGAGACGACCTTGCCGCAGGGGGCGGCCTTTGCCCCCGGAGGCCGAAACCTACTCCGAAAAAACAGCACGATTGCACTAATCTTTTATCGCTATGGTCAAAGTCACAAAGCCATCGTGTACTTCATAGGTGACGGCCAGGCCGTTGTCCGTATAAGGGGCACCCTGGGCCGCAAAAGCAGAGCTGACCATGCCCAGGCAGCCGGCGTCGTCTATGGAGGGCTGCAAGGTCTTTATGCAGGCAGCGGATACGGTGGCTAAATCACCCATAAGGCTGTTGGAATGGATGGTGCATCCAATCGAAGCGACTTTATCCCCGGGCTTGGTGGCCAGATTCCCGTTTGCCCTGGAAAAATTTACCCGCACGCTACTGTCCAACATGGGGGAGGTGCTCCCTGCGCCGGGGTTTGTCTGGGAGTTGGCAAAGGCCAGGCTGCACATCCCGTGGTCAAAGTCGCCTTCTTTCTGGGTGTAATTCCAGCAGAAAAAACCATTGGGCGTATTTTTCTCCAGCTTTTTCCCCAGGTCTTTGACCGTCAAGCCGCCCCCAGAGGTTATGCCCGCAATGCCCAGCAATACAAGAATAAGCACGGCCACCACGCCAAAGGTAACCACTGTCTTCTTGCTGAACTTTGCCTTTTTCACCGCGGCCAAGCCCTCCCCCGCCTGGGCAGCGGCGTACACCTGCTGGGCCTGCCCTGCCGTTTCGGCTACGGCTTCGCTTACGGCCTGCTGGGCCTCCTGCACGGCGGCGCCGGCCATGGCTTTGGCTTTCTGGGCGGTTTCGCTCTGCATGGCTTCCTGGGCTTTCTGGGCTGCGCCCTCGGCCAGCTCTTTCGCTTTTTCTTTGGCTTTCTGGGCGGTTTCGCTCTGCATGGCTTCCTGGGCTTTCTGGGCTGCGCCCTCGGCCAGCTCTTTCGCTTTTTCTTTGGCTTTCTGGGCGGTTTCGCTCTGCATGGCTTCCTGGGCTTTCTGGGCTGCGCCCTCGGCCAGCTCTTTCGCTTTTTCTTTGGCTTTCTGGGCGGTTTCGCTTTGCATGGCTTCTTGGGCTTTCTGGGTCATTTTCGATAAAAAGTCGTTCTTGTTTTCCATAAAAATCCCCTTTTCAAAGTGGTTTTGCTTTGTAAAATTTTACCATACAGAACCGGGGATGTCAAGGAAAGCGGGAAACGCCTGCCTCCCCCTTGCGCCCTGGTTTCAAACGTGGTACAATAGGCCCAGAAACAGGAAATGGGGTGCGCAAGTGGATACAATCAAGCTGGTCTCGTGGAACGTGAACGGCCTGCGGGCCTGCGTGGGCAAGGGGTTTGGGGACTTTCTGGAGGGCGAATCGCCAGACGTGGTGTGCCTGCAGGAAACCAAGATGCTGCCCGAACAGGCCGACTTTGCCTTTCCCGGCTACCAGCCCTACTGGAATTCCTGTCAGGCCAGGAAGGGCTATTCGGGTACGGCGGTCTTTACGAAAATCCAGCCGGTCCAGGTGAGCTATGGGATCGGGGTGGAGGAATTTGACCAGGAAGGGCGGGTAATCTGCGCGGAATTCCCCGGGTATTTCCTGGTGACGGTGTACACGCCCAACTCCCAGCGGGGACTGGAAAGGCTGGGCTTCCGCATGGCCTTTGAGGACGCTTTCCGGGAATATCTGCAGAGGCTGCAGCAGGACAAGCCCGTGGTGGTATGCGGGGACCTGAACGTGGCCCACCGGCCCATTGACTTGAAAAACCCCAAGCCCAACATCGGCAACGCGGGTTTTTCTTATGAAGAGCGGGGCAAGTTTGCGGAGCTTTTGGCCTGCGGGTTTTTGGACACCTTCCGGCATTTCCATCCCCAAGAGGCAGAGGCTTACTCCTGGTGGAGCTACATGTACAACTCCCGGCAGAACAACGTGGGGTGGCGCATCGACTATTTTCTGGCGGACCAGCGCCTGGCCCCCCGCCTGCGGGAAGCCCGCATTTTAAGCCATGTACAGGGCAGCGACCACTGCCCGGTGGAGCTTATCCTGGAAAACTAACAGCAAAAGCCCCGAGGCTTTTCCCCGGGGCTTTTGCTGTGCCATTTTAGACATCCTCATAAAAAGTGCGGGAAGCCGCATCCGTCTTGCGGCCCCCGGGGTTGAAGGAAGTATATACCCTCTTATACACAAAATTTGGTGGAAAGCGAACCCGGCGCCGCGGCGCTTTTGGCAGGGCTCCATTAAAGCTAAAGAGGGGTTTGCCCTAAACAGAATGGGGAAAAGCCAGGGTTCCTTTGCTTTCGTCTTTTTTAGTATAACGAAAAACCCTACTTGACGCTTTCACGATTGCGGCATATACTATAACAAAAACGAACAAGTTAGGAGGGGCTTTTTTATGATCCGGCGCAACCCATTGGGCATCAACCGGCCCAGCATGCACCTGGACGACCGCGCCCAGGAGCTTACGGAGGACATCCCCCATTTCTTTGACCTGGTCATGAACGATATAACCGGGGCAGGGCAGGATTTCCACAATGAACTTATCCCCTCCCACTGGCACAGGGAAATGGAAGCCTTCCTGATGATGGCCGGGCGGGCCCAGATGGTGGTGGACGGGGAAACTTATGAAGTGGAGCCGGGGCAGGCGTACTTTATCAACTCGGAGGCGCTGCATGCCTTTACGTTTTTACAGGGGCCTGTGGAGTACCGGTCTTTCCTGTTTGACCCGGGCATTGTGGGGGGCGCGCCGGGCAGCGTGTTTGATTCGGTATACGTGCGGCCCTTGCAGGAGCGGGGCGCGCGGGTGCTGGCTTTTAACCGCCAGGAAGAGGGGGACTGGCTGTTTTTCGAAGCGTTCTCCCGTATTTTCCAGCTGTGCCGGGACCAACCGCCAGGGTACGAATTTGCCGTGCGGGATGCTTTGTCCCAGATGGTGCTGCTGGCCAAGCACAAGGGGCAGATAGCCCCCCCCGGGCAAGCCACCGCCGAACAGGAAAAACGGGTGAAGGCGGCCCTGCAATGGATGGAAAGCCGCCTGCGGGAGCCCATCACGCTAAAGGATATTTCGGGCCATGTGAACCTGTGCCCCAGGGCCTGCCAAAAAGCCTTTCAGAAGTACCTGCACTGCTCGCCTATGGAATACCTGCAAAGGCGGCGGGTGTTTGCGGCGGCGCAGCGGCTGTCGCTGACAGACGACCCCATTACCGGCATTGCGCTGGACTGCGGCTTTTCCAGCCCCAGCTACTTTTCGAAGCAGTTTAAGGCCCATACAGGCTCTACCCCCAAGGAGTACCGGGCCGCTGTGCAGGCGGCCACCCGGGCTTTGCAGCAGCAAAGGGGTGGATAGGTCTGAAAAAGTTACAAAATCGAAACTATTTGCAGTTTTGAAAACTGGAAACTGCAAAACAGAGCTGGAAGCCGTTGCTAAAATGTCTGCCCACAGCCCTTGGTGTTAGGTTACGTTTGTGCAAATTCCCTATTGAAACCGGACAAAAATCTGGGTATAATGGTTGTCACGGGGAAAGGCGTTCTGCAATATTGCTTTTGCAATCCTGCATTTGCCAGGCTTTGGGGCCGGGCGAATCCCCGCAAGAAACAGGGCCGGGGGATATGATGCCTTGCGGGCCCTGAAATAAGGAAAGGTGATAGAAAATGAGTAAGAAAATTTTGGCTTTGGCACTGTGCCTGCTGCTGGCGGCCACCTGCTTTGCCGGCTGCGGCGACGGGTCTTCCAGCCAGGACGGCGGGTCTTCCAGCCAGGGCGGCGCGGCTTCTGAGGCCAGCCAGGCCCAGGGGGACGCTTCTGCTGCGGAGGGCGCTATTAAAATCGGCGGCACCGGGCCCCTGACGGGCGGCGCGGCCATTTACGGCAACGCGGCCAAAAACGGGGCGCAGATCGCGGTGGATGAAATCAACGCCCTGGGCGGCCTACAGTTTGAGCTGCGCTATGAAGACGACGTGCACGACCCCGAAAAGGCCGTGACCGCCTACAACACCCTAAAGGACTGGGGCATGCAGGTCTTCCTGGGCTCGGTTACCTCGAAGCCTGCGGTGGCTACCTCTACAGAGGCCAACAGCGACCATATCTTCTTTTTGACCCCCTCCGCCTCTTCTACAGACGTGCTGGGCGGCGTGGAGAACCCCTTGACGGAAACCGTGGAGATCGAGCGCAAGGACAACATTTTCCAAATGTGCTTTGTGGACCCCAACCAGGGCTCGGCCTCGGCCCAATACATTTACGACCAGAAGCTGGGCGAGAAGGTAGCTGTCATCTATAAAAACGACGACGTATACTCTACCGGCATCTACAACAGCTTTGCCGCTAAGGCCCAGGAGCTGGAGATTGAAATTGTCTCGACCACCACGTTCACCGACGACACCTCCACAGACTTCTCGGTGCAGATTGCCGACGCCAAAGACAACGGGGCCGACCTGGTATTCCTGCCCATGTACTACGAGGCGGCTTCCATGATCTTGATTCAGGCGGACTCGGTAGGGTACAAGCCCCAGTGGTTCGGCGTGGACGGCATGGACGGCATTTTGACCCTGGACGGCTTTGACACGGCTTTAGCCGAAGGCGTCATGCTGCTGACCCCCTTTAACGCCGACAGCGACGACGAAGCCACCAGCAAATTCGTCTCTACCTATAAAGAGCAGTTTGGCGACGTGCCCAACCAGTTTGCCGCCGACTCTTACGACTGCGTGTGGTCCATCTACAACGCCCTAAAGGATGAAGAGGTAGCAAGCGATATCTCTGCCAGCGACCTGTGCGACAAGCTGATTGCCAAGTTCACCAGCAGCGATTTCAGCTATGATGGCTTGACCGGCGAGAACATGACCTGGGACGAAACCGGCGCGGTAAGCAAGTCCCCCAAAGGCATGGTAATCAAAGAGGGCGCCTACGTAGGCATGGACTAACCCCAAGAAGGGAAAAAGGGCCCCATAAATAAGGATAGCAACACAAGAGGGCTGACCCCAGTTCGGCAGCCCTCTTCTTGCTATATAACTCCAAAATCCAAAACAACCCACCGGCGCGGGCACCCCCTCCCTCCCCCACCCCCCAAAAACGCGGGAAGCGAAGCGTGGGTTTCCAAAGGGTCTTTGACCCTTTGGCCGCCGGAGGCGACCTTGAGGTGGTATTTTTGTCATTTGTCAATAACTTAATCAACGGCATCAGCCTGGGCAGCGTGTACGCCATTATTGCGCTGGGCTACACGATGGTCTATGGCATTGCCAAAATGCTTAACTTTGCCCACGGGGACATTATCATGGTGGGCGCATATATGTGCTTTTTTGCTTGTACCGGCTTTGGGCTGCCGCCGGTGCTGGGCATCTTGACGGCTATCCTTGTATGCACGGTGCTGGGTATCCTCATCGAGCAGCTGGCCTATAAGCCCCTGCGGCAAGTGACCAGCCTGGCGGTGCTCATCACCGCCATTGGCGTCAGCTACTTTCTGCAAAACGCTGCCCAGCTTATGTGGACCTCTAACCCCCGCATCTTCCCGGCCCTTTTCGGCAATGGGGGCATCCAGCTGGGCGGGGAGCTTACCATCCCCTATAAGACCCTGGTAACCATCTGCGCCTGCGTCGTTATCATGGTGGGGCTCATCCTCTTTACCGGCAAGACCCGCACCGGCAAGGCCATGCGGGCCTGCAGCGAGGACAAGGACGCCGCCCAGCTTATGGGCATCAACGTGAACGCTACCATTTCCCTCACCTTTGCCATTGGCTCGGCTTTGGCTGCTGTGGCTGGGGTGCTGCTGTGCTCCGCATACCCCAAGCTTATCCCCACTACGGGCTCTATGCCCGGCATCAAGGCCTTTACGGCGGCGGTGTTTGGAGGCATCGGCTCTATCCCCGGGGCCTTTTTGGGGGGCATCCTTTTGGGCATCATCGAGATTTTTTCCAGCGCCTACCTTTCTACCGAGCTGGCCAACGCCATCGTGTTCCTGGTGCTTATCGTCATTTTGCTGGTAAAGCCTACGGGGCTTTTGGGCAAAAAGATCCGCGAGAAGGTGTGAGGTGCTTATGAAACGTTTGATAATCCGGAAAAAATCCCGCAAAAATTTCCTCACCTACGGCATCGTAGTGGCGGCATATGTGGCGCTGATGGCCGTAATGGCGGCAGGGGCCATGCCCTCGGCCATACAGGGGCTGCTGGTGCCCATGTGCGCCTACATCATTGCCGCGGTATCTTTAAACCTGACCGTGGGCGTGCTGGGGGAACTGTCCCTGGGGCACGCGGGCTTTATGAGCGTGGGGGCCTTTACCGGCTGCACGGCGGCTATGGCTTTGGCAAACTCCGGCATGCCTAGCTGGGGGCGCATGGCGGCGGCTGTGGTGGTAGGCTCTTTGCTGGCGGCGGCCGCCGGCGCCCTGGTGGGCGTGCCGGTGCTGCGGCTGCAGGGGGACTATCTGGCCATTGTCACCCTGGCCTTTGGGGAGATCATCAAGACCGTGGTGACAAACCTTTACATCGGCATAGACCCCCAGGGCCTGCATTTTGGCTTTTTAAAGCCGGACATCGGCCTGGGCAAAGGCGGCAAGATGATTGTAAACGGGCCCAACGGCATTTCGGGCATTGAGAAAATCTCGACCCTGACAGCGGGGTTCCTCATTATCCTGCTGTGCCTGGTGGTCATCTTTAACCTGGTGGACAGCCGCTCGGGCAGGGCCATTATGGCCCTGCGGGACAACCGTATTGCCGCTGAAAGCGTGGGCATCAACGCCACCAAGTATAAGCTGATGGCCTTTGTGCTCTCCGCCGCTATGGCCGGGGCCGCCGGGGCCCTGTACGCCTTAAGCCAGAACACCGTGACCGCCAGCAAGTTTGACTTTAACACCTCCATCCTCATCCTGGTGTTTGTGGTGCTGGGGGGGCTGGGCAACATGCTGGGCAGCATTGTGGCGGCTACGGTGCTGTATATCCTGCCGGAAACCTGGCTGCGGCAGTTCTCCGACTACCGCATGCTGATTTACGCGGTGGTGCTCATTGGGATGATGCTGGTGACCAACAGCCAGAAGGTACGCACGCTGCTGGGGAAGCTGCTGCCCCAGAAAAAAACCAAGGAAAAGGAGGGCCAAGGGGATGCCTGAGTTGAAATTTGAAAAGGGTAAAATGGTGCCGGTGCCCAGCCACTCCATCATACCCGAGCGGGACCTGGGCCATGCCCCAGTGCTGGAATGCAGCCACCTGGGGGTGGATTTCGGCGGGCTGCGGGCGGTAAACGACTTTAACTTTACCATCGGCCGCACCGAGATTGCAGGGCTTATCGGCCCTAACGGCGCGGGCAAGACCACGGTGTTCAACCTGCTTACCAAGGTATATACCCCTACCCGGGGGACGATCCTGCTCAACGGCATGGACACCCACGGGAAGACTACGGTGCAGATCAACAAGATGGGCATTGCCCGTACCTTCCAGAATATCCGGCTGTTCTCCAACCTTTCGGTGGAGGACAACGTGAAGATCGGCCTGCACAACCAGAAAAAGTACAGCGCCCTGGAAGGCATCCTGCGCCTGCCCTCTTACTGGAAAAAGGAAAAGGAAGCCCATGAGCGGGCTATGGAGCTGCTGTCCATCTTCAACATGGAGTACATGGCCAACTGGCGGGCCGGCAACCTGCCCTATGGGGCCCAGCGGCGGCTGGAAATCGTGCGGGCTTTGGCCACGGACCCCTGCCTGCTGCTTCTGGACGAGCCCGCCGCCGGCATGAACCCGGCGGAGACCGCGGAGCTGATGGAGAACATTGTGAAGATACGGGATAAGTTCCAGATCGCGGTGCTGCTGATTGAGCACGACATGAAGCTGGTCATGGGAATCTGCGAGGGCATCTGCGTGCTGAATTTCGGCGAGGTCATTGCCAAGGGCACGGCAGAGGATATCCGGTCGAACCCCACGGTGGTCGAGGCGTATTTGGGCAAGAAGGGGGCGCAGGCATGCTAAAGGTGGAGAAGATCAACGTATACTACGAGAAAATACACGCCATTAAGGATGTAAGCTTTGAAGTAAACGCCGGGGAAGTGGTGGCCCTTATTGGCGCCAACGGCGCGGGCAAGACCACCACCCTGCAGACCATCACCGGGCTGATACGCCCGGAAAGCGGCAGCATCACCTATGCCGCCGGGGACGGGGCCGGGCAGGACCTGGCCAAGCTGCCGCCCCACAAGCTGGTGTCTATGGGCCTGGCCCACGTGCCCGAGGGCAGGCGCATCTTTTTGCAGATGACCGTGCTGGAAAACCTGGAAATGGGGGCCTTCTGCAAGGGCAAGGCCTCTAAGGAGGATTTGGAAAATGTGTTCGCCCGCTTCCCCCGGCTGGAGGAACGGAAGAAACAGGTGGCGGGCACCCTTTCCGGCGGCGAGCAGCAGATGCTGGCCATGGGCCGGGCCCTGATGAGCCACCCCCAGCTGCTGATGCTGGACGAGCCCAGCATGGGCCTCTCCCCCATCCTGGTAGAGCAGATTTTTGACATTATACGGGAGCTGCACAAGTCCGGCACCACCATCCTGCTGGTAGAGCAGAACGCTGAAATGGCCCTGCAGATCGCCGACCGGGCCTATGTGCTGGAATCGGGCCGGGTGGTCATGTCCGGCACCGGGCCGGAGCTGGCGGCCAGTGAGGAGATCCGCAAGGCTTATTTGGGTGGGTGACCCCTCCCCACCGGCCGCATATAACAGGGCCCCCAGGGTGTATGCCCCGGGGGCCTTTGCTATATCCGGAAAGCTGGGCTGGCCAGGGAACGGCCGGCTCTCCCCCCGCTTTTCTGCTTTTGGCGGCGCGGCCCCGGAAGCGATGATTTAGACCATGGGTTGACAAGATTATGCCTTATATATTGTCTTATATAATTCTTGTCTAGCAAAAATCTACCATATATTGGGCCCGTTCACGCTTTTTTTACAATAAAATGTGTCTTACTTCCATATTTCGACAAGATTCACCCGCTTGGTTTGTTATACTTTGCTTACCAACTGCGGCCATACCCCAAGCCACTGCCCTGGGGCAAGGACAACGCCCGGTACGCGTTACCCCTGCCAGCACGGCGTGGAAATGGCAAAACAGGTACACAGATGCGGCTTAACCAGCCAGGGAACGGGAGCGTTCCCGCGTTACGGGCGTGGTGTCGCGCTGGTGCTGTTCCCGCTGCAGGCAGAGCTTGTCAGAAATCATGGCAATAAATTCGCTGTTGGTGGGCTTGCCACGGGTGTTGTGGATGGTGTAACCGAAATAGGAGTTGAGCACATCCACATCGCCCCGGTCCCAAGCAACCTCGATGGCATGGCGGATGGCCCGCTCTACACGGGAGCTGGTGGTGCTGTACCGCTTTGCCACGCTGGGGTAAAGCTGCTTTGTAACCGCGTTGATGACCTCTGGGTCCTCAATGGCCATAATGATAGAATCCCGCAGGTAGTGGTAGCCCTTGATATGGGCCGGCACCCCGATCTGGTGCAGGATCTCCGTTACCTGTACCCGCAGGCCGGGGCTTACCGGCTCCGAATCAAAATGCCGGCCCCGCAGGGTGCTTAGAGAGAAAATGCGCTCCACCATTTCGTCCTTGTCGTAGGGGGAAAGGGCAAAATACGCGGCCCCGGCGCCAATGACCTCCCGCTCTAAAATAGGCGTGGTGTATGACGCCGTAACTATGTACATCGGGCGTTCGGAAGCCGGGCCCTGGGCCACCGCGTGTATTACGCCGATGGCGTCAAGCCCGGGCATGAACAGGTCCATCAGCACTACAGCGGGCTTTTCTTCTTTAATCCGCTGCACTACCTTTGTCCCGTCCCGCTGGACGAACAGGGCCTGGCCGCCCTGCTGCTTTATTTTTTCCAACGGCTCCCGGCCCCATTCGCCGTCATCCGAACATATCAGTATCTTTATTTGCTTTTCCATGCCGAACCTCCCGGTATTTTTTTGAAGTGAATAAATTTTACCATATAATCGGATTTCCCGCAAGGGCTTTCGCACAAAAAAGTAAAAAAACATTCTGCCAAAAGCGGTTGGAAAAGCTCGAAAAAAATCTAAAAAACCAAGAGCGACAAATTTCAACAGCCGGAAAACGACAATATTTTCTGGTAATTTTTTTCATAACCACCATATAATGTGCGTGAAAAAATTGTAGACACATGGCAGATTTGCCCGTCGAAGAAAGCAGTATTTCTACTGTAAGTATAGAATATACTTTTTGTATATTTTTAAAAACGGCTTTCCAACCGCAAATTTTTAGTGAAATAACTTCACTTCAAATCCTCCCTGCCACCCCCATAGGGCCGCTTATCCAAAAGGCCCGCCCATACTGGCAAAACATAAAACCCCCTTTTGGTGCGGGCCGCAAAGCCAAACACACCAAAAGGGGGCCTTCTGCGTAAAACCGAAGCGCCCTTACAGCACCCCAAAATGCCGCAGGGCGTTGTAAATGCCGTCTTTCCCTGTGTGGGTCGATATGTAGTCCGCCGCAGCCTTGGCCTTTTCAGAGCCATTGCCCATGGCCACGCCGATGCCCGCCCAGCGCAGCATCCGCTGGTCGTTGTCGCCGTCGCCAAAGACCATGATCTCTTCCCGCTTTATGCCGTAATAATCCGCCGCCGCGGCAATGCCCACCTCTTTACCGCCGCCTTTGGGGATAATATCGTGGATATGCCCCCCGGCGCTGGTGGGCTCAATGTGGGGCAGGCCGGCAATGTAGGGCAGGTTCTCTGCCCCGTAAACCAGGAATTGCAGGACCGGGTGGGTGTCCAGCCGGGAAATGTCGTAAAGCTTGGGGGTAGACAAATCTTCCCAGCCAAAGTGCTGGGCAATGGCCGGGCTGTAAGCAGCGCAGAAGCTTTCCTCCTCCTCAATGATAAGGCAGGGGAACCCCTTTTCCCGCACCAGCTCCATCAGCTGCCGGATGTCCCCCGGGTCGTGGGCCATGCGGTGGAGCACCGTGCCGTCCCGCAGCACCACCAGCTGCCCGTTTAGGGACACATAGCCGTCAAAAATAAAGTATTTCTCCAAAAAGCCCAGCATGGTCGGGATGCGCCCCGTAGCTACAAAGAGCTTTACGCCCTTTTCCCGCAGGGCTTGCAGGCTCTCTTTGGTAGAGGCGGGCATGACGCTGCCCCCCTCGTGGTCGATGAGGGTGCCGTCAATGTCAAAAAAGCAGGCCTTGATTTCCGGTTTCATGTTCCTATTCCCCTTGGCTGTCCTTATATTTTTTTACGATCAGGTTGGCGCACTTGTACACATCCCCGCCGCCTAAGGTCAAAAGCAGGTCGCCGGGCTGGGCGTGGGCCATGGCGTAGCCCGCCACCTCTTCAAAGCCCGGGAACCAGACGCTGCCGGGCACCTTTGCCGCCAGGTCGGCGGTGGTGATGCCGTAAACGTTCTCCTCCCGCACGGCCAGGATCTCCGTCATAATCAGGTGGTCGGGGATGGAAAGGGCTTTGGCAAAGTCGTCCAGCAGGGTGCTGGTGCGGGAGTAGGTATGGGGCTGGAAAATAGCCCATACCTTGCGGTACCCCATGCGCATGGCTGATGTAAGGGTGGCCGTAAGCTCTGTGGGATGGTGGGCAAAATCATCGGCCACGGTGATGCCGCCAAACTGGCCCAGCACCTCAAAGCGCCGGTGGACTCCGGTGAAATGGTGCAGGGCCTGGCACAGGGCGGCAGGGCCTGCGCCAAGGCTGTGGGCGCAGGCCGCGGCTGCCAGGGCGTTGAGCATATTATGCTGGCCGGGCACCGAAAGCCCTACCCGCCCCAAGGGCTTCCCCTTGTGCATCAGGGTGAAGCTTTCGCAGGTCGAAGGCTCCTCGTTCCGGCTGGCGGGGTAATAATCGTTGGTGTCTGCCAGGCCAAAGGTAACCGTTTCCTTCCCCAGCCCCCGCACGCTTTCCATGACCTTGGGGTCATCGCCGTTTACCACCAGCAGGCGGGTGGTCTGGCTGGCGAACTGGCGGAAGGATTTCACGATGTTCTCCAGGGTCTTGAAGTAGTCCAGATGGTCGGCTTCCACATTTAAAATCACCGACACCGCCGGGGTAAGCTGGAAGAAATGATCCATATACTCGCAGGCCTCGCACACCATAGTCCCGCTGCCCCCGGCCCGGCTGTTGCCCCCAATCAGGGGCAGCTTACCCCCGATGATGGCGCTGGGGTCCATGCCGCACTCCATAAGGATTTGGGTGAGCATGGCCGTGGTGGTGGTCTTGCCGTGGGTGCCGGAGACGCCGATGGTCTGTTCATATTGCCGGGTGAGCATGCCCAGCAGCACCGCCCGTTCCAGGGTGGGCAGGCCCTTTTCCCGGGCGGCCATCAGTTCGGGGTTGTCGTCCCGGCAGGCGGCGGTGTAGACCACCGCCTGGGCGTCGCCGATATTTTCGGCCCGGTGCTCCGTAAAGACCGGTATGCCCATGGCCCGCACCCGGTCCAGGGTGTCTGATTCGCTGCGGTCTGAGCCTGTAAGCTGGTAGCCGGCGTGGTGCAGAAGCTCAGCCATAGGGCACATGCCCGAGCCGCCGATGCCCACAAAGTGCAGGCGCTTTACATGGTCTAAAAGGTCCTTGGGATATGGGTTCACGGTGATCGATCTCCTTATTTCAAATTTACACGCAGCCAAGCGCTTCTTTTATTATATTGCACTTTTGCAAGTAAAATCCAAAGGGATTTCTGACTATCTCTTTATAAGTTCCTAAATGCCGCCAAGCCTTGATTTTTCAAGGGCTCTCGGCATTTTTGCTGTCGGGGGAAGCTCACATATACTCTCGGAAGTTTTTAGGTTTTCGCTCTCAAAGGTAGTACGAAAGTAGTAAAACCTCGTCCTGCCTATGCTGCCAGCCGTTCCATTATCGCCGTATAAAAGGCTGCTTTCAGAGAACGCTTGTCGTTGCTGATGGTACGGTAGGCTATGCCCCGATCTCTCATGCGTAAGGCCCATTCTTTCGCGTCGGACATTTTCACACTCTCAATCGGACACGCGCCCAGCGGGCCGCTCTCCAATAGCTTCATCAGTCGTTCCCGGCTCTTTACGGTGTTGTGCCGCACATTCCCCCGGTGGCGGTTCTGCTTCGCGTAGAGCTGGCAGACCGTCATTTTGCGGCCGCACGGGTCTATCCCGTCGTCAAGGTCTTGCTGGATTTCCTTTTCCCGCAGGGATATGTCCTCCCGTTTTCCGGCTGGGGTTTTGGGCACTAACTTCCATGCGTAGACGAATTGCGGTTTCCCAAAGGTATCAACGTATTTGTAAGCATACCGCCCGCCTTTTCTCTGACATACTGCGCTGCTCCTTTCCAAAGACGGAAAGGGCCTTGATATGCTGCATCTATTATAGCATATTCAAGGCCCTTTTGCACGTTCTTTTTTCTTAAATCACGTCCAACGCGGATTTTTTCAAACTGCTTCCGCTTGATCTGAATACGGTTGGCGTTCATAATCACCCAGCCAGCGGCGGGGCTTTCCTCTGCCAGCTTGCGCAGCTTGTTTTTCCCGATACGAAAATATTTTGACGATTCTTCAATGGTAAGCGTGTACTTTTCCCAAATGGGAACATCGGTATTGCACATAGATAATCCCCTTGCAAAAGCAGGGTGAGGCGGCCGCGGGGGTGGGCTGCTGTGCGGCAAATGGCAGCTCTTTTGGGGTTATGGTAGGTTTACGGCGGGGGGATTATGATGTTAAGAAATCTGTAAGTATTTCTCGTGGTTATATACCTTGACAGACGAGGTATATAAGGCTTATAATCAAACCAGACAAAAGGAAGGAGGCGAGAAGCTTGTCCCTTGCATCGGATATGATCCGTGGGCATACGGACACGATTATACTGGCCCAGCTGCTGAAAGAGGACAGCTATGGCTACAAGATCAACCGGGCTATTGTGGAGAAGACCGGCGGGCTTTTTGAATTGAAAGAAGCTACCCTGTACACAGCCTTCCGGCGGTTGGAGCAGTCCGGCTGCATCACCTCGTACTGGGGGGACGAAAACACGGGGGCCCGCCGGAAATATTACTCGATTACCCCCCACGGCGTGGAAGAGTACAACCGCATGGTGGCCCAGTGGGAACAGTCTGCCGGGCTTTTGCAGCGGCTGATCTACCCGGAATAAGTTTTTTGAAAGGATGGTTTTTGAAGATGGAATACCGTATCCGCGCCTATGTAGATGAGCTTTTCCAAAGCGCCCCCCGCACCCAGCGGGCCTATGAGCTGAAGGTGGAGCTGACCCAGAACCTTTTAGACAAATACTTTGCCCTGTTAAGCGAAGGCAAAAGCCAGGACGACGCCTATAACCTGACGGTTATGAGCATTGGCGACGTGCAGGAGCTTTTTGCGGGACTTACGGAAGACGCACCGCCAGAGCCCCCTGTGCCCCAGGCTGTGCCGGTGCCTGGCAGCAGCCGCAGCGCTTTGGTGGTCACGATTGCGGTTATGCTGTATATTTTAAGCGTGGTGCCCCTTATTGTGCTTTCTGCCCTGTTCGGCGGTCATGGTGACGGCGCGGTATTGGGCGTGGCGATGATGTTTGTGATGATCGCCTGTGCTACGGGCCTGTTGATCTATAACCACATGACAAAGCCAAAGGCCCAGCCTTATGTGATGCCCGGCACGGTGGTGCAGGATTTTAAGGAGTGGCAGTCGGGGAAGTCCCAGAAAAAGCAGCTGATGAAGTCTATACGGGCCGCTTATTGGCCTTTGGTGCTGGCCCTTTATTTCCTGCTGAGCTTTGGCACGGGCAAGTGGTACATTACCTGGGTTCTTTTTTTGATCGCCCCGGCGGTGGACAGCATTATCAGCGCTGTGCTGTCCCTGCAAGACCGCAACGGCAAATAACGAAAAGGAGGGACGCGCCATGAGTAAGAAAAGAGCTGTCTTTACGATTATCGCCTGCTCTATTGCCGTGCTTTTTCTGGGCGGGATTTTGATGGTGGGGTTAAACAGCGACGGGTTTGGCCTGCTGCGGGCTTCGGCCCACGGGGATAGGCCCCAGCCTTACGGCTTTGACAATCTGGTCGAGCTGGACCCCGAAGACGAGCCTTTGGAAAAGCTGGAAATCAGCTGGGAGGCGGGCCCGGTTTTGGTTAAAGTCGTGCCTGGGGGGAAAATACGCATCACAGAGACCAGCTCGCGCCTGTTGGAAGATAACGAGCAGATGCGGGTAGGCTTTGGCAGCGGCACCCTTTCCATTGACTGGGACCATAACCGTTTTAGGTTTTTTTCCTTCAACCTGTTCGGCTTCGGAGGCCTGGAAAAGTCCCTGACTTTAGAGCTGCCGCAGGCTTTGGCCCAAGGGCTGGAAGAGGTAGACTGCTCTACGATTTCCGGCGATCTAGAGGTTGGCGGGCTTACCGCGGAGGAAGGGGAGTTTTCCTCTGTCTCGGGGGACATCCACCTTGCCGCACCCCTTACCTTTAGCGACAGCTGTTCCATAAGCACCACCAGCGGTGATATTGTTTCAGAGGGCCTTACGGCCCAGGCTATCGAGTCCAGCAGCACCAGCGGCAGTATATATTTTTCGGACGCGGCGGCTGGGTCGGCCAACGCCAGCACTACCAGCGGCGAAATCTACTATGGGGGCAAGGCTGAGGTTTTCAGCACCGAAACCGTTTCCGGTTTGTGCCATGGGGCTTTGTCTGCCTGCCCGGAAGAGGTTGACATGGACTCGGTTTCCGGCTCCCTTACCTTGGAGCTGCCCTCTTCTGCCTGCTTTACCGCCGGGCATGATACGATCTCTGGCCAGTTTTCCTGCGGGTTCCCCAGCCAAGGAGGGCAGGAGAGTGAAAATACCTACGGTACAGGGCGTCCTGCTGGGCGGTTCCACTTCTCTACCACTTCTGGCAATATCCAAATTTTAGAGGCTTAATCTTGTAATCTGGAGAATAGCAAAGGCCAGGGCTGAAATAAGCCTTGGCCTTTTTCTTTTATCGACAACGCAAAAAGTGAAGTTTAGGGCCGCCCTTTTTGAAGGGCGGTGGGTGTCCAGGGGGGCGCTGCGCCCCAGTGGGGCACGTCCAGCGACGGACCGAGCCGGCAGGCGAGACCGCCCCTTGGCGGGTTCGGGCGGGGCCCAACCTTATGACCCTTGCCAGGCGGCGATCCCTTCTAAAAAGGCCTGCCCGTATTTTTTGGCTTTTACCTCCCCTACGCCGGATACTAAGCGGAACTCTTCCAGGGTTGTGGGCTGCTTGGCAGCCATGTCGGCCAGGGCGGTATTGGAAAATATGATATAGGCGGGCACGTTCTCTTCTGCGGCCAGGCGGGTGCGCAGGGAACGCAGGGCCTCGTACAAGCCGCCTGGTTCTTCGCGGTTGGCCTCCGCGGTCTTGGCGGGGGCCAGGCGGTCGGCTTCGGCCTGCCCTACGCATGTGTAGGCGACCTTTTCCCCGTGAAGCAGCACCCCACGGGCCCGGGGGCCTAGACGGAGCACGGGGTACTCCCCGCTGTCTTGTTTTATGTAGCCTTCCAGGGTGAGGAAGTCTACATAAGACACCAGACGGGCCCGGGGGACGTCTGCCATGACACCGTAGGTGGAAAGGGTATCTAGGCCCAGCTGGGTTACCCGCTGGCTTTTGCTGCCCCGCAGCATATCTACGATCAGCGACGCACCCAGGCTTTTGGTGTATTTGCGCTCTACCCGGGCTACGCCTGAAAGGATTTTCTGGGCTTCCAAGGTAATGTCCCAGCTTTGCACTTCCCCCTGGCAGTTCCCGCAGCCGTTACACTGGATGGGGGCCCTCTGCCCAAAATACCCCAGCAAAAAACCGCGCAGGCAGCTGGTAGTCTTGCAGTAGGCGGTCATTTGGGACAGGCGCTGCAAGTCCTTTTCCCGCACGCTTTGGCGCTCTTCTTCGGAAAGGGCTTCGTTCTCTGTGGGGTTTGCAAGGAGGAATTTGGCTGTTTGCACGTCCCGGGGGGAAAACAGCAGCGCACAGTGTGCCGGCGCGCCGTCACGGCCGGCACGGCCTGCCTCTTGGTAATAGCTTTCGATGTTTTTGGGCATGTTGTAGTGCACCACAAAGCCTACGTTGGATTTGTCGATGCCCATGCCGAAAGCATTGGTGGCTACCATTATCCGGCAGCGGTCGTAGACAAAATCTTCCTGGTTCTGCCGGCGCTCTTCGTCCTCCAGGCCGGCGTGGTAGCGGGTGGCTGTGATGCCTCTCTCCTGCAGGCTGCCGCACACGGCTTCTACGGCCTTGCGGGTGGCGCAGTAGATAATGCCGCTTTGCCCTTCGCGGCCAGCCAGGAAATGCCGCAGCCAGGCGTCTTTATCTTTGGGGCGGGCCACCTCAAAATAGAGGTTGGGCCTGTCGTAGCCGGTAGTCACCCGCAGGGGGTTTTGCAGCAGCAAGAGCTTTTCTATGTCTGCCTGGACCTGGCCGGTGGCTGTGGCTGTAAAGGCCCCTACCACCGGGCGCTGGGGCAGCTTCTCTAAAAACGGGGCGATGTCCAGGTAGCTGGGCCGGAAATCCTGCCCCCACTGGGAAACACAGTGGGCTTCGTCGACTGCCACCAGGGAGACGCCGCCTTTTTGGGCCAGCCGCAGGAAATCTGGGGCCATGAGGCGTTCTGGGGCCACGTAGATCAGCTTGTATGCCCCCGTATCGGCCCGCTGCAGGACCTCCCGCTGCTGGGCGGGGGTGAGGGAGGAATTGATATACGCCGCGGGCACCCCGCTGTGTACCAGGGCGGCTACCTGGTCTTTCATTAAAGAAATAAGCGGCGAGACCACCAGGGCAAAGCCGGGCAGCCCCATGGCGGGCAGCTGGTAGCATATCGACTTGCCGGCGCCAGTGGGCATGACCCCCAGCACGTCCCGGCCGGAAAGGAGGGCGTCTACCAAGGGCTCTTGGCCTTCGCGGAAGCCGTCGTGGCCGAAGAGCACTTTTAGCAGCGTGAGCTTGTCCATAAAAATCCCCCTATTGTCTAGCGTCTGTTTTAAAACTCCGAAGCGCCGTCTTTACGTCTAAAACGGACGGCTTCTGCGTCAAAAATCCTTGAGAGGCCACAGCCTTTCTTGCGGGTTTTTCCTTGAATCCGTTCCATTTTATTTAAAAATCCTGGCATCCCTCCGGTTTGAAAACAGACTCCAGGATTCAAGATAAAGCCTTGGGTTCTTTTGGGAAAAGGGGGCTATAGCTTCCGGTAGATCATCACCCACATGGTAATGAAGCAGGCAAGCCCGCCTATGGCGTTGGAGATAGGCTCGGCCAGGAATACCCCTTCTACCCCAAAGCCCGCCGCGGGCAGCAGCAGGGTAAGGGGCACCACAATGATCGCCTTGCGGAAAAGGGAGAAAAAGATGGCCTGTTTGGCCTTGCCCAAGGCCTGGAAGGTGGTCTGCCCCACAAACTGGAAGGCCATGAAAAAGAAGCCGAAAAAGTACAGGCCCAGCATCTGCGCGCCAGTGGAGACGGTTCGGGGGTCGCTGGAAAAGACGCCTATGAGCTGCCGGGGTATCAGCATTACCACGATCCAGGCCAGCATGGTGTATACAAAGCCTAACACGGCTGTGAAGCGTATGCCTTCTTTTACCCGTTCGTTTTTCCCTGCGCCGTAGTTATAGCCTAAGACCGGCTGGGCCCCGTTGCTTACCCCCATGACCGGCAGGGAAAGGATTTCCCGCACGGAGCCTAACACGGTCAGGATGCCCACGTACAGGTCGCCGCCGTAGGCTTGCAGCTGGTTGTTGCAGACGATTTGCACCAGGCTGTTGGTGCCCTGCATCACAAAGCCTGGCAGGCCAATGGCTATAATGGATTTGGCGCGTTTCCAGGTGGGGCGCATGCGGCTTATTTTGATGCGCAGCAGGGCTTTTTTCCCTGTTAAGAACCGCAGCACCCACAGGGCGGAGATGCCCTGGCTGATAACGGTGGCCAGGGCCGCGCCCCGCACCCCCATATCAAGGGCGAAAATGAACAGGGGGTCTAAAAGGATATTGACTGCCGCCCCCAGGATGGTTGTTAGCATGCCTACCCGGGGGAAGCCCTGGGCGTTTATGTAGCCGTTAAGTCCGGTTGCCAGCATGGAAAAGGCGGTGCCAAAGACGTAGATTTGCAAATATTGGTCGGCGTACAACACCGAAAGCTCGCTGGCCCCGAAGAGGAACAGGATGGGCCTGCGCAAAAAGTAGCAGACCCCGAACAGCACCGCCGAGGAGGCCAGCAGCAGAGAGAATACATTGCCTAAAATGGCCTCGGCTTCGGTCTCGTCCCGTTTGCCCCGGGCAATGGAAAACAGGGCGGTGCCGCCGCTGCCGAAAAGGCTGGTAAAGGCGGCGATGAGCACGATTACCGGGAAGGTGATGCCCAGCCCGGTTAGGGCTACGTCGCCAATGCTTTCCAGGTGGCCGATATAGATGCGGTCTACTACGTTGTATAGCAGCTGCACCACCTGGGCCACCGTAAGCGGCACGGCCTGGGCGATAATGCGCCGTTTGACTGAGCCTACGGAAAAGTCTTTTTCTTCTGCGGCCATGGTTTCTCCTCTTTTCTGCCTCTTTTCTGCCTCTTTTCTGCCTCTTTTCTGCCTCTTTTCTGCCTCTTTTCTGCCTCTTTTCTGATTTTAAGAAGACCTTGGGGGTTTACCCCAAACCCCGCTGACGCGTTTTGAGCCTCCGGGGGCAAAGGGCGCCCCCTGCGGCAAGACCTTGGGGCTTGCCCCAAACCCCACTTAGGACGCTGTCCTAAGAACCTGCCAGGGGCCACGGGCCCCTGGACCCCTCCCGCCGCTTTCTCTGGCGCTGCTCTATGATGAAAGGGGCGGCACGGCCTATAAGCCATGCCGCCCCTTGTATAAAGTCCTTTTTATGTGACCAGGCCTGTAAGCCGGGTTCTGTCGCGGACAGCCATCTATCTTGGCCTGCCGTCGCCGGCAGGCTCACGCCACCTCCTCAGGACACGCGGGCCGCGCTTGCAGGCTGAACTGCTGTCCTTCCACGGTGTTGCTCCGGATAGGGTTTACAGGGCCGCGCAGTTCCCCGCGCGCCGGTGAGCTCTTACCTCGCCTTTCCATCCTTACCGGGGTTGCCCCCGGCGGTATATCTCTGTTGCACTTTCCCTGGGGTCGCCCCCGGCGGCCGTTAGCCGTTATCCTCGCCCTTTGGAGCCCGGACTTTCCTCAGACGCCCGCTTTCGCAAAGCGCCCGCAACTGTCCGGCCTGCTCACACAAATCAGGTCTTCATCGTTTTTGCGCTGCTGCCCGCGTTTTTAAAAGGATTCTGCGGAAAGCAGGCGGTTCTTCTCCTCCCACAGCGGCTGCGAAAGGTCTACATAATAGGTGTGGGGGTTCTCAAAACGTGTCACTTCCTCCCACAGCGTGTCTACCTGGGCCATGCAGTAGGCTTTGATGGCCTTGAGGGCCCGGGGGGTATAGGTGCACGTGCCGCCTTTGAAAATCTGCGTCATCAGCGACACCGCGTAGAAGTTCTGCACGGTTTTGCGTTTCCAGGTATGGTTGGGGTCAAAGATGGTGTAGGGCTTGGTATCGTCGATGATCTCGTCGTGCAGGGTGATTACGTCGGCGATCGCTTTGTCGGTCTCTTTATCAAAAAGCCTCCAGACGTTTTTGAAACAGGGGGTGGTGATCTTTGCCACGTTTTCGCTAATCTTGATTTTTGGCGTTACCGAGCCGTCTGGCTTTTCTACGGCTACCAGCTTATACACCCCGCCGAACACGGGCTCGGAGGAAGAGGTAATGAGGCGTTCGCCTACGCCAAAGGAATCTACCCTTGCCCCCTGGATCAGCATGTCCCGTATGATATACTCGTCCAGGGAGTTGGAGGCGCAGATGGCGCAGTCTTCAAACCCTGCGTCATCCAGCAGCTTCCGGGCCTTGCGGGACAGGTAGGTGATGTCGCCGCTGTCTATGCGTATGCCCGCCGGGCGGAAGCCCTGGGGCACCAGCACCTCGTTAAACACTTTGATAGCGTTGGGTACGCCGGATTTCAGCACGTTGTAGGTGTCTACCAGCAGCACACAGTTTTGCGGGTAAGCCTCGGCATAGGCTTTAAAGGCATCGTACTCGCTGTCAAACAGCTGCACCCAGCTGTGGGCCATGGTGCCTAAGGCCGGTACACCGAACATCTGGTCGCTGATGGTGCAGGCTGTGCCCGCGCACCCGCCGATAAAGGCCGCCCGGGCCCCGTATACCGCGCCGTCAAAGCCCTGGGCCCGGCGGGAGCCGAACTCCATGACAGCCCGACCCTGGGCGGCCCGCACAATGCGGTTGGTTTTGGTGGCGACCAGGCTTTGGTGGTTTATGCATAAAAGCACCATGGTCTCCACAAACTGGGCCTGTATAGCTGGGCCCCGGACTGTCACGATGGGCTCGCCGGGGAAAATAGGCGTGCCCTCTGGCACGGCCCAGACGTCGCACTGGAATTTGAAGTCCCGCAGGTACTCCAAAAATTCTTTGCAGAAGATATGCTTGCCTTTCAGATAGTCGATGTCCTCTTGGGAAAAGGCAAGGTTTCGCAGGTAGTCCACCAGCTGTTCTACCCCGGCCATAATGGCAAAGCCGCCGTTGTCCGGCACCTTGCGGAAGAACATGTCAAAATAACAGATGGTGTCCTGCAGGCCGTTTTGGAAATAGCCGTTTGCCATTGTCAGCTCATAAAAATCGGTGAGCATGGTCAGGTTCCGTTCATCGCTTGTAAAATTCTTTCCCATGGCGGTGTGCCTTCCTTTCCCTGCACTAAAGGCGTGGTTTTCTGTTAAGTTTTTCGCCATGACCTATTATACCAGCTTTTACCGAAAAGTACAGTGCTTTTTTGCAAGTCTATGCCCTTTGTGAAAGAATAAAACCCTATGGGAAAACAAACTGTGTAAATTTCAAAATTTTTCTGTATAATTCTTTAAAGTAGATTGATTTCCCCGCCCCCCTTCCTTATAATATGGGTAGGACACTGAAACTTTTTGGGAAAGAGGGTACAGCTATGAGATTGCGCAGCCAGCCCTTGGGCTCAAAAAACTTGGTAGGTGCCAGAGTAGAGTCTGCCCGGAAAAGCCAGGGTATGAAGCAGAAGGAGCTTTTGGCCCAGCTGCAGGTGCGCGGCGTGGATTTGAACGCCTCGGGCCTGTCTAAGCTGGAAGGGCAGCTGCGCTTTGTCACCGACGTGGAACTGCTGGCTCTGTCCGACATTTTGAACGTTTCCGTCGATTGGCTGCTTACCGGCAAGGAACGATAGCCGGAAAGGCGGCAGGCCGCAAAGCAACCGAAACACGTGTAAAGGATGCCTCTGGGTTGAACCCGGGGGCATTTTTTCATGGCGCTGGGGCATACTTTATTTTATAGTAAAGAAAACGGCTTACGGTGAAAGGGGGGCGCGGCCTGTGCTGCAAAAAGGTGAGCTGCGGCGGCTGCGGCCCCTGCTGGTCTTTTTCGCTGTGTATACCCTTATTTTCTTCTTATGGGTCAAGACCTTCCTTTATTCCCTGCCCTTTCTGCTGGGGCTGCTGGCCGCAGCGGCTGTGCAGCCTGTCATCGTTTTTTTTGAGAAGCACCTGCCCTGCACCCACGGGGGGGCCTCGGCTTTGGCGGCGGCCCTGGCCCTGGCGGCTGTGGCGGCGGGGGCTGGGCTTATAGGGTACTATGGCGTGCGGGAAGCCGCCGCTTTCTTGGTAAAGGCTTCTAGTGGGGGCTTTCCGGATTTTACACCGCCGGTACAGGCGTTCTTCCGCCGGGTGGGGAATTTTTTGGACGGCCTTGATTTGAACTTCATACGCCAGAACCAGGAGGAAATTTTGGAATTTTTTAAGGGCAGCATGGGTTTGGTGCTCTCTTTTTTGAAAGCCCTTTTGGGGTTGGCTGCTTCCCTGCCTACCCTGCTGGCCCTGGCTCTTACTACGGGGTTTGCCACTTTCTGCTTCTCACGGGATATGGGCCGGCTGCGGGCTTGGGCGCGGCGTTTTTTCAGCGACAGCGCTGTGGGGAAAGTGAAGGCTGGCCTGGAGAGCACGGCTGGCACGGGGCGGCGGTATTTCCTGTCTTATTTATTCCTTTATTTTATTACCTTTTGTGAGACTTGCGTTATCCTCTCCCTGCTGCATATCCCCTACCCTCTCACTATTGGCCTTGTTACGGCGGCGGCGGACTTGCTGCCTGTGCTGGGCCCTGGTATTGTCTTCACGCCTCTGGCTGTGTACCAGGTGCTTATTGGGGAGTACGGCAAGGCGGCGGGGTTATTTATTGGGTGGCTGACCATTACCTGCATCCGCCAGGTCATGGAGCCTAAGTTGGTGGCTTCTACGGCTAAGGTGCACCCCTTGGCTATGCTGGCGGCGGTATATTTCTCCTTAGTGGGCGGCAGCTTTTGGGTGCTGCTTTACGTTATGGGCCTGTGCATGCTGTATGCGTTTTTGAAGGAGGCCCAGCTTTTGCCCCCCGTCCTGCCCCCTAAAAACCCGCCTGCACAACAAAGCGCGGACCCGTAAGGGCCCGCGCTTTGTTGTGCCTGGTTCGCTTTATTGCCTTTCATCCAGCAGCTTTTCAGAGGCCGCCAGCTTTACGCAGATGCACAGCAGGTGCACGGCCTGGGAAAGCTCCTCTTCAGGCGGGAAGGAGGGCGCGATGCGGATGTTGCTGTCGTTGGGGTCGGCCCCATAGGGGAAGGTGGCCCCGGCGCTTGTTAGGGTGACGCCGCCGTTTTTGCACAGCTCTACCACCCGCTTGGCGCAGCCGTTCATGACGTCCAGGTTGACGAAGTACCCGCCCTGGGGGTTGCTCCACTTGGCTATGCCCAAGTCCCCCAGCTCTTTTTCTAAGGTCTCCCGCACGATTTTGAACTTGGGGACTAAAATGTCCCGGTGCCCCTTCATCAGCGTACGCACGCCGTTGATGTCGTGGAGGAACAGGATGTGCCGCAGCTGGTTGAGCTTATCTGGCCCAATGGTCTGGGTAGTAATACGTTTTTGGAACTCCGCGATGTTCTTGGGGCTGCCGGCCAGGGCCGCTACCCCGGCACCGGGGAAGGAGATTTTGGAGGTGGAGGCAAAGAACAGCACCTGGTCCTGGGTGCCCTGTTTTACACACTCGCTGTAGAGGTCCAGGAGGGTATCGGGGGTGTCGGTCAAATCGTGGACGCAATAGGCGTTGTCCCACATGATGCGGAAGTCTTTGGCTGCCGGGCGCAGGGCCGCGAAGCGCCGCACGGTATCGTCTGAGTAGGTGATGCCTGTGGGGTTGGAATATTTCGGCACACACCAGCAGCCTTTTATGCTTTTGTCATCCTTTACCAGCCGCTCGATAATGTCCATGTCCGGGCCGGTTTTCAGCATGGGCACGGGAATCATCTCCATGCCGAAATATTCGGTGACGGCAAAGTGCCGGTCATACCCCGGGGCGGGGCACAGGAATTTCACCTTGCCCTGCTTCCCCCAGGGCTCATACCCCCCAAAGCCCTTTACGTAGCCCTGGCACACCGCGTCGAACATCATTTGCAGGCTGGAATTGTTGCCCAGGATGATCTGCCCGGCCGGTACGCCTATCATATCGCTGAAAATGGCCCGCATTTCCGGCAGGCCGTTCCACACGCCATAGTTGCGGCAGTCGTCGCCGTTGGAATTGGCAAACTCGCTGCGGGCGTGGAGGGCTTCCAGCACCCCCAGGGCTAAATCCAGCTGCTTGGCGCTGGGTACCCCCCTGGCCATGTTCAGCTCTATGCCCAGGGACTTGAAATCCTCATACTGCTTGGCTGCTTCCCGGTTCACCCGACGCAGGCCGTCCAGCTCCATTGCTGCCAGTTTCATCAAAACATCTCCCAGTCAGAATGAATTTTTTGAATCAGCAGACCAAAGGTGTCTGCATTTTTACAAGTCAAACTTTGATTATTGTAATATACCGCGCCTGAAAATGCAAGTGGATTTTGGCTTTCCTGCATTTTTTATGTTTTGCACCATTCGCCGCCCGCATTTCCCCCTTTTCTGTGCAACCTTATGAATCTCCCGGAAAAAACCCTGTCTTCCGCTATTTTTCGCCTTGGGCACATTGTAGTTTCGGGAAAAGTGTGTTAAACTTGTGATAAATAAGCCCTTTTGCGGGCCCAAACCTTATGGCCAATTAGAAAGGATCAGTGTTTTTATGGGCGGTTTTTTTGGCGTAGCTTCTAAAGAAGACTGTATGTTCGACCTGTTTTTCGGCACCGACTACCACTCCCACCTGGGCACCCGCCGGGCCGGTATGGCTGTGTACGACCAGGAAAAGGGCTTTGACCGGGCCATACACAATATTGAAAACTCCCCTTTCCGCACCAAGTTCGACAAGGATGTTTCGGAAATGCGGGGGCGCTTGGGCATTGGCTCTATCTCCGATTATGAGCCCCAGCCCCTTATTGTACGGTCCCACCACGGCACCTATGCCATTGTTACTGTAGGTAAGATCAACAACACTACGGAGATTGTGGACCAGCTTTTTAAAAGCGGGCACTCCCACTTTTTGGAGATGAGCGGCGGCGAGGTGAACGCTACCGAGCTGGTGGCGGCGGTTATTAACCAAAAAGAGAACCTTATAGAAGGCATACAGTACGCCCAGGAGACCATTGACGGCTCTATGACCATGCTTATCCTTACCCCCAAGGGCATTTTGGCCGCCCGGGACAGGCTGGGGCGCACCCCTGTTTCGGTGGGGGTAAAGGACGGGGCCACCTGCGTATCTTTTGAGGGCTTTGCCTACCTGAACCTGGGCTACACCCAGCTGCGGGAACTGGGGCCTGGGGAGATTGCCATAGTCACCCCGGAAGGGGCCCAGACTTTGTCAGCGGCAGGCAAAGACATGCGCATTTGTACTTTTTTGTGGGTGTATTACGGGTACCCGTCTTCTTCTTATGAGGGCATCAGTGTGGAAGAAATGCGCTACCGCTGCGGGGCTATGCTGGCCAGCCGGGACGACGCTAAGCCTGATACGGTTGCCGGTGTGCCCGATTCCGGCACCGCCCATGCCATTGGCTATGCCAACGCCTCGGGCATCCCCTTCTCCCGGCCTTTTATCAAGTATACGCCCACTTGGCCCCGTTCTTTCATGCCTACTATGCAAAGCCAGCGGAACCTGATTGCCAAAATGAAGCTGATCCCTGTACACGAGCTTATTAAAAACCGCAGCCTGCTGCTGATTGACGACTCGATTGTCCGGGGTACCCAGCTGCGGGAGACTACGGAATTTTTGTACCAGAGCGGCGCCCGGGAGGTCCATGTGCGCCCGGCCTGCCCCCCGCCCCTGTACAGCTGCAAGTATTTGAACTTCTCCCGCTCTACCTCCCAGGATGATTTGATCACCCGGCGGGTGATCCATGAACTGGAAGGCACCAGCAGCCCGGGGAACATCGCCCAGTATGCCGACCCGGAGACACCCCAGTACCAGGCTATGGTGGACTATATTGGCAAAAAGCTGAATTTTACGTCCCTGCGCTACCACCGTTTAGACGACATGGTGGCTTCGGTGGGCCTGGATAAATGCCGCCTGTGCACTTATTGCTGGGACGGCCGGGGCTGAGCCCCAGGCATGGCCCCGAGTCCGGCCGCATATTAGAGGGAGTGCGGGGCTTTTTGCTAAAAGGAAATTTAGGGAAGCCACCGGAAAAGGCTTCCCTATTTCCGTTTTTTATAGTATAATGAAGGAAAGTATGTCTTTTTGTCCAGAAGGGGAGTGGCAGCCGATATGGAAAAGGGGAAAAAAGAGCCTAATAAAGAGCCCAGGCCCGCCGAAGGGGCCAGCCTGCTTTCGCAAGATGTATATGGTGTGTGCTTCCCGAAGAGGGACAGCCTGGAAATGCTCCAAGGGGAGCTTGCTTCTGCCCGGCAGCGGTTTTTCACGGGGGGGCGCAAGGCTGTGAAGGTGGGGCGCAGGGAAACTGTAAAGGGCTTTGACGGCGACCTGCGGGGCAAGCTCTCCCGCTGGGGGTTTTATTGGAAGAAAACGGCCTTGGGCGTCTCTGGCCAAAAAGGTGTGGCACTGGAAGAAGCCTTTGACCAGAAGGGCGGCTATGTGTTGGTCAGCCGGGATTTCCAGGGCGTGATTGTCAGCCGGGCGTTTTTCAGCAAGGACCACGCCTGGCAGAAGTCGGAATATTACGAGCCTTGGGACCCGGGGACTGCCAAAGTCATGTTTAAACCGGACCCTATGGAGGATGTGGTGGGCCGCTACGATTGGGACCCGGATAAGAAGCTGTACCGTTCGGTTATGCTGCACCCGGCCCCTTATCAGCCGGGCTCTGCGGAACAGGCATTGGTCAACGCCCGGTTTGGCGAGCCTGCCCTCATCGTTTCTGCTGAGGCGGGGCCCTGCTGCTACTGCCCTCAGCAGGAAGCCCAGGCCAGGGTTCAGGCATTGGAGGAGATTCGCGGCGGCACCATGGTGCTTATGCCTGCCTGGGAGATCAAGGAGGGGGCCTTTTCCGGCGATGAGGAGGACGGGGAGGATGTCACCTTCCCCAGCCTGGAGGAGTACGCGCGCATTGAGAAAAAAGAAAAGCCGGCCCCTCCCTTGACTATTCAGGCCGCGGCCAGGGATTTGCCTGAGCCTGCCTTGGAAGGCTTGCCTATGGAAGCGCCGCCCCTTCCGGAAGGGCCCCCGGCCCAAACAGACGAGCTGGATATTGAATTTATTTTAGCGGACGCCCGGCAGGAAGCCCCTGCCGAGGAGCTTCCTGCCGTGTGGGATGAGGCGGCGCCGGCCCCTCCCCTGCCCCCGGCGCAGGAGGTTTTGCCCCCGGTTCAGGTGGAGGAGGATTCTCCTATTTTGCCTGTTGTGCGGGAGGCTATGGAACAAGCGGCCCAGGAAGCGGCGCCGCCTAGCCCTGTCCCGCAGGAAGTGGCTGCGCCTTGTTCTTCGGAGATTCCTCCTGTTCAAAATTATGGTGAAGAGGGGCCGGAGCCTGACCCTTATGGGGTGGGGGCTTATGAGCCCCCCTACTCCCCTGCCCCGGCTGCTCATGCGGGCTATGAGGAAGAGCCGCCTAAGCGGGCTATGGACAAAGCGGCCCAGCCGCAGTTGGGTATGGAGGAGGCTTCTATTCTTTCAGCTGCGCGGCAGGCAGGGGGAATGGAGGCGGCTGCGGGGACGCGGCATGGTAGCGGGCATCCGTCCCGTTTGGGGGCGGATGATGCTTCTATCCTTTCGGCTGCGCGGCAGGCTGGCGGGATGGAGGCGGCTGCGGGGACGCGGCATGACAGCGGTCATCCGTCCCGTTTGGGGGCGGAGGATACTTCTATCCTTTCGGCTGCGCGGCAGGCTGGCGGGATGGAGGCGGCTGCGGGGACGCGGCATGACAGCGGGCATCCGTCCCGTTTAGGGGCGGATGATGCTTCTATCCTTTCGGCTGCGCGGCAGGCTGGGGGGATGGAGGCGGCTGCGGGGACGCGGCATGGCAGCGGGCATCCGTCCCGTTCGGGGGCGGAGGATACTTCTATCCTTTCGGCTGCGCGGCAGGCTGGGGAGATGGGCCGGGTCCAGCGGCCTAGCGCCCAGCGTCATGCGCAGAAGGAGCCACCCCGGCACACGGGCCCTGTGCCTCAGCCCTCTCCCCCGCCCACGGCGCCTGGGGGCCAAAGGCTTGCGCCCCAAGCACCGCTTGATGCCATGCGGGCAGGCAGGCTTACCGGCAAGGGCCGCGCCCAGCAGCCCAGCGGGCTTACGGCTTACGAAGGCGACTATCAGGATGGCAAGCGCCAGGGCTTTGGCAGCCATTATTATAAAAACGGCGACTTAAGCTATGCGGGCTTTTGGCGCGACGATAAGAAAGACGGGCTGGGCGTCTCCTTCCGGGAAGGCGACCATGCCCTGCATGTGTCCCGGTGGGTGCAGGGGCGGCCGGGGCAGCAGGTCTCTTTGTTTGACAAGGAAGGCAGCCTGCGCTTTGGCGGGCGAATCGTTAACGGGAAAAAGGAGGGCGCTGGGGTAAGCGTCAACAGCGCCGACGGCTCGGTTATGGTTACCAAGTGGGCCGGGGGCCAGAATACCGGGCTGGCATCCGCCTTTGACCCTGAGGGCAACCTTCTTTACTATGGCAGCTGGAAAAACGGCATGCGCCACGGCCATGGCACCGAGTTTGATAAAAACGGGGCCATCGTTTTTGATGGGGAGTGGCGGGACGACCAATATTTTAACGGCATCCTTTATCAAAAGCCTGCTGATGACCCCCAGCTGGCAGACCCCGGCTACACCAGCCCGGACTGGGACCTGTAGCGGGAAAGGAAGGGAAACAGCCGGTACGGCAAAGCGGGGGCCCGGCTGTGGGCCCCCGCTTTTTCCTATCATTTCAGCATTTTTTCTACGTCGCCGATCAGGCTGCCCACGGTGTGGATCGCCCGGCCCGCACTCTTTTTCATGTGCGCCGCCTTGCGGTGGTTGCCCGCCATGGCTTTTGTGCCAATGGCCGCTACCACCGTCCCCGCCAGCACCCCCATGCCAATGCCTTTCGCTACGTTCATGGTCTGCTTGTACATTGCGTCAAACCTCCATAACATCAAGTAAAATCTCAGCAGCCGCAAAGCTGTCCTACCATCCAGCATGCCCGCCGCCCCCTCTCTTTATGCGGGGGCTGGCGCCCCCATATTTTTCAAAAGCCACCTGTTACCTTTATTTTTTAGGAAAGGCGGTGCGCCTATGGCGTCCCTGCATATCGTCCTTGTAGAACCGGAAATCCCCCAGAACACCGGGAATATTGCCCGCACCTGCGCCGTTACCGGCGCGGCCCTGCATCTTGTGGGCCCTATGGGCTTTACTCCCGACGATAAAAAGCTGCGCCATGCGGGCCTGGATTACTGGCCCTATTTGACCCTTTCTTATTACGATAGCTTGCACGACTTTTTCTCGAAAAACCAAGGGAATTTCTTCTTTTTTTCCACAAAAGCCCAAAACCGGCACAGCGATGTGGAGTATCCCGACAACTGCTATCTTTTCTTTGGCAAGGAATCCGCCGGTTTGCCGGAATCCCTTTTGGTGCAGCACCCGGACGCCTGTGTGCGCATCCCCATGATGAACAAGGCCCGCAGCTTAAACCTTTCTAACTCGGTGGCTGTCGGCGCTTTCGAGGTTTTGCGGCAATGGGGCTACCCCCAGCTTTCCTGCAAGGGCCAGCTGCGGGACTACGACTGGGCCGCCGCCAGGGCCTTGCGGCCGGATTCGCAATACCTGTAGCGCTTGGCCTCCGGCGGCTTAAGGCGCTGCCTTAAGAATCCGCCCAAGGGGGGAAGCCCCCCTTGGGGAACCCCACGCTTCACTTCTTTTTGGGGCGTTACCAATTTGTTCATATTTTTTTGAAACTAACTTCATACATGTTGGGTATGCTTTATGTATGTTTATGGGCCTGCGGGCAGGAGGGTGTTTTCATGTCCCATTTTATTGAGTTTGAAGACGTGTGCAAGTTTTATACTATGGGCGGCAACACCATTGCCGCTGCGGACCATATTAGCTTTTTTGTGGAGAAGGGGGAGTTTTGCGTCATTGTGGGGCCCTCGGGCGCGGGGAAGACTACGGTGCTTAACATGCTGGGGGGAATGGATTCCTGCGATGAAGGACGCATTACCTTGGACGGCAGCGTTATAAGCGGGTATGACGCCAGGCAGCTGACGGCCTACCGGCGGCATGACGTGGGGTTTGTGTTCCAGTTTTATAATTTGGTGCAGAACCTGACGGCCCTGGAAAATGTGGAGCTGGCCAGCGAGATATGCCGCGACCCCCTGGATGCGGCCCAGACCCTGCGGGATGTGGGCTTGGGGGACAGGCTGAAAAACTTTCCGGCCCAGCTTTCCGGCGGCGAACAGCAGCGGGTGGCTATTGCCCGGGCATTGGCTAAGAATCCTAAGCTGCTGCTTTGTGATGAGCCTACCGGCGCCCTGGACTACAACACCGGCAAGGCTGTGCTGGGGCTTTTGCAGGACACCTGCCGGAAGACGGGGCGCACGGTGCTTATTATAACCCATAACGGGGCCCTTACGGCTATGGCTGACCGTGTCATCCGCATTAAAAGCGGCAAGGCCCTTTCTAACGAAGTGAACCCCCACCCTACCCCAGTCCAGGATATTGAGTGGTAAAATAAAGAGGAGGCGCGGCAGGCCATGAAGAAGACCTATTGCAGATCGATCCTGCGTACCGTGCGCAGCAGTCTATCCCGGTTTTTGGCGATTTTTGCCATTGTGGCCTTGGGTGTGGGCTTTTTGGCAGGGCTGCTTTCCTCCCCGGGGGATATGCAGGCCTCGGCGGAAAAGTATTATGACGATACGGATTTTTACGACCTGCGGGCCGTTTCTACCTTGGGGATGACGGAAGAGGATATTGGGCTTATGCGGGCTATGCCCGGCATAGAGGGTGTTATGCCGGTGAAGGATTTGGATTTTGTGGTGGAGTCCCAAGAGGGCGACGCTTTGACTACCCGCATGCATACCCTGCAAAGCGGGGATTCCCCGGCTATTAACACGCCTATCCTGGTGTCGGGGCGGCTGCCGGAAAGGGCTGGGGAGTGTGCGGTCATCCTCACCAAGACCTTGATGGAGGATAAGGATTGGCTGGGCGAGACCCTTACGGTCCAGCCGGGGCAGGATGTGGAGGATATGGTCCCCCAGTCTTTTACGGTGGTGGGTACGGTGAAAAGCTCCTCTTACCTTTCTATGGAGCAGGAGCACACCACCGCCGGCAGCGGTACGGTAGGCTTGTTTGCTTTTACGGTGCCGGAAAGCTTTGATTTGGATACCTATACCGGCGCTTACCTTACGGCAGAGGGCGTGAAGGGGTGGAACTCTTTTGGCGGCGCTTATGAGGACACGGTGGAGGGGCTTTATGCCCAGCTGGAAGAGCTGGGGGAAGAACGGGCCCAGGTGCGGTATGAGGAGATCGTGGGCGAAGCGGAAGAGGAGTTGGAAGACGCTAAGAAGGAGTACGAAGAGGGCAAGGCCGAGGCGGAAAGGGAGTTGGAAGAGGCCCGCCGGAAGTTGGAGGATGGCCAGCGGGAGATTACGGAAAATGAACAGAAGCTGGCGGACGCCCAGGCAGAGATTGCACAGGGCCAGGCGGAGCTGGCGGATAGCCGGGCTTATTTCCAGTCCCAGACGGCTTCGGCCCAACAGCAGATTGACAATGGGTATACCCAGGTCAACCATTACCAAAGCCAGCTGGATGCCGGGCGGCAGCAGATAGACGCTGCCCAAAATCAGCTAGATGAAGGCCGCGCCCAGCTGGAGGGGGCGGAGGCTCAGCTGGCCCAGTCCAAGGCCCAGCTGGACGGGCAGGAGGCAAACCTTTCTGCTTTGGAAAACGGCAAAGCCCTTTTATGGCAGACGGCCCAGGGCTTGGGTTTGCCTGTCACGGATACCTCGGACGCGGGGGCCTTGGCGCTTATTGAACAGCTGGGGGGCTTGGCGCCGGAAGCGGCGGGGCAATTTTCGGGCTTGGCCGGGGGGCTGCAGGCTTTGCAGGCACAGGGCACCGACACGGCTGGGGCTCGTGAGGCCTTGGATGCGGGCTGGGCCCAGTATGAACAGGGTGTTCAGCAAGCACAGGCCAGCCGGGCCCAGCTGGACGAAAGCCAGCAGGAGATTACCGCCCAGCGCACAGCCTTACAGGGCCAGCAAGCTACCCTTACGGCCCAAAAGGCCCAGCTGGACCAGAGCCAGGCTACCCTGCGGCAGTCGAAGCAAAGCGCGGAAAGCCAGTTTGCCGAGGCTGAGGCCCAGCTTGCCCAGGCGCAAGCTCAGTATGACGATGGCCTTAGGCAGCTGGAAGAGGCGAAGACCCAGCTGGATGACGGCCAAAGGGAATACGAGGAGGGCAAGGCCGAGGCTGATAAGGAGCTGGCGGACGCTTGGGAAAAGATTTTGGATGGGGAGGCCCAGGTACGGGAGATTGAGGAGGGCCAGTGGTATATTTTTGACCGCATGGACAACACCAGCTACGCAAGCTATGCGGGCAATGCCGATAAGATCGCGGCTATTGCTGCGGTGTTCCCTTTGTTCTTTTTCCTGGTGGCGGCGCTGGTGGCCCTTACTACCATGACCCGCATGGTGGAGGAGGACCGGCAGCAGATCGGCACTTTAAAGGCCCTGGGGTACTCTTCCCTGCACATTGCTTTAAAATACCTGCTGTACGCGGCGGCGGCCAGCCTGGCCGGGTGCGCGGCGGGGCTGGCTATAGGGTCGTGGCTGTTCCCGTCTATTATTATTACGGCTTACAATATTATGTATGATATCCCCTATGTGCTTACGCCTTTTAACTGGACTTATGCCGCTATAGCCACCCTGGCGGCCCTGCTGTGCACCATGGGGGCTACTCTTAATGCCTGCTGGCATGCCTTGCGGGAAGCCCCTGCCCGGTTGATGCTGCCTAAGGCGCCTAAGGCTGGCAAACGCATACTGTTGGAACGCGTTACGCCCTTGTGGAGCCGCATGAAGTTCACCCAGAAGGTGACGGCTCGCAACTTGATTCGGTATAAGAAGCGCTTCTTTATGACGGTGACGGGCATAGCCGGGTGTACCGCCCTGCTGCTGACGGGCTTTGGGGTGAAGGATTCTATATCGGACATTACCGCCAAGCAATTTGACGAGCTGAACCACTACCAGCTGACCATAGGGCTTACAGACCCCAGCGCTTTAGAAGGCCGGGAGTTGAAAGCCATACTGGAGGATAAGGGGCAGATAGAAGGATACCTGGCGGCGGCACAGGATGCCGGGGAGGTCGTGCCGCAGGGCGATTGCCCCGTAGACAGCGTGACGATTTTTGCCCCGGAAGATGTGGGGCTTTTACCGGAATATTTTACCTTCCGGCACCGGATGGGCGGGGAGCTTATCGAGTATACGGAGGATTCTGTGGTCGTCACCGAAAAGCTGGCCGAGCGCCAGAGACTGCGGGTGGGGGACGAAATCACCTTGAAAAACCACGATGAGCAGGAAGCTTCGTTTACCATTACGGATATCTGTGAGAACTATGTGCACCATTATGTGTACCTCTCCCCCGCCGCCTATGAGGAGGCTTTTGGGCAGGCGGCGGAGGTGAATTCAGTGCTGTGCCGCCTGCCTAGCGGCGAATCGCCAGAGGATGAGGATGCCCTTACCACAGCCCTGCTGCAATGCCGGGACGTGGCGATGACTACCTTTAACACGGAGATTTCCCGCAGCTTTGACAATACCATACAGAGCCTAAATTTGATTGTGGTGGTGCTCATTATCTCGGCGGGGGCGTTGGCTTTTGTGGTGCTGTATAACCTGACGAATATTAACATTACCGAGCGGGAAAAGGAGCTGGCTACCATTAAGGTGCTGGGCTTCTTTGACCGGGAGGTGGCCGCTTATGTCTACCGGGAGACGGCCGTGCTCACGGTGATTGGCTGCCTGTGCGGGCTGGCGCTGGGGGTGGCGCTGCACCAGTTTGTTATCCGGACGGCTGAGGTGGATATTGTGATGTTTGGCCGGAACGTCTATCCCTTAAGCTATTTGTGGTCTGCGCTGCTTACGGTGCTTTTCAGCGTACTTGTGAATTTGGTGATGGGCAGGAAGCTGAAAAACATCAGCATGGTAGAAAGCATGAAGGCCCCGGAATAAAAAGGAGGGCATTTTGTGAAAAAGCATATGATTATTTCCGGCGTGCCCCGGGCGGGCAAAAGCACGGTTTCTTCTATGATTGCCAAGCGCTACGGTTACCAGCATATCAGCATGGATTCCATTGTGGCGGGCTTTGAGGCCTGCTTTCCGGAAACGGGCATTGGCTCTTATGCTATGCCCACCCCTGAGGCTACCATGCGCTCCGTAAGCCAGAAGCTGACCCCTTTCCTGCGGGCTATGATGGACAGCGGCGAGTACGACGAGCTGGATTATGGTATGGTGATTGACATTTACCGGCTGATGCCGGAGGATTATGTGAAGCAAATAGATTCTGTTGACAAAGTACCGCCATTCACCAAAAGCACGTTATAGAAAGCAAGAAAAAAGACGCCCCATGGCGTCATCCCAAGCACTTTATCAACCTTTTCAAATTCAGGGCAGCAGCGG
>QZEE01000128.1 GCA_009917445.1 bacterium D16-76 | reverse complement strand
CCGGAGAGGCTGGCCTGCAAGTCCACGTTGTAATACTTCGGCCCGAACACGTCCCGCAGATTGGGAGTATACACATAGCTCTCGCCCAGGCACTCCGAACTGTTGCGAAGCCGGCGCCAGTCATAGCCGCAGTATGGGGCCTGGCACCAGGCGTAGGCGTACTCGGTGGGCTTGCCGTTGACGGTCAGAAACAGGGTCTTGAAGCAGTCGGAGAAGCGGTACTGGGGCTCCTTGCGGTCGGGGTAGATAATGCGCTCCACGTCCACATAGCGCAGGAGCAGCTGGCCGTCTACTTTATAGGCGATGCAGATTTTGACCTTGTGGGTGACTTCTTTTTCAAGCCAGCCGGCCCTATAGATTACCGGGTGGCCGCACTTTGGGCAGATTCCGGAGCCTCCAGGCTTGACCTCGCGCCCCACCTGAAACGACTTTCCGCAATGCCTGCACACGGCCCGCCGCTCACCGGAGACTTGGCCATTGGCCAATGTCTTTTTCAGCTTTGAAACATACAGCACCGAGGACTGGAAAACGCGGTCCTCGCAGAACGCCGCCAGGTCTGCAGGGTACTCGGGGAACATGGCAAAGTGGGCCTTTTGCAGCGCTCTTGTTCGCTCCCGGGCCCGGTCACGGCGCTCCTGATTTACACGGTATATAAACATCTGAATAGCGCAGCCAATCTTGCTATTATCGCCACGCCAGTCCGCAACACGGCCCAGTACCTCTTCCACCGCCGCGATACTCGCGGGATTCGCGGCAATATCGTCGGGCAAAGAATAGATATGGCTTTCTGTAGGATTACGCTTAGTCCAGCCGGG
>QZEE01000127.1 GCA_009917445.1 bacterium D16-76 | reverse complement strand
TGGTTCTCCCGGTCGATTTTCAAGCCCTTGATGCTGCCATAGATGAGCTCGTTGGTGATGGGTTCGCCATCGTTCAGGGCGATTTCTACTACAGAAACATCCTGCCCAGCATACTCAAACAAAACCGGGTACACAGTATCAGGCAAAGTGTAGTGCTTGTCGGTGCTAATCTCTTTGACATAGTAGCTGCCCAGAGGCAGGTCGGTAACAAACACAACCGAGCCATCTTCCGCACAGTTTATAGTTCCAATCAGCCCATCAGCGGGGATGACGGAACCGTCAGCGGCGGTGATGTCCTCGCTGGCGTACAGTCCAAACTGCACCGTAGTGATTTCCCCATTCATGCCGAGCTGGAATCGCTCGTCTTGCTCCAGCACCTTATTGAGGCTAATTTTTATCTTCTGCCGGTCATCGTGCAGAGTAGTGCTGGCCTCGGTAATCTCTACTTCCTGCCCGGCGTAGGTCAGCTCCACAAGGTGGCTCTCCGTGTCCAACACGGTGCCAAAGGGGGCCTCAATCTCCCGCACCTGGTACTTCCCCAGATAGAGGGGTTCGGTGGCAACGGGGCTGTCCTGGGCGGTCGTAAGGGTGGCAACAACCTCGCCCGATTCATAGCGCAGGGTACCATCCGGGGTGACGATGTCCGCGGCGGCGGTTACTTCGTAGACCGCTCCTGCTAACTGTTTTTCTTCATAAACAGGCTGATAACTGACAGGGAATTCAACTTCATTGCCGTCCTCATCGACGGCCGCACCGCCCAGAGCTGTCACGGAGGAGAACGCCTCGCCCAGCTTGGTGATGCTGATTTTGCCCTTC
>QZEE01000126.1 GCA_009917445.1 bacterium D16-76 | reverse complement strand
TGGTTCTCCCGGTCGATTTTCAAGCCCTTGATGCTGCCATAGATGAGCTCGTTGGTGATGGGTTCGCCATCATTCAGGGCAACCTCTACCAGCGCCACATCCTGCCCTGCATACTCGAACACGACAGGGTACACGGTGTCCGGCAGAGTGTAATGTTTATCGGTAGAAATTTCCTTGACGTGGTAACTGCCCAGAGGCAGGTCGGTAACAAACACAACCGAGCCATCTTCCGCACAGTTTATAGTTTCAATCAGCCCATCAGCGGGGATGACGGAACCGTCAGCGGCGGTGATGTCCTCGCTGGCGTACAGTCCAAACTGCACCGTAGTGATTTCCCCATTCATGCCAATCTGGAACCGCTCGTCCTGCTCCAGCACCTTATCGAGGCTGATTTTTATCTTCTGCCGGTCGTCGTGGAGGGTGGCGCTGGCCTCGGTGATCTCAACCTCCTGCCCAGCGTAGGTCAGTTCCACGGTGTGCGTTTCTGTGTCCAGAACCGTGCCAAACGGGGCCTCCACTTCCCGCACCTGGTACTTCCCCAGATAGAGGGGTTCGGTGGCAACAGGGCCGTCCTGGGCGGTCGTAAGGGTGGATACCACCTCGCCTGCTGCATAGCGCATGGTACCGTCCGGGGTGATGATGTCCTCGGCAGCGGTTACTTCGTAGACCGCGCCCGCCAACTGCTTTTCCTCGTAGACCGGCTGATAGCTAACAGGGAATTCAACTTCATTGCCGTCCTCATCGGCGGCCGCACCGCCCAGAGCTGTCACGGAGGAGAACGCCTCGCCCAGCTTGGTGATGCTGATTTTGCCCTTC
>QZEE01000125.1 GCA_009917445.1 bacterium D16-76 | reverse complement strand
GATGGCGAACCCATCACCAACGAGCTCATCTATGGCAGCATCAAGGGCTTGAAAATCGACCGGGAGAACCAGGAAACTATCGCCGGTGCTCTGTTTGGCTTGTTCCGTCCAGATGTACTACAGTTCACCTCCGACACCGCCATACTGACCGCTGCCTCAGACGAGAACGGTGTGTTCTCCTTTGAGGATGTCCCTCTGGGCAACTGGATCGTTCGGGAACTGCAGCCTGCCGAGGGGTATCTTCCCAACACCGACATTCACCATGTGCAGGTGGAGCGGGACGAACAGCTTATTGAGATTACAGTGGTCAACGATAAAGTGCCTGAGTTGGGCACGACCGCCAGCATCGGCGGCGAGAAGGAAGTCAATGCAACCGAAGTATTCACCTTAGAGGATGTAGTGGAGTACACCCATCTGGTGCCTGGCAAGGAGTATACGGTCAAGGGTGTGCTTATGGACAAGGCAGCCGATGAACCCTTGAAAATCAATGGTGCAGAGGTGCGCTCTGAAACCGTATTTACCCCGGAGAACTCCAGCGGCACGGTAACGGTTCTGTTTGAGTTTGACGCGAAATATATTAAAGCCGATACTAATATCGTAGTATTCGAGAATCTGTATCAGGATGGCCGGGAGTTGGCTGTCCACGCAGATATTGAGGATGAATCCCAGACGGTGACTGTCCATGTCCCGGAAATCGGCACCCAGGCCACCATTGGAGAAGAAAAAGAAGTCACCGTCGACGGCCCGGTTACTATCGACGATGTGGTGGCTTTCAAGAACCTGACTCCTGGCAAGGAGTACAGCGTTTTCGGCATCCTCATGGACAA
>QZEE01000124.1 GCA_009917445.1 bacterium D16-76 | reverse complement strand
TAGATAGTGTCGTCAATAAATAAGGAGCCAAATAGCAATACAACGAATCTGAACAGCGGCAGAAAAAGAAGCTGCATTTTTGGCGTAGCGTGTAGCGATACCGCGCCACCTTTTGAGAAGCAGGAAAGCATTCTCAACGAGATGGCGGAGTCTGTAGAGATATTTGTCATATTCCCGCAGATGTTTACGGTTTTTTCTTGGCGGAATGACTGGTATCATTCCCTCGTCAACAGCTTTGAGAAGGATTGCGTCTGTATCATAGCCACGATCCGCCAGAAGGTATTCCGCCCGAAAGCCCTCAATCAGCCGCGCCGCAATTGTGCAATCCGCTGTGGTACCAGAAGTGATAAAGAATCGCACCGGCATACCATGCGCATCCACGGCCAAATGTATCTTGGTGTTGAGCCCCCTTTTGTGCGGCCCATCGCCTGATTTCCGCCCCGCGCACCAGTAGCGTCTGGATGTACTTTGACATGGCTGGCGTCGATCATCAGCCACTCAAAGTCCGTGTCATCCACCAGGGCTTCCAGAATCTTTTCCCAGATCCCCTTGTCACGCCATCGACAGAAACGGCGGTGTACATTTTTCCAGTTTCCATACGTTTCCGGCAAATCCCGCCAGGGCGCTCCGGTGCGAAGAATCCAGAATACCCCATTGATAAACTGCCGGGTATCACGGGCATTACCGCCACGCGTCCCCTTTTCGCCTATGGTGTACGGTCTGATTCTCTCCCATGCTTTATCGCTTATGTCGTGCCGTTGCTGTTCTCCTGCCATTTTCTTGTCCTCCTCTGCTTTGAAGACTATTATATCACACTTTTATTGACGACACCATCTA
>QZEE01000123.1 GCA_009917445.1 bacterium D16-76 | reverse complement strand
CCAATCAATCGTTTTGCCAACCCCAAAACAGATTGATTGGCGGAATCATGGTGGAGTACACACCAAAGAAAGTGTTCGTCTTAGACGGCAAAACTTACCTGGAGCTCAGTTATGCTGAGTTCCGCCAGCAGAAGGATACATACCAAGGCAGGCGTTTTATACCCCTGCACGGTATGCTGATGGAAGTGCCCGAAGATGACTACAAGGCGTTCTATAGGAGGAAGCGCCGCGAGAAATACCTGAAGGATCGCTCAAAGGATAACGGCGACTTTTCCTATGATATGCTCACTACAGATGAGTTCAACGGCGAGGATATCTTGGTGGATACTGTAGCAGATACACAGGGCCAAGCAGAAAGGAATCTCCTGCTGGACAAGCTACGCCGCGCTCTGAATAAGCTGTCAGAAGAAGAACGCACGTTGCTGGAACAGTACTATTTCACAGGCGTGTCCGAGTGTGAATTATCGGTCATTTATGGGGTTTCTCAGCAGGCCGTCAGCAAGCGAGTTCGCAAGATCCTTGCTAAGTTGAAAAATCTCGTAAAAATTTAAAAAATCTGGTTGTAGACCCCTCACCTTTTCGGCTTGGAAAGTGAGGGGTCTTTCTTGTTCCCCTCCCTGCTCTTTGAAAACCGAATACCCAGCGCACCTTTTACTTTCCTTCTGCCGCCGTGAGGAGCGGCAGCTACATGAGCGGACGCCACCCGGCCTCCAGGCTCAGACGATGGAACGCACATCCATCGATGGCGACGACCAGCAGAAGGGATAATGATACTTGCGTCCAGTCCTAAAGCCGAGCGTGGCCCGTCGCAGCAAAGGAGGGCGCCCTGCGGAGATCCCGCAGGTGGTGA
>QZEE01000122.1 GCA_009917445.1 bacterium D16-76 | reverse complement strand
GCTTATACGATTTACAGCGGTGGAACGACCCGTGAAAAATTTCTGGACTATCTCAAAAACACGCTCATTCCCACACTGCACCAAGGGGATATTGTCATCATGGATAATATGCGTACGCATCATGTCAAAGAAGTCCAAACACTTTTGCAGGGGGCTGGCATGAAATTACTGTACTTGCCAGCGTACAGCCCTGATTTGAATCCAATTGAAAATATGTGGTCTAAAATCAAGGCCATTCTTCGCAAGCTGAAAATCAGATTATTACCCCAGCTTCCGCATGGTATTGCTCAGGCTTTCTCTCTGATTCGTCCATCCGACTGTGCTGGTTGGTTTTCTGCCGCGGGTATCCCTTGTTAATTTCTTGGATTGCTATAAGTAAAGGATATCGACAGATTGAAGTTTGTCGGGAAGTTGCAAAAAGTGAAAAGTCGAAGTTTGAAAGGAGTAACAGACATGGAATTTCCTTTTTATGATTCACCTGATACTGCTACGATTATCTGTTGTCATATATTGGAGCGTCAGGCGCCTATTCTATATGTATCACACGATGAAGATGACGGAATGTGGCAATTTCTATGCGGGGAAACACATGAAACAGATGAAGCAAAGTTAGTATCTTTAAAATGGGTTTTTGATTTAGATAACTCTGTTAGTACCTTAAAGGATATGCCTTGCGGTTACTATGCAGAAAGGAAAACCCAAGATGACGATTGGATTATCAGAAAGCGATAACTTCCGAGTGTAGAATTGCAGCCAGTTAAAAACTGAATAACCGCCGCTACATAGAAACGGCACACCAAGACAGGAAATCAAGAGGCAACCCCGCACAATTCCCCCACAAAAGCAAAGCTGACTGCCAAGTTCAGAACTGGTACTGAGTAAGCCA
>QZEE01000121.1 GCA_009917445.1 bacterium D16-76 | reverse complement strand
TCGAAGCTGGCGCAGGCGGTAGCGTCCGGGCGCTGGGCATAGATCATCACCTGTTCGTGGTAGGGGTATTTCTAAAGATATTGTCAAGGGGGAATGTAAGATTGAATTTTTACCTTTTTAGTTTTCTTTATTCTTTCAAAGGCAACCGCCGCCACTCATACAGAGAGGCGGCGGTTATAACCAGCATTATTTTAGCATTACCTCCAGGTCACTCTTCGGTGTTGTGATCGGCGCAATGTGATAATGCTCTACCAGATACTGTAACACATTGGACGACAGGAACGCCGGAAGTGTAGGCCCCAAGCGGATATTTTGGATTCCCAGGTGTAAAAGCGTCAGCAGGATGCACACAGCCTTCTGCTCATACCAGGAGAGAACCATTGACAGCGGCAGATCATTTACACCACATGAAAAAGTCTCTGCCAGGGCCACAGCCACTTGGATGGCACTGTATGCGTCATTGCATTGTCCCATATCCATCAGGCGGGGAAGTCCGGCAACGGTGCCAAGATCCAGGTCATTGAACCGGTACTTGCCACAGGCAAGAGTAAGTACGATACTGTCAGGAGGTGTCTGCTTTACAAACTCAGTATAGTAGCTGCGCCCTGGCTTTGCTCCATCGCAGCCGCCAACCAGGAAGAAATGTCTGACCGCTCCGCGCTTGACTGCTTCGACCACTTTGTCCGCATTGGACAAGACCGCGTGGCGTCCAAAGCCGGTTGTGACGGTTCTTCCGCCATTGATACCAGTAAACTGCATGGCTGTGGGGTAGCCGCCCAGTTCCAAGGCTTTTTGGATTACCGGCGAGAAGTCCTTTTCCGGCCCAATGTGATTCTGTTGACAAAGTACCGCCATTCACCAAAAGCACGTTATAGAAAACAAGAAAAAAGACGCCCCATGGCGTCATCCCAAGCACTTTATCAACCTTTTCAAATTCAGGGCAGCAGCGG
>QZEE01000120.1 GCA_009917445.1 bacterium D16-76 | reverse complement strand
ATCGTCATCGGCACGACCCTCATCCCCCTGCTGTCGGGGCTGTTTTAAGGGCGGCGGCTTATGGACTTTCTCACCGACTGGCTCACGGACTGGCTGAAAGAGCTGCTGATTGGCGGCATCATGGGGAACCTTGAGGGGCTCTTTGATACCGTCAATGCCCAGGTCGGAGAGATTGCGGTGCAGGTAGGGACGACCCCGGCGGCATGGAACGCCGGGGTTTTCTCCCTCATCCGCCAGCTTTCCGAGACGGTGATTTTACCCATCGCCGGGCTGGTGCTGACCTTTGTAGCCACCTATGAGCTCATCCAGATGCTCCTTGAAAAAAACAATATGCACGAGGTTGACGTGGCGAACCTCTACAAATGGATGTTCAAGACCGCGTGCGCGGTGCTGATACTTTCCAACACATTCAATATCGTGATGGCCGTCTTTGACGTGTCGCAGAGCGTGATTTCCCGTTCTGCCGGGCTGATACAGGGCTCCACGGCGGTTTCCCCGGATATGTTGAGCAACCTCCAGACCACGCTGGAGGGGATGGATTTGGGGCCGCTTCTGGGGCTGTGGCTCCAGTCCTCCGTTGTTGGCCTTACCATGCAGGCGCTGGGCATCATCATTTTCGTGCTGGTGTACGGAAGAATGATAGAAATATATCTGCTGACCAGCCTTGCGCCCATCCCCGTTGCCACCCTCTCCAACCGGGAGGTGGGCGGCATGGGCCAGAACTACTTAAAATCCCTTTTTGCCGTGGGCTTTCAAGGGATGCTGATTTTAGTCTGTGTCGGCATCTATGCGGTGCTGGTGCAGGGCATCGCCACCGGGGGCGACCCCATCGGCGCGATATGGGGAACCGTGGGCTATACGGTGCTCCTCTGCTTCATGCTGTTTAAGACCGGGACAATCGCCCGGAGCATCTTCGGGGCCCACTGATTTAGCGGCACTTCGGGACATTTTGTCCCAAAG
>QZEE01000119.1 GCA_009917445.1 bacterium D16-76 | reverse complement strand
TGCAAAATTTATGCGGCTTCTCGCCGTATGTCCATACTCTTCCACCGAAGAATCTTCCTGCAAAACCCCTCGGTAAAAGCCCGCACCTCTTTGGGCGCGGAGCAGTCCCCGAAGCCGTACAGCTGGATAATCCGCCCGGTGTCCGTGTCGATTTCAGCGGTAAAGTAGGGCTTGTCAGGGGCCGAAACTTTGCGGATAAAGAACACCATCTGGTGGCCCAGGAGATGCCTTTCAAAGTAGGCGCTCATGCCCACACAGTGATTGAGCCGCTGGCCCTCGGTGGTCAGGTCGCTGCGCTTCATGGGGTAGGCCACGCAGTAATCCTCATTGGCGTAGTCCTGGGCCCACCCGTACAGGCCCTCGTCAATGGCCCGCTGGAAGCGCTCATCGTCCGGCCTGGACTTCAGCTCGTTGACCCTTGCTGCCAGCAGGTCGTGGCGCTCCTTGAGATTTCGGGGCTCCAGGATGGCCCGCTCCGTCATGTCGCTTTTCAAATCCTGGGCCATGTCCAGATAGTCCCTGTAAAGCCGCAGGAAGTAGGGCAATTTGCGGCGCTTTAGCTGGCCCGTGGACGCCTTCTTCTGCCCCTGCACATACCGCAGGACGCGGCCTATAGCGCTAAAATGGGCGGCTCTCTCCAACAACCCCAGGCTCTCCCCGTCCAGCTGGAGGGCGCACAGCTGGCACAGGTCTTCGGGCTTGGCGCTGCGCTGTCTGGCAACCGCGCGTATCTCCCGGAAGCTGGCCTGGCTCTCCCGCATGGCCGGGAGGAACTGTTTCCCCAGCCCGGTTAGTTCTGGGAGGCTCTTTGCGCTGGTATCGGGCAGGATGCCCGCCGCCAGCACCGGCAGTCCGGCCTTCATCAGGTACTCGGCCTGGGGGATATTCTTGAGATTGTCCAGCAGACGGCGGAAGGAGATAGGGCGGCGCAGTCCGGAGAGGCTGGCCTGCAAGTCCACGTTGTAATACTTCGGCCCGAACACGTCCCGCAGATTGGGAGTATA
>QZEE01000011.1 GCA_009917445.1 bacterium D16-76 | reverse complement strand
GCGGGCGGCTATGAATCTAAAGGAAAGGAGGTAAGCCGAATGAGCGACTGCAAAACCATCGCCATCTGCAACCAGAAGGGCGGCGTGGGAAAGACCACTACGGCGGTCAATTTGGGCATAGGGCTTGCCATGAACGGCAAGAAGGTCTTGCTCGTTGACGCAGACCCGCAGGGCGACCTTACCACCTGCCTTGGCTGGCAGGATACGGACGCTCTCTCTATCACGCTGGCGACAAAGCTGGCAGAGGTGATGAGAGATGAAACAAGCGACCCCATGAACGGGATTCTGCACCATGAAGAGGATGTAGATCTTCTTCCCGCCAATCTGGAGCTGTCTGCGTTGGAAATGAGCCTTGTAACGGTGATGAGCCGAGAAACCACCCTGCGGACATATCTCAATCAGGTAAAAGACGATTACGACTATATCCTGATCGACTGTATGCCCTCGCTGGGTATGATAACGCTCAATGCCCTTGCTGCGGCTGACAGCGTGATTATCCCTGTTCAGGCGCAGTACCTTCCGGCAAAGGGTATGACCCAGCTTTTGCAGACCGTTTCCAAAGTCAAGAAGCACATCAACCCGAATCTGAAGGTCGATGGAATCCTGCTGACCCTGGTGGACGGGCGAACAAACCTTGCCAGAAGCACCGTGGAAGCCCTCAGAGCGAACTTTGGACGCGTGATGAGGATTTACAAGTCCTCCATACCCAGCGCTGTAAAAGCCGCCGAGGTAAGCTCCAAGGGCAAAAGCATTTATGCTTATGAGCCGAGCAGTCCAGCGTCAAAGGCTTATACCGACTTCACAAGGGAGGTGTTAGCCAGTGGCAGGCAGAAAGAGCGACTTCGTTCTGCCGACGCTCGATGACCTGTTTTCCACGCAGGAAATGCGGGACGAGGCGAAGCTCACAAGAATACGGGACATTCCTCTTGAGCTGATCGACAGCTTTCCCGACCACCCTTTTAAGGTACGGGACGATGAGGACATGACCCAGCTTGTGGAGAGTATCAAGGAGCGTGGAGTGATTACTCCGGCTACCGTCAGACCAAAGGGCGATGGGCGCTATGAGCTTGTTTCGGGACACCGGCGAAAACGGGCCTGTGAGCTTGCCGGTATGAACACGCTGCGCTGTGAGGTCGTGGAGCTGACGAGAGATGAAGCCACGATTCTCATGGTGGAGAGCAACTTCCAGCGTTCGCAAATCCTGCCCAGCGAAAAGGCGTTTGCCTACAAAATGCGATTGGACGCTATGAGCAGACAAGGCAAACGCACAGACTTACGCCCGGGCCGCCGCTATTATTCTCTATGACTTCTGCGAGAGTCTGGAGATCCCCGTGATGGTCTACGGCCACTCCACAGGCCGATGCAGCCTGGGGGACACCGTGGAAATGTACTCCTACGCTGAATTTGACGGCTTTGACCGTGACGACAAATACCGCCTGATGGACATTTCCGCCCGCAGCAGCAACCGGGACGGCGCGGCCCTGCGCTATGTAGCCGAGCAGCTATCCCGGCGTCCCGAGGCCGTGAAGCTGCTGATCCTGGTGTCCGACGGCCAACCCGCCGACCTGGGCTACAGCGGCACCGCCGCCGAGGAAGATTTGCGGGGCATCAAACAGGAGTACCTGCGCAAAGGCATCGCTTTTGTGGCCGCCGCCATCGGCGACGACAAGCCCAACATCCAGCGGATATACGGGGATTCATTCCTGGATATTACCGATCTGGAAAAGCTTCCTGCCAAGCTGACGGCGGTGGTGAAAAAGCATATACGAATATAGAGGAAAAATTATGAGTGTGAAAAATATCCCTTATACAGAGAGCACAACAGAGACTGTAGAAATGACCGAACTTGACGGCATGGAGCACGGAGCCGTCCTCCGCTATATGGATTTAGGCGGACCCGACAAACCGTGTTCCACAAGGGAGATCAAGACCACGATGGGCGACCTTTATGTGATTGTGAATGCTTTGCGGGACTACGCAAACCTTCTGGAAAGCGCTGTTTCCGCCTGGGGGCTGACCGGATATCATGAGGCCACTTACCAAATTCATGCAGAAAGATGCCGGAAAATCAGCGGGAGGTATGCGGATGCCATGGGCTACGACTACGATAAGGCGCTGGCACGCTGCCGTAAGCGGCGAACCCGTGACGGCGACACAGGCATGGATGGGCTGGAGGCGCTTGTCCACAACAAACGATAAAACCATATGATCTATTCTGTGGAAGGGCATCGGTTCGCCGGTGCCTTTCTGTTTAACTTGACAAAATATATACCACGATATATACTATTTGTAGGAGGTGAGCGCCATGGAAGTCGCAAAAATTTTTGAAACAGGCAGGAGCCAGGCTGTACGGCTGCCGAAAAAGTTCCGGTTTAACGATAGTGAGGTCTTGATCCAGCGCCTGGGTGACGTGGTGCTGCTGGCGCCGAAAGAGGCAGCATGGAATGTGTTCCTGGAAGGCTTGAACAGTTTTACCGACGATTTTTGCGAAGGCGGCAGGGAACAGACGGTACAGCAGGAGCGCGAATCCTTATGAAGTATATGCTGGACACCAATATCTGCATCTATGCCATCAAGAACAAGCCGGAACAGGTGCTGCAAAGGCTCAAGGAAAACCAGCAAAATGGCTTGTGTATCTCCGCCATAACCTTGTCTGAACTGGAATATGGCGCGGCAAAAAGCTCCAACCCACAGAAAAACCAGGCCGCTATCATGCAGCTGCTCCTGGTTCTGGAAGTCCTGCCTTTTGATGACCGGGCCTCCATGGAGTACGGAGGGATCCGGGCTTACCTGGAGAAGCGGGGAACGCCTATCGGCCCCTTGGACACTCTCATAGCCAGCCATGCTAGGGCAGAGGGTATGGTTCTCGTTACGAACAATGTCCGGGAATTTGAGCGGGTTCCAGGGCTGAAGGCTGAAAATTGGGTAGAATGATAAGTCAGTTATCTATAGTTTATCTTATTTTGGGGCACCGGTTCGCCGGTGCCCTTTCCTTTTGAAATTTTCTTCCCATATACGTAGTAATACAATTAGAAGAAAAGTTTTGCTCGCTGTTTAACTCAAAGCAAAGCCTGTATACTAATAGCACAACTTTTAGAAACAGGGAGCAGGTACATCCATGGGGAATAAAATGGTAGGGCGCAGGTTCAAGGAGTGCAGGGAGAGGGCCGGGCTCACCCAGGCCGAACTGGCGGTAAAGGCAGGGTGTACCGAACAGTATATCTCCGCCATAGAACGCGGCATCAATTTCCCGGCGTATAACCGGCTTGTCCATATCCTGAATATCCTGGGCGTTTCTGCCGACGCGGTGCTCCGTGACGTGCTCGACTACGCTGCCGAGCAGCGGGCTTCAGAGCTTTCCAAAATGATGGCACCGTTGTCCGCCCGTGACAAGCGTGAGATATTTGAGGTTGTGGAATTGCTGGTGAGGCAGGCGGAGGCGAGAGAAAAGGAAAGCCAGCCTACTGCGGATGCCTGAAGAAATTCTATTTGCATATCTGGGCGCAGTCTGGTAGAATAGTATAAGTTAGATAGTGTTTCCTTGAAAGGGTGTACGGCGTGAAAGTTCGGTATTCCAGAAAGTCGCTGAAATTCCTGAGCAAGTTGGATTTGAGGTCTGTAGAGCGGATCCGGGCTGCTATAGCCGGGCTGACAGAAAAACCGCCGAAGGGTGATATCAAACCCATGCAAGGATATAGTGATGGCCGGATGCGGCTGAGGATAGGCGGCTGGCGTGTGGTATACCGGCTGGAACAAGACGGAAGAGTAGAAGTCCTCCTGATTATGGAGATAGGAAACCGTGGCGATATCTACAAGTGAGAGGGTGTGATTGTATGTCCGAAAAAGTAGTGGAAGCAGCCAGGCTGATGGATATGCTCCCGGAGGCGGATCAGAACTTTGCCTATGAGTTTATTAAAAAACTGGTGCGTGCCTGGGACCCGGACTTCACAAAGGCCACGCCGCAGGAAGCAAAGGAACTGGAAGAAGCGGAAGCAAGCGGTTTTGTGGACGAAGAAGATGTCGATTGGGGCAATTTACCCAGGTATTCAGATTGACAACCCCCTCAAAACCTGCTAAAATAGAACTACAGTATCCGGTTCGCAAAACGAACACAGTCTCCGAGTTACAAAGTGTCATGTTGTGCCTTTTGGCGCAAGTGGCACTTTTTTTGTTTCTGTGTAAAATGTTTCCGGGCCGGGTACGGCAAAAAAGGCAGCAGTCTGTAATAGTAAACGCGTTATAAATCCTGCATTACAGGATTTATAACAGGCGGCATAGCCGCCAGAACAAAAGAAATTTATTCTTTTGTTCTGCGTTAACTATTTGACCGCATGCCTTTTTCTATTTTACAACACGAAGGGAGTCCTACAAAATGTCAAACTGCCAAGACAGCTACTGCGCCACCTTCCGCAACTACCCCTCCCTGCTCCTGCATCAAGAGGAGCAGGCCACCCGCAGCCAGTGGGAACGCCACCGGGTCAAAGACCTGCGGGTGGAGCCCCTGGACAAAGCCGCGCCCCTTTACAGCGACCTGTCCTCCTTTGCCTCCGGCGTCAGCCGCGACGCAGTGGAGGACACGGCCAAAAACCTGGGCCTTGCCATGCGCATGGCGGAGGGCTGCTACCCCGTCCGGGATACGGCTTACAAGAGCCTCCTGGGGCGGGCAAAAATCAGCGGCTCGGCGCTGCCGAAGCTGAAAAGGGACACGCTGGCAAGCGTCCTCAACGCCTGCCTGGGCCTGTACGGCGAGGAGGCCCTGCTGCTCATCCGGGACGAAAAAGTCACCGCCGTCCATGCGGGTGACGCGGCAGATTACTCTGTCCTGCCCGTAAACGAGCTGCTCCGGGCCCTGCAAAACAAGCTGGACGAACGCTTCCCCGGCAGCAAGTTTGAAAACGGCTACTGCGACCATTCCCTGGTCAGCGCCTCCTGGACGATGCCTGACCAGAAGGAAGACCTGCTGGGCGCTTACGCCAAACTGTTGGCAGCCCAGGGCAAAACGACTTTGGCAAACAAACTCACCCCCGGCATCCGGTTCCTGACCTCAGACACCGGCGTGGCGGCGGCAAAGGTCTCCGCCCTGCTGACTGGCGGGCAATGCCCCATCCACATCGGCGAATGCGTGGCGGTAGACCATCGGAAAGGCCACAAAGTCGCGGACTTTGAGCAGGCGATGGATCAGGTGTTCGCCCAGTTCGGTGACCAGGTGAAGAAGCTGGAGAAACTGCTTGCCGTGGAACTGGAGTACCCGGTCAACGCCATGGCCCGGGTGTGCAAAAAGCTGAGCCTGCCCAAAAAGGCGGCGGTAGAGGCCATCGCCATGTATGAGATGGCGGTGGGCGCAAACTCTGCCACGGCCCACGATGTGTACTTTGCCATGCAGGAGATCCCCTTTATCCTCAAGACCCAGGGCGCCCCGGAAAGCAAGCTGCTGGCCGTGGAAGAAACCATGGCCCGGGCCCTGACCCTGCGCTGGTCAGATTATGACTTGGCAAAGGGGGTGGATTACTGATGGCGGCGCCAAAAATCCTCTGTGACACCGCTGGCATGAGCGAAAAAGACTGGCTGGCAGCCCGGATGCACGGCCCACTGGGGGACATCTCCTACACCGTGGGCGGCAGCGACGTGGCAGCTATCTTCGGGCTTTCCCCGTGGATGACGCCTTTGGAGCTGTGGAAAATCAAAAAGGGGCAGATGAGGCCCCCGCAAAAGGCCAACAGCGGGCAGCTGGAAATGGGCCATTTGCTGGAGCCCATCGCCGCCCACTGGTTCGCCAAAAAGATCGGGTACACAGTCACGGACGACACCAACCTCTACCAGCACGCCAGCCATTCTTATGCCCTGGCAAACTTCGACCGGCGGTTCATCAAGCCCACCGGCGAGCCGGGTATCCTGGAGTGCAAAAGCTGTACCTACCACAAAGCCAGCGATTGGGCCGATGACGCCATCCCTCTCCACTATGAGCTGCAATTACGCTTTTACATGGCTGTCGCGGACGTGGAGCATGGCGCGTTCTCAGCCATTTGGGGCAACAACCCGGACAGCGACATGGCCATGCCGGAGATCACTCGCGACAAGGCCAAGGAGGACATGATTTTTGAGCGCCTGGACGAATGGATCTGGAGCCTGGAACATGATAAGCCGCCCACTATGGCGGACGTGGCCCCCAAGGCGGCGCTGGAATCCCTGGCCCGCATCTACGGCCCCAGCCAGAAGGCCCTGCCCACCCTGGAATTTTCCACAAAGTACGAGCCCGCCCTGCGGAAGCTGGCGCTGCTGCAAGGCAAAATTGCGGACTGCAACAAGGAGATCAAGCAATACGAGAAAGAGATGGAGGCCCACAGTGTGAAAATCGCGGAGGTCATGCAGGCCCACGAGCACGCTGTGCTGGAAACCACCAGCGACAAATTCCTCATCGATTTTGTCACAAAAACCAGCCGCCGCCCGGATTCCAAGGCGCTGAAGGCCAAGTACCCCGCTATTTATTCGGAGGTGCTGAAAGCCTCGGAGAGCCGGAAGGTGAAGGTGGCCATACAGCCCAAATAAAGGAGGGAAGATTGTTATGCGAATTTGAACGGCTCATTTACCCGTCCTTCCCCGCCCCGGACAGCTACATGGTGGCGCTTTTGGCTATTTTATCAGTCCGACATATTGGAATCTATATATTCTGACAAGAACACAGCGATATGCTCACGAATTGCTTTATACGCATAATCATGAACATAATGTGGACAATTTAATTCTATATATTTCCCTTTATCGACCTGTGAAATATATTCTATTGGAATTCTCCTCCATGTTTCTTTATCAAAGCCTGTTCCACCGGAACCATCTGAAATAAATAGCAGAATGGGTAGCTGCGGAACTCCCATGTTGCTCACTTTTTCAGCATTTTTCTTCACCTGTGCGGTTTCGTTTATCATGGTTACCGTTGCTGTCCGACTGTAGAAAATGGCTTTATAGATTTCTTTTTCATCCTCTGACAATGTGCCGTGTTTTATAGCATCACTGTCCGAAAGGCCCGGTATAAAACGGGTAACGCCTATATTCGCCACCCAGCTTGCAAGGCGCATAAGCGGTATATTTATGTTCATGCTGTCATAATACTCGGGCACTGCCATATCAAGTCCAATAATTGCGGATATCTCGTCTGGATATTTCTGCGCCCAATATAACGCTTCAAGTCCTGACATGGAGTGAGGACAAAGGACATAGGGCGCGTTTAACCCTGCGGCCGCAAGGGCTGCTCTTGTATCTTCGAGGATAGAATCAATGTCTCTGTCCTTATCCACAACATCGCTGAAACCATATCCAAATTTCTCTACTACGGCAATCGAATATTTATCACTTAAGAGCGAATAAAGGGATTTAAAATCCAGTATGGGAGAACAAGTCCCCCCACCTGACATGAAAACAAGTGTTGTATCACCGGTTCCTTCCACATAGATACTCATATTGTGTCCATCAACTTCAACCATCCGTCCTAACGGCAATCGCAATTCAGCTTCCATTTTTAAGCGAATTTGATGATTGATGTATAGGATAAGCAGCAGTATAGCCACAGCCGCAGCAAAAAGAAAAAAGATTTTAATTGCTCTTTTTCTCTTCCGCATGAGCCCACCTCCCATAGAAATCAGGTTAGTCAGTCCGCTTGCGGGTTCAAGTATAGCATATCTTCTCACAGAAAGCAATCTACGTCCCATGTCCGTTTCAACGGCTAACCCCGGAAGCCCGTGGCCCATCAAGGACGCAAGGTTTTCCGGGTGGGGGATAAAGTGATGCAGATCAAGAACGCCCGGGAGGTCAACAACGGGGATGTGGGGTATATCTTCAACATCTCCTATAGCGACGACGTGGTGATCCAGGTGGATTTCAGCGGCAGGACGGTGGATTACTCTACAGATGAACTGGCCCTGCTGGACTGGGCCTATGCGTCCACTGTCCACAAGGCCCAGGGCTCGGAGTATGAATCGGTCATCGTGAACCTGCAAAGGGCCCACTATATCATGCTGAACCGCTCTCTGGTCTACACAGCCATCACCCGTGGCAAGAGCAAGGTCACCCTGGTGGGCGAGCGCAGGGCGCTTACCACCGCCATCAGCCGAACCGAAACGGAAAAACGGGGTACGTGCCTTGCGCAGCGTATCATGCCCCAGACCTAAAGGAGAAAAAGGATGCCGAAATTTGAAGATGTATCTTTCCAAGGGAAGTGCGATGTGTGCGGGCAGGAAACGGAAGTCGTGGTGGCGGGCTCGGCCTGCGGCCCAGTGAGTTTTTCCTACTGCCGGCGCTGCCTGGAGGGCAGGCTGGAGCCATACCCTTTTATGGCAGCCTGCATTGCCTGTGCCGGCCAATGGCCGGACGATGTAAACCCCGGTTTCCGGGAACTCGTGCGCAGGAACCTTTCTTTCCATGGGAAAACAGAAAAAGAATTTGCCGCTGACGTTGAGCGGGCGATCCAAGTCAAAACACAAATCGACATGCTGCCAGCGCATGAAGGAAACCCCTAAGGAGGTAAAACTATGCCGAACGTATTACAAGTATACCGGGAAAAGCAGGCTGACGTCTACAAACGCATATCCGCCCACACCCTGCCCACCAAAGAGGTCTTGCAGATGCAGGAACTGAACTACCGCATCTTCGTGATCGAAACGTTCCAGGCGTTTTGCAAGTCCGCGCCCATGGGCATGGACACAAAGGAGCTGTGCTACCACTACCAGTTGGTGGACAGCAACGTGCGTTTTCTGCTGGAGGAGCGCAAATTCGGCCCCAAGGCGGACGAAGCCGGGCAGAAGAAGCGGGAGGCCGCCCGGGTATCGCTGGAAAAGGTCATACAGGACGGGCGCAAGCGCTTTTCCAGCTTTTCCCCCACAAAACCGGAGCAGTACAGGGACAACATCATGAAATATGTAAACACGGTGCTGCCCGTGTGGATGCAGTACCGTAATGCATACATAAACCTGTGAGGAGGGTCCATATGGACAATATTACCATGATAAGTAAAATCAACCAGGTCGAAGGCTTCGACCCGGCCCCCCTGGCCGTCGATTACACCGACCTTACCAGTGGCGAGACCCGCAAGCGTCTGCCGGTCATGGCCCAGCTTGCCTGGTTCCGGCTGAAATACCCGGAAGGGCGCATCGCGGTGCAGGCAGCACCTGGCAAGGACTGCTTCGTGGCCACGGCCCGCGTCTACCCCAGCTACAAAGACCCGGCAGACTGCTTTTTGGCCGAGGCCACAGCCTCCCGGGGGTACTGCGAGGATAAACCCTCTGTTTCGCCCCGCGAGTGGGCCCAGACGGCGGCCATAGGCGTGGCCCTGCGTAACGCCGGGTTCGGCCTGCAATTCGCCATCGCCGGTGAGGATTTCCCGGAGAACGCCCCCGAGGGCCTGCCGGAAAGCCCTTCGCCGGAAGAATACACGGTGGAGGAACCCGCCCCCAAGGAATTGACCCCGGAGGAAAAGCTGAAGCAGGCCATGGACGTGGCCTGCCCCATCTCCAAATTCAAGGGCAAAACCTTGGGTGAGGTGCTGCAGCTTGACCCAAAGGCCATCATGTGGGTGGCGGAGAAGTTCACCGGCAGCGAGGAGATCAAATCGGCGGCCCAGTTTATCCGTGACTGTGCCTTAGAACAGGCCAGCGCATGAGATGGAGCGGATAAAAATGTCCGATGTGACAGACCTTCTGGGTCTGCACGGTGAGGACAGGAACTCGTTCTATGTGCGCTGCCCCTGCTGCGACACGGAAAAGGGCAAGCACCTGAACATCAACCTGAAAAAAGAGGTGTTCCGGTGCGCCCGCTGCGGCGAGGCAGGCGGCATCTTCGACCTGTACGCCCTGTTTACGGGCACGCCCAGGGAGCAGGCCCGCAGAGCCATCATCGAGCGCATCGGAGTGTATCAGCCTCAAATCAGGCGGCATGAACCCGAGGTACACCCCATGGAGAACCCACTGGCCCCGGTTGCTGTTCGCCACAAGACCTATATGGACTTTTTGTCCGTTCTGTCTTTGACCGATGAGCACTGGGAGAATCTTCGCAATCGTGGCCTGCCTGACAGCGCCATTGCCCGCTTGGGGTACAAATCCATGCCCATGGGCAGCGGCACCGCGCTGGCTCACCGATTGGAAGAACGAGGGCTGCAGCTCTCAGGGATACCCGGCTTTTTCCGCGCACGCTCCGGTGAGTGGTCTTTTGTCCATCAGCAGGAAGGGATTTTGATCCCCGTGCGGGATACCCAGGGGATGATCCAAGGGCTGCAGGTGCGCCTGGGCAACACAGACCGGCGCAAATTCCGTTGGATATCCAGCGGCACCTTCTCCTGTGGCTGCAAGGCGCAGGGGTGGGTGCATCTGGCTGGGAAGCCTGAAAGCAAGATTCTGCTCACAGAGGGCCCCATGAAAGCCGACGTGATAAACGCCCTGACTGGCTTGACAGTCCTAGCCGTGCCCGGCGTAAATGCCCTGACCAAGCTGGAAGAAGCCCTGTCGCATCTGCGGCAGGCTGGTCTGCGGGAGATAAAGACCGCCTTTGACATGGACTACTGCACGAATTGGTATGTCCAGAAGGGCTATGAAGAACTCCTGCGCCTGCTGGCCCGCATGGGGTTCCGCTATGGCACTTATGTCTGGGATCCCCGGTATAAGGGGCTGGATGATTTTATCTGGGCAGAACTTAAAACAATATTACCAACATGATTTGGAAAGGGCTGGCAGAAATGCTGGCCCTTTTCTCAAATATTTGCGTATTCCCGTTGCAAATGCGCACGCTAAAGCGTGTAATCCCAACAAATAATCCGTTGGAGGTTTTCTATTATGTTAATTGCCATCGACCACGGCAACTACGCTGTCAAAACGCCCCGGTTCTCCTTTGTCTCCGGCCTGGCCGAGCACACCGTGAGGCCGCCCATGTCCGAGGAGATTTTGGAGTACGGGGGCAAATTCTGGACGCTCACCACCCGCCGCCTGCCCTATATGCGGGACAAGACCCAGGACGACCGCTATTTCATCCTGACCCTGTTCGCCATCGCCCGGGAGCTGGAGCGCAAAGGCCAGTATTCCCCCACCGAGCGCATCCAGCTGGCCGTGGGCCTGCCCCCGGAGCATTACGGCAGCCTGAAGGAGAAATTTACCGCCTATTTCAAGCGGGGCGGCCCCATAAAATTCACCTACAAAGACCGGGCCTACACTATCTTTATCGACCAGGTGATGGTGTTCCCCCAAGCCTTCGCGGCGGTAGTGCCCCGCAGCAGCATGGTGGTCAAGACCCTGCGGCTGTTCATCATCGACATCGGCGGCTACACCACAGACGTACTGCTCCTGCAAAACGGCAAGCCCGACCTGCAATTCTGCCGTTCCCTGGAAACCGGCGTCATCACCATGAACAACGAGGTCATCCGCAAAGTCAGCACAAAATACGATATGCGGATCGAGGACGACCACATTTCAGCCGTATTGCAAGATAAAGAGACCTATCTGCCTGATGAAGTCAAGGAAGAAATCTTCAAAGCGGCCCAGCTCCACGCCAACGATATCCTCCGCCAGCTCCGGGAACTGCAAGTTGACTTGCGGGCCAACCCAGCCATCTTCATCGGCGGGGGCAGCATCCTGCTGCAGCCCTATCTGAGCGAATCGGCCCTGGTGGGCAAGGCGGAGTTTATCGACTCCCCCAACGCCAACGCCCTGGGCTACGAGATGCTGGGGGAAAGCCAGCTGGCTCGGACGAGGGGATAGCCTATGCGAAGAAATGGAAAATACCGCTTCACCCTACAATTCCCCGCTGACACAGAAGAACAGATCCAGGCCGGCGAGCTGCTGGAACGGCTGGGCAACAAGAAAAGTGCCGTCCTGGTGGCGGCACTGTGCGAGTATTTGCAGGCCCACCCGGCGCTGCAAAATCCGGCGTGCAAAATAGAACTCAAGGCAACGCACAGCTACCTGTCGGAAGCTCTGGCAGAACTGGTGCGGGAGATGGTAGGGGAGCAGTTGGCCCAGGCATCCGGTACAGGGGCGCAAGAGTCGCCCAATGTCCCACAGACCGGCTCGGATGTGGCCGAGATGCTGGAAAATTTAGAAATGTTCCTGTGAAAGGGTACAGAATTTACACAAATAAAAGTTTTACACTTAGAGAACGTGTTTCCCTTTCTTTTCTATCTATAAGTTATGCTGTATAATATGTGAATGAAGGGAAAATAAGTAGATTCTCTAATTTTAAGATTTGTTGTGGTAAATATGGTTTTGAAACCAGTTTGCCGCATGACAAAGGGGCGGCTCCACTGAACAAGGTGGGCTGTCCCTTTGCGCCTTGTAAGAGGCATTAGGGTAGAAAAATAAAACCGAACGTCAACCATTTTTGAGCCTAGGCATACCATCAAGGTATGTCTGGGCTTTTTCGTTCCCTGCCCTCTGATGGTGTGCTTGGCAGAAAGGAGCACACCATGTACGGAAAAAGCACGGAGAGGGATGAACTGAGGGCGAGGTTTACCAAATGGATGCAAGTATTGGCATACCGGACTAGAAGGAAATATCTGGCTGCCTGTGTCAACAGGGCGGATAAGATCTCCCTGGAGGACGTCTCTGAAGAATTTCTCAGTGTAGATGATCTACCAACCGTTTCGGTTGCAGAAGAAGATTTTGAATTCGAGGGGGAGGCGCTTGCAAAAGCCTTTGCCCGTCTGCCTGAAAAAAAGAAACAGGTGCTTATCATGCTGTTTGTCCAACAAATGGATTCAGAAGAGGCCGCAAGAGAACTTGGCTGTGATGTTCATAACATATATAAACATCATTCTCTGGCTCTAAAGCAACTGCGTGAAGCTTTACAGGGAGGTGCCTTAAATGAACAGTAAAGAATTTCAGAGACTGCTTTCCAAAGCTATATCCGGCGATAACGATGCCTTGGCTGATATAGCTGTCTTATATATGCCGCTTATCAATAGGTATAGCTATATTGATGGAAAACTGGATGAGGATTTGCGGCAAAATATTTTGTTGGAGCTGGTACAGAGCATCTCAAGGTTCAAAATTTGAAAAAATTTGCTGATGACGGGAACATTTCGCTTTTCGCCCAGCATCTTATTTATTGAAAGGCAATCCCCATGCCCCGCACCTTGACAATTTCACAGTCTGACCCGGTACATTCCCTGTGGGCGAGCGGCTATCTGTCTATCCGGCAAATAGAACAAGAGCACTCCTATGCTGGCGGCACCAGCATAACGCGACGACCCTGCAGCGGGACAATGATACTTCCGTAATTCGCGGCCCGGCCATGATGAAGGCGGGGAGGTGAAAATCCTATGGCCCGTTCGCTGCGGGCGCCGGGGAAGATTTCTTAAGATTTTGTTGTAATCCTAGATCTTTCTATGTGTAATGTGTTTGTAATCGTCAGTCAAAGGGACTATCGCATAAACCACATTTTAATGGAAATATTAGGAACAAAGGAAAGGAGCTAATCATGGAAAGGATTACTGCAAGAACAGTGAATCGCGCTGAACTGCGTGACATCAAAGATGTTGTGATCGATACCTCGAAGCCATGTAAGCAACGGGTCAGAGAGTATATCCAGCAAATTGGCAATCCTTACTGCTACCGCGACGGCGACGTTGTGGTAGAAATCGAGTATGCCAACACAAATGTAAGTTTGCATGACAGGCTGGTGGCTTATGCCAGCAGCTTGGGTCAGTGCGGAGGAAATAATATCCAAATCACGGGAAAGCGTTGACAATGGCCAAAAACTATAGCATAATATAAGTGGTCAAGTGGATGGGGGGGAGGCCCCTTCATACAAACTCCGGAAACAAACTTCCTGTGATTATTCAATAGGAGGTTTGTCTTTTGATGTTCAATAATTCTAATGTTTCAACCGAAACACCCTGTCAGGCCATGGCATATTACCGTCTTTCCAAAGACGACGGCAATGCCCACGAAAGTGACAGCATCCAGAACCAGCGCAAGCTGATTCATGCCTATTTACAGAATCACCCCTATATGGAGTTGGTAGACGAGGCATACGACGACGGATATACCGGGACGAACTACGACCGTCCCGGGTTCCGTTCTGTCTTGGAAGCTATCAATGCCGGGCGGGTCAACTGTGTTATCGTAAAAGACCTTTCGCGCCTTGGGCGTGAGTATATCGAAACTGGGAAGTATCTGGAAATGATCTTCCCGTCCCTGGGTGTGCGGTTCATTGCTATCAACGATGATGTTGACAGCAGCCGCCACACCTCCGGGGATGACATCATTATTCCTATCAAAAATATCATGAATGAATCCTATTGCCGGGAACTTTCTAAAAAGCTGCGCAGGCAGTTTCGCATCCAGCGGGGCAATGGGGAATTTCTTGGTGCCTTTGCGAGCTTTGGCTATTGCAAATCGCCAGATGACAAGCACAAGCTGGTCATTGACGACTTTGCGGCAGAAGTGGTGCGGGGCATTTTTTCGTTGAAGCTGAAGGGATACAGCATAGAGGACATCGCTGCTTATTTGAATAATCAGAAACTCCTCTCTCCCGCCGAGTACAAAAAGAGCCAGGGCTTGCGGTATCAAAGCGGCTTCCAATCCTCCCAGCAGTCAAAATGGAGCCCTAACGCGGTGCGGCGTATTTTGGAAAATCCCTTGTATGCCGGTACTTTGGTTCAGGGGAAACGCGGTACTCCTCATTATAAGCTCAAGCAGATGCGGGAGCGCCAGCCAGAGGATTGGGTCACGGTGGAGGGAAACCATCCGGCGGTAATCGACAAGCTGACCTTTGACTTGGTTCAGAAGCTGCTGCAACGCGATACCCGTAAATCAAAAAGTTGCGATACCGTTCTCCCCCTATGCGGGGTGGTGTTCTGTGCCGATTGCGGGCGCCCACTGCTGCGAAGGAGCGTTACCCGGGGTAAACGCAAGTTTTTCTACTATATCTGCTCTGGCTATAAAAAGGGCCTTGGGTGCACAAGCCATAGTTTTGAGCAGGGTAGACTGGAAATGGCAGTCCTTCACGCGTTATCCCATCAAATCCATGTTGCTGTGGAGATTCAGGCTGTTCTTCAGGAAATCGGTGTAGATGATATCAACGCTCTGAGGGTAAAACGGCTGGACATAATGATTGCTCAGAAGAACACTGAGTTGGACGGCTACCGTGATTTCCGCATGAAGCTATATGAAGCGCTGGGTGACGATTTGATAAACAAAGAAGAATATGACATAATGCGTGCCAAGTATACCCAGCTCATTGAGGAGGGCACGCAAGCCCTGGTAGAGCTAAAAAAACGTCGGAGCGAGGAACTGAAAAATCAGAGCGCCGATGACCTGTGGCTGCAGCAGTTTAGCCGCTACCAGGGGGCCACTGCGCTAAACAGGGAGATGGTCGCAGCCCTGATTGATAAGGTGTATGTATATGAGGACAAGCGTATTAAGATCGATTTTAATTATCGTGATGAACTGGCCTATTACCTGGAAATTTTGCAGGAAAAAGCCGAGGAGGTGGTTTGATTGGCTCGAAAGAGCAGGACATATGGAGTAGAAACCAGCCAAAAACCCGCTGAAAAAACTTTCCTAGCCGGTATTTATAAAAGGCTGTCCGTGGAGGATGGGGATAGCTCTGAGAATAACTCTATTGCGAATCAGAGAAAGCTGGCAATTCACTTTCTGTCGGGTCACCCGGAGATCCGTTTGGTGGAACAGTATGAGGACAACGGCTTTACCGGCATGAATTATAACCGCCCCGGTTACCGGCAGATGCTGGAGGATCTGCAGTCCGGGAGGATAAACTGCGTGATCGTGAAAGATGTATCCCGGCTGGGCCGACATTTCGTCATGACAAGCGAGCTTGTGGAACGGGTATTCCCACGACTGGGTGTGCGCCTTATCTGTATCAATGACAACTATGACAGCGCAGATGAGAACGCCGACCCCGCAGCACTGACCCTGCCCCTTAAAATGGTGATGAACGACTACTATGTGAAGGACATATCCAAAAAGATCCGCTCCAGCATCACCGCCAAGATGGATGCTGGGGAATATCTTCCTTCAAGAAGCAGCGTACCCTATGGCTATCTACGCAATCCAAAACTGGTGACATTTGACATCGACCCGGAGCCAGCAGCCATTGTGCAAGAGATCTACGCAAAACGCTTGCAAGGGAACAACTACAACTCCGTTGCAAAAGAACTGAACGCCCGAGCAGTCCCCTCTCCTGGCAAGTTGCGGTATCTGCGCGGAGTCTCCAAGGATCCCCGTAATGCGAAGGCGCTCTGGACTTCTCAGTGTGTGGGAAAAATCTTGAGCGATCCTGTCTATACCGGGGTACGCATTCACGGAAAAGTCAAGCGTGACCGGCTTGGACTTCCAAAAACAGACCGACCACAGGAAGAATGGCAGTACATTGAGGACGCCCATGAGCCAATTATTCCTCTTGATCTGTTCCAGCAGGTGCAGGAGATGAACCGGATGGAGAAAGAACGACGGAGCCACTTCCTTGTGCGGGAAACCGTTGAGGTAGACTACCGCCCCTTGCTCAAAGGAAAAGTTTTTTGCGCGGACTGTGGCAGTGTGATGGGCGCCGTGAAACGTCTGGGCAGACCCGGCACTGTACCTGATATAGTATTTGAGTGCCGAAACTATCTCCAATCCCAGCGCACCCGGTGTGGGATACATTATATCAGCCAAAAAGTCCTTATGTCAGAAGTGAAGGCACTGCTCGATCAGCAAGTGAAAACTGCCGTGGATGTAGAACGGCTCTGTCAGGATGTGCGGAAAATGCCAAAGGTGCTCACATTTCAGAGTGCTTCCCAGCAACTGCTGTCCAGCCTTTCGGCAAAACGGAAAGGTGTTGAGGGCAAGCTGGAGCAGCTGTTGGTTGACCTGGCCCAGCGTGTAATAGATCGGGGGGAATATGAGTATATGCACACCAAATACGAACGGCAGCGCGATGCAATTATTTGTGAGGAGGCACATGCAAGCGAACGCATAAACGCCCTGGAAGCAGCGCTCAATTCTACTGAGCATTGGCTGAAGGCTATCAGTCGATATCATACTCTTCCGGAAATAGACAGGGATGTTATGGATACGCTGGTTGAAAAAATACTGGTCTATGCTGACCGCCATATCAAAATCGTCCTTCGGTACGCCGACCCTTATCGGCAGCTGGCGGATTTTTTACAGGGAGTAGAAGAATATGCCGGTTGAAAAACGCAACTACGCTTACTACCGCCTTTCACAAGAGGACGGCGATGTGGAGAGCGGATCAGAGAATGAGAGTTGTAGCATCACCTCTCAGAGAGCCTGTGTGCAGCGCTATCTTCTTAGCCAGGGCATCTCCCCAGAGGATTTTGAGGAAATTGTGGATGATGGTTATTCTGGCACGAATATGAACCGCCCCGGGATAGCCAGGCTCTTGCAGTTGGCAGAGTCCAGCCGGGTGGGCACCATACTTGTACGTGACCTTTCCCGCTTTTCCAGAAATTATCTGGAGGCGGGCCACTACCTGGAATTTGTATTCCCCCTTCTTAATATACGGTTCATTTCCATCAATGATCAGTTTGACAGCGCCACTCTGGGTGAGACTACAGGCGGCCTGGAGCTGGCTATCCGCAACCTGATGAACCAGATGTACAGCCAGGATATCTCTCGGAAAATCAAAAGCACCGTGGATATGAAAAAACTCAGCGGGGAATACGCCTATGGCGCAGTACCCTTCGGCTATAAAAAGGGGAGAAAGCACAATACCATTGAGGTAGATGAACCCGCCGCACTTATTGTAAGGGAGGTGTTCCAGCTGGCGGCAGAGGGTAAAACCATCACGCAGATCGCCCACGTGATGAACGAGCGCGGGGTCATCACCCCATCTGTCTATATGGCCGCCACCAGAGGCAGGTATAAAACCAGGTCAACCTGGAGCTATGAGTCCGTAAGGAATCTGCTTGAGAACCGCATCTATACTGGCGATACCGTTCCATTCAAGTCCCATGTAGTGCGAGTGGGGAGCAGCCGGGTAAAGCATATCCCGCCGGAACTCCAGGAAGTGCTGCCTGATACTCACGAAGCCATCATCAGCCGTGAGACATTTTACTTGGCCAGGCAGGTGGTGAAATCTAATGTGAAATCAAAACCTGCGGCACCGCCGAACCCTTTCACATCCAAACTGGTGTGTGGGTGCTGCGGAAATCGATTGGTAAAAGGAAAGGAACAGAATAAGTTTTGGCGTTGTACAAGCCATCGGTATGTACCAGATTCCCCCTGTGCCAATGTGAAGATTGAAGAGAAAAAGCTAAGCGAAGTGGTACTTCGCGCGATTCTCGCCCAATGCAAGCTGCTGGACGAGCATATCCGGGGCGTAAAGATAGAGAGCCGGTCGGTACGCTCCAGACAGGAAATCCTGGACTCGCAATGCAGGGCGTACAGAAAAGAATTGGATCGGCTGGGAAGCGCAAAAATGCGGTACTATGAAGATTATGCCGCTGGCAGGCTCACAAAGGAAGGCTTTGCAATACGAAAAAGTGGGATTGCCAACCAAGAGGGTGAAATCAACCTCAAGCTGCAGGTGGCTGAGAACCAACTGGATCAGCTGCAAGAACGGTTGAAAGAAAGTACAAGCCAGCTGGTAGAATCTGAACGTGTGACAGCTTACCAGGATGTCACCGAGTTGACACCGGATCTAGTCAAGGCATTGATACGGCAGATCACTGTGCGCCCGGACGGCGGAATTATCATTTCCTGGAACTACAGGGATGAGTTAATGGGAATGGTAGAGTTTGAGCAATTCATTGTGGAGGAACAAGCCGTATAAGGGCTTGAACCTTTCACCGAAACATGATATTATTTTATATAGAGAGTGGCTAAAATTATGGATGCGAAAGAACGTTTGCACCAAGAAGACCTGCAGCGGCTGAGAGGCTTCCGGCTGTTGGATGACGATTTTATGACCAAATGCTTCGAGGGCAGCCTAGAGTGCATTGAGCTGGTACTGCGCATTGTGCTGGAAAAGCCGGATCTGAAGGCGCTGGAGGTTCACACCCAGGTTTTTGTGGAGAATCTTCTGAAACGCTCCGTCCGCCTGGATATCGTTGCCACGGACAGCGCGGGTACAAAGTACAACGTGGAGATTCAGCGGGCCGATAAGGGTGCGGGCCGGAAGCGAGCCAGGTACAATGCCAGTGCCATGGACATTGGTATTTTGCCCAAGGGCGATGACTTTGACTGCCTGCCGGAGGTGTACGTTATCTTCATCACGGAGAACGACGTGCTGAAGCGCGGCGAGCCGGTCAGTCGGATTCGGCGCCGTTTCGACAATACCTATGAAACTTTTGACGATGGTTCGCACATACTGTACGTGAACGGCGCTTACCGGGGGCCCACGCCTATCGGTAAGCTGATGCATGATTTTTCCTGCACAAACCCGGCGGACATGAACTATGACGTGTTGGCCCAGAAGGTCAAATACTTTAAGGAGAGCAAGGAGGGCGTTGCCACTATGTGTAAGGTGATGGAAGATATGCGGGAGCAGTCTATAAAGGAAGGTTTGGCGCAGGGCATGAAGGACACCGCCCTGCGGATGCTGCAAGCGGGGAAATACGCACTGGAGGAAATCGCGGCGATATCTGGGCTTTCCATTGAGGAAGTCCAGAAGCTGAGCAAGACGCCAACAGCGTAAGTACCCGATACTGCGAGAAAGCAGCGTTTCGCGGGGCATTGGCAAAGTGTATAAAATTGTGTGTTTGTGGCACAATAATTTCAAATATCCCACAAAAATGTTGTCCCTAACTTGACACACTCCTGAGCGGCGCGCCCATTTTGTTGGATGGAAAGCTGGTGGGGGCGGTGACCCATGTGTTTACCGAGGACCCGGCCATGGGGTTTGGGATTTTTGCGGAGACTATGGTGGAACAGTGCCGGGGGATAGCGGCACAGCAGGGGCAGGACGCGGCGTGATTGGGTAAACGTTAAAAGGCAGCCAAGTGCGAGCAAAACCCGGGCAGGGGTGCAGCCTGCCCGGGTTTTGCTTTGCGTAAACTTGCTGAACTTAAATTATTTAATGGATTTTCTTAAAAAAATCAATTTTAATATTGACAAAATCAATAACGCGGCGTATACTGTAAAAAACAAAAAGGACGCTCCACGCAAAACCCCGCGGCGCGGGCCAAACGCCGGCCACAGAGCCAGCCCAAAGCGCGGGAAGCGAAGCGTGGGGGGTCCAGGGGGGTGTTGCACCCCCCTGGAAAGGAGCATGGGATGAGTGGAGAAAAGTACCACGCGCCGGCAAAGTGCCCGGTGTGCGGGGAGACGATGGAGGTAGCCAGGCTGCAGTGTACGCGGTGCGGGTCTGAGCTGACGGGGCGGTTTTCGCCTTGCCGGTTCTGTGCGCTGGAAGAAAAGCACCTGGTTTTTGTGGAGACGTTTTTGCGGTGCAGGGGCTCTATTAAAGAAATGGAAAAGGAGCTGGGGGTTAGCTACCCGACCGTGAAAAATATGATGGAGGCCGCTTTGGCCGCGCTGGGGCTGGACGGCCAGGAGCAGGCGCGGGCGGCAAAGCGCAAGGAGGAAAAGGCCGATGTGCTCTCGAGGCTGTCGGAGGGCGAATTGACTGTGGAGCAGGCGGTGGAGGAACTGAACCGGCTGCGGGGAGGGAATCAGCATGCAAGATGAGAAAAGGAAAATTTTAGAGATGGTGGGAGAGGGGAAAATCTCCCAGGAGGACGCCTTGCGGCTGCTGGACGCGCTGGGGGAGGACGGGGCCGACCCGGTGGGGGAGGCGTTCCAGTCTACAATGGAGGACCTGCGGGGCGGACAGGAAAGCGGCGGGCAGCAGGAGCCGGGGGCCGCGTCGGCCCAGGAGGGCATTTGGGAAGAAATGGGGGAGGCCGCCCGGGAAGTGGGGCAGGTGCTCTCGCAGACGGCAGCGGCTACGGTGGACGTGATTTCGGAAGGGGTGCAGTGGGCTAAGGGGGCTGTGCAGAAAATCCCCGGGATGAGCGTGTGGTGGGGGGACGGCCAGCCAGAGGACGGCCGCCAGCCTTACCCCTGCCAGGAGGGCCAGGCGCCGGTGGATAAGCTGGACATTGAATGGGTGAACGGGCCGGTGGAGGTTTTGCCCTGGGAAGGGAACTATGTCAATGTTACGGAATACTCGGCGCCGGATTTGGAAGAGGGCCAGCGCCTGGAAATGACCGTGACGGACGGCGGCACTATGCGCATCCGGTGGACACGGGACAAGAGGTTCTGGAAAGGGCTGCTGCTTTCTAAACAGCTGCTGGTGCAGGTGCCGGCGGGGATGGGGCTCGAAAAACTGAAGGTGTCCAATGTGTCGGGCAGCGTGCGGCTGGATGGGCTGCGGGGGGAGGATTTTAACATCTCGACGACCTCGGGGCGGATCTGGGTGGCGGGCCTGCAGGGTGAGGGCGTGAAGGCAACCTCGGTTTCTGGGGACATACATGCGGAAAGCGTGCAGGCGGAATCACTGCGGCTGGGAACGACATCTGGGCGCATTGAGGCCCTGGGCTTTGGGGCTGAGGACGCCAGGATGAATTCGGTGTCTGGGGGCGTGGATGCTTATGGGAACGGCGAATCTATAGAAGTAAAGACGGTTTCCGGGTCGGCTGCGCTGCAGACAGAGCGCCTGCCGGAACGGGTGCGCATGGAAACGGTTTCGGGGCGCATACGGCTGGTACTGCCCCCGGAGGCAGGGTTCTCGGCCAAATATGAGACCATGTCGGGCAGCTTTGCCACGGCTTACCCGGTTTCGGGGGATTTGTCTGGGAAGTCTGGGAAGGTGGTGCATGGCTCGGGGGACATGGAGGTCCATTTGCATACGCTTTCCGGCAAGATCGAAATATGCCCGGCTGAAAAGTAAACCGCGCAAAAACAGCGTACCCGGCGGGGGCCGGGTACGCTGTTTGGTTTTTGTAAAGGGGCGCTTTTGGCTGTTAAAGGAGGCCTTTGGCTTTTTTCCATTTGAGGATGCGCCCTACGGCGCTGTCGAGGGCTTCGGTGGAGATGGTGCCGTCCTGCACGGCGGAAAGGACGGCTTGGAAGTCCCGCTCCCAGTCGGAGGTGAGGAGGAGGTCGTTGCCGGCCAGGACTGCCTGCACGGCGGGGGATTGGCCGTTTGTGTACAGCTTGATGGCGTCCATGGAAAGGTCGTCGGTCATGATGACGCCCTGGAAGCCTAATTCACCCCGCAGGATGCTGTGCACCGGGGGGGGACAGGGAGGCGGGGCGCTGGGGGTCGATGGAGGCCATGATGTTGTGGGATACCAAGATGCTGGGGGCGCCGGCCTGGATGCCGGCTTGGAAGGGCTTGAAGTCTTGGTTTTGAAGGGTTTCGTAGGGGCGGTCGTCGATGGAGATGCCGGTGTGGGTGTCAAAATTGCTGCCGTAGCCGGGGAAGTGCTTGAGCGTGGAGGAAAGGCCCTGGGACTCCATAGTGCGGACGGTTTCGGCAATGGCCAGGGCGGTCTCTTCGGGGGGCAGGCCCATGGTGCGGGGGTACATATAGTCGCTGGGGTTGGTGGAGATGTCGCAGACTGGGGCCAGGTTTAGGTTTATGCCCAGGTCCAGCAGCAGGGCGCATTTGTTTTGGGTGTCTTGTGTGAGGGCGCCCAGGCCGCCTTGGGCGTAGACGTTCTGGGGGGAATCAAAGGGGGCGGCGGCCAGCTGGGGGTTTGAGCTGACCCGCACTACGGAGCCGCCTTCCTCGTCTACGGCCAGGAGCAGGGGGATTTTGGCATCTGCCTGGTAGCCGGCCAGCTGGGTGCGGACCTGGTCGGGGGATTTGGCCGCGAAGTCGGAGGCGTAAAGGGTGTAGCCCGCGGGCTGCAGGCGCTGGGTAAGGGCGGGGGTGTCATCCCCGCCGGGGCACCGGGGCAGGAAGAGCTGGCCTACCTTTTCCTCCAGGGTCATGGCTTCCTTTTTCAGCTGGATTTCGGCGGCTTCCAGCATGGCGGGCCGGACGTCGGCCACGGTGCGCAGGCCTACGCCTAAAATCAGCGACAAGAGCAGCGATATTGCCTGTTTCATAATCCCAAACCTCCTCGGATAAAATCAGTATAGCACAGCTGGGGGGGTTCTAAACAGGGCGGGCGGAAAGCCTTGGGGCTAGAGGGACTGGGCTTCTTGCAGCCAGAGGGCGGCACAGGCATCGCTGGGCATGCGGAAGTCGCCCCGGGGGGAGAGGGTGACGGAGCCTACCTTGGGGCCGTCGGGCAGGCAGGAGCGCTTGAACTGCTGGGTGAAGAAGCGGCGGTAGAAGGAAACCAGCCACTTTTTTACTACATCGGGGCTGTACTGGCCCTGGAAGGCCCGGCAGGCCATGGCGTAGATTTTGCGGGGGCGGAAGCCGAAGCGGAGGATGTAGTAGAGGAAGAAGTCGTGGAGCTCGTAGGGGCCTACCAGCTCTTCGGTTTTCTGGGCGATCTCGCCGTCCTTGGGGGGCAGCAGCTCGGGGCTGACGGGGGTGGCTAAGACGTCCAGCAGGGCCTGGGATAAGGGGGAGGCCTGGGGGCAGAGGCTGGCTTCGTACCGGACCAGGTGGCGCACCAGGGTCTTGGGGATGGAGCCGTTTACGCCGTACATGGACATGTGGTCGCCGTTGTAGGTGGCCCAGCCCAGGGCCAGCTCGGAAAGGTCGCCGGTGCCGATGACCAGGGCGCCACGCTGGTTGGCTAAATCCATAAGCACCTGGGTGCGCTCGCGGGCCTGGGCGTTTTCAAAGGTGACGTCCAGGGACTGGGGGTCTTGGCCGATGTCGGCAAAGTGCTGGGCGACGGCTTTTTCCAGGCGGATTTCCCGGAAGTCTACGCCCAGCTCTTCGGCAATGCGCTGGGCGTTGCTTTTGGTGCGGCCGGTGGTGCCAAAGCAGGGCATGGACACAGCCAGGATGCCCTTGCGGCTGAGGCCCAGGGTATCAAAGGCGCGCACGCACACCAGCAGGGCCAGGGTGGAATCTAAGCCGCCGGAGAGGCCCACCACCACGCTTTTGCCCTGGATATGGGACAGGCGGGTGGCAAGGCCCTGGCTTTGCATGGTGAGGATGAGGCCGCAGCGGCTGGCAAGGCCCGCCTGGTCTTCGGGCACAAAGGGGAGGCGGGGGAAGCTGCGCTGGGGCTGGAAAGCGGAAAGGGTCTCTGGCTGGTAGGCAAAGGGGATGCGCAGCACGTCTGCGTCACGGCGGGGCTGCCAGGTGTTCATGCGCATGCGCTCTTGGGTAAGGCGTTCCAGGTCGATATCGGCGGTGGTGAGGCCCTGGGTGAAGAGGCTGCTTTCTTTTAGCACGGCGCCGTTTTCTGCCAGGATGTCGTGGCCCGCAAAGACCATGTCGGTGGTGGATTCGCCTGGGCCGGCGTCGGCGTAGACATAGGCGCCCAGCAGGCGGCCGGACCACATTTTTACCAGGTCCCGGCGGTAGGGGGCCTTGCCGATGGTTTCGTCGCTGCAGGAGAGGTTTAGGAGCACGGTGGCCCCGTTTTGGGCCAGGCGGGCCGAGGGGGGCGTGAGCCCCCACAGGTCTTCGCAGATTTCACCGGCCACGCAGAGGCCCTCTACGTTTTCGCAGGGGAAAAGGAGGCCGCGGCCCAGGAAGGTCTGCTGGCCGCAGAAGGAAAAGGGCTGGGCCTGGGGGGCGGGGGTGAAGTAGCGCATTTCGTAAAACTCGCTGTAATTGGGGAGGCTTTCTTTGGCGATAAGCCCTAAGAGCCGGCCCCGGTGGAAGACGGCCCCGCAGTTATAGAGGGCGCCTTCGCCGGCCACGGGCAGGCCCACGGCGCAGAGGACGTCCAGGCTTTTTGCGGCTTCCATCAGCTGGGCGAGGCCTTCTTCGGCGGCGCGCAGCAGGGCGCGTTCTTTGAAGAGGTCGCCGCAGGTGTAGCCGGTCAGGCTCAGCTCGGGGAAGCACACCAGGCCGCAGCCGGCTTCGGCGGCTTTTTGGATAAGGGACAAAATTTGTTGGGTGTTGTAGGTTACATCGGCCACGCGCACCGGTGGGGTGGCGGCTGCTGCGCGGAAAAATCCATCCTGCATGATAAAGACTCCTTTCGGCCTGGGGCCGCAGATTTTTTCTCCCGGGCGGTTGGGCTCTGCCCAAACCCGCAAGGGGTTTCACCCCTTGACCCCACCGCCCTTTGAAAAGGGCGGCCCCAAACTTTGCGTTGGGGGCTGGGGTATTACATAAGGTTCGCCCAGCGGCACAGGGCCCCCTGGGCGAATCGGGAAAATATGGGGTTTGTGTGGGATTATTCAGTAGGCGTGCTGTCTGGGTTGGAGACAGGCGGGGGCTCGGGGTTGAAGGTGGGGACGGGGGGCTCGGGGGTTGCGGGGGGTGGGGTGGGCTCCTCCGTGGGGGGCGGGGTTACCACCGGGGGCGTGGGGGGTGTGGGGTCTGTGCCCGGGGTGGGTGTGGGCGAGGGGGAGGCCGAGGGCGTGGGGCTGGGGGAAGGCTCGGTGGTGCCCTCGTTTTTGCTGGTGTCGATCTTGCTGGTATCAGTGCCCGCGCCGACGGCGAACACGCGGCCGGTGGGGCGGTAGTAGGAATCGGCCAGCTCTTCGGTGCGCACGGTGGATTCGCCCTTTAGGAAGGTGCGCCAGGCCCGGGCCGAGTAGCCGTTGTTGCCGGAGGATTTTAGGCGGTACTGCCCTTTGGCCAGGCCCGCGTCTACTACAAAGCTGGATTCGGACAGGGGGCCGGAAGAGCCTGTCTGCTCGGAGCCCAGGGTGATGCTGTCCCACTCTTCGGGCAGGATGCCGAAGAAGCTGACGTGGAGGGTGACGTTTTCCATCCAGGCGGCAATATAGATGGGGGCTTCTAAGGGGTTTTTGAATTTGAAGTCGATGTTGCCGTAGTCTACGGTGGCGTCTAGGCCGATGGGGCAGTAGGTGGAGGGCATGCTGTGGCAGTCCCGCTCGGTGATGGTCATGCCGGCCATGAGGGCGGCGTTGTACAGGGTGGTAGACCCCTGGCAGATGCCGCCGCCGTATACCTGCACCAGCACCCCGCCGTTAATGCCCCCCGCGGGCAGCCAGCCCATGGAGGGGTCGGTGCTGTCGCCGATGGTGGTGTTGTAGGAGAACTCCTGGCCGGGCTGCAGAATGGTGCCGTTGACGTGGGAAAGGGCCAGGCGCATGTTGCTGTTGCCGTTTTCGGTGTTGGTGGAGGTGGTGGAGTAGGTGGAAATCTGCTGGAAATTCTCACTTAAATACTGCTGGGTAAGCTTGGGGGGCGTGTCGATAAAGGCGGCCTGGATGTCCCCGTCGTGCTTTTGGGACAGCAGCTGGCGCACGCTTTTCAGGGTGGCAGCCATGTCTACCCGGGAGCCGGCCTGCTCTTGGGTGAAGGTGAAGCTGCTGCCGTCATAGCTTTCGACGGTGGCGTCCTTCGCCTGGACAAAGCAGGCTTTGGCCGCGTCTTGGAGCTTCTGCCTGCCGCTGGGGGAGAGGTCTGCCACGTAGGGCAGCTCGTACTCCTGGGGCGAACGGTTTTGCAGCAGCCGGGGCAGCTCCTGCTCGATAACGTCCTGAATGGCGAAATCGCCTTTTTGCAGCAGGACGGTGTCGTCTTTGAATTTTACACTGATCTCCAGGCTGTTTACGGCTTCCTCCAGGGCCTTCTTGGAGATCTCCAGGGCTTCTTCCAGGGTCTTGCCCCCGATGTTCCGCCCGCCTATGGTGGTGCCTGTGGGGAACAGCGAAGGGTCTTCCGCCGAGGAGGAGACAAGGGAGGACGCGTCCTCTTCCCCAGGCTTTGCGCAGCCGGACAGGCCCGCGGTCAAAAGCAGCGCCAGGGCCCCCGCCGCTGCCAGGTATTTCCAATGTTTCATAAGCTTTTACCATCCTCTCCCGCTGCAAAAAGCGCGCGGTTTGTTTTCCCATAACCTTATTCTCACCTGCCTGCCGGGCAGGATGCAGCCCCCCACAAAAAGGCAGGCCGCTTAACTTTTTCTAAAAACAAAACATAGGCCCGGGCAGGCTGCCCTGCCGGGGGTGGACATAACTCCTTCCCCTATTATACCTTCTGGCGGGGGAAATGTAAACTGCGAAATGGTTTCAATTTGATTAAAAAACTGGTATTTTTTCCGGATTTATGTTACAATATTTGTAACCAATTTTTTATGAATGGAGAAAGGTGTCCTGTAACCATGAAGATCATGCTTCTTACCGCCGCCACCGGGGGCGGCCATATACGTACCGCCAATGCTGTTGAAGAGTATATCCGGGACAACACCCCCTATGACGTCGTGACCGTAGACACCCTGAAGGCCGTGGGCCGCCTGCTGGACAAGACCGTGTGCGATAGCTATCTTTTTATGGCCAAAAAGGCCCCGGCGCTGTTTGGGCGGCTGTATAAGCAGACCAACAAGCAGAACCGCTTTTCGGATTTGGTGCCTAAGCTCAGCGGGCTTTTCAGCAATTTGCTTTACCCGACGGTGGAGCAGTATGGCCCGGATGTGATTGTGACCACCCACCCTTTTTCCACGGAGATGGCCGCGGCCCTGAAAGCCGACGGGCTGGTTACGGCGCCGCTGATCTGCATTATTACCGATTACGGCGCACACCGGGCTTATATTGCGGATGAGGTGGACGCCTACCTGGTGGCGGGCAGCCACATGCTGCCGGAGCTGGAGGGCTTTGGCGTGCCGGCGGAAAAGGTGTACCCCTTTGGCATACCGGTGCATGGGGTCTTTTTTGACCAGGGGGACCAGGCTATGCTGCTGCACCAGCTGAATTTTGACCCCGCCCTGCCTACCCTGCTGTTTATGGCGGGCAGCTTTGGGGTGTCCAACATCATCCGCCTGTACCGGGAGCTGGGGGCCACCCAGGCGCCTATGCAGATCATTGTCATTACGGGCCGCAACAAGAGGCTTTATGAGGCTTTTGAGAAGGAGATCGCCCAGAACCCGGCGGTGCCTACCCGGCTGCTGTATTTTACCGATGAGGTGGAAAAGTACATGCACGCCGCCGACCTGCTGGTGACAAAGCCCGGGGGCCTTACGGTGTCGGAGGCCCTGGCCTGCAACCTGCCTATGGCGGTGTTTGACGCCATACCCGGCCAGGAGGAGGACAACGCCAACTTCCTTTTGACCCACGACATGTGCGTGCGGGTGGGAAAGGGGGGCGATTTTGCCGGGGAGATCTCGAAGCTTTTGCAGGAAAAGAAGCGCTTGCAGGAGATGCGGGAAAACTGCCGGGAGTTTGACAAGTCCCAGTGCATGCCGAACCTGCTGGGGCTTATCAGCCGCCTGACCGGCCGGCCGGAAGACGAGGGGCGGGGTTAGGCTATGGCGTACACGCGGGAGGACTATGGGGCCATGCTGGCCCAGCTGGAAGCTTTGGGGGAGCCGGGGTACAAGGCTTTCCATGAAAGGCTGATACCGGGGACGGTTATGGCCTATGGGGTGCGGGTGCCGGCCATGCGGGCTATGGCGAAAAAGATTGGGAAGCAGGACCCTATGGGCTTTTTGGCGGTGGGGGAGCCGCGGTCTTATGAAGAAACCATGATACGGGGCATGGTGATTGCGGGCGCGCCTATGCCTTTTGAACAGCGGCTGGGTTTAGTGGACGGCTTTTTGCCTTTGATTGGCAACTGGGCTGTGTGCGACACCTTTTGCAGCAGCTTTAAGCTGAAAAAGCCGGAAGAGCGGGAGGCCATGTGGCAGTATCTGCGGCCCTTGTTCCAGTCGGGGGAGGAATTTACGGCCCGGTTTGCGGTGGTGATGTTTTTATGCCACTACGTTACCCAGGATAAGATTGGGGAGGGGCTGGCCCTGCTGGAAGCGGCGCCCCAGTCCCCGTACTATGTGGGCATGGCGGTGGCTTGGGCGGTTTCGGTGTGTTATGTGAAATTCCCCGGGGAGACCCTGGCCCTGCTGCGCAGGCGCAGCCTGCCCGCTTTTACCCAGAACAAGGCTATCCAGAAGATAAGGGAGTCCTACCGGGTGGCGCGGGAGGATAAAGATGCCCTGTTAGCCTATAAAGTGTAAGCCCGGTGGCTTGCCCCTGCTTATTAGACGGGGGCAGGCTGCTTTTCGTGACAGGGGCGGGGGCGGTTTTTAAAATTTTTATGTAAGGGAGCGCGCGAAGGCGCTCTGGCCCCTGTTTATTCTTCTTTGTTGGGGGCGCTGCTGAGGCCTTCGCCGCTGTCGGGGCTTTCGTCCCTTAAGGAGCTGTCGGGCCCGGTGAGGGAATCTACGCCGGATTCCAGCTTGGAGGCCGCTTTGCTGGCGGTGCTGGATACGGCGCTGCCAGCCTTGGAAACCGCGCTGGATACGGTGCTGCCGGCAGAGCTGCCGCAGGCGGCAAGGCTTAGGGCCAGCAGGGCGGTGAAGGCGCATAGCGCAAAACATCTTTTCATGGCGATAACTTCCTTTTCTGAAAAAGTATTGTGAAACTTCCCATAGTCTGCCCCGGGGAAGGCGGGGGCATACAGGGTGGGGGAAATTTTTTAAAATCATAAAGATTACCTTAAGAAACATGTAAGGACGTGACTTTATTATGGTATATACCGTGACGCTGAACCCGGCCCTGGACCTTACGGCCCCGGCGGGCCCGGTACAGATGGGGGGCCTGGCGCGTTTTGGCCAGGGGCCTTTTGTGGCGGGGGGGAAGGGGATCAATGTGAGCAGGCTGTTAACCAGCCTGGGGGTGGAAAACCGGGCTTTGGGCGTAATAGCGGGCTTTACGGGGGATGAGGTGGAACGCCAGCTGCGGGAGGCCGGGTGCCGCGTGGACCTGCTGCCTTTGCCGGATGGGTGCACCCGCATAAACTTGAAGCTGCAGGGGGAAGGGGGCGTTACCGAAATAAACGGCGAGGGGCCCGCGGTGCCCCTTGCGGTGTTGGACCAGCTGGGCGGGAAGTGCGCCGCTTTAGGGGAAGGAGACTTTCTGGTGCTGGCGGGCAGCCTGCCGGGGTCCCTGCCCAGGGACGCCTATGCCCGGCTGCTGGCCCGGGTGGGCCCGGGGGTACGGGCCGTGGTGGACGCGGCCGGGGAAGCCTTGGGGGCGGCGCTGGCGTTTAGGCCGTTTTTGGTAAAGCCGAATGTGCAGGAGCTGGCGGGTTTTTTTGGCACGGAGATTGAGACGGCGGCACAGGCGGCAGACTATGCCTGTGAGCTGCGGCGCATGGGCGCGCAAAATGTGGTGGTCTCTATGGGGGAGAAGGGGGCGCTGCTGGTGGGGGAAGACGGGCGCAGGCTCTTTTGCCGGGCGGCCCGGGGGGAGGTTGTCTCGGCTGTGGGGGCGGGGGATTCGCTGGTGGCGGGCTTTTTGTACGGCTGGGGCCTGCACGGCCATGGGGAAGGGGCTTTGCGCTGGGGGGTGGCCGCTGGGTGCGCTACGGCGTTTGCGGCGGGCATTGCTGCTGGGGATGAAGTCAAGAAGCGGTTTGCGGAGGTGGGCAACCCTTACCCGGTGTAGGGGCGGGGGAATTTTTTCTGTGGGTGGCCTTATTTTTGCGGCCTATCTGGTTGACATAGAGGCTGTTAGCACGTAAAATAAACTTGGATAGATAGCGGCCTGCCATGAAGGGTCGGGGATGTATTGAGGTTCGTAATCTGATAGGAAAGGAACGGCTGCGCGATATGGATGGATTCGGAAACAAGCCTATAGAGGAGGAGTACCGCTCTTCCCAGGTATACAAGAAGCTGACAGGCGCTGGGGCCGGCCGGCTGGCCGAGGGCCTGGGCCGCGCCGCCGCGGGCCTGGACGGGGCTATAAACGGCTTTGCCGCCGGGATGAAGGGCGGGCCCCGCCACCCTTACGCCCCGCCTGGGCCCCAGGGCCCGCCTCCTACCAACAAGGTGCCGCCGGGCTACCGGCAGCAGCAGGCCTATAAGCATGGGGCGCCGCCGCCTCCTACCAACAAGGTGCCGCCCCCGCCTGTGAATAAGGTGCCGCCGGCGTACCGGCCGCCGGCTTACCAGGCCCCGGCCCCGAAGGTGCAGACCGCCCAAACTGCCCAGGGCCGCTACAAGCCCCCCCAGCCTGCCCGGCGGCCTGGGGGCGTTACACCGGCCCCGGCCCCAAAGATGCCCCCGATGAAGGTGGTGCGGCGGGGGAGCCCGGCTAAGTTTTACATTACCGGGGCGGCGGCGGTGCTGTATTCCCAGATGTTCCCTATGTACAATGGCTTCCATTTCGGCATATTTGCGCTGGTGCTGGTGCTGGTGTTTTTGGGGTCGGCGGCGCTTTTTAAGGGCAAGAAAGAGTTTGTGCCCATTGAGCCGGAGCCGGTGAAGCCCAAGGAGCCGGAGAAACCTAAGGAGGAAGAGAAGCCCTCCCGCACGGGCAACCCGGAGGTGGATAAGCTTATTGACGAGGGCAACGGCTATTTGCGCAAGCTGCGGGCCGCCAACGACGCCATACCGGACGAAGCCCTTTCGGAGTGCATAGAACGCATGGAGCGGGCTTCGGCGGATATTTTCGCTTATATTGCCGACCACCCGGGCAAGGCCCCGCAGATCCGGAAATTTATGAACTACTACCTGCCTACTACCTTGAAGCTGCTGGGCAGCTATGAGCGGCTGTCCAGGCAGTCGGTCAAGGGGGAGAACATTACCTCTACCATGTTTAACATTGCGGGCATGATGCACACGGTGGCCGATGCCTTTGAAAAGCAGCTGGATTCGCTTTTTACCGACGAGGCCATGGATATCTCAGCGGATATTACGGTGTTTGAAAGCATGCTTGAGCAGGAGGGGTTTGTGGAGGACAAGACGAAGCCCCAACTGTAAGGCAGGGCTATGCCTATAGGGAAGCGCCGGGCGGCGTGCCTGCCGCCCATAAATCTTTTGAGGAGGGACACCACATGGAAAACGAACAGAAAATGGCTTTGGAGCTGGAAGCCCCGGGCATCCCCACCCTGACGCTGGAAGGGACGGAGCCCCCGGCCCTGACTTTGGAGCCGGAGGCCCAGGCCGAGCCCCAGAAGCCCCAGGAGCCCGAAGCGCCGGAGGTGCAGCTGAGCCCGGAGGAACAGAAGATCGTGGATGAGTTTTCGGAGAAGATCGACCTGCAGAACAGCACGATGGTGCTGCAGTACGGCGCGGCGGCCCAGAAGAAGATCGCGTCCTTTTCCGACTCGGCTTTGAACAACGTGCGCACCAAGGACCTGGGGGAGATCGGCGACCAGATTTCGGGCCTGGTGGTGGAGCTGAAGGGCTTTGACATTGACGAAGAGGAAAAGAAGGGGTTTTTCGGGTTCTTTAAAAATACCAGCAACAAAATTACGGCCATGAAGGCCCGGTACGATTCGGCGGAAGCCAACGTAAACAAAATCGCGGCGGCGCTGGAAGCCCACCAGGTGCAGCTGATGAAGGACATTGTGATGCTGGACAAGCTGTACGACATGAACCTGAATTACCACAAAGAGCTTTCCATGTATATCATTGCCGGCAAAAAGAAGCTGAAAAAGGAGCGGGCCACCACTTTGGTGGAAATGCAGCAGCGGGCCCAGCGCTCGGGGCTGGCAGAGGACGCCCAGGCTGCCAACGACTTTGCCCAGATGTGCGATAACTTTGAAAAGAAGCTGCACGATTTGGAGCTGACCCGCATGGTAAGCGTACAGATGTCCCCCCAGATAAGGCTGGTGCAGAACAACGACAAGCTGATGACGGATAAAATCCAGTCTACCCTGGTAAACACCATACCCCTGTGGAAAAGCCAGATGGTGCTGGCCCTGGGGGTAGCCCACTCGGCCCAGGCGGTAAAGGCCCAGAGGGAAGTTACGGACATGACAAACGAGCTGCTGCGCAAAAACGCCGAGAAGCTGAAGATGAGCACCATCGAGACAGCCCGGGAGACCGAGCGGGGCGTGGTGGACATGGAGACCCTGCGGTACACCAACCAGTCCCTGATACAGACCTTGGACGAGGTGGTAAAAATCCAGGACGAGGGCCGCCAGAAGCGGCGGGCCGCCGAAGCGGAAATCGGGCGGCTGGAAGGCGAGCTCAAGCAGAAGCTCCTGGACATCCACACCTGATCGAAAAGCAAAGCCCGCAAAACGCCCCCCGCCAGCAGCCGGTGGGCAGGCAAAGGTTTTTGAAGAGTGCAGAGGGACTTTTTCCTGAAAAAAGTCCCTTTGCCCGCCGGAGGCAAGGGGGGCACCATGCGCGAAACCCTAATCGAACAGCTGAAACAGATAACCCCCGAGGAAGAACGCCTGCTGGCCGGGGGGGTGCTGGACCGGGGGCTGTATACCTTGCAGCAGGGCTTTACGGTGGACCGGGACAGGCTGCTTGGGCGGGGGAAGCTGATTGCCGTAAGGCCCCATACCCGGTTTGTGGAGTTCCCGGCGCACAGCCACAATTATATCGAAATCATGTACATGTGCAGCGGGCAGACCGTGCACACCATAAACGGCGGGCCGCCGCTGACCCTGCGGGCTGGGGAGCTGCTCTTTTTGAACCAGCAGGCCCAGCACCAGGTGGCCCGGGCGGAAATGGGGGACGTGGGCGTCAATTTCATTGTGCTGCCGGCGTTCTTCGACTATGCCTTGGAGCTGGCGGGCACGGACAACGTGCTGGGGGCTTTCCTGCTGGGGGGGCTGCGGCGGGGCGGCGGGGAGATCAGCTCGCTGCACTTTAAGGTGGCTGGGGCCGCACAGGTGCAGAACCTGGTGGAAAACCTGCTGTGGAGCCTGGTGGAAAGCCAGCCGAACGCCCGGCGGATCACCCAGGCCACCATGGGGCTGCTGCTGCTGCAGCTTCTAAACCATGTGGGGGAGCTTTCCTCCCGGGGGGAGATGCCCGGGGGGGTGGTGCTGGCGGCCCTGCGGGAGATTGAGGAAAACTACCGGGAAGCCGACCTGACCAGGCTGGCTGAGGAAAAGCATGTGTCGCTGTCCTATTTGAGCTCGGCGGTGCGGCAGGCTACGGGCCATACCTTTAAGGACCTGCTGCGGGAAAAGCGGCTGGCCAAGGCTGTGCAGCTTTTGCGGGAAACCCGGCTGCCGGTGGAGGATATCATTGCCGCGGTGGGGTATGAGAACACCAGCTATTTCTATCGGCGGTTCCGGGAACGGTACGGGGTATCGCCCAAGGAGTACCGGGCCGGGCTGCAAAGTAAGGACGTGTAGGTTTTCGAAAACCGCGTCCTTGCTTTTTTGTTTCCGGCGGGGCGGGGGAAAAATTTTCTCGAAGATATCTTTCGTGAAAGTGACAAAAACTATTGCTATTTTTCCCGGTATATATTACAATAACGGTGAGATGTTTTGGCTTTGTGCGCGACTTTACCGAAGAAAAGAGGGTGTACTATCTGTGACCAGCTCCAATAAGCAAAAGATCCTGATCGTTGACGACTCGGAAATGAACCGCTCTATCCTAGTGGACATGCTGGAAGGGGAATATGAGACGATGGAGGCCGAGGACGGCTTGCAGGCCATTGGGCTGCTGCAAAGCCATGGGCCGGAAATCTCCCTGGTGCTGTTGGACATTGTCATGCCGAAAATGGACGGCTTTGGCGTATTGGAGGTTATGGGGCGCAGGCATTGGATTGAGACGATACCGGTGGTGATGATTTCGGCGGAAAACCGCTCTTCACGGGTGGACCAGGCCTATGATATGGGCATTACCGATTTTATCAGCCGGCCTTTTGACGCCCAGATCGTCCACCGGCGGGTAAAGAACACCCTGCTTCTTTATGCCAAGCAAAAGGATTTGGAAGCCCTGGTGGCGGAGCAAATCTACGAAAAGCAGCAGAACAGCGCTTTGATGGTGGATATCCTGAGCCATATTGTGGAGTTCCGCAACGGCGAAAGCGGCATGCACGTGCTGCATGTGCGTACCTTGACAGAGCTGCTGCTGCGCCGTTTGGTGGAGAAGACCGACAAGTACAATATTACCAAAGAGGATATTGCCGTGATGAGCATGGCCTCGTCCCTGCACGATATTGGGAAGATCTCCATTGACGAGAAGATCCTCAACAAGCCCGGCAAGCTTACGGCTGAGGAATTTGCCATTATGAAGACCCACTCGGCTATTGGCGCCCAGATGCTGGAAAGCCTTAACGTGTACCACGGGGAGAAGATTGTGAAGATGTCTTATGACATCTGCCGCTGGCACCACGAGCGCTGGGACGGCCGGGGCTACCCCGACGGATTGAAGGGGGATGAAATACCCATATCGGCCCAGACCGTGGCCCTGGCGGACGTGTACGACGCCCTGACCAGCAAGCGGGTGTATAAGCCGGCCTTTACCCATGAAAAGGCGGTGGAGATGATTGTAAACGGCGAGTGCGGGGCTTTTAACCCTCTGCTGCTTTCCTGTTTGGAGGATATTTCCGGGGACATTGCCGAGGAGATGGCCCCCAAGGAGTTTGTGGGGCCCAGCAAGGCGGAGCTTTCGGATATGCTGCAAAGCTTTTCCCAGCACAGGGAGCTGAGCGCCTCGAACCGCACGCTGCAGCTTTTGGAGCACGAGCGCATGAAGTACAGCTTCTTTGCGGCTATGAGCAAAGAAGTGCAGTTTGAGTACAACATTACGCCGCCTATGGCGACCCTGAACTCCTGGGGCGCCAAGTGGCTGGGGGTAGAGGAGATTGTAATGGACCCCATGCACAACAAGGAGATCACTTCGCTGCTGGCGCCGGAGGACTGGCACAGCATCTTCGAGATGCTGGAGGCTACCACCCCTGAGCGGCCCTATGCCACCTATGAATGCCGGTTGGCCCATAAGGGGAAATGGCGGTGGTTCCGGTTTGTGATGCAGACCGTGTGGGAGGGGGAGGAGCCCGCCTACATGACCGGCACCATTGGCAAGGCGGTGGACATACACGATATGCGCACCAATTTGGAGTCTTTGCAGCGCGCGGCCTCTTACGACGGCCTGACGGACCTTTTGAACCTGACCAGCGCCCGCAAGCAGATCGAGGCCCGGATGAAGGCCCACCCGGATTCCAACTACGCGCTGGCGTTCTTTGACCTGGACCACTTTAAAAACGCCAACAATACCTATGGCCATGCCTTTGGCAACCAGGTGCTGGCCCATGTGGCCGACCTGTTACGGCAGAACGTCCGCGGGGCCGATATTGCGGCCCGGGTGGGGGGCGATGAGTTTATCATCTTCTTGGAATACAGCCAGGAGTTGGAAGCGGTCATACGCCGTATTTACCGTTCCATCAGCGGCGGGGAGTTCCAGGGCTTTACGGTGTCTATGAGCATGGGCGTGGCCACCAGCGAGGTGGTGGAGCCGGTCTTTACGGATTTGCTGAAAGCGGCCGACCAGGCCTTGTACGCGGTGAAGCAGTCGGGCCGGGGGCGGTTCCAGTTTTACGATTCCTCCCTGCGCAGCTTGAAGCACACGGGCAGCTACGCGGACCAGTCCCTGAGCCCCATAGAAAGCGGGGACGGTGGGGAAGAAGCCTGAGGAAAGCACGGCCTGCGGCCATTATATATTAACTGCCCGGGAGGGGCGCACGGAGAGGAGAATTTTCCATGACATTGCAGGAATTGTACGTTGAGATCGGCGGGGACTACGCAGAGGTGCGGGGGCGACTGCCCAGCGACAAATTCATACAGAAGTTCGTGCTGAAATTTGTGGACGACAAAAGCTATGAGCTGCTGCTTTCTTCCCTGGAACAGGGCAACGGCGAAGAGGCTTTCCGGGCGGCCCACACCATTAAGGGCATGTGCCAGAACCTGGGCTTTACCATGCTGATGGATTCCAGCAGCCAGCTGACGGAGGCCCTGCGGGGCGGCAGCCTTACCCCGGAGGCCGGGCCTTTGGCGGAGAAAGTCAAAGCGGACTATGAAAAAACAGTGGGGGCTATACGGGCCTTCCAGGAGGGGCTGGCTACATGATGAAAACCAACACCATGCGCTTTCTAAAGGTCAGCCTGGCCTTGGTGGTGCTGCTGTGCGTGGTCATTTTCTCTTTTCTTGCTTACTATATGAATGCACAAAGCCTGGCTACCATCAGTGAGATCGGCACCATATATATGTCGGGCCTTAACGAGCGTATCTCCATGCACTTTGAGACCACCTTGGATATGAACCTTTCCCAGATTGAGGGCATTATTTCCAACTTCCCCCCGGACAGCGCGGACTATGACACCTTAGCCGAGGCCATGGGGGCCAACGCCTTGGAACGGGGCTTTTCCAGCCTGGCCCTTTATTCCCAGGAGGAGGGCTTTGAGACCCTGATGGGGGAGCAGATTTCGGTGACAGACCCGGAACCGTTTTTCCACTCCCTGCAGAACGGGGAGAAAAAGGTGGCCGTGGGCACCGATGATACCGATGACAGCATTGTCCTGATTGGCATGCCCAGCGTGTACACCATGCGGGACGGCAGCAAAAGCATGGCTTTGGTGGTGGCCCTGCCTATCGACTATTTTAAACGCATACTGGCTTTGGACGAGGTGAATACGGATTCGCTGGTATATTCCCATGTTATACGCAAGGACGGCAGCTTTGTCATACATAGCTCGGACGCCTTTAGGGGGAATTATTTTGAGCGGCTGCGGGCCTTGTACAACGGGGAGAACTTGGACGAGGCGGAAAAGCACATCCAGGACCTTTCAGAAGCCATGCGGAAAAACGAGCCCTATTCTGCGGTGTACCACCTGCCTGGGGAGCGCCGGCACCTGTACTGCACGTCTTTGCCCAATACGGAGTGGTACCTGGTAACCGCTATGCCTTACGGTGTGTTGGATGAGACGGTGAACGGCCTGGGGAGTATTTGGACCGGCGTGGCGCTGGGCAGCTGCGTGCTGATTATTGTGGTACTGATGCTGGTGTTTACGTGGTACTTCCGGCTGCTGCACAAGCAAATGCGGGAGATTGAAATGGCGCGCAAACAGGCTGAACGGGCCCAGGGCATCGCCGAGCACGCCAACCGTGCCAAGAGCGAGTTCCTATCGAACATGAGCCACGACATACGCACACCTATGAACGCCATTGTGGGCATGACGGTCATTGCCACGGCCAACCTGGACAACCGCCAGCAGGTGCAGCACTGTTTGAAGAAGATTTCCCTTTCCAGCCAGCATTTGCTGGGGCTTATTAACGACGTGCTGGATATGTCGAAAATTGAAAGCGGCAAAATGACCTTGAACATTGACCAGGTTTCCCTGCGGGAAGTGATGGACAGCATTGTGAGCATTGTGCAGCCCCAGGTCAAGGCCAAGAAGCAGAATTTTAATGTGTCTATTTATGACATTTCTGCGGAGAATGTCTGCTGCGACAGCGTGCGGCTGAACCAGGTGCTGTTGAATTTCCTCTCCAATGCCATCAAGTTTACCCCGGAAGGCGGCACCATTGAAGTCAGCCTGCGGGAGACGGAATCCCCCAAGGGGGAGGCGTTTGTGCGCATTATTTTGCAGGTAAAGGACAACGGTATTGGCATGACAGAGGAATTTAAGGCCAAGGTGTTTGAATCCTTTACCCGGGAAGACAACGCGCGCATACACCGCACCGAGGGTACCGGGCTGGGCATGGCCATTACCAAATATATTGTGGACGCCATGGGCGGCACGATACAGGTGGAAAGCCAGCAGGGCGTGGGCACAGAGTTTATTGTGACACTGGACATGGAAAAGGCCGAGGTGGCCGAGGTGGACATGGTGCTGCCCCCCTGGAACATGCTGGTGGTGGACGACGACCAGCAGCTGTGCGAGAGCACTGTGGGGGCGCTGGCTTCGATTGGCATAAAGGCAGACTGGGCCCTTTCTGGCGAAGAGGCTGTGGAGATGGTGGTCAAGCGCCATGACCGCCGGGACGATTACCGGGTGATTTTGCTGGATTGGCGGTTGCCGGGGATGGACGGCATTGCCACGGCCAAGGCTATACATGGCCAGCTGGGGGAGGACATCCCGATCCTTTTGATTTCCGCCTATGACTGGGGCGAGATCGAGGAGGAGGCCCGGCAGGCGGGTATTTCTGGGTTTATCTCGAAGCCGCTGTTTAAGTCTACGCTGTTCTATGGCTTGAAAAAGTTTGCGGAGGACGGCGATATGGACGAAGCGGAGGCGGCGGTTCCGGAATCAAAACAGGCGGCGGACTTTGGCGGCCTGCATGTGCTGGTGGCGGAGGATAACGAGCTTAACTGGGAGATTGCGGAAGAGCTGTTGTCGGATTTGGGCCTGCAGCTGGACCACGCGGAAGACGGGAAGGTTTGCGTGGAGATGCTGGAGAAGTCCCAGCCTGGCTACTATAGCGCGGTTTTGATGGACATCCGTATGCCGGTCATGACCGGGTATGAAGCCGCTATAGCTATCCGGCAGTTGGACCACCCGGATGCGCAGCTGCCTATTATCGCTATGACGGCGGATGCGTTTTCAGAGGATATCAAGCGCTGTTTGGATTGCGGCATGAACGCCCATATCGCCAAGCCTATCGACGTGCGGGAAGTGGCGCGTATGCTGGAAAAATATATTTAACGTTCCATTGTTAAAATGCAAAAGAAGCCCCTGCGGTACAAACGGGGGGCTTCTTTTTTGTGTGGTAAAGCGATGAGTGTGGGGGGAAGGGCATAAAAAACGGCCCCGCGCAAAGGCAGGGCCGGAAAACAGATCCGTTTTTAAATTTTACAGGTTGGCTTTCAGCCAGGCAATGTCTTCGCGCAGGCACTCTGCACGGCTTTTGCCGCCATAGTTGGCTTCACGCTCTACCACGTAGAGTACACCATCCCGCTGGGCATCGGCGGCGGCCTTGACGGCCTTCCAGCCTACAATGCCCGTGCCGGTGGCTACATTCAGCTTCTCCCGTTCCTCCATCATCTTTTTGAATTCCGGCGGGAAGATGGGCTTGCCATCTGGGCCGATTTCAAACTTGGGGGGAGGGTCTTTCCGGGATTTAGGCTTGTCCGCGCCAATGACGGCGCCGTTCTCTTTGATGTGGACGGCAGCAATGCGCCCGGCATACTTGTTGATATACGCTACGGGGTCTATACCCGCGGCAGAGGCCCAGCCGCAGTCGATCTCAAAGGCTACGGTTTCGGGGTCGCTGTTTTCGATCAGCGTGTCCATCAAATAGACGCCGTTGTCCTGGTAGAACTCGCCGGTATGGTTGTGGTAGCCGATGGTAATGCCGTATTGCTTAGCCATCTTGCCAAACTTGTTCAGCTCTTCCGCTGTCTCCTTGGCCTCCTCTGTGGTGTTGAAGGCGGCCATGGGGCAGGCCACGAATTTTACGCCCAGCTTCGCCAGGTAGGGGAGGTCTTCTTCCATGAAGCCAAAGGCCACATGGGCGGAATCGGCGGTGATGCCGGCCTCGTCTAAAGCCTTTTTCACGTCCTCCACCGGGATATCCTGGTAGCCCCGGGCAAATTCAACGCCAGCGTAGCCCATTTCCCCGGTTTTCTGGATCTTTTCCAGCAGGGTAAGGGGGCAGTCGTGGCCAAAAGAGTATAATTGCAGGTTTACGTTATCCATCCAAATCCATCCTCACTTAGAAGTGCCGGGCCGGGTAAATCAACCAAAATTAGTCAAAGTACACGGGCTTGCCGGTGCGGGAGGACTCGTAGATGGAATCCAGGATGCGGGTGACCACAAAAGCTTGGTCGGCGGTGACGAACAGGTCGCCTTCGCCCATCAGGGCCTTGACCCAGATGTCATGCTCTTTGCTGACAGGGGCGGGGCCGGCGCTGAAGCCGGGGATATAGGAGGCAACCTTGTTGCCTACCATGGTGATGGCGGGCTGGCTGGCCACCACGTGGTTCAGGCGGGCCTGGCCGGAAACGGTATCCAAGCCGCCCTTGGTGCCTACCAGGGTAGCATAGGCTTCGTTGTTGGCGCCGTTGGCCTCAGCCATGTTGATAGCCCAGGCAGCGCGCAGGTTGATAACCGCGCCGTTCTTCATCTTGATGTGGCCTACAGCGGAATCCTCCACGTCGTAGGTCTTGTTGTTCCAGCTGTTCTGGTTGCCCATGCGGTCTACCTGGCCCTGGTACTCGGGGTCAAGCAGGGTGCCCAGCTTCTCGAAGGAAGTCCCTACCACGTAGTCAACCTCATAGTTGTTCATCAGGAACAGGGTGAGGTCCAGGGCATGGGTGCCGATGTCGATCAGCGGGCCGCCGCCCTGCTTGGACTTGTCGGTGAACACGCCCCAGGTGGGAACGCCGCGGCGGCGCAGATAGGTGGCCTCGGCGTAGTATACGTCGCCCAGCCAGCCGTCGTTGACAATGCCCTTGGCAACCTGGTTTACGGGGAAGTGGCGGTACTGGTAGCCGATGGTCAGCATCTTGCCGGTGCGGTCGCGGGCTTCCAGCATCTTCTTGGCGTCAGCGGTGGTAGCGGCCATGGGCTTCTCGCACAGGACGTGCTTGCCGGCTTCCAGGGCGGCCACGCTGATTTCGCAGTGGGCGATGTTGGGGGTCAGGACGTGCACGGCTACGATCTCGGGATCGGCCAGCAGCTCGTGATAGTCGGTGTAAACCTTGGCGTCGGGGGTGCCGTACTCCTTAGCGGCCTTCTCAGCGCGCTCGGGGATCAGGTCACAGAAAGCTACCAGGTCGACGAATTCCTTCTGCTGGGCCATGCCGGGCAGGTGCTTGCCGTTGGCGATGCCGCCGCAGCCGATAAAGCCGATCTTTAATTTTGCCATTGGGATCTCCTCCTAAGATATAAACGATGATTCTGCCCCATATAACGGGGTTTCATCTATATTCTAGTACAAGACCTGGAAAAAGGCAAGGCATTTTTTGTGATTTTTTCTAAAATGTGCAAAAATTCTTTTTCGATATTATGTATACTGCAAAGTGCCCTATTTACATATAGGTTTGTTGGTGGAAACGCACATATGGCAAAGGGAGGCCGCCGGGCTGCTCGGCGGCCTCCCCGGGCCAGCTACTTTGTCAAAACGTGCTTGCAATATTTGTGGGCGCCGCAGTGGGGGCAGCGCAGCTTCCGCTTGGTGATGGTGTGGGGCCCCATGAGGTAAGCGCCCATTTCGGGCACGAACCGCTGGTGGCACTGGGGGCACTCGAAGGCCCCGGCGTCCCGGTCTAAAATGCAGGCGATGGCGATGCCTAAAACGACCACCACCAGGGCAATGCCAATAAGCAGGCACCGCAGCCAGGCCTCCATTTCCAGCGCCCCGGCCACTACGACCAGGGGCACCGCCGCCACAATGGCCAGCACGGCCACCAGGGCAGACAGGATGATTTTCTTACGGTTTTCTTGGGCTTCTTTTACAAGGTTCATCATATTTTCCTCCGCTTTCTTCTGGTAGTCTTCTGGGGAGACGCGCTCCCCGGAAAGCAGCTCGTTGACGGTTACGCCAAGCTCTTGGCAAAGGGGCAGCAGCAGGGAGACTTCTGGGAAGCCGCCGCCTCGCTCCCATTTGGAGATGGTCTTGTCGCTGATGTTTAAGGTTTCGGCCAGCTGTTTTTGGGTGCAGCCTTTGCGCTTGCGCTCCCCGGCAATGAATTGCCCGGTTTTGATTTGGTCCATAATGTCCTCCTTTCTAAGCCCAGTATAGCCTTTTTGTAGGGGATTTCACACACACGAAGCGTAGAGCCTGGCCGGTTTTGGGGGATTCTACGCTGCGTAGAGTGGAAAAACAGGGCCCGCCGGGGAAACCAGCGGGCCTTTTTCGGTCTTTATAGATTATTTGGCGGCCTGGGGCTTAATACTGCCGGCCCCAGTACACCATGTGCTTGGCGGGCTTGCCGCAGCAGGCGCATACGTCTGCAAGGTGCTCTTCTTCAAAGGGGATGCACCGGGATTTTACGCCGCCGGTTTCTTCCTTCAGCTTGTCTTCGCAGGCCGGGTCGCCGCACCACATGGCCTTGATAAAGCCGGGCTTGTTGGCGGCGATATCCAGGAATTCTTCGTGGCTATGGGCCACAAAGGTTTTTTCCTCCATGTTTTTCTGGGCGCGGGCCAGCATGTCCCCGTGGATGGTGTCCAGCAGGCCGGCAATGGTATCGGCCAGGCCCTCCAGGGCGGTAACCTGCTTTTCCCCGGTGTCACGGCGCACCAGCACGCACTGGCCGTTTTCTATGTCCTTGGGCCCGATCTCCAGGCGCAGGGGCACACCCTGCATTTCATACTGGGCGAACTTCCAGCCGGGGGAATTGTCGCTGCTGTCCAGCTTTACCCGGAACTGGCCTTTCAGCTCTTCATAAAGCCCGCCTGCCTTTTCCAGCACACCGGGCTTGTGCTGGGCAATGGGCACAATGACCACCTGGACAGGCGCTACCCTGGGGGGCAGCACCAGGCCGTTGTCGTCGCCGTGGACCATAATGACCGCGCCGATCAAACGGGTGCTCATGCCCCAAGAGGTTTGGTAGGGATTTTGCAGGGCGTTGTCCCGGCCGGTAAACTGGATGCCAAAGGCTTTGGCGAAGCCGTCGCCAAAATAGTGGGTGGTGCCGCCCTGCAGGGCTACGCCGTTGTGCATCATGGGCTCTAGGGTATAGCTGGCCTCGGCCCCGGCGAACTTTTCCTTTTCCGTCTTCCTGCCCACCACGGGGGGGATGGCCAGGGTATCGCGGTATACATCCTCGTAGATTTTCAGCATCTTCAGGGTGAAATCTTCGGCTTCCTGGGCGGTTTCATGCATGGTGTGGCCTTCCTGCCACAAAAACTCCATGCCACGCAGGAAGGGGCGGGTGGTCTTTTCCCACCGCATGACAGAGCACCACTGGTTGTAGAGCTTGGGCAGGTCCCGGTAGGAGTGGATGATCTTCTGGTAATGCTCGCAGAAAAGCACCTCGCTGGTGGGGCGGATGAAAAGGGTTTCCGCCAGCTTTTCCCCGCCGCCCTGGGTGACGGCCGCGCACTCGGGGGCAAAGCCGTCGATGTGGTCCTTTTCCTTTTGCAGCAGGCTTTCGGGTATAACCATGGGCATGTAGACGTTTTCTACCCCTACCTCTTTAAAGCGCCTGTCCATGTCCCGCTGGATGTTCTCCCAGATGGCGTAGCCGTAGGGCTGGTACACGATGCAGCCCTTTACGCCGGAGTAATCGGCCAGCTGGGCTTTTTTGACGATATCGGTGTACCACTGGGCAAAGTCTACGTCCATGGACGTGATGTCGTTGACCATTTTCTTCTGTGCCATAGTATAACAGTCCTTTCGCTGACAACGTATTAAAAGTATTATAAAGGCACAGGCGCGGTTTTGCAAGTGTTTTTACGGCAAGCGGGGGGATTCGGCTGTATAAAGGCGGGTGGAACGCGGAAGCATGGGGCGCGTGGCGGCGCTGGGGGGCCGCGTTTTCTTAAGGAGATTTATGGCTCCTGCTAATTTTCCAGCTTGCCCAGGACGCGGCCCTGGCAGCGGAGGTCGTCGAAATCGTGGAGGGGGATGGGGGCATAGCGGGGGTTGAGGGAGACCAGGGCGCCGGGGGCCAGGCGCTTGATATAGCCTTCGCCGTTTAGGAAGAAGATGCCCACTTCCCCTTCCTGCACGGTGCCGTCCAGGCGCTGGACAAAGACAATGTCGCCGTCCCGGTAGGCGGGCTCCATGCTGTCGCCGTTGACGCGGACGCAGAAATGGGCCTGCTGGGGCACCTGGGCCTCGGGGATTTCCAGGCGGGTCTTGTAGCCGGCGTCGGCCCAGGGCTCGCCGGGGCCGGCGGAGACAGCCAGGTCGTAGCAGTTGATATAGGTGACCCAGCCGCCCCGGGACTGGTCCAGCACGGCCTGGGGGGCGGTCATGCGGTCGTATTCTTTTTGCAGCACCAGGCTGACCAGCTCGCGGCCGTGGAGGTCTAAGAGGCGGTATTTTTGCAGGGCCTGCCATTCCTCGGGGGAGACGGCGGCGGGGTCCAGGCCCAAAAGCTGATCGGCGCTGACGTTCAGGCGGCGGGCCAGCTTTTGCAGGCGGGAAAGGTCGGGCTGGCGGCGGCCGGTCTCGTAGCCGGAATAGGTGGTCTTGTCGATGCCCAGGGCCTGGGCTACGTCCTGCTGGCTGAGGCCGCTGGCCTGCCGGGCTTGTTTCAGCTGTTTTCCAAAATCCATGTGGAAGCCCCTTTCCGCGGTGAAGGTATGCTTTTGCCATATTATACCTTGGGTGTAGGCGGTTTGTCAATAAGTGGGGGGGAGGGCTTGACAAAATGTCAATTTGCCGCTATAATTAAAAATAGTTGGCGTACTGACAACTTTATAGTGCGGAAATTGACGGATTGGGAGGATTGGAAATGGCATACACAGAAGCTTTTGACTACAAAAGGATGGCTTGGGAGGCGGAAAGGGAACGGGACGTCCTGCAGGGCCTGCTTGCGCGGCGCCGGGCCCAGCGGCCTATGGACAGCCAGCAGGAGCTGGCCTGGCGGCAGGAGGTGGGGATGCTGTACACCATGTACCTGGAACAGCGCGGCAAGGCAAAGGACCTGGCCCGGCGGGCCCAAAAACGGGAGGGGGTGAGCGCGGATGGGCGGCGTATGTAAGCCGCTGAAGGCCGGGGAGACCCGGGAAAAGTGCGCCCGGTATTTCGAGAGCTGCCAGGAGGCCGGACGGGTGCCTACGGCCCCGGGGCTGGCCCTGGCGCTGGGGCTGGAAGGCAGGCGGCAGCTGGAAGAGCTGGCCCAGGGGAAGGGCCACGCGGCTGCGGCCCTGCGGCGGGGGCTGGCCCAGATTGAGGAAGAGAACATATGGGCCGCTTACAAGAGGGATTCGGGCCCAAGCGCCCGGTTTATTCTGCAAAACGGCTTTGGGTATGCGGAAAAGGCCCAGCCTGCCCCGGGGCAGGAGGTTTTCCGGGTGCGCATAACCGGGGACTAGGGCGGGCAGGAAGGAGGATGCGGGATGGATATTGAAATCCCACAAAAGGCGTTTAACCCGGTGTACCTGCCTTTGCTGCGGGAGGAGGGGCCCCGCTATCTGGTGCTGTGCGGGGGGGCGGGCAGCGGCAAAAGCGTGTTTGCCGTACAGCGGCTGCTGGTGCGGCTGCTGGAAAAGCCCGCCTGCAACCTGCTGGTGGCGCGGGCCGTGGCGGCGGCCAACCGGGACTCTACCTATGCGCTGTTCCGGCAGGTCATTGGGCGGTGGGGGCTGGGGGGGTATTTTAAGTTTTCGGAGACGGATATGCGCCTTACTTGCGCCAATGGGAACAGCGCGCTTTTTAAGGGGCTGGACAACGTGGAAAAGCTTAAGTCTGTGACGTTTTCTCGGGGGGAGCTGACGGACATCTGGGTGGAAGAGGCGTCGGAGGTGGAGGAGGCGGAATTTAACCAGCTGGACCTGCGTTTGCGGGGGCGGGGCGGGCAGCGGCAGATTACGTTGACCTTTAACCCGGTTTCGCCCCTGCACTGGCTGAAAAGGCGGTTTTTTGACCGGCAGGACCCCAGGGCCCTGGTGCTGCGCACCACGTATAAGGACAACCGCTTTTTGGACGACGCTTACCGCCAGACCTTGGAGGGCTACCGGGACACGGACCCTTATTACTATCAGGTATACTGCTTGGGGGAATGGGGCGTGGCGGGGCAGAGCTTTTTCCCGGCGGGCAAGCTGGCGAAGCGTCTGGAAGCGCTGCCAGGGCCTTTGGCGCGGGGGGGATTTGCCTTTGAGACAGGCTACAGCGCCCAGGCGGGGCGGGTGATGGTGCGGGACGAAAGCATCGCTTTTTGCCAGGACCCGGAGGGGGCGGTGCAGGTGTACGCCTGGCCCCAGGAGGGGCACCGGTATGTGGTGGGCGGGGACACGGCGGGGGAGGGGGCGGATTTCTCGGTGGCCCAGGTGGTGGACGGGGACACGGGCCAGCAGGTGTGCACCCTGCGGGGGCAGCTGGATGAGGACGTGTATACCCGGCAGGTCTACTGCCTGGGGCGGTTTTACCACGACGCTTTGGTGGCGGTGGAGGTGAACTTTTCCGGCTACCCTATACGGGAGCTGGAAGGGCTGGGGTATCCCCAGCAATACATGCGCCAGCGGGGGGAGGGCGGGGAAGCGCCGGGGTTCCGGACTACGGCGGGGACACGGCCCATGATTTTGGCGGGGCTGGTGGAGATCAGCCGGGAGCACCCGGACTGGCTGTGGGACCGGGAGACCATAGCGGAAATGCTGAGCTTTGTGCGGGGCAGCCAGGGGCGGGCCCAGGCACAGTCTGGGGCGCACGACGACTGCGTAATGGCGCTGGCCATTGCCTACCACGCCCGGGAACAGCTGGGCTGGCGGCAGGGGGATTGGGGGTGGCTGGTGGACCGGTAGAGCCGGTGAGGGGGCTTATTATTTGAAGGGGGTTTTGGAGATGAAAATGGAGGCTGTACATAAGATGGTGCTGGCGGGCGCCTGCACGGCGGGGGGGATCCTGATAAAAGCCCTGGGGGGCTGGGACGGGGCCCTGCGGCTGCTGGTGGCCTGCATGGCGGTGGACTACGTTACGGGGCTGGTGGTGGCGGGGGTCTTTAAAAAGTCGGGCAAGACAAAGGGCGGCGGGCTGGAAAGCCGGGCGGGCTTTTTGGGGCTGCTGCGGAAGGGGGCTGTTCTGCTGCTGGTGTTTTTGGGCACGCTGCTGGATTCGCTGCCGGGGGGCGGCTTTATACGGCCGACGGTGTGCTGCTTTTTTATCTCTAACGAGGGGCTTTCGGTGTTGGAGAATCTGGGGCTGATGGGTGTGCCGTATCCGGCTTTTTTGCGTGACATGCTGGAAACCCTGCGGGGCAAGGGCGATAAGGGCGGGGCCGGCGGGCCTGAAGATGGGGAAGGGGGAGCTTGATGGCGGTTTTGGGCGTGGATATTTCGGAGATGAACGGCAGCGTGGATTTTGGGGCTTTGAAGAGGGCTGGGGTGGGGTTTGTGATTCTGCGGTGCGGGTATGGCAGCGACTTTGCCCACCAGGACGACAGCCGGTTTCAGGAAAACGTGGCTAAGGCCGAAGCGGCGGGGCTGCCTTGGGGGGCGTATTTGTACTCCTATGCCCAGGACCGGGCTATGGCTGAAAGCGAGGCCCGGCACACCCTGCGGATGCTGGGGGGCCGCAAGCCCGCCTATGGGGTGTGGTATGACGTGGAGGACAAGCAGCAGGCCCACTGTGGGCTGGTGGAAATCTGCCTGGCGTATGGGGAGGCCCTGGAAGGGGCGGGGTGCTACGTGGGGGTGTACTCTATGCTGAGCTGGTGGCAGACAAAGCTGGACGACCCCCGCCTGGACCGGTACGGTAAATGGGTGGCCCACTGGGCGGGGGCCTGCGGGTACGGCAAGCCTTATGGCATGTGGCAGTTTACGGACCGGTTGGAGATTGGCGGCAAGGGCTTTGACGGCAACTGGGCGTATGAGGACTACCCGGCTTTGACGGGGGCCGGGGCGGAAGGGGCAGAGGGCGGCTATGGGCGTTTTTTAGAGAACATGGGCCGCTATGAGAGGGAATTGGCCCGGAGGCCTGTAAGCGGCTGGGCTGGGGAGGCGGTGGCGTATGTGAAGTCCCGGGGGCTGATGCAGGGGGATGGGCAGGATTTCCGGGGGCACAGCGGGGTCACCCGGCAGGAACTGGCCCAAGTGCTGTGGAACTTGCGGGGTTTTTGGGGAGGGGAAGATGTTAATAAATTATGAACAACCGGGAAAAAGGGTTGCAAAAACGGCGTAGACGTGTTAAAATGTAACCAAATTGTAATGGTTGTCATCTATTTGTAAATATTGTGGGGTTCCCCACGGAACATACAACATCTTGCGCGTTTTCTGTTACACGGAAAGGGGCGGTTCGCAATGGGCAGAGGTATCTTGAAAAACCTGTTGGCATTGGTAGTGGCTTTGGTGGTGACGGCTGGGGTGATCGTGGTGTGCAGCGCGGCTACAAAGGCCTCGCCGGACGCGGCGGCGGAGATTTCCCGGCAGGCACGCCAAGAGGCCGTGCAGGTGCAAGAGCTGGCTGCGCCTGCCCATCCCCAGGAGCCCGTGCCGTTTTTAGAGGCAGCGGCGGGATTCGTGCTGGTTTTGGCGGCTTGTGCGGCGGGGGCTTTGCTGCTGCTGCGCACCCTGCGGCGGGGGCACGGGCCTAAGCCCGGGCGGGGGTATCAGCCCCGGCGGGACATGGCCCATGGGGCCAGGCCGGTACGGCGGGTTTAGGTTTACAAAGGTATATGGATTTTGAAAAGGCTGGCCTGGGGGCCGGCCTTTTTTTTGGTGTGGGCGGGGAAGGGGGAAGAAAGTCAACAACGCAGAAGTTTCGTCCACCTTTTCAAAGGTGGTGGGGTTTTTAGGGGCAAAGCCCCTAAACCGCCGGAGGCATGAAACGTCGTGTGTGGTGGGCCCAGGGTAAAAAAAACCATTGACAAAAAGCGCAATTTTTCGTATAGTGTATTCATTGCGTTTGCATCTGAAAAAATGGCGGCCCCCGAAGGAGGTGGGGCGGCCTATAAAAGCGGCCTTGTTCCTTCGCCGCGGGCGCCTTTGTGGGCCCGCTCTTTAATCTTTGCGGATGGCGATCCTTTTCAAGCGCCTGGGCGTTTTGCCCGGTGCGCTTTTAGCAGGGCCGGGTTATGTGTGAATAACAAAGACACGCAACTACTATTTCGCAAAGGGGATGCAGGTACATTGAACACAATTCTTTCTCTACAAAACATCGCTGTCTCTTACGACGGGGAGCAGGTGTTGAAGGGCTTCCATCTGGACATACGGGATGGGGAGTTCGTCACCCTGCTGGGGCCCTCTGGCTGCGGCAAGACTACGGTACTGCGCACCATTGGGGGCTTTATCCAGCCGGACGCGGGCGATGTCTTTTTTTATGGGAAAAACATCACCGCCCTGCCGCCGCATAAGCGGGAGGTCAACACCATCTTCCAGAAGTACGCGCTGTTCCCTCATCTAAACGTGTACGACAACATTGCCTTTGGCATGCGCATTAAGGGCAAAAGCGAAAAGGACATTAAGAAGACGGTGCACGAAATGCTTGCTATGGTGAACCTTTCGGGCTTTGCCCACAGGGGCGTTGGGCAGCTTTCCGGCGGGCAGCAGCAGCGGGTGGCCATTGCCCGGGCTTTGGCCAACGAGCCCAAGGTGCTGCTGCTGGACGAGCCCCTGGGGGCCTTGGACCTGAAGCTGCGCAAGGACATGCAGGTGGAGCTGAAAAAAATCCAGCAGCAGACGGGCATTACCTTCGTGTTTGTGACCCACGACCAGGAGGAAGCCTTGTCTATGTCGGACACGGTGGTGGTCATGGACGGGGGCGACATCCAGCAGATCGGCTCGCCTACGGACATTTACAACGAGCCCAAAAACGCTTTTGTGGCCGACTTCATCGGGGAGTCCAACATTTTGGACGGGGTCATGCTGGAAGACTACCAGGTGCGGTTTGCCGGGCACACTTTCCCCTGCCTGGACGGGGGCTTTGGCAAGAATACCCCGGTGGATGTGGTCATACGGCCTGAGGACATCGACGTGGTAGAGGCCGACTCTACCCATATCACCGGGGAGGTCACGGCCGTGACCTTTAAGGGTGTACACTATGAGATCATTGTGGACGTGGCCGGGTTCAAGTGGATGATACAGTCTACCGACTACCGGGGCGTAGGCGACCGCATTGGGCTGGTGCTGACGCCGGACGACATCCATGTTATGGGCAAGTCTGAGTATTCGGGGATGTTCGGCGACTACAGCACCTTCAGCGACGAGATGGAAGAGGACATACAGGCAGGGGAGGGGCAGGAAGATGAAGACGAAATCTAAGCTGCTTTCGGCGCCCTACACGGTATGGATGACCATCTTTATTGTGCTGCCCATGCTGCTGGTGGCCTGGTTCGCTTTGACGGACCGGCAGGGGAATTTTACCCTGGAAAACATCTTGAGCGTGGGGCAGTATTCCAACGTGTTTTTGCGGTCTATCTGGCTGGGGGCGGTGGCCACTTTTATCTCCCTTTTGATGGGCTACCCGCTGGCCTACCTGATCTCTAAAATGGGGGAAAAGCGCCAGAGCGTCATGGTGATGCTGGTGATGCTGCCCATGTGGATGAACTTTCTGCTGCGCACCTACGCGTGGATGACGCTGCTGGAGGACAACGGCCTGATCAACTCGGCCCTGCGGGCCATGGGGCTGCCGGGGGTGCATATGATCAACACCGCCGGGGCCGTGGTGCTGGGCATGGTGTACAACTATATACCTTATATGATTTTGCCCATCTACTCGGTGCTGACTAAGATTGACCGCAGCGTCATTGAAGCGGCGGAGGACCTGGGGGCCAACTCCCGCCAGGTGTTTTTGAAGGTGGTGGTGCCTATGTCCATGCCGGGCATCATCTCTGGGGTAACCATGGTGTTTGTGCCGGCGGTAAGCACCTTTATTATCTCGAAAATGCTGGGGGGCGGGGGCAACCTGCTGATCGGCGACTTGATTGACATGCAGTTTTTGGGCAGCGCCTACAACCCCAATCTGGGGTCGGCGATCTCCCTGGTGCTGATGGTGATTATCCTGATATGTATGGGCATCATGAACCAGTTTGACGACGGTGAGCCCGGGGAAGGGGGCGTACTGCTATGAAAAAGGCCGGTGGGCGTCTTTACACGTTTTTGGTGTTCCTGTTTTTGTACGCGCCGATTTTGGTGCTGATCGTTTTTTCCTTTAACGACACCGAGACCGCCAGCCGCACGGTGTGGAGCGGTTTTTCCTTGAAGTGGTACGAAAAGCTCTTTGAAGACCGGCTGATTTTAGAGGCCCTGCGCAACACCCTGCTGATCGCGGTGGTGGCCGCGGCGGCGTCTACGGTGCTGGGCACGGTGGCGGCTATTGGCATCAACTCTATGAAGCGGCTGCCCCGGCGGGTGATGATGAACATTACCAACTTCCCCATGGTAAACCCGGAGATCGTCACGGGGGTCTCGCTGATGCTTTTGTTTGTGTTTGCGGTGGGGCTGTTTGGGGGGCGCAGCCTGGGTATGGGCTCGCTGTTTGCGGCGCACATCACCTTTTGCCTGCCTTATGTGATTTTGTCGGTGCTTCCCAAGCTGCGGCAGATGGACCCGAACCTTTACGAAGCGGCCCAGGACCTGGGCTGCCCGCCGGTAAAGGCTTTCTTCAAGGTAGTGCTGCCGGAGATCATGCCCGGGGTGGTGACAGGGATGATCATGGCCTTTACGCTGTCTATTGACGATTTTGTCATCAGTTACTTTACCAGCGGCACCACCCAGACCCTGCCCATCTATATCTACTCCATGACCCGCAAACGGGTGAGCCCGGAAATCAACGCCCTTTCCACTGTGCTTTTCGCGGTGGTCATGGCGCTGCTGATTGTGGTAAACGTGCGCCAGGGCCGGGCCCGGCGGGCGGGGAAGGAGGACGCGTAGATGAAAAGGTTTTTGTGCGGGCTGCTGTGCGCGGCCCTGCTGGCGTGCCTGGGCCCCTATGCCTTTGGGGCGGAAGAGGGGGTGACCATAAACGTGTACAACTGGGGGGAGTACATTGCAAACGGCACAGACGGCTCGATGGACATAAACGCGGAGTTCACCCGGCGCACGGGCATCCGCGTAAACTACACCACCTTTGACAGCAACGAGAGCCTGTATTCCAAGCTGGCCGGGGGCGGGGCGGACTATGACATCATCATCCCCTCGGACTATATGGTCTCCAAGCTCATTGGGGAAGGGCGGCTGGCCCCGCTGGACTTTGACAACATCCCCAATTACCAGTATATCGACGAAAATTTCCAAGACCCCAGCTACGACCCGGGCGGGGTGTACTCGGTGCCCTACACCTGGGGCGTTGTGGGGATGTTCTACAACAAGAGGCACGTAGAAGAGCCCCAAAGCTGGGAGGCCCTGTGGGACAGCCGGTACGCGGGGAAAATCCTGATGTTTGACAACCCCCGGGACGCTTTTGCCATTGCGCAGTTCCGGCTGGGGTTTGACGTAAACACCCAAAACCCCGACGACTGGGAGGAAGCCGCCCAGCTCTTAAAAGGGCAGAAGCCCCTGGTGCAAGCTTATGTAATGGACCAGATTTTTGATAAAATGGAAAGCGGCGAAGCCTGGCTGGCCCCCTATTACGCAGGGGACGCGGCGATTTTGGTGGAAAACAACGAGGATATTGGCTTTGTGGTACCAAAGGAGGGCACAAATTTCTTTGTAGACGCCATGTGCGTGCCGGCCACCAGCCGCCACAAGGAAGAGGCTGAGGCGTATATCAACTTTTTGTGCGACCCGGAAATCGCCGGGGCCAACATGGACTACGTGGGGTACTCGACGCCCGAGACAGCCGCCCGGGAATACCTGAGCCCGGAGGTGGCGGAAAACCCCATCTTCTACCCCGACGAAGAGGTGCTGGCCAATACACAAATCTTCATAAACCTGCCCGCGGAGACCAGCAGCCTGGTAGACAAGCTGTGGGCCGAGGTAAAAATGGGCGGGCCGGGGGAATCCGCCGTGCTGGTGGCTATCATACTGGGCTTCCTGGCGGTATACATAGCCATCATCCTCTACAAGCGCCGCAAACGCCAAAAAGAACGGGCCGCCTGACCAACGCGGTTTTCGGCTCAAGCCCTTTTCCAAAAGGGCTTGCAGGGTTTGGGACAGCGTCCCAAGGTCTTAAAAAGTGAGGTGACACACCATGACAACCGGCCTTGAAGGCTTGCAGGCAGACTGCCTGCAATGTAAAAAATGCGGCCTGTGCGCGTCCCGCAACCATGTGGTGTTTGGGGTGGGCAATGCCCAAGCCAAGGTCATGCTGGTGGGCGAGGGCCCCGGGGAACACGAGGACCTGGAAGGCGAGCCCTTTGTGGGGCGGGGCGGGCAATTGCTGGATAAGCTGTTGGCCGCGGTGGACCTGGACAGGCGGCTGAACGTGTATATCACAAATATTGTCAAATGCAGGCCGCCGAAAAACCGGGACCCCCTGCCGGAAGAACAGGAAGCGTGCTTGCCCTGGCTGCGCAGGCAGTTTGCGGTGATACGGCCTAAAATTGTGGTCTGCCTGGGGCGGGTGGCGGCGATGAAAATGATAAAGCCGGATATGAAAATCACCAAAGAGCACGGGCAGTTTGTGGAGAAAAACGGCGTGTGGATGATGGCCACCCTGCACCCCGCCGCCCTGCTGCGCAACCCCAGCCAGAAGCCCGGCGCCTTTGAGGATTTTTTGGCGCTGCGGGAGAAGATCGATGAGCTGGGCTGCGACGTAGCCCGATAAAGGCAGGGGCCTGCCGGGCTTTTGGCCGGGAAATTCGGGAAAACGGTTGAAATTTTGGCGGCAGGGTAGTACAATAAAGATAACAAATTACCTGTATTTAAGGAGGAGTTTTCTATGAAAGTTATGGTGGAGACTTCGGCCCATCATGTACATGTGTCCGACGCCGACCTGGCGGTGCTGTTTGGGGAGGGCGCGTCCCTGACCAACAAAAAGGATTTGAGCCAGCCCGGGCAGTTTGCCTGCGTGGAAAAGGTAGAGGTGGTGGGGCCCAAGGGCTCTATGTCCATGTCGATTTTGGGGCCCACCCGCAAGGAGACCCAGGTGGAAATCTCGCTGACAGACGCCCGGAAGCTGGGCGTTACCGCACCCATCCGGGAGTCCGGCGACCTGGACGGCACCCCTGGCTGCACCCTGAAGGGGCCCAAGGGCGAGGTCACCATTGAGAAGGGCGTTATTGCCGCCAAGCGGCATATCCATTTTGCCCCGGCCGAGGCCGAGGAAGCCGGCGTGGTGGACAAGCAGATTGTGTCGGTAAAGGTGGATTACAACGGTCGCAGCCTGACCTTTGGGGACGTGGTGTGCCGGGTGAACCCCGCCTATGCGCTGGCTATGCATGTAGACACCGATGAATCCAATGCTGCGGCGCTGCCGGGGACTGTGGATGGGGAAATCATCGTTTGAGGTCTTTGTACATGTAAGAAAGGCCCTCGCCGGGTGGCGGGGGCTTTTTTGCTGCCTTATCCTTTTGGCGGGCGGATTTTTTTGTGCAGGGAAATCGGCAGTTCATCCTGGTATTTTTCCGGGTAGAGAAGGTACTCTAAAGGAATGGAAAAGAGCGAGGCGGCTTTTTTCAGGGTGTCGAGGGTAGGGAGGGACTTGGCGTTTTCGTAATAGGTGTATGTGGTGCGGTTGATGTACAGCGCCTGGGCTACTTGCTTTTGGGTTAGGCCGCTGGCATGGCGTGCCTGACGGAGTATTCGGCTTAGATTTTCCTGATAATTTGACATGGTGTCCCTTCTTTCTTCCGGAGAAATTAACTCATATGAGTTATTTTAACTCTTTTGGGTTAAGATTGTCAAGCATTTTTGTGTATCCTCATTTTAGAGGTGAGAAAGATGCGGACAAAAGAGGCTATCAGCAAAAGGATTCTGGATTTGTGCGAGGAAAGAGGGATATCGGTGAACATGCTGTGTACCATGAGCGGCGTCACCCAGTCTACGGTCAATAACATCTTGTGCGGCCGGAATAAAAGCGTAACGGTGGCGACCATTAAAAAGCTGTGCGATGGGCTTGAAATCACACTGGGGGAGTTTTTCTCAGCGCCGGATTTTGACGAGGCAGAACAAGAGGTGCGGTAGGGGGATGCTGTGAAGAGATATAAGTACAACAGGAAGTGCAATGCCTGCGGGGAGAAAATCCGGGAACTGCGGCTAAAGAAGGGGCTTACACAAATGCAGTTGGCCGCCCAGATGCAGGTACAGGGGATTATCTTGGAACAAAAGAATATAAGCCGCATTGAGCTGGGGGCGCGCGTAGTGGCAGATTTTGAGCTACGGGCCTTTGCCAAGGTTTTATGTGTGGAAATGGAAGATTTAATGGAAAAGCCTGTGGAGGCAGGGAGTTTTGAGGATGACATCCAGCACAGCGAACATGTGAGCAAATAAAAAAGAGCGGGGCAACCGCTCTTTTTTATTTGGAAGCGTTTCTTAAATCTCATCCAAATACACACTGACTTTCACAATGCGCTCATTCTGTGCGGACAGGTACGCCGGGCTATGGCGGACATAGGCAAAGATATCTTCAGCCCCAAGCCCCCGCTGGTTTACGGTGGTGTGGAAGTGCTGGTTGGCCTCGTTTGGTTCATAAATCACGTCCATGTGCAGGTGGTAGTGGCCGCCGGTCGGGTTGGGGTACTGGCGGATGAGGGTAAAGAAAAACAGCTCGATACCTGTAAAGTTGTCGGTAGTGGTTTCAAAAAGCACCGTGTCGTCGTCGCTGCCCACGGGTATGCGGCACATTTCCTCAAAGGTGTCTACCAGCTGGGAGAGGGCCATGGGCGTGTCGGTGGCCTTATCTAAAAATTTGAAGGGCTGTTGGTTTTCCATAGGCTGCCTCCTGTTTTTGGGGTTATTGCTGGCTGAACTCCGACAAAAGCAAGCCCTCGTTGTGTTCCAGGGCCCAATTGATGCTCCACTGGTTGGAGAACAGCAGCAGGTAGCGCCCCCGCATGTCCTGTACTTTTTTTGTGTCCGAGGTAAGGTTCAGCTTTTTCAGCTCGATTCCATCCAGGCCCTCGTTGTCGATCCAGCGGATGAAGGAATAGGGGAGGCTGGACAGCATGATATCCACGTTGTACTCGTTTTCCATGCGGTACTGGAACACATCGAACTGTAAGGTGCCCACCACCCCCACGATGACTTCTTCCATGCCCGAGCCGATTTCCTGGAAGATTTGGATGGCGCCCTCCTGGGCGATCTGGGTGGCGCCCTTTACAAACTGCTTGCGCTTCATGGTGTCTTTTTGCCGCACCAGGCTGAAAAGCTCTGGGGCAAAGGTGGGGATGCCCTGGAACAGCACCTTTTTCCCAGGGGCGCAAAGGGTGTCGCCAATGGAGAAGATGCCCGGGTCAAACACGCCGATGATGTCCCCGGCATAGGCCTCTTCGATGATCTCCCGGCTTTGGGCCATAAGCTGCTGGGGCTGGCTCAGCTTGATGCGTCGGCCGCCCTGCACGTGGTCCACCTCCATGCCCTTTTCAAACTTGCCGCTGCAAATGCGGATAAAGGCAATGCGGTCCCGGTGGGCTTTGTTCATGTTGGCCTGTATTTTAAAGACAAAGGCTGAAAAGCCTTCCTCAAAGGGGTCGGCCGTACCGCTGGCTGTAGGGCGGGGCAGGGGGGGCGTGGTCAGGCGCAGGAAGCTTTCCAGGAAAGGCTCGACGCCGAAGTTTGTCAAGGCCGAGCCAAAGAACACCGGGGACAGCTTGCCGTGGCGCACCTTTTCCCGGTCAAATTCGTAGCCCGCGCCGTCTAAAAGCTCTACGTCGTCCTGCAGGGTGCGGTAAAGGTTCTCGCCAATCTCCCCTGGCAGCCCGGGGTCGGTAAGGGTAAAGTCCCGCTCCTCCACCTCGCGGCGGCCGGCGTTTTCCTCTTCGGGCACAAAGCGCAGCACCTTCTGCTTTTCCCGGTCGTAAACGCCCTTAAAGTCTATGCCCGAGCCAATGGGCCAGTTGACCGGGTAGGTGCCGATGCCCAGCTCTTGTTCGATTTCTTCCAAAAGGTCGTAGGGGTCCCGGGAATCCCGGTCCATTTTGTTGATAAAGGTGAAGATAGGGATATCCCGCATGACGCAGACCTTAAAGAGCTTGCGGGTCTGGGCCTCCACGCCCTTGCTGGCGTCAATGACCATAACCGCCGAGTCGGCGGCCATCAGGGTGCGGTAGGTGTCCTCTGAGAAATCCTGGTGGCCGGGGGTATCCAAAATGTTGATGCAGTAGCCGTCGTACTGGAACTGCATGACAGAAGAGGTAACAGAGATGCCGCGCTGCTTCTCGATCTCCATCCAGTCGGACACAGCATGGCGGGAGTTGCGCTTGCCCTTGACCATACCCGCCAAGGTGATAGCCCCGCCGTAAAGCAGGAATTTTTCCGTCAAGGTAGTCTTGCCCGCGTCCGGGTGGGAGATGATGGCAAAGGTGCGGCGCCGGGTGATTTCGTTTTTCAGATCAGGCATGAAAAGCCCTCCTTTTTTGATGTGGGTTGGGTGTGGGCAGGGCTTTCTGCGCTCAATGCTTCACGGTAGTTCCTTCTTTCCTGTTTTTTAGCGGGGCAATCCCCAAATTATCCAGCCTAGAGTATAGCACATAGCGTCAAAACTTGCAAGGGCCAGGGCCTCCGGCGGTTTAGGGGCTTTGCACCTAAAGACCCCGAAGCAACGCTAACGCGCAGCGTTTGCCCACACTTTGAAAAGGTGGACGAAACTTTTGGCTTTTAATATAGCCAGTTTCCTCAGGGCTCTTTACACAAAATAGCCGGCATTTCCCAAAATCTTTTTACCGGCCGAATTGATTCCAATACCCCATCACAAAGATGAACAGCACGATTACCGGCAGGACATACTTGACATAAAAGCCCATGGCCCGCGGGAACCGCAGCCCCTTGCCCTCGTTGGCTTCTTGAAGGAAGTTTTCCCACCCCCAGCCCTTGCGGGTGGTGCAGAACAGCACATAGACCAAAGACCCCAACGGCAGCAGGTTTTGGGACACCAGAAAGTCTTCTATGCCGGATATATCCATACCCATAACCGAGAAGCCCGACCATATATTGAACCCCAGCACGCAGGGCATAGACAAGACCAGCACGCCTATAAAGTTGATGAGCACGGCGTCTTTCCGGGCCATGCCCCACCGGTCCATGGTAAAGGAGATGATATTTTCGAAAACCGCGATTACCGTAGACAGGGCCGCAAAGGACAAAAACAGGAAGAACGCCCCGCCCCACAGGCGCCCCAGGGGCATATGGTTAAAAATGTTGGGCAGGGTGATAAACACCAGCGAGGGCCCCTCGCCTGTAGGGACGTTGAAGGACGAGCAGGCGGGGAAGATGATGAGCCCAGCTGTAAAAGCCACGCAGGTGTCCAGCAGGCTTATGCGCAGGGCTTCCCCAGTCAAGCGGTGCTCTTTGCCGATATAGCTGCCAAAAATCGCAATGGAGCCAATGCCTATGGACAAGGTGAAGAACGCCTGGCCCATGGCGGCAAACACGGCCTCCCCTAAGATCCAGTTGCCCTGGGCGTCGTAGACCAGGTTGTGGAAATTGGGCTGCAGGTAAAACCGCAGGCCGTCCCCCGCGCCTTCCAGCAAGACCGAGTTGACGGCCAGCACCAGCATCAGGGCCAGCAGGCAGACCATCATGACTTTGTTTACCCGCTCTACGCCGTTGCGCAGGCCCTGCAGGCACACCACCATGCCAATGCACACCACCACAGCCATATAAGCCGCCATGACCCCTGGCTTGCCCATCAGGGCCGTAAACTCCCCGGCTACGCCCTGGGCGTCCAGGCCCATAAAGTCCCCCTTGAGCATGCGTACAAAATAGTGCAGCAGCCATCCGGCTATGACGGTATAAAACATCATCAGCAAATAGTTGCCCACCAGCCCCACATAGCTGAACCAGTGCCACCGGGTGCCTTTGGGCTCCAGCTTTTGGAAGGACATGGCAATGCTGCGCTGGCTGCCCCGGCCCACGGAAAGCTCCATGACCATGACCGGCAGGCCCAGTATGACCAAAAACACCAGGTACAGCAGCACAAAGGCCCCGCCGCCGTATTTGCCCGTAATGTACGGGAACCGCCACACATTGCCCAGCCCAATGGCGCACCCTGCCGAAATGAGCACAAAGCCCAGCCGGGAGGAAAACGTCTCTCTCTTTTCCATAATCCATAACTCCTTCATTTTTGAATTCTTTTATAACCATTACCTCTGTACGCAATAGTAGGAAAGTGGGTGTATTCCCCCGCCCGCAGGGCGGGGGAATACACGGCTGTCTTTTCCTATTATTTCTATCAGAAATAATATACCACATCTGGCAGGCCTTGCCAAGTGCCCAAACCAAGGTGGCGCCCCATTTCCCAAGGTTTTTGTGGGGCGCCGCCCCGCCTGCCCGCCCAGATGCCGCGCGCAAGCCTGCCGCCGGGGGCTTTCCCCCGGCCCCGCCATAGGCTGCCCGCACCCCCGCCGGCCGCACGCCGGGTTTGTAGACAAAACTGATAAACAAGCCCCAACCCAGGGCAAAAGATTATGGGGATTCTTCCAAATTTTTCTTGCGAAGGCCAGCCCATCTGTGGTATACTAGGATATATTATGTGCCCTACCCTTAAGGGTACCACGGAAAGAAGGTCAAAAGCCTATGGCGAATCAATCGAACTGGATGACACGCAGCGCGGGCATCCTTATGCCTGTAAGCAGCCTGCCTTCCCAATATGGCATCGGCAGTTTTGGCAAGGCCGCCCGGGAGTGGGTGGACTTCCTGGCCGCCGCCCACCAGCGCTGCTGGCAGGTACTGCCCCTGGGCCCCATCAGCTTTGGCAACAGCCCTTACCAAAGCTACTCGGCCTTTGCAGGCGAGCCCCTTTATATCGACTTGGACCTGCTGTGCCGGGACGGCCTTTTAAAAGAAAAACGATGCAAGCGGGCCAACTGGGGCAAGGACCCGGAAAAAGCCGACTATGAAGCCCTGCAGAAAGAGCGGGCCCAGGTGCTGCAGAAAGCCTTTGAAAACTTCAAAAAGCCAAAGGCCCTTTCCCGGTTCCGGAAAAAGAACGCGGCGTGGGTAGAAGACTACGCCCTGTTTATGGCCCTGAAAAACCTGCACGGCGGCCGCCCCTGGTACGAGTGGGAGGAAGACATCAAGCTGCGCCGCCCGGCTGCTTTAAAGGAATGGACCAAGAAATGCCAGAAGGAAATGGAATATCACGTGTTCACCCAGTACCTTTTCTTTGAACAGTGGAAGGATATCAAGAAATACGCCAACAAAAAGGGCATACTCATTATAGGCGACGCGCCCATTTACGTGTCCGGCGACAGCTCGGACGTATGGGCACACCCCTGGCTCTTCCAGCTGGACGAGAACAACACCCCCACCGAGGTGGCCGGGTGCCCGCCCGATGCCTTCTCGGCCGACGGCCAGCTGTGGGGCAACCCCCTGTACCGCTGGGACGACATGGAGGAGGACGGCTTTGCCTGGTGGGTAGAGCGCGTCAAGGCCAACTTGACTATGTTTGACGTGCTGCGCATCGACCACTTTAGGGGTCTGGAAAGCTATTATGCCATCCCCTACGGCGACGAGACCGCCCGCAACGGCCGCTGGCGCAAGGGCCCGGGCATGAAGTTTGTGGACGCCATCAACAAGGCGGTGCCTGGGGCGGCCATTATTGCCGAGGATCTGGGCTACTTGACCCCGGCTGTGAAGCGGCTGTTAAAGCGCAGCGGGTTCCCGGGCATGAAGGTGCTGCAGTTTGCCTTTGATTCCCGGGAAGAAAGCGACTACATGCCCCACAACTACCAAAGCCATTGCGTGGTATACACCGGCACCCACGATAACGACTCCACCCGCAGCTGGTTTACCACCGCGCCCCCCGCGGACGTAGCCGTGGCCCTGGAATACATGGGCTTAGAGGACGACACCCAGGGCACCTATGGGATGATCCGCACCGCCCTGAACAGCGTGGCCGACCTGGCGGTGATCCCCATGGCCGACTACCTGGACCTGGGGGCAAAGGCGCGCATCAACACGCCGTCTACGGTGAATTCGGACAATTGGAGCTGGCGCATGCTGCCCGGGGCCTGCACCAAGGAGCTGGCCCGGAAGATCGCCCGCATGACGGACCTGTCCGGCCGGGCCCGGGGGCTGGCCCTGCCCGAAGAGGAAAAGCCCAAGGCAAAGGGGAAAGGAAAAAAGAAAGCCAAAAAAGGTGAAGGAAAGGATGTTGCGTGACCATGAGCATACAAATCGAGCTGGAAAACCGTATTGGGAACAAACCCTTGTACCAGGCAGGGGATGAGGAAATCTACTACGCTTTGACCGCTATGGTGCAGGAGCGCCTGGCGGCCACCCCCCGGATACAGGGGGACCGGAAGCTCTACTATGTTTCCGCCGAATTCTTAATCGGCAAGCTGCTTTCCAACAACCTGATCAACCTAGGGCTGTACGACGAGGTACGCAAGACCCTGGCCGCCGCAGGCAAAAGCCTTTCCGCCATTGAGGGCATTGAGCCGGAGCCGTCCCTGGGCAACGGGGGCCTGGGCCGGCTGGCCGCCTGCTACCTGGACTCTGCCGCGACCCTGGGCCTGCCTGCCGACGGCGTGGGGCTGCTTTACCACTTTGGCCTGTTCCGGCAGGAATTTTGGGACCACAAGCAGTGGGAAAAGCCGGACTACTGGCTTTCCCCCACCTGCTGGGCCAAAAAGACAGACACCCGGTTCTGGGTGCCCTTCCCCCGGGGGGAGCTGCAGGCTGTCATGTATGACATCCAGGTGGCCGGGTACGAAAACGGCGTAAACTGCCTGCACCTGTTTGACATGGAAACAGCGGACGAATCCATCGTGAAAAACGACATCAACTTTGACAAGCACGACATTTCCCGCAACCTGACCCTGTTCCTGTACCCGGACGACAGCGACCGGGCGGGCCGGCTGCTGCGCGTATACCAGCAATACTTTATGGTAAGCGCCGGTGCCCAGCTGATTTTAAAGGACCTGGCCGGGAAGGGCTACTCCATCCGGGACCTACACAAGCACGCGGTGATCCAGATCAACGACACCCACCCGTCCATGATCATACCCGAGCTGATACGCCTTATGCAAAACCAGGGCGTCTCTATGGACGAGGCCATCTCCATTGTATCCCAGACCTGCGCGTACACCAACCACACCATCCTGGCGGAAGCCCTGGAAAAGTGGCCCATAGACTATTTAGAGGAAGCCGTGCCCGGGCTTTTGAACATCATACGGGAGTTGGACAGGCGGGTAAAGGAGAGGTTCCCCCACAACGAAAAGCTGTGGATCATCGACAACCAGGGCCTGGTGCACATGGCCAATATGGATATCCACTACGGCTTCTCGGTAAACGGCGTGGCGGCGCTGCACACAGAGATCCTGCAGGGGGCGGAGCTTAAGCACTTTGCCGAGGTGTACCCGGAGAAGTTCAACAACAAGACAAACGGCGTCACCTTCCGGCGCTGGCTGATGCACTGCAACCCCCTGCTTTCCGGCTTCTTGACGGAGAAAATCGGCGGCGGCTGGAAAAAGAACGCCGACGAGCTGGAAAAGCTGCTGGGGTTCCAAGACGACCGGGAGGTTTTGCAGAAGCTGCTGGAAATCAAACAGGAGAACAAGCGGGAGCTGTGCCGGTACCTAAAGGAAAAAAGCGGCGTAGAGCTGGACGAAAACGCGGTGTTCGATATCCAGGTAAAGCGGCTGCACGAGTACAAGCGCCAGCAGATGAACGCCCTGTATATCATCTGGAAGTATAAGCAGATTAAGGCGGGCTTTTTGCCCAAGCGCCCCTTGACCCTGCTGTTTGGGGCCAAGGCCGCGCCGGCGTATATCATTGCCAAGGACATTATCCACCTGATTTTGACCCTGCAGGACCTGATTGCCCACGATCCGGACGTAAGCCCCTGGCTGAAGGTGGTCATGGTAGAAAACTACAACGTGACCTGGGCCGAAAAGCTCATACCGGCCTGCGACATTTCCGAGCAGATCTCGCTGGCGTCGAAGGAAGCCAGCGGCACGGGCAACATGAAGTTCATGTTAAACGGCGCGGTGACCCTGGGCACCCTGGACGGGGCCAACGTGGAGATTGCGGACCTGGTGGGCAAGGAAAATATCTGCATATTCGGCAAGTCCAGTGAAGAGGTCATCAAGCTGTATATAGAGGGCCCGGGCCGCTACACCACAAAAGATTACTACCCCAAAGACCCGGAAATCGCCGAGCTGCTGGACTTCATCATCAGCCCCACCCTTATGCGCCTGGGCGACCCGGAAAACCTGGGCCGGCTGTACAAAGACATGACCCGCAAAGACTGGTTCATGGCCCTGCTGGACGTAAAAGAATATATCGCGGCCAAAGAGCTGCTTCTCTCACAGTATGAAGACCGGGACGCCTGGGCCAAAATGATGTTAACAAACATCGCCAAAGCCGGCTTCTTCTCCTCAGACCGTTCCATCGCCCAATACAACGAAGACGTGTGGCACCTGCGCTAACCCCCACCGGAAGGGAGTCCAGAGGGCCCGCGGCCCTTTGGCGGGGTTTGGGGCGGCGCCCCAAGACCACCTTATGCCCCGCCCCCTTGACGCTGGCATAAGTTTCCGCTATACTATATATAATAGAGCAGGTATGGGGGAGTAGTTTGCGCGGCTACCCGCGCGGCAGCGTCAACACAATGGCCGGGTGCGGCCTGGTTCTGCCTGAAAAAACGAGACTCATAGAAAGCGGCCCCTTTTTGGGGGCTTGCTTTCTGTGGGCCTTTTTTCATCCCCCGGCAAAAGAAAGGATGGTTTATGTGGGGTTTGTGGAATTGTTCATACTGGCGGTGGGGCTTTCCATGGATGCCTTTGCGGTGTCCATCTGCAAGGGCCTGGCCATGCGGGAGGCAAAGCCCAGGGCCATGGCCCTGGTGGGCCTGTGGTTCGGCGGGTTCCAGGCGCTTATGCCCCTGGCGGGGTACTTGATCGGGGTGCAGTTTTCCGCGGCGATCGAGGCTGTAGACCACTGGCTGGCGTTCCTGCTGCTGGCGGCCATTGGCGGCAATATGGTAAAGGAAGCGCTTTCCAAAGAGGAAGAGCCGGGCGACGCCTCTTTGGCCCCCAAAGCTATGGTGGTGCTGGCGCTGGCTACCAGCATCGACGCTTTGGCCGTGGGGGTAAGCTTTGCCTTTTTAAGCGTGGATATTTTGCCGGCCGTAGTCTTTATCGGCGTGACGACCTTTGCCCTGTCCGCCGTGGGGGTGAAGGTGGGCAGCCTTTTCGGCAGCCGGTACAAAAGCAAGGCCGAGCTTTTTGGGGGCTGCATCCTGATTTTGCTGGGCCTTAAAATCCTGCTGGAACACCTGGGCATCCTGGGGTGACCTTGAACCTACATAAAAGGCCCGGGGCTGTGGAAGCACACGCACAGCCCCGGGCCATTTTTCTTTTTTTAAGAGCCGGTAGATTTATATTTATGCACGCCTAAGCGCCATACCAGCCAGCAGGGCACCACAAACCAGCAGGAAACCAGCGGCAAAAACACAAACCATAAATTATCGCTGCGGCCCAGAAGGAACAGCAGGGGATAATACTGGAACAAAGCATAAGGCACCACAAAGGTGCAGAAGGTGAGCATGCCCTTGCCATAAATGCTCAAGGGGTACTTGCCGTGCTCGGAAGCGCCATAGCTAAAGACGTTCATAAACTCCAGGCCCTCCAGGGTAAAGAAAGCGAAAGCGCCGTCCAGCAGGAAGATGGAGGAGAACACCACCACGCCGCCTATCACCATAAAGCATAAAGTAAGGACGCGCAGGGCCGTCCAATCCACCCCGGCCTGGGCAATGCCGTAAACAAACATGACAAGCCCTTGCAGCATGCCGCCCAGGCGCACAAAGTCGATGCGGCTGGCCAGCACCTGGAAGATCTCGTTGCGGGGGCGGGTGAGGATGCGGTCAAACTGGCCGTTGGCGATCATGGAATCAAAAACCTTGAAGCCGGAGGCAAACATCTGGGCGGTTTGGAACCCTAAAAGCAAAACACCGTAACAGAGGATGACCTCCTGGAAAGAGAAGTCCTTCACACGATGGAACCGCTGGAACATAAAGAGCAGCCCCAGGAAAACCGAAAACTGCGTGAGGAAATTGCCGGTCATGGTGATGAAAAAAGAAGCCTTGTACTGCATCACGCTTTTCAAATGGATGGAAAAATATTTCCCGTATAATTTCAGCATATGGTCAACCTCCTTGCACCACTACGCGTTTCAGGGCTTTGCGCTCTAACAGCTTGCCAATGAGCACCAGGGCAAAGGCCCAGAACACCTGCAAAAGAATGGCCCGCACCATCTCCGGGCCGGCCAGGTCCCCGCTGTAGACCCGCAGGGGCACGTTCTCCATGCAGGAGAAGGGCAGCAGCTCGGCAAACTGGCGGAAGCCGTCTGGGAAGAAGGGCAGGGGCACAACAGCGCCCATGAGGAAGTCGCTGAGGGAAACGGAGACCAGCCGCACGCCCCGGTCGGAAATGGTGAAGAAGGTCACGTTATATACAACCAGCGTGAAAGCCGCCACTACCCACAGCGCCAGCATCAGGGAGAGGATGAACAGCAGGCCGGTAGCTATATCCGGCGGGGCCATAAGGCCAAAGGGCGCAGGCAGCAGGGAAGCCACCGCCACCACGGGGATCAGCCGCAGCAGGGCCCGGGCCAGGCGGTTGGCCAGGTTGTTGGCAAACCACATGGAGTAAATGCTCACCGGCCGGCAAAGCTCATAGACGATATTGCCGTTCTGGATGGATTCGAACACCTTGGCATCCGTCCCCCCATAGAGGGCCAGCATAGCCAGAAGCCCCTGCTGCAGCCAGATATAGGTGGCGGTAGCTTGGAAGTCCATGGGGAAAGAGGCGGGGTCGGTCTCATAAAAGGCATAAAAGGCCAGGATGGCCATGGCGCCCCAGAAGAATTGGCAGACGACGCCTGCCAGGGCCGCCACCCGGTATTGCAGGCTCATGGCAAAGCGCAGCTTAAAAAAAGATAAGTATTTTTTCATGGGCATGCCCTCATATGTCGTACTTTTTGTACAGGTGGGCAATGGTTTCGTCGATCTGCTCGCCGCCCCGGCGGATGTCATCCAGGGTGCCGTCCAGGAGTATCCGGCCCTTGCCGATCAAAATGACCCGGCTGGCCAGGGCCTCAATATCCTGCATGTCGTGGGTGGTCAGGATCACGGTGGTCTTCTGCTCCCGGTTGATCTTCTTGACGAAATCCCGCACCGCCAGCTTAGACACCGCGTCCAGGCCAATGGTGGGCTCGTCCAGAAACAGGATCTTGGGGCTGTGGAGCAGGGAAGCGGCAATCTCGCAGCGCATGCGCTGCCCCAGGGACAGCTGGCGGGTAGGGGTGCGCAGCAGCTGGGACAGGTCCAAAAGCTGGGTAAGCTCGTCCACATTTTTGCGGTAGGCCGCCTCGGGGATCTTATAGATATCCTTTAAAAGCTCAAAGGAATCGATTACCGGCACATCCCACCATAACTGGGAACGCTGGCCGAACACCACGCCGATCTGGGCCACATGCTTCACGCGCTCTTTCCACGGCACACGGCCGTCTACCCGGCAGACGCCGCTGTCCGGGGTGAGCACGCCGCTTAAAACCTTGATGGTGCTGCTTTTGCCCGCACCGTTGGGGCCGATGTAGCCTACCATTTCCCCTTCGCCAATGGAAAAGGAAATGCCGTCCAGGGCGTGGATTTCCTCGTATTCCCGGCGGAACAAGGCTTTTACGGCATTTTTAAAGCCTGGGTCCCGGCGGGCTACCCGGAAGGTCTTGCGCAGATGGGACACTTCGATCACAAAAAACACTCCTCTCTTGCGGCGGGGCCGGTTTGAAAAGCGCGGGCAAAGGCCCGCCCACAGCCGAGACACAAAGCTGCGGGCGGGCCTGCTGCCTCCCCCTTTCACCTAGCCCCCTTAGACTAAAAATTTGCGAAACCCACCAAAAAAGCGGTGGGTTTTTCATTATATTCCTCTGTTTTGACTATGTCAAGGGGCAGGGGGAATTTTGTGGGTTTTTATAAATTCGGCTGGGGGATTTGGGCAGATAGACGGGGTGGGTTTGTTGTGGGCGGGGCTTCGGCCAAGAAGCAAAAAGGGGCCGCAGGAGTGCTGCCATCCATAGCTAAGCTTATATGTTCGAAGACGGCATAACCATCTTCGGGCCCTGCAGCGCGCTGCGCGAATGGAGTATCCATTTGGCCCGGTCCCTGGAGTCAATGCCCCGCCGCCGGGCGGTCCGGCCCAGCTTTAAGGCGCAGGGCTCATACCCAGCAAAGCGGCTGCTGAGGACGCCTTTGCCGCTGGTCAAGCTGCCCTTGTGGCGTATGGGCGGCTCAAAGGCGCCGCGCATGGCGACAATGTCCCGGATGAGCCGCCCGGCGTGCTGTTCCATGTCCAGCAGCGGGTCTTCTTCCGTCAATTCCCCCAGGGCCTCCACCAGCCGGGGCGGCTGTTCCGGCGATTGGGGCAGCGCCTGGGCTTTCAGCAGCGGCACCGCCAGGGTGACTTCCCGGAACAAGGCCGCCACCCCCCGTGCACACATGGGAGAGCCCGTACAGCGCCCCAATGTCCCCCGCCATAAGCGTACCCATGTCCACCGTGCGGTGGGCCAGCACCCGGCGTATCTGGGTGACTTTCTCCACCGTCTCCCGCCTCCGCAGGGGTACCGGGTCGCGGTTGGAAAGGGCCCCGGAAAACAGCCGCACATGGGCGGCTTTGCCCATGGCCTGCCGTGTTCCACCTTGTAGACCAGCCCGGAGAGGGGCCCCTCTGCCTGCCGGGATGTCTTGGGCAACAGGGTGATGCTTTCCAGCAGTTTCTTTTATGCCGACCCCCAGCGCCGCTGCCCCAAAGCAGACGGGGAAGGCTTGGCGGGCGGCAATCTGTTCCAAGAACACCCGGCGCAGGATAGGGAGGGGGACGGGTTCATCGGACAGAAAGCAGGCCTCGGCCTGGGGGTTGTTTTCAGCGGCCAGCTCGGTGAGCCGGTCGTTTTCCCCGCATCTGCGTGGGCTACAATGCCGATGTTAAGGATGTCTTTCAAGTAGGATCGTCTGCTTTCCGGCTGTTTTTTTATAAGTGTAATATAGGGGGAGGAAAATTTACATGGGGGCGGGGCGTCCTATCTGCCGACACTTCAGAACAGGATTAAAAGAGAGGAATACCAGTCAACCACAGGCAGACGGTATCCATCAGGAGGCCGGCCACGAGTTTATCGCAACAGCCACCTTTTACCTGCATTACGGCACCACAGGAGGTGGTTTTTCTCTAATGGAAGGAAGGGCAGCGCTTATGCGCTGCCCTTCCCCTTAGATAGATATGTGATTTCTTGTACTCATGTCAAATTTGGCTTACTTCCCCATATCTCGATACAGGAAAGTCACCATCTGCACGCGGGTGCAGGGGCCGTAGGGGTCAAAGGTCGTGTCGCTGGTGCCCTTGGTGATGCCCTTGCTTACCGCCCACTGGACGGCCTTCTGGATCTCGGCGTCGCCAGGCACGTCGGTAAAGGCGTTAGTGCCGCTGACAGCCGGGCTGCCCGCCGCGCGATACAGGAACACGACCATCTGGGCGCGGGTGCAGGGGTTGTAGGGGCTGAAGGTGCTGTAAGCTACCGTGTCAGTACCCAGGGTGATGCCCTTCTCAACCGCCCACTTGATGGCTGTGCCGTACTCGGCAATGTCGGTGGGTACGTCTTTGAACAGGTTGTATATTCAACGGCAGCGGTGCGCGCATCGACAGTCAGCTCAAAGGGGCTGAAAGTAGTGGCTTCAAAGGTGGCGGTGTAATTTGCTTTAGTCTCCGAAACAGTAGTCGAAAGCCACTCGATCACCTGAGGCTTGAATTTGTCCCAGTGCTTAACAATCACATCGTCTTTTGTGGTATCTGTAACAAAACCGGCAGGCAGCTTAACGCTAAAGGAAATCGGCTCGCTGGCCTCGTACCCGGCAAGCTTGGTAGCTTTCGTATTCTTAATCATGGCAATATTCCTCTATCTGTCTTATTCGTTCAACTGGCCGTCAGGGTAAGCCCGGTTGACGTGACTGGCCGGTTTGATAGTGTATGGCGAACACCGGGATTATCCGACACCGGGGCAAGATCAACGCAGCTATTGGCAACGCAAAAGCATTCCTTGAAATTCAAAAAGAATACGGCAGTTTCGACCGATTCATCTGGGCCTATGTCAATCACACACCTATCATCAACGCCCCACACAGCATGGCGGAGTTGCCTACATCCACCCCGTTGTCCGATCAGATCAGCAAGGACTTGAAAAAGCGGGGCTTCAAATTTGTGGGGTCCACCATTGTCTATTCGTTTATGCAGGCTGTCGGGATGGTGGACGACCACATGATTTGGTGTCCCTGGCATACGAATAACAGAAAATAAAACCGGAAATTCAGGCGACGTTGGTCTCACTCAGCCTGGTGGTCATCAAGCGGTAGAGCCGGTTCTTGGGGAAATTGTCCACAAACGGCACGATGGCGCTGCCGCACTTGATGAGGCCCCTGCCGAAATCCACGTTGGTGATGTAGGAGAGTTGGTTGTCCGAGATGTTCAGCAGCCGCGCCAGCTCCGCCCGGTCGGTCGCCGCCTGGTTCAGCATGACCAGGAACTCGCTGTTGGCCAGCATGGTCCGGGCGGTGTGGGACTGGAGCAAATCTTCCACATTCTGGGTGGCACCTGTACACAGTGCCCCGTACTTTCTCACCCGTTTCCACAAAGTAAAGAGAAAATTTGCGCTGTATTCATGCTGAAACAGGATATAAATCTCGTCAATATAGACCCAGGTGTTCCTGCCCAGCGCCCGGTTGCGGATGACCCGGTTGAACACGCTGTCCAGCACCACCAGCATCCCCACAGGAAGGAGCTGCTTACCCAGATCCCGGATGTCGTAGCACAGGATACGGGCGTCTGTGTCCACATTGGTGGGCTTGGCAAAGGTGTTGAGGCTGCCCTCGGTGAACAGCTCGATTGCCAGGGCCACGTCCCGCGCCTCCGGCTCGGACTGGCGGAGCAGTTCGGCGTGGAAGTCCTGGAGGGTGGGGGCTTTCCCCTGGTAGCCGCCCTTGATGTAGCTGTGGTAGACATTGGCGGTGCAGCGGTCGATGATGGATTTCTCTTTGGCGGACAGCAGCCGGTCCCCCATGAGCTGCTCACACAGGGACAGCAGGAACTCGGACTTCAGCACCACCGGGTTCTCGCCGTCCCCGTAGCCCTGCTCCATGTCCATGGCGTTGATGTGGTTGGGGGAGGTGGCGGAAATATTGATCACCTCGCCGCCCAAACCTTCAATGAGGGGCCGGTACTCGTTTTCCGGGTCGATTACGATGATATCGTCATCGGTGGAGAGGGCCAGATTGACCATCTCCCGCTTGGCGGTGAAGGACTTGCCGGAGCCGGATACACCCAGGACGAAGCCGTTGCCGTTGAGCAGTTCCTTCCGGTTGGCGATGATGAGGTTCTTGCTGATGACGTTTTGCCCGTAATACACCCCGCCCTGGTCCCGCACCTCCTGGGCCTTGAAGGGCATGAGGACGGCCAGCGCCTCGGTGGTTAGTGTCCGCAGGGCGTCGATCCGCCGCAGGCCCAGAGGCAGGGCGGTCACCAGCCCGTCCGCCTGCTGCCAGTTCAGGGTGGAGAGCTGGCACAGATGCTTCCGGGCGGCGGACTGGAGGGCATCGGTGTCGCTGTCCAACTCCTCTTTGCTGTCCGCCAGATGCACCAAGGTCACCACGGCGAACATCATCCGCTGATCGCGGGTGGTGAGATCGTCCAGCATCTCACGGGTTTCTTTCCGCTGCTGTTCCAAATCGTAAGGAACAACGGCGGAGAAATTGTTGTTGCTGTTCTGCCGCCGCTGCCAGTTGGTCACGTTGGTCTCAACACCGAGGAGCCGGTTCTGCATCTCCCGGACGGCCTCATCCGTGGGGACGGGGATCACGTCAATGGACAGCATCATGGTGCGGTTCAGTGCCGTCAGCTCGGAAATCATGCTGTCCTTGATATAGCTGGCGTACTCCTTGAGGAACAGCACCCGGCCAAACTTGTCCCCCATGACAAAATAGTCCTTCTTGAACTCCAGGCTGTCCGGGCAGATGGTATCCTTGAAGCTGTGGCCCTTCCGCATGAGATCCCGCAGATCCAGATGGTACTCCGTTTCCTCGCCAGTGCGGTAGAAGTCATGCAACACCCGGAGACGCTCCACGGCGTCCAGCTCCTCGCTGTGGGCGTCCAGGTGGCTCAGGCGGGTGGTCACATCCGCTGTCACCCGGTCGAAGAAAGTGCGGGCCTCCTCGATGCTCTTGCGGTGGACGGACAGGGTGATGTATCGTTCCTGCACCACACTATTGGAGGAGTCGGTGACCTTGTCCATGAGCATGGCGTTGTACTCCGCCCGGTAGCCGTCCAGGTAATCGTCCTGACGGGGCAGGAGGATCTTCTGCTCGAAGTCCTGGCGGTTGAGGCGCTTGTTGTTGATGGTGAGCTTGGTGGTGGAGCCGGTGTCCAGGGCATTGAGCAGCTCCGAGTAGCCCAGGAACATGGACGTCTTATCTTCTTTTGAAGCAATCGCATAGTTGATATCCGAGAAGCGGATGGTCTTGGAGAATTTGCTTCCGAATTGAAAAATCCCATCCGGCCAGAGGCGGCGGATGGGGATGGCGTCCTGCACGGACTTGGGAAGGACGAAGCCCTCCCGATCCTGCTTCAGCGTATTTTGTAGGGTTTTAATCAATCTTCAGTGCCTCCTTTACTGTGGAATGCTCCATCGCCTGGGCGTAGAGGTTCTCCGCCCGGAACACCAGCTTTCTGGGGTACAGCAACTCCGAGCGGATGACGGCGAGGAGGAATCGTTCAAAGGTCATGCCGTTGTAAGTGAAAAAGCCGCAGAGGGCGAAGGGGAACGCTGCCAGGATGCAGATCCAGCCGATCTCCCCGCTGCCCACCACGTTGCGCAGGCCGAAATACAGCCCTACCGCCACCAGCACGGCCAGCAGGGCGAACAGGAACTGCCGCAGAGACAGCCCGAAGAACAGGCTCTCCTGGTAGTCCCGGACTTCTTTGTTGATGCGGACTTCTATGGGTGATCACCTCCGAAATGAAAGAATCGGCAGACAGACCGTTGCAAGGTCCGCCTGCCTATGGTAAGATGCGACAAACCAGAAAAAGGGAGGTCTGTCACATGACGCTGTTTATATTTGGATTTGGTTTGATGTTGCTGCCCATCCTGTTCCGTCTGGCCCTGAAGCTCCGGCTGGGCATCCCTATGCTCTACGCAGTCCTGATGCTCACCGCGTTCCACGGCTGGTATCAGGCCCACGCAGCTTTGGCGGACGGCATCTTTTTCGCCCTGATCGGCCTCACTGCCCTGTCCTGGGTGGTGACGCTGCTTCGCCGCCTCTGGGAACTGCTGGAGGATTGGCGGGAGGAACGGGCCATGGCGGAGCTGCTGGCCTACCGCGTCCGGCAGGCCAGGGCCGCTGGCGAGTATGCCATTGACACCCAAGGACTGTGACGTTGATTTTATCGCTCTCCTGTGCTACAATAAGGCAGCTTATTTAAGGGTGAGGAGGCGGATTAGTGAAGGGTTTCAGCCGAAAAAATCTATTATTTTCCCTGTGCGGACTTAACTGCGGACTATGCACCATGCGATTGGGTGGACATTGCGGCGGATGCGGCAATGGAAACCAATCCTGCAAAATTGCCCGATGCAGTTTGGAACATGGGGGCATGGAGTATTGTTGCGAGTGCCCTCAGTATCCTTGCGAAAAGTACGAGAAGATTGGCGAATACGACTCCTTTATCACCGCACGGAGGCAAAAAGCCGATATGGAAAAACTGCGGGATATCGGAGCTGAGCGCTATAATGCCGAACAGGGGGAGAAGGTGCAGTTGCTGGAGTATCTGCTTTCTTCCTGCAATGACGGGCGCAGGAAAACGCTCTTTTGTCTGGCAGTCAATCTGCTGGAGCTTTCCGATGTGCAAAGTGTCGTTGATCAGCTTATGGCATCTGATCTGCCAACCGTGAAAGAGCGTGCCGTGTATGCAGCGTCACTGTTCCAAAAAGCTGCCGATGAAAAAGGAATTTCCTTGAAATTGAACAGGAAAAAGTAACCGTATTTCTTGATTTGTCAGCCCAGCCCCATCAGTTCCCGGATCAGCCTATCGCTCATTTTGATGCAGCCCACCAAGACAAGCATATTAAAAATCACCTCGCCTACATAGTTCCACACGATGGTGGCCGCCGCCAGGGTATCGTCCGCGATGGCGGGCGGTGTGGAGGCAAAGGCCGAGAAGATCACACAGGCTAACACGATGATACAGCCCTCCAGACAGATTGCGGCGTAGCTCTTGAGAAAGGCCACGCCAATACTGCTGGAGGGCTGTCCCGCGAAGCTGGCCATGGGGATGGGGGCGATGGCCGTGGCGAGATAGAGCTTGAAAAACCGGGAATAGACGGTTAAAATCATGATCAGGGACAGCACCCAAATAAACAACGACCCCAGCAGGGTAATGGCCCAGAGGGGGATGCTCTCCAAGAAGCCCACGTCCTCGATGATGGTGACCATCTCAGCGGGCAGGGTGGTGTCGGTGAGCGCCGACAGCCCGGAGGCCGTCATGATGGTGGAGATCATGCCCTGCGCCACCTTGAAGAGCGCCGTCATCAGTTCCATCCCGTGGGTCACCGCCGCCTGGGCCAGCACAAAACGGATAAAGCACTTGAATACCATCTCCGGCTTCTTTAATTCCGTAAAGCTGCCGCAGGTCTTGACTACGCCCATCACGAAAAACAGCACCAGCAGGGCGCAGCCGATGGCCTGGAGCGCCCCGTTGATGCCCTCAATGACCGTCCAGACTCCGCCGCCTTTGAACTCCTCCGGGGTGGTGCTGAGGAGCTGCCAGATCTCTGCCAGCTTCCCATTCCAGGTCCCCAGGGCGGAGTTCAGGTTGTCCACGATCCAGTTTCCGCTTCCCATTTAATCATCACCTTCCTTCGGGAAACGAGTGGGGAGGGCGCGGGCGCGCCCTCCCGCCGCTGTACTCCTCAACCGCCAGTGATGAGGGTGAGGATCTCCTTCGTGAAAGTGATGACAATGCCGCCGGCGATGGTGAGCATACCGTTGGCGCGCTGGGAGGGGTCGTGGCTCTTGAGGGACAGGCCCAGCTGGAGGATGCCGAAGCCCAGCAGGATCAGGCCGATGGCCCGGATCAGGGAAAAGATGAAGTCGGACAAATTTTCCACGATCTGAAGGGGATCGTCCGCCGCGAAGGCGGGGACGATCATGACGGCCATAGACATCACCAAGCAGGCGAAGAGGGCGTAGGCCCGCTTCGCGCGGCGCTCAATCTTCTTCTGGCGCTCCAGGGTGTTCAGGGGCTTCTTGGGGGTCTGGGATTTCTGGAAAATCTTCATAGGGTTCAATCTCCTTTTCTTCATCAGATATCTCGGTTTCCGGGGCGAACAGCGGTTCCCCCTGGAATTTGGGTTCAGGCTTTTCCTGATGGTGGATGTAGGGCGGCCCGCCGCCATCAATAGTGTGGCGGATGGCGGGGTGTTCGGTCAGCTCATACTTCAGATCCATCACCGGCTTGGCGCCCCGGATGAACAGGATGGCGTAGCGGTTGTCCAGCCCACGCACCTCATCTGGGGTTAAAAGTTCGCGGCCGCTCATTTGAAAATTAGTGGAGTACGATCCGGATTTGCCCTTGGTCTGACCGTGGGTTCGGGTGTCAATCGTGGCTTTCCCAAGGGCTTCCGAAATGTACTTATGCGTTGACGATTCGTTGCCGCCCAAGTACAGAATTGTGTCACTATTACCCGGAATTGTCTCCCAACTATCCTTAAAAAGTTCCTTGATTTGTGCCATATTCTGAATAATGGTGCTTGCCGAAATGTTGCGGGAACGCATGGTGGCCAGCTCACGGGTGAAGCCTGGGAGGGGCATGGCGGCGAACTCATCCAATATAAAGTGGACGTGGCAGGGCAAGGTTCCGTGGTGGATCTGGTCCGCGCTGTAGTAGAGGGCCTGGAACGCTTGGGCGTAGAGCAGGCTCACTAAAAAGTTAAAGCTCTGGTCGTTGTCGGGTATGACGGCGTAGAGCGCGCACTTCTGCTCCCCCAGGGTGTAGAGGTCCATATCGTCCCTGTCTGTGATGGCCTTGATCTGGGGCAGGTTGAAGGGGGCCAGCCGAACGGCGGTGGACACCAAGATCGATTTTGAGGTCTTGCCGGCGGCCATTTTAAAGACTTTGTACTGCCTCACCGCCACGCTGTCTGGCTTCTCCCGCTCAATAGACTGGAAGAGAAGATCCAGTGGGGAGACGTACTCCTCGTCCTCCTCCTTCACCTCGGCGTACTCCAGTACCCGCATGACCATGGAGAAGTTCTGTTCGTACTCCGGGGCCTCCTGCCACAGCATGAGGATAATGGCCTGCAGCAGCGCCGTTTCCGCTTTCGTCCAAAACGGGTCACTTTCGTGGCTGCCTTTGGGCGTGGTGGCCTGGATGAGATTGTTCACCAGACGCAGAGCGTCCTTCTCGTCCCGGATGTAGCGGAAGGGGTTGTATCCATCGCTCTCCTCCAGGTTAACGAGGTTCAGCACCCGGATATCGTACCCTTGGCTTTTGAGGTAGCCGCCCGTGGCCAGCAGGACTTCGGACTTGGGGTCTGTGATTACATAGTTGGTGTTGGCCTCCAGGATGTTGGGTTTCACATAGCTTCTTGTCTTGGCCGCGCCGGAGCCGCCGATGACCAGCACGTTCAGGGAGCGGCGGTGCTTGTGGGTATCCAGCCCCAGGCGGACGTTTTTGGTCAGCAGCTTGTTCTGTTTCTGAGCGAACATGGCGTTGACCTGCCGTGGGGAGGCCCAGGCGGCGGAGCCGTGTTCCTCGCCGTCACGGGTTCGGCCCTGCTGGTCGGCGTAGAGGCATATCCCCATGATGTACGCCCCGGTACAGACCAGGATGGTCACAAGGCTGTGATTCGTCCACTGTATGCGGAAGGGGTGTTCCATCGCTGCCGTCAGGTTGGCAATGATGTCGGGCAGGCCGCCGCCCAGGGACTGAGCCAGCAGCAGCGCCGCCCAGACCACGGGGATGTAGAGGAACAGGTAAACGGCGAGTTTACCCGTCCGGGATTGTTGATTCAGATCTTCCTCACCTCTAAAAAATACAGCAGCCCGAAGTATCTGCGTCTTGACAGATCCTCCGGGCCTGTGTTACGATAGCTGCGGTACTTCCCTGTGATCCTAACGCACGTTTTTATTGGGATTTTGATCCCTCTTGTGCTGTGACCGCAGGGGAGTATCTTTTTTATCTCGTTTTGGGCCTGTTTTTCGCAACAGATTTTGCTTTTTCTCTGGCCGGAGCGGACGGTCTCCTCACCTGCGCCCGATGCGCCTCCAGACGCGCCGCAATGGAGGGACGCTCACTCGTCCCCCTCGAAGCGCCGCTCTCTTTGGGCATAGAGGAGTTGATTTTTGTAACGTGCGAGTCTCGTTCCGACCGAGAACCGTTTTTTCCCTTGTTCTCCTGACGCTGGGGCACAGGGGCCTCCTGGCGGCCCTGCTCTGCCGACCGCTGGGATACCTCCCGCTGGGGCTGGGGTGGCCTCACAGGGGCCTCCTGGGGCCTGCGCTCCTGCCGCCTGACCTGCACCTGCTCCGGAACCTGCCGCTCCTGGGCTTGGCGTTCCGGTTGGAACACCTCATGCCCCTTCTGGAGCGGCTTGGCGGGCCTGCGCTCCGGTTCCGGGGGCAGGGTGTAGAGGATGCGCTCAAAAATGGAGTTGGCCCGATCCAGCTCCGTCACCGGCAGGATCACATCCAGCACCTTGCCCTTGTCATCCTTGTCTTTGATGACCGAGAACAGCAGCTTGTGTTTTTTCGCCAGCTTCGGTGGCCACCTCTTTGACAAGATAGGTGCCGGGTTCCAGATCATAGAGCAAGATCTCGCCGTTGTCGTTGGTGGTCTTGGTGTCGAACAGCTCTGTGTCCTTGTAGATCTCAAAGGTCACGCCGGGGAGCCGGTCCCCGCTCTGCCGGTCCATCTTGATGATCCGCAGGGAGGCTTTACTGTGGTTGACCACTGTCAGGACGGGATCGTCCTGGATAGCGGGGTCGTATGCGTCGATGTGGATGCCATGGGGCGTCTTATCCAGCACATAGCCCGTGGGGGCGGCAGTCTCCACGATCTCGATGTAGGCTTCCTTTTTGATGCCGTACACATACGCCTCGCCGGCGTCATTGGTGGTGACGGAGGTGATCTTCTCACCATCGGCAAACACATCGAAGGTGGCCCCAGGCAGAGACACGCCGGTATCCCCATCCTTTTTCACAATGGTCAGGCCGATGTCACGAACATTCTCGAAGGTGATGGTCACATCCCTGGTCCCGTCCCACTCCACCGTCTCCACACGGGTATCCTTCTGGTAGCCATCCGGCGCGGACTGCTCCGTCACCCGGTAGCTGCCGTAGGGCAGCTCATCCCCCTGGAAGGAGATAGTGCCGTCAAAGCCGGTGATGCCGGTGGTCTTATAGCTGCCATCGATCTGCTCAAAGACGAACACGGCCCCCTGGAGGGAAGCCTTGTTCTGAGCGTCCACCTTTTTGATGGTGAAGCCCTTATTGGTCTCATCCGTCACGGTCACATACTCGGTGCGGCCAGCGGTGAGGGTGATGTTCATGGGGGCGATGACCTGGTAGCCCTCCGGGGCGGCGGTCTCGGTCAGGGTGTAGGTCTCGTCCGCAGGAAGGTCCGTCCAGACGATCTGGCCATTGCGGTCGCTGGTGCCGGAGACGGTGGTGCCGCCGCTGCCGGTGAGGGTGAACTCGGCCCCCTCCAGGGGCGCACCGCCCGCGCCGGCCTTGACGATCTGGAGGCTGGCGTTCTCCGGGAGATCCGAGCCGCTCCACTTGAAGGGGGCCTGGGCCTCCAGGGTGGTATATCCGGGGTCGGCCACGATATAGGACTGCTCCGAGGCGGAGGGGTTATAGGCCAGGAACAGGTTGTACTGCGCCACACCGCCGATGGCCTTGATGGTAAAGCTGCCCTCGGCGGCGGCATTGTCTACGGGGATACAGACCTTGAATGTCCCGTAGTATTCCTCGCCGTTGGAGTTGAGGTTGGTATTGTGCGCTCTGCTGGTGTCCACCTTATAGCAGACAGCCCCGTTTTCCTGCACCGTCTCCAGGGGGGAATTGTTCTCCGCTACGAAGATGGTGCCAGAGGGGGCGTCTGTGGAATAGACTTTGGTCTTGCGGCCGTCGATCCAGGTAGAGGTGGCGGAGGCCAGATACATCAAGCGGGTGTAATACTCTTTTCCGTTGATGGTCTCCTTTTTGATGCCATCCTCGTTGTCGGCGGCGGCGCCCTCCAGTCCATACTCGTTAAGTACTTCCACACCACGGACATCTTTATCCTCCTCCGCCCGGATGGACAGGCCGGTGTGGAGGTTCTTCGTCCAGTGGGCAGAGTATTTCAGCATGGCCTTGACGCTGTCATACACCCGGATCTTCTGGGCGTCTGCGGTCGGCTCCACCAGGGCGGCCCGACCAGCGGTGAAGGATGTGCCGGGGACGGAGAGCTGGCCGCAGGAGGCCCAGACCGCCACCTGGGTGGCGTATTTGTACTCGTCCTCCGTCAGACTGGCGATGCCCCGCACGTCATCGGGATGCAGCTCCTTGAACTGCTCCAGGGTGCGCATGGGGTAGCCATTGGCGAACACGCCCATGGTCTGGGGGTTCCGGTTGTACTCCTGCAGGGTCAGGGCCTTGTTGGGCGAGACTGCCGACAGGCCCCAGTTGACGCAGTAGGCGGTGCCGGTGAGTCCATCGTTGCTGGTGTAGCTCCAACTGCTGCCGCTCAGGCTGCCGCCCGTGCTTTTGGACAGGTACTCATGGCGGCCCAGGTACTGGATGTTGACGGTGCCGCTGCCGTTCAGCGAGGCGGCGCTGGCGGGCAGGGTGAACAGGCTGGCCAGCGTAGCCACCACCAACAACAGGGAGAGAAAACGGGTAAAAGGCTTGTGTTTCATGAAGTCTCCTTTCTGATACTGTCTGTTTGAGAACAAAAAAGCGGCAGGCCGTTTTCCGGCCTGCCAGCGTGAAGGATGTATCTTGCTTATTTCGTTGATCCGGGTACGAATAGTTCCTTGAGGAAGGCGGTGGCCTCCGGGGCCTGATCCCTCCCGGTCTGGTAGCTTTCCACCAGCAGGACCCCGTTCCTGCTGGAGAGGTCGTTGGCGGACACGTCCACATGGAGCCATTGACCGTCCACATACACGAGGTTCCAGGTGTGGGTTTTGCTGCTGATGGTGAAGCAGGGGATGTCCGCCGCCCCGCACAGGAACTTCAGCGCTCTGGCGTAGGACCCGCAGGCCGCTTTCAGCTCCCCGGCGTGGGGGGAGAAGGTCTGGGTGATGCCGGCTGTTTTTCCCTTTTCATAGGTCAGCAGGGTGCGGATGTAGTCGTTGAAGGCTTCCACCCGTTCCCGGTCCGTCAACTCTGCTGTGGCCTCGATGACCGGCTGGATGAAGTCCAAGGGGCCTTGGTAGTTCTCCGGCATTTCTGCGGACACGGCGAAGTAGTCCAGATACCGCCAGTAGTCGGTGAAGCCCTGGGGCACATGGTGTTCATACCGCAGCACCCCTTCCATGCGGCCCAGCACCTGCTTCACCGCGCTGTAGTCCTCCTTAGACACCATGGTGTAGGCGGGGGCAGTACTGCTGGTCCCGTCCACCATGGTCTGGCGGATGGCGTTGTACAGCTCCCGGCTGTACACGCCGGTGAACACCTCCGGGCTGGCCTCTTGGGAGAAGTCCTCCCGGCTCCAGTGGGTGGCCTGGATGGTGTAGGGCTGGGGAGCCTCTGCCGCTTGGGCGGGGACGGCCAGCAGGGCCGCTGTCATGGCTCCGGTCAAGAGCAGGGACACGATTTTTCTGCTTTTCATGCTCGATTCCTCCATTTCGTAATATGGTGGGGCTTTGCAAACCGAACCATACCACAGAAGATGGGGAAAGTCGAACACAATCGGCAGACAGTTTTATCCCTGCTGAATAGCGGTCACGCACCAGCGGTAGTCCGGCTGGTTCATCACGCAGGTATAGAGTGTCACCCGGTTATCCGTGGTGGGGGCGGTGCCGCTGGAATCGTTGACACTGACCTTCTCCACGCTGGCAACGGAGTAGGTTCGGGTCCCCAGCATGGTGGTCAGGGTGATGGTGTCGCCCGCCTCCAGGGTATGGATCTTCCCGAAGTGATTGTTCACCCCTCGGTTATGTCCGGCGAAGCAGGCATTTCCATCCCAGATGCTGGTGTTGGTGAAGTGGCCGGCGCCCTTCTTCAGCGCGGCACTGTCCGTCCCCTGGTAGACCTTGACGGTCAGGTTGATGGCGGGGATCTTCAGGGTTCCCAAGCTGCCGTTGCCGTAGTAGAGATCGTCTGTCACCTCGGTGTAGCCGCCCGTGGTATTGCCCTGGGCGATATCGGTGGGGCTGCCGCCGGGGATCTGGGTCATGGTGACGTTGCTGCCACCGCTCACCGAGGGGTACTCACCGGGAACAACGGAGCTGCCCGCCGTCCCTCCGTTGATGTTGGCGCTGCCCACCTGATTGACCAGCCCGCCAGACAGCGCGCCGGGGACGAGGTTGGGGGTGAGATATTCACCGCTGCCGGGGAGGTAGCTGGTGGGCGTCCCGAAGCCGGGGGCGATGAGAGCGGTGTTCTTGCTCCGGTCCACATTGGGGTTCTCCCACTCGTAGATGGTGTCATCCGAGGTGGGCTGGCCGAAGAGGTAGTCCTCCGGAGCGTCAAAGGTGTACTCCAAGGCGCTGGCCTGAGTGACGCAGAAGGCGCACAGCATCATGGCCAACAGAAAACTTCGCAGTTTCAAGGGCTTATCATCTCCGTTCTTTGAATTTTTTGAAGGCAAACACACCGCCGCCAGCCAGTGCCAGCACAACAACGCCGATCATCACAGGGCGTTTCAGGCCGGACAGGTTCGCAGGCTCCTTCACGGCGTCCGAGTCCTCCACAGTGTTGGGGTCCTCCGTCTGGCCGGAGTCAGAGTCGTGCTGTTCATCGCCGTCAGGAGCTTTGGATTCCTCCGGGGCTTTCTCGCTCCCGAAGATGGCGGTGTAGGTCACCACGGCACAGTTGGCCTTGGACACCTCGCCGGTGTAACTGGCGCTGACGGTGTAGCCGGTGGCGTACCGGCTGGAAGTGGTCCCGGTGTAACTGGCGGTGGCGGTGTACCGTGTGACAGGGTTGCCCTCACCATCCACATCCATGGACTCGCTCCACTTCACATCTCCCAGGGTCAGGGTCTTGCCCTTGTCCTCGATGCTCTTGGGGATGAGGGAGGTGTCCGCTTCAGACAAATTGGGATAGCTGCGGCTGGCGGAGAGGGTGCTGGTCTTGGTGGCGTAGCCGTCTGTGGTCACCTGGACGCTGGTGTGGTCCAGCCGAAGGATGCCCACATAGCCGTCCTCGGTGGTCACCTCCATCTCCGCGTCCAGCCGCTGGAGGATGGCCTCCAGGCTGTTGGTGTCGCTGGGCTGGGTGACTGTCTCGGTGTGGGTCTGGATGTCCACCCCCACCTCGTCCTTCCGGGTCATGTCCAGCAGATAGTAGCGCCGCCCGTTGCGGATGAAGTCCTCGGTGGGGATGAGGCTGGGATCGTCTGCCAGCGAGAGCTGATAGGTCTTGTTGATCCGCAGCTCGTCAAAGTCGCCGTAGGTGTACTCCTCCACGGACACGGGGTAATAGCTGGCGCTCTGGCCCGCTTCCGGTTCCGCCGCCAGGGCGGTGGCGCTCCCGGCCATGACGAGGGCAAGGGCGCACAGGATAGTGAAAATGCGCTTCATGTGTACTTTCCTCCGTTTTTTCGTTTGTTTTCAGCCTGGATGATGATGTTATCTGGCCGCGGCCTGACTGCGTCGTCGCAAGCTCCGTATCCCTCGTCCCGCCGCAAGCGGCAGGACTCGCTCACTTCGCTGCTCCTCCTTTTCCCACGGCACCCGCTTCGCTGGGCTGCCGTGGGAGCCCTATTTCCCCCTTTCTCTGGTCCGGCCTCGCTGCAACAGGTACTCGTTCCAATCCTTGCCCTGGGCGGGGGCGCGGGCGGATACGGTGTAACCTTTTTCTGCGTACTCCGCTTGGAACTTCTCTGTAGCTTCCCGCCCTGGCCCGTCCGCATCCAGGCAAAGAACGATCCGCTTCAGGTGTGAATTCTCCCGCAGGTAGGTGTCCAGCGGGCCTTGGTACAGGCCGCACAGAGCCACGGCGTTGCTCCGCACCTGCCGGTGGAGGGTGCAGAAACTCATAAGGTCGATGGGAGCCTCGAACACCGCCACCCAATCCAGGGCCGGGTCGCAGGGGAGGCGGAAGGCCACGCTTTTGTCGCTGCCCACTGCGTCCCCCTTGAAGCCGGGGCCGTTCAGGTCATAGGTGCCGCGCTTGCTGGCGAACACCGGCCTGCCGCTGGCCTCCCGGCCCACGAACACGCAGTTGTGGTGCAGGCTGTCCTCATACAGAAGGCCAGCTTCGATGAAGCCCCGGATGACCTGGGCGGAGATGCCTCTCTTTTGAAGATAGGCAAACACCCGCCGCTGATCTGCATGGGCGATGGGCAGGGTGAAGACGGGCTTTTCTGACCGCTCGGCTGGGTTGGGGCGTGGGGTGGGGACTTCAGGGTTCCCATCGAAGCCCAGCGAAGCGGGTTCGATGGGAGAAGGAGGAGCGCGGGAGTGAACGGAGTTTTTGCCGTAGGCGGAAACGGAGTTGAGCGGACTGCGCTCTGACGCGGCGCGGCCTCCATTGAATTCCAGCAGGTAGTTCACCGCCCCCCGGAAGTCCTTGCCGCAGAACTCCTGCAAAAACGTGATGGCGTCCCCGCCCTTGCCGTTGGAGTAGCGCTTCCAGGTGCGGCGGTCCTTGATGCGGAGGCTGTCCATCTCCCTGGTGGTGTGGTACCGGCTACCCAGGCGGCGGACGGTGTAGCCCAAGTGTTCCAGCAGGTCCGGCAGGTCGGTCCCCTTGGCGGTCTCCATCTCCTCCTCCGTGAAACGAAAGGCTGGGGCTGTGCTTTGTCTCGTGGTGGTTCACCTCCTTCTGGCGAAACGAAAAGACCCCCCAGAGCATCCCACATTGGGGATGCTCTGGGGGGGTCTCATCTGCCGTTGATTGTTGTGGTGTGCTGGCTGGTGGCCTTACCCGGCCTTTTCCTCGCCCAACGGGGCGGGGTTCGGCTCATCCTGGGGCTGGGGGTCGCTGCCGTCCTGCGGGGCCTCACAGGGGTTGACACCGGCCTGACGCTCGGCCTCGTTCAGCGCCTCCTCGATCAGCCCCAGCACGAACTCCCGCTGGGTGAGCTTGCGGCCCGTGCGGGCAGTCTCGCGCTCCAGGTGCGCCTTGATCCGCTGGAAAAGGTCCTCTCCGATTTGGAAGGCCATCGTGCGAGTATTGGTTGCCATGGTTACTTTACCTCCGTTTTCCTTCATTTCGTAGTATTCCATTAAAAGATTGGTGATGTACTGTGCGGTGGTCAAGCCCGATTCCTCTCTGGCCTCGCAGACGCGCTGGTGCAGGTCCAGGGGCAGTTGCGCACAAAGGTTTCTTGTAGCTGGCATGGTGCTATTCTCCTTTCCGCTGATTGCAAGGCAAGTATAGCCGAAAGGCATTGATAAAGCTATTACCAACACCACCAAAGAACCATGCGCAAAGCAAGCATAACCACCAATGTGAACAGTTGGAGGCAGGAGGATGCCCCTACCGGCTGGGATTGGGCGTTTTCCTCCTTTTGGACGCTTTGTGTTTTTGGTGCTCCATGGTGATCTGCCCGTCCACCTGCTCTGTGGGCTGGCGAGGAACACCCCGTTCCTTGTTGGTGGCGGTGCGGATGCCCTCGCCACGGGACGTTTTTCCGGTAACCAGCCAGCCCTTTTGGAGCAGTTCGTTCATGAGTTCAGCTACAAATTGGTTCCCAATCTTGTTGCGTCTATCCCTGTCGCATAGGCGGCGGATCTCAAAGTGTTCCGCAACGTGGATCACAACGGGAGCTGCGATATAAAGATTACTGCGCTTGGTCCTGCATTTTTCCAGGATATAACCTGTGATCTCATCCCGCTTGGCCTCCAGCTCTGCCCGGTATGCTTCATCACTGAGATCCTGATATTCCTCATAGCGGTCAACATGATAACAGCGGAAGGTTTTCGCTGTTGACAGTTGCTCTTGCAGAGGCTGGATATTAGCCTCCTCCAGCACTCCGCTGAAGCTGCTGGGGTGCAGGTAGAGGTCCTGCTGGTCCTTGGCGACTGTATCACAGCCTCCGTTGCTCTCCAAGGTAACCGCCCACCCCAACTCTTGAAACAGACGGCGGCTTTCCTCTTTGAATGCGGCTCTGCCGGCATCGCTTGACCAGCCTGAGTTGTAGCAGTCGGTACGGATGCGAAAATATACTTTCCGATACGCCATGTTGATCCCTCCTCCTTGCTATTGAAATAAAATCACCGCTCTCGGTCCACCGGATAGCTTCCGGCAGGCGAGAGCGGCGATTTTCTGCGTCTTGGATCTTATGGGGATAGCGAGTTTACTCCGTCTGTAAAAGGCGGATTTTGCATCTCTGGTGCGTAATTTTTTTGAAACGGGAGGTCATTTTGAAAAAACAACTTTTTGATTTCCTTTCCCGTCTCAATGTTTCTCTTTTGCTTGAAATATGTGATTTTATTTTTCTGTTTTTGGGCGGTATCTTTTTCATCTATACAAGGTTACGCAAGGGTGCAAAATCGTTGTCGCCCTGTGCGCTGTCAACGCCGTCATTGATAGCAATGAAGCGGACGCCGTTCTGTGGGAAAATCATTTCACTGATATGGACAAGACCACAAAAATTATGAAGCGGAGCTGCTGACGATTTTGCTGTTCTCATGGAGCATAGAGTTTTTTCTTGACAAGAGTACGCACAGGTGTTATTATCTAATTGCGAATATTTTTAACGAATGTTCGCAATATAAAGTCGCAAGAAAGGAGAAAAGACCTATGCCATCAAAACCTGTTCTTTCAGATGCCGATAAAAAGGCGATCCGAAAGAGACTGGGGGAATTGTGCGAGGAGTGCTGGATTGCACACGGTTACAAAAAGACCAGCATCAAAAATCTGTGCGACAATGCGGGTATTTCTATCGGCACATTCTACACGCTCTATCCCACAAAGGAGGATTTGTTCTCGGAAACCATCGAGCGCATTGAAAAGAGGCTGACCGAGAAAGTCCTTGCCATCAACAGGGGCAGTCAGACAAAGGAGGGCTTTGCACAGTCCATGAAAGAACTGTTCCGGGAGTATGACAGCAAGCCGTTTTTGTATAACGTCAACACGCCGGATTTTCAGTCTTTCGTGACAAAACTCCCAGAAGAAACCATGCAAAAAATCAAGTTTGATAGCTTTGAGTTTTTCAAGCAGGCTGTCCAGGCCGCAAATCTCACTTTGAAGGTGGAACCGTCCCAGGCATATGGGATTTTGAGTGCTCTGCTGTCAACTATTAACGCAAAAGAAACGCTGGCTGTCACCTGTGATTATTTCGCCGTCTTTGACCGTATGGCAGATATTCTTGTGAGCAGTATCTTTGAGTAAAGGAGCTTTCATGGAAACATTCGAGTACAAAACCGTCACTGTGGACTGTAAGGACATGGAACATTCCCAGGACAAGCTGACCGCGCAGTTAAACCGCTGGGGCAAAGAGGGCTGGGAACTGGTGTCCTCCCTCACCCACCCCTACCTGGGCAGCTCGCAGTATTCTCTTGTGGGCCTCGCCCATCGGGTCACGCTGATTTTCAAGCGGCTGAACCAATCCGGGGAGGCGGCGCAGGCATGACCTATGCAGTTGAAACCTGCCATCTATCCAAAAGTATTGACGGAAACGCCATACTGAACGATATAACCATGGGTGTGAAACAGGGGGAGATTTACGGATTTTTAGGCGCAAACGGCGCTGGTAAAACCTCGCTGATGAAAACGCTCTATCACATCATCACCCCAGACGCCGGAACGATTACCCTATTGGGGGAGCGCATTGAAAAGGGAAACCACCCTGTTTTCTCCCGGATTGGGAGCATCATCGAAAGCCCCGCTTTTTATCAGCATTTGAGCGCCCGCGAAAATCTGGAGCTGCATTGCGGCTACATGGGCGCAGGCCATGAACGCATCGGGGAAACGCTGGCGATGCTGGGCCTCTCGGAAACAGGCAGCAAGGCGGTGGGGAAGTTTTCTTTGGGCATGAAACAGCGGCTTGCCCTTGCAAGGGCCTTTCTGACAAGGCCGGAGCTGCTCATTCTGGACGAGCCAATCAACGGTTTAGACCCCCAGGGTATTCTTGAAGTCCGGGAACTTCTCCGGCAAATCAACCGGGAGTACCACACGAGCATTTTAATCTCCAGTCATATCCTGGACGAACTATCCAAAATCGCGGACACTATCGGTATCATAGACCACGGCTCCATGCTTGCGGAAATATCCATGGCGGAAATTGAGAAAAAGGGCATGAACCTTGAAACCTACTATTTGGAATTGCTGGGAGGGGGTAAAAGCGGTGCTAAACCTCATTAAGCTGGAATTGAAAAGGGTTTCTCTCAAATCACATTTCATCGGACTGCTGGCCGCAAATATCGTGATTGCCCTGTTGAGCGCGTTTACATCCTCCCTCTTGAACGCAGGCGGCGGGGTTGCTGTGACCGGCCTGCCGCCCGCGCAGTTGGATACGCTGACGCTGGCAATCATGCTTGTGCGGGCTGCGCTGATCGTTTGGGAGGCGGTTTTGATTTCGGTATTTGTCGTGGAAGAATACCGAAACAAAACGATAAACCTACTCTTTACCTATCCTGTCCAGCGCGGGAAATTGATTGCTGTGAAAATCATTTTGATATGCGGCGTCATGCTCCTGTTTCACGCGCTGTCCGGCGTTTTTCAATTTGCCTGCTTGTCCCTTGCAAGCAAGTATTTCCCCTTTGTCACCGTTAGCCCCGTAAATCTGATGACACAAGCCGTTACAGCGTTGTCGTCTGTTCTGCTGGGCCTGCTCCCACTCTACATCGGCATGATAAAGAAGTCCACGATTGCGACCATCGTTTCATCTTTTGCTATCGCCGCCATCGTTTCCAATTCCCAGGGCAGCGGCGCAGGGCTGATGTCCATTCCGATTGCGGCTATCGTGTTTGGTGTGATCGGCGCGGGCTTTTCCGCAATCACCGTCCACAAAATGGTTTCTTCTGATTTGAGCAACTGACAGAAAGGAGGCGGCTAAATGAATTTTCCCATTCCCAGCTTTATTCCCGTTCCCGGTGCGGAAACGATGCAGCTTATCTCAATCGTTTCGTTGATCGTCGGCATCTGCGTTACGGTCGTGGGGGTGCTTTTCCTGTTCTTAAATAAGAGAAAAGGGAAAAAGAAGAACACGCTTGCATGGATTTTAATTTGTGTCGGCGTACTGCTTATAGCCAATCATGGCATACAACTGATTTTTAGGAGGTAAGACAATGGTAAAAGAAGTCAATCATGCCTGCGAAAAGCTGAATGAAAAGCTGGGGATTTCGGTATCGCTCCCCAACCCCAAAAAGAAAACGCTGAAAGCGGCCTCGGTGTGCAATTTCGCTGTCGGCGCTGGCCTGGTGGCGGCGGGCGTTGTGTTTCCGTCTAAGTGGTGCGCTGTGCTGGGTGGCCTCGGCATCATCAGCAGCGTTGTACTGCGCCACGAAAGCGGCGCGCGGGAAAGATGAACAGTGATACCGCTAAGGGAAGTTTTGAATGGCTGCTATGCCCTGTGTGCGGCAGTAAAACCCGTATCAAAATGCGTTCCGATACGGAGTTGATAAATTTCCCCCTGTTCTGCCCCAAATGCCGGAAAGAAACGCTCATTCATGTAGAAAAATTTAAGGTTTCAGTTATCACAGAGCCAGACGCACAGACGCAGAGCCGATAACACGCAGATGTAAAATGCGGTTATCGGCTCTTTTGCTTTGAAAGGACACGGCAACCGTTAGGAGGTATTGCCGTGTCCTCTTTATTGTGTAAACTACGGTCAAAAAAAGCCTGCCCCCTACGGTGGCGAATATTACCCAGGCTTGCGAAAATAGTCGTTTCCAGTCTGTCCATACTGTCACCCCCAGCGCTCAAATAGCCTTGTGCTGTTCGGGCGCTTTTGCTTTTTCTGTGGGCCGCTCCATCCGGCCCCGGTGTCGCGGCCCGCCCTCTCTGTTCAGATTCCGCTTACCCCAAATCTGAACAGGAGGAAAACAAGATGGAGATCACCATCAAGAGATACAGCCGCAAAATGACCTATGAGGACGCCGCCACTCTGGACGAGTTCTGGGAGCTGGCCAAACGCACCGAGCGGAGCCTTGACCGGGAACAGCGGCGGCACTGGGACGGGCGCGAGTGTGACGAGTACATAATTGCCGCCCAGGGCGTTCTGCCCTACTGCGCCACCCCGGAGGAGTTGGTCTGCCAGCAGGAAACGCTGGATGAAATTTTGGCAGTGCTGGCCCTCTGTACGCCTACCCAGCGGGAGCGGTTTTTGCTCTATGCGCTGTATGATTTCAGCTATGCGGAGATTGGTCGGCGGTGCGGCTGCTCCAAGGCCGCAGTCCATGAGAGCATCGAGGGCGTTCGGAAAAAGTTTTTCAAATTTTTCCGCTGACCGCCCTGACGATCACCCCGGCATGATGGCTACCAGGTGAGGGGCAATTGCCCTATCACCGGGAGGGACAAGCTGCCCCGGCGGCTTGTCCCTCCTATGTCAAGGAGGCCAGAATGTCAGCGATAAATCAGCTTCGGCAAAAGTGCGTCCGTTTCCAACGGCGCACTTATACACCGTTCCGGTGTCGTGCGCCCTGCCGGGGGCGTTGCGTCCTTCGGACGCGATGGGGAGCTGCACTCCCCAAACCCCTTGCGCACCCGCAGGAACAGAACACCCGCTTCGCGTCTGTTCTGTTCCTGCGGGTCAGGTATCGTGAGTGCCAGATTGGCACTCACGTTAAAAATGCCAATTTGGCATCTTTAGAATTTTGCCGGGGGGAGCGTGGAGCATGAGCGCATCCGAAATCCCCCACATGACCTATCGGCAATACCGAACAGCCCGGAGGCTGGTGCGGGAGTGCTGCAACTATGATTGCGGAAACTGCCTGCTCCTGGACAACGGCGAGGAATGTGTCTGTCCGCAGAGCATTACCTACTCCCTAATCTGCAAATGGTTCCGCGCCGCCGTCCTTCCCCTGGACGCTGGCCTGTGCGCCGCGCTGTTCCCGGCCCCCGCTGTCAGACGGCGGCGCTGCCGGGAGTGCGGGAGGCCGTTTGCCCCATCCAAGCACAACACCCTCTACTGCTCCACCTGTGCCGCAGAACGTGCCAAACGGAGCAAGCGGGCCTGGGCAAAGAAAAACCGGGCTGATGCGTAGAAAAAGTACCCTCTGAAAATGCCGTAATATCAGGGCTTTCAAGACCGCCCTCAACGGGGGCCTGGTACATTTCCTTTCCGCCCCCGAAAACGGGCCTCTAACGGCCCACAGCGGCGATCTGACAGCCCCACACCAAGGAGGCTAACCATGACCGACTACATGATGATAACTACCGAATTGCCGCCCTATTTCTTCTTCCCCTGGTTCCTGCTGGACATGGGCTTGACCCTTACCGCCAAGTTGACCTATGCCCTTTTGCTTGACCGGGCGCGGCTGTCCCAGCTCAACGGGTGGACGGACGAGGCCGGGAGAGTTTACATCATCTTCCCGATTGAGAAAATAGCCGAAATGCTCGGCAAGAGCATGACTACCGCCAAGAACGTATTGGCGGAATTAGAGGCGGCGGGGCTGATTGAGCGCAGGCGGCAGCAGTTCTCCAAGCCCAATCATATCTATGTGAAACTGCCTGATGGACAAAGATTTAGCCACCCCTGATGGATAAAAACTTGTCCTTCACCATGGCCGGAAAATTGTTCTTGTAATAGGGCAGAAATCCGGCTGACGCAGGCAAAAAAGCTGGCCCCTAATAAGAACTATAAGAACAATAACAAGTATAAACAAAACGAGTGTGAGTAAATAGCGCCCACTTTTCGGACAAATGTCCACCATGAAAATTTTGAAAACAAGGAGTTGCCTATGGAGCATATCAGCTACAAGAAACAGACCGAGATTGTCAATTTCCAGGGCCGGGAAATCCCTCTGGAAAACCTCACGCCCATTCTCACCCCGGAGCAGGAGACGGTGAAGCGCCGGGAGTTGGAGCAGCGGCTCTATGAGGTGTTCCGCAAGTACGCCAGCCACCGGCAGACGGAGGAACCGGCCAGCTAAATTTTCGCCGCGCCGTTGCTTTGCAGGGCTGCTGATGGTATAATCATAGCGTCAGCAGCTCCGTTTCTTTTCAGAGAGGGAGCGCAAAATGAACAATCGAATTGACGCAATTTATGCAAGACAGTCCATCGACAAGAAAGATAGTATTTCTATCGAAAGTCAGATTGAGTTTTGCAAATACGAATTGAGAGGCGGGAGTTGTAAGGAATATCAAGACAAGGGTTACAGCGGCAAGAATACGGATAGGCCCCAGTTTCAAATGCTGGTGGAGGACATCAAGCGCGGACTGATTGCCAGGGTGGTTGTTTACAAGCTCGACCGCATCAGCCGTTCCATTCTCGACTTCGCAAACATGATGGCGCTGTTCCAGGAATACAACGTGGAGTTCATATCCTCAACAGAGAAGTTTGACACGTCCACGCCGATGGGCCGGGCCATGCTGAACATCTGCATTGTGTTCGCGCAGTTGGAGCGAGAAACTATCCAGAAGCGAGTGCAGGACGCATGGTATGCTCGGTGTCAGCGCGGTTTCAAAATGGGCGGGAGAGCGCCGTATGGATTTCGGACGGAGCCGATCATCATTGACGGCATCCATACAAAGAAGCTGGTAATTGAACCAACCGAGGCGGCGTTTGTTCGCAAGATGTACGATATGTACATCGACCCTCGCATTTCGCTCCACGATATCGCCACCCAGCTTACGGCCCAAGGTGTGAGGTCATTCTTTGGAAAGCCGTTTTCCAGGTCAACGATCAGCCTTATCCTCCGCAATCCAATTTACGCAATGGCTGACCTGGATATATACGAGTTTTTCAAAAGTCAGGGGACGGAGATTTACAACGATGCCGCCGATTTCGTAGGGACAAACGGCTGCTACTACTATCGGAGCAAGGGCAGCACCGATAACAAGCACAAGTATCTGCAAGGCCAGATGTTGGTGCTGGCCCCCAGCGAGGGCTTCATCCCGTCTGAGTTGTGGCTTCGGGTGCGAAAGAAAATTATGGCAAGCCAAAGTTACCAGCCCGCGAGGAAAGCCCGCCATTCGTGGATGGCCGGGAAAATCAAGTGTGGCAACTGCGGCTACGCTCTGATGGCAGCTCATTCTTGTGGGCATCTCTATTTTCGCTGCTCGAAGCACGCAGAAAATAAATCCTGCCCTGGCTGTGGTGCTGTCCGGCTCCACGATTTGGAAGAATTAGTTTACCAGCAGATGGTGAAGAAGCTGGAGAACTACAAAACGCTGACGGGCCGCAAAAAGAAAAGAGCCGCCAGCCCGAAGCTGACGGCAAAGCAGATGGAGCTGGCCCAAGTGGAAAGCGAGATTGAAAAGCTGTTGGACACGCTGACGGGCGCAACCCCGGTGCTGATCTCCTACGCCAACACCAAGATTGAGGAATTGGACAGCCGCCGCCAGGCCCTTGCCAGCGAGATTGCCAAGCTGACCGCCGAGGCCGTATCCCCGGAGCAGATTGACACGATTTCCAATTACCTGGATGATTGGGAAAATGTCAGCTTTGAGGACAAGCAGCGGGTGGTGGATTTGATGATTACCGTTATTCGCGCCACCAGTGAGAAGCTGCAAATTGAATGGAAAATCTGACGGCGGGCATACCGTCAGGCCATTATTCTTTTATGCCCTTGTCCAGTGTAGTTCCGTGTACATTCCCACTTGTAAGTAATTTCGCCCTAACCTTGACACATGAATGTTGCCGCTGTGGTTATGCCCGTCCGGGTGGGTGCATACAAGGGCTTGGTGTCCGGGGAAATGCTCTTTACAGAACTGCTCGCCTAACTCCTGCGCCCGGTCTACGGTCAAGCCGTTGTCTGGTGCGTCACGGGGGTCAAAGCTGATGATATAGTGGTGGCTCTTTACGTCCTCCCGTTTCTGGTTTTTGCCGTATTTGAGATTGGAACGCATACAGGCGATTGCAAAATCTTCCTCACCGCAATTCAGAGAGGAAATTCGGTAATCGTCACGGATAACAAGCCGCCCGTTTCCGTCCAGTGTGGGCTTCATGGTAAACTCGTCATGCTCAAAGGTTAGGTACTGCTCGGCAGCTCCGTAATCGGCATTTTTAGAGCTGATATGTTTGAATGTTGCCAACGGCTTCACCTACTTTCTGCAAGACTTCAAACTTCAAGGCGGCAAGCTCCGCTGTGGTGGCTCGTACCTCTTGGGAGAGGGCGTTATAGGGTGCGCCGTACTCGTTCAGACAGCGGGCAATCTGGTTCAAGTTGCCGCCGATTTTCCCGTACTCGGCTGTGAGTTTCCCAACGGCAGAAAGCAGTTCATCATTGACCGGGGAAACGGTGATAACCGGGCGTATTCTTGACTTGGTAAGGGCTTGCCGGATAAACTCGGCTTGGCTCATTTTGCAGAGGGTGACACGCTCGGAAAACTCGGCGTATTCTTCCTCGGTCAAGCGTGTCTTGATTACCCGGTGGCGGTGGGGCGTGTTGTATCTTTTCATGGCTGTGAACCTTCTTTCATGGGTGGATTTTTTCAAGCGGCGCAAGCCGCAAAAAGGCGGGCTTGGGGTGGCAACCCCAACAAGATTCCCGCAGGACAAAATGAGCGATTAGCGAAATTTGGTACTGTGGTAGAATCTTGCTCTAAGAAAGTGACGGCTTCCCCTGTGCTGGCTTCCCTCAATACCTATAGTGCCGCAAATGGGGATTTTGCCAAAGCAGCGGCGATATTTTCCCCCTTACTACCTACAACACCATGCAAAGCAAAAATGACGGAGATTTGCGGAAATTTCCCTCTATTCCTTACAACACCACACAAGCCGGAATAGGCGGGAATTTATGAAAATTTCTTCTCGCCCGCCCTCCACGGACAGCCTGCGGATTTGCCAAACGGGAGAGGGAATTTCTTTCTATCCCCTTTGCACGGCATAATACTGGCGATTTTTAAAAATGCCAAAAATGGGCGAAAAAAACAGGAAACCTTTTCTTGATTTCCTGTTTTGTTATACCATTTTATGTAATGGCGGTTATTCAGTTTTTGACTATAATTCCATAAGCAGGAATTTATCGCTCTGACATATATTTCTGTATTTCATCAAACGTTAATTTTCTTACCTGTGTATTTGGGTATTCTTTGTATTCTTCAACAATGAAAATAGGCTTCATTGTTTCACAAGTTTTTCCGCTATTGTTTTTTAGATATAATTGCATAGCCTCGCTGTCCGCAAAGATTTTGTATGAAAGTCTGCCATTTTCACTTTTTATCTCATAAATGCCACATGGCTTTTTCATACTGTAATCAGCAGTACGCAAATATAATTTTGCAATTCCTAATGACTTAAAAGGGAAATTCCACCGTTGCAATCCACGCTTAGGGTCATGTTCAATACAAATACACCGCCCACAAGTTCCACAAATGTATTGTGTGTGATTTGCTAAACAATCCAATGGCTTTAATAATGGTGTTATTCTGTTTTCATCAATATAACATTCCATGCACATTTCAATTTCACTTCCTTTGCAACTTTCACTTTTTCATTGCTTTATTATATATCCTTTTAACCTGAAAACAAAAGGACTTCTTAGACTTCCTGTTCATCAAAACGGAACTTGAACAGGGCAGCGACAAGTCGCTGTTTTATGCTGTCCTCGGTATCTCTGTCGATATGTCCGTTTTCAATGGCGGCGATTCGGATGCGCTTGCTGTAATGCCGTAAAACCTCGTCTACGGCTTCCGGCTCTCCGCTGGTTGCCCGGACAATCGTTTCATAAGGCAAGAGGTTCGGATTTCCCATGCGAAAGCACCTCCATTTCCCTTTGCAGGAGTTTTAACGTCCTGCGGATTTGATACCCGGTCGTACTCCGGCAGCGTCCGTACATTTTCCCAATTTCCTGTTGTGTATAATCCCCGAAAAAGTAAAGGAAAATGATTTCCCGGTTCTTCTCCGGCAGAGATAACAGGGCGGCGGCAAGCTCCCCATTGGTGAGGATAACTGTCTGACCACATATCGTAATAGGGTATTCTTCATAGGGTGCTTCAAAATATTCGTCTGTTGTACCTAAAGGGTAAAACTTTTCTTCTGTGAGGTATTCAAAGGATATTTCTTTTTGCCGCCGTCTGCTCCTGTCACGCCATGCGTTGATAGCCGCAAAGCGTATGACGGTCTTGCAATAGCCGTTGAAAGTATACATGATGTGTTCTTTGTATGCTTCCGTACAAGGCATAAATAATTCCCCCTTTCTCCCACATGGGTTGGTGCATAGTTTATGGTTGCATTTATAATTAAGAGGGGCGACAGTATTGTTTGCTGTCGCCCCTTGATTATCCACCAGCAAAGACAGGCGGGCTGTCAATAGTGAGCGTAGTCGTTCATCTTGACTATTGACTAACTTTGCCTTATGCTTCTATGCGATTCTATTTTTTACGGACAGGAACCCATATCTCACTGTAATAGTTTTCGTCCTCTATACCTTTTGCATAGTCGATAGGGTTACTATACATTTCGATGTGATACCCGGCTGCAATCTCATAGTCCCTGTTTTGGGGCAACCACTCTGTAAAAATTTTCTTGTGAATATCCGGCAAAGAACCAGAATCCATAAGCGCACCTCTGCATGAAAAGATAGCCCATGTATATTCGGGAACAAGATGTGTAACAAAATCCGCTGGAATTTCTTTAAGCGGATTATAATTATCGGCAATCAGATATTCAAATTCATTACCGTCCATGTCTTTATCGATGGATACTCCATACATACTTGCGATAAGTGTGTTTTTTCCTGACTGGTTAAATTCCTCCCAGAATTTAGGAATATCATTATCGGCGGTTTCATATCTGAATGTCGCTGATACTCCTACTACGGTAAATGGGGCTTTTTGAACAATTTTGTAATCCATAGTATAACCTCCTGTTAAAACTAATTTTATTTTTAGAGGGGCAAATGACTTTATCATTGCCTCCCCCTTGCGTATGGCAGTAGGAGTAACACCGTGAAAACGAAGAAATGCTTTTGTAAAACTATCCGGCGAATCATATCCATATCTTAGCGCGATATCAATTATTTTTCTATCGGTAGAAATAAGTTCACTTCCGGCAAGCGTTAGTCTACGCTTTTTGATGTATTCTCCAACTGTAAAACCACAAAGCATAGAAAAACCTTTTTGAAAATAATACGGTGAGATTATTGCGTGTTTTGCAATATCCGCAATCGTCAATTCTTCTGTGATATGACTTTCAATATAGTTGATGGCTTTACTGATACTTTCACTCCATTCCATTCTGTTACCTCCTCTGCATTTATAGATTACAATTTTTAAAAATCATTTGCCCGATTTTTTGTGCTCATATTTGTCCAAACTTCATAAAAAACATTTTACACCAATCTTTTTGAAATACAATCCAACATAACATACATTCAATAAAATTAAGGAAAAATATCTCTTGGAAGATATAGGTATGAGTATGAGAGAGATTCCGTAGTAGTCGGCATTGTGGGAATGTGTATAACTGGCTGTCTTATGGAATTGTGGGTAGCTCTGTTTGCAGGACGTGGGAAAGCTGCTCTTTAGCTTTTCCATGTACTGTGAATAGAGTTATCCATGATTCCATAGCCTGTTATGCACATTTCCACAATGCTTGTCTTTTGGTCTTTGGTTCGGAATAGTGTGGTGCTGGCGGTCTATCTCTTGTTTTCGGTTGCTTGCTTCTTTACCGTACATGAGCATTAGTATGGGACATCAAGTAGTATTTTCACAAAGAGGATCTGACCATCGTTGAGTGGTATTTTAAGAATACGATGGACGATGGCAAGGCCCTTGTGAAATGGACGGCGGAGGATATCCTGCATGAGAATGTCATAGCCGGTATTATCCTTGATGATCTCCCGGTAAATCTCATATGCGCTCTGTGTGTCCGCTTCCTTTTGTTTCCGTTCCGTCGGCGAAGCGGCTTCCTGCTCCATAGGGGAGGGGTTAGGGGAAAGAATAGGAATGGGTACTTTGTTCATCAGTAATTATTTTTTCTTTTTTTGGTAAGCAGGTCCTTTCCATGAGGGTTGTATCCTTGACAATGTTACTAAAAGTTGGTATACTTTGAGTATAAAATTGGGGATAAGGCCCTGCCTTACCTCGCGAGGAGGCTTAACATGAAACCCCGGCTGAAACTTATGGGGATCGGCGCTATTGGCGGCGCGGTGCTTTTATTGATTTTCTGGATTTTGGGCGACGTGGCCCATTTCCTCCGTATGACCTTGCAGGACAGCAGCTTTTTCCTGGGCCTTATCCTGTTCCTTTTTGGGGTGCTCTTCCTTTTGCGCCAGGGCAAGTATGTGCGCGGCGGACCCCAGGAGGAGGCCCCTGCCCCTAAGGAGGAGAAGGAAGTGTCTAAGGGCCCGTACTTCTGCTTGGGCGCGGGACTGCTTAACCTGGTTATCTGCGGCCTTACGTTCCTGTTTTAAGAGAGGTAAAATCTATAAACAGGAGGTAAAATCTATAAACAGGAGGTAAAATCTATATGAAACCATTGTGGAAACATATGGGCCTTGGCGCGCTGGGGGGCATGGTGCTTTTGGCGGCCTTATGGCTGTTGTGCGGGGTAGGGCGTGTGCTGCCCTTCTCTTTGCTGGACGGCTGCTTTTTCCTGGGCCTTGGGCTGTTGGTTGCGGGGCTGCTGCTGCTTTTGCCGGCGGGCCGCTCGGCCCGGTTTTCGGGCGGCCCGCCGGGCTCTGCCCTGTCCAACGTGAACCTGGATATTGCCATGGAAAAGGAACCCAAGCAGGCGCCTTGGGCGGGTAAAGCGATGGGGTTCCCCTGTTTCTGCATAGGGGCGGGGGTGGTAAACCTGGCGGCCAGCGTGGTTTTTTATTTGGTTTGGTGGTGAGTGGGGGAAGCGTGATAAAAGCATGAGGGTGCGCCGCGGGCTCGGCAAGAGGGCTTGCGGCGCTTTTTTGTGTGGGGCGGCTTCCCAAACCGGCCTGGCTGTGCTATAATGTCCGCAAGCGGGCATGCGGGGGTTCCCTTTCCTGCGGGGCAGCCGCCCTTTGTTGTACAAGGGCGCCGGAAAACTCTGAGCAGGTTTATGCTATTACTTCTGCACACAATGGTAGGAAATGGGGTGTATCCCTCCGCCCTGCAGGCAGGGGAATACACGGCTATCTTTTCTATTATTTCTTTTTTACAAATAATAGAATGTCTGCAAGCATATGGCCTGCCCCGGCGTGGGGCGGGAGGCATCGAAAAGGAGGAGCGAAAAATGTATCAATTTGACCGCGCGGAGTATGAGAAGCGCATGGCCTGGTACACCCAGGCCCGTTTCGGCATGTTCATCCACTGGGGGCTTTACGCCATACCGGCCCGGGGCGAGTGGGTGCGCAGCGTCGAGGAGATTAAGAAAGAGGACTACATGCCTTATTTTGAGGAGTTTGACCCGGTGGACTATGACCCCCGCAAGTGGGCCAAGGCCGCCAAGGCGGCGGGCATGCAGTATATGGTGCTTACGTCTAAGCACCACGACGGCTTCTGCCTGTTTGACAGCCAGTATACGGATTTTAAGTCTACCAACACCAAGTGCGGCCGGGACTTGGTGCGGGAGTTTTTGGAGGCGGGCCGGGCCGAGGGGTTGAAGGTCGGGCTGTATTTCTCTTTGCTGGACTGGGTGCATGAGGACTACCCCCATTATGGGGACCGCAACCACCCTATGCGCTTTAACGAGGAATATCAAAACGAGGGGCGCAATTTTGACAACTACCTGACCTACATGCACAACCAGGTGCGGGAGCTGTGCACCAATTATGGCAAGCTGGATATTTTGTGGTTTGACTTCTCTTATGAGGACAAGTATAACGTTATGCGGGGCGAGAAGTGGAAGGCCACGGAGCTGGTAAACATGGTGCGGGAGCTGCAGCCGGAGGTCATTATTGACAACCGGCTGGAGGTCAGCGGCGACGGCTTTGGTTCTTTGTGGGAGTGCGACCCCAAGCCTTACCATGGGGATTTTGTGAGCCCGGAACAGATTATACCCCCCAACGGCATACAGGACAAGGAAGGCAACGACATGGCCTGGGAGGCCTGCGTGACCATGAACAACAACTGGGGATACTGTGAGAATGACCGATTCTTTAAGCCTGCCTCTATGCTGATCAAGAAGCTGGTGGAGTGCGTTAGCAAGGGCGGCAACCTGCTGCTGAACGTGGGGCCGGATGCCAAGGGGAACATCCCGCCGGAATCTATGGAGATTTTGGGGGAGATTGGCGCTTGGATGGACAAGAACAGCGAGAGCATTTATGGCTGCGGCAAGGCCGGCATGGAGAAGCCCGACACGGGCCGGATCACCCGCAAGGGGGATACCCTTTATTACCATCTGTTTGAGAATACCATTGGGCCTATGCCTTTGATGGGTGTGAAAAAGGATGAGGTGCAGTACATCCGCAGCCTGGCTACTGGGGCGGAGGTGCCCTTTGCCAACAGCTGGGTGCAGGGGCCTTACCCGGATATTGTCTTTGCGGATTTGGGGCCGGACCCTGTTTTGCCGGACCCGGTGGACACGGTGCTGAAGGTGCAGCTGAAATGAGGCTTTCCCCTGCTTTTACCGCGTATGCGGAGGCGCTGTGGAAGGCGCGCCGGGAAGCCCTGGGGGGCTGGGGGGATGTTTGGGAACGGGAGATCGCGGCGGCTGGGGAGGACGGGGCCCTTTTGCGCTATATTTTGGGGGCGCTGCCTTTGTCGGATTTGGGCGAGTACCCGGCCAGCCTGTTTGTAGGGTTTGCCCGCCACGCCCGCTATGTGCGGGAGGCTTTCCCCTGGTGCGCGGCCCTGCCTGAGCCGCTGTTTTTGCGGGGGGTGCTGTGCCCGCGTATCAACACCGAAGAGCTGGCGGACTGCCGGGGGCTTTTTTGCCGGGAGCTTGAGCCCCTTGTGAGGGGGCTGGCTTTGGGGGAGGCTATTTTGGAAGTCAACCGGTGGTGCGCCCAGCATGTTACCTACCGGTCTACGGACGACCGCACGTCTTCCCCGCTGGCCATTTACCGCCGGGGGTGGGGGCGCTGCGGGGAGGAATCGACCTTTACGGTGACGGCCCTGCGCAGCGTGGGCATTTGCGCCAGGCAGGTGTACGCCCCCTGGTGGAGCCACTGTGACGACAACCACGCCTGGGTGGAGGCCTGGGACGGGGAGGCATGGCGGTACCTGGGGGCCTGCGAGCCGGAGCCGGAATTGGACCGGGGATGGTTTACGGGGGCGGCGGCCCGGGCTATGCTTATCCATACCCGAAGCTTTGTGGGGGGCCTGCCGGCCCCGGCTTGGCTTTTCCCGGGGGTGGACCCGGTGGACCTGGACGTGCGCGGGGGCGTGGCCTATGAGGCCTTGACGGCACGGTATGCGCCGGTACAGGTGTGCACGGTCACAACGGAGCCGGGGGCGAGGGTGGTTTTCTCGGTTATGAATATGGCGGGGCTGAGGCCTATTGCCCACCGCACAGCCGATGGGGCGGGGGCAGCCCGCCTGCGGCTGGGGCTGGGCAGTGTGCATGTCACGGCCGAGGGGGATGGCTTTTTTGCGGAGGCTTTGTGGGACACCAGGGCGGGGGCCCATCTGGTTTTGAAGGAGGGGGCCGGGCCGGGGGCTTTTACCTTTACGGCACCGGCTCCGCCGGAGAGGTTCCCGCCGGCCCTTACCCCGGGGCAGAAGGCCCAGAGGGCTAGGGTACTGGAAGAGGCCGAGGAAAAGCGGGCGGCCTGGCAAGCGGCCTTTGCGGGCCCTGGGAAAGAAGCGGGGGGGATTTATGCCCAGGTGGCGGGCCAAGTCACGGAAAAGGACAGGGCGGATGGCCTAGACCCGCAGGTCGTGGAGGACTGTGGCAGGGCCCTGGCCTGGGAGGGGCAGTTCCCGGAAGAGGTCTTTTTGCGGGATCTGCTGAGCCCCCGTATAGGCCTGGAGCCCTTGCGGCCTTGGCGGGGCGGGGCCCTGGGGGTGGGGGACCCGGGGCTGCTTCCCGCTTGGATAGAGGCACACTTTGCCCCTTTGCGGGGTTATGAGGCTTTGCCCCAGAGCCCACGGTCGGCTTTGAAGCTGAGGGCGGTGGGGGAATCGGGCCGGCGGGTGCTCTTTTGCGCGCTATGCAGGCAGATGGGCGTGCCGGCCAGGCTCTCGGCCTTGGACGGCGAGCCGGAATACTGGCAGGACGGCGGGTTCCGGCGGGCCGGGGGGGATTTGCCGGCCAGCCTGCGGCTGCGGGCGCCCCAGGGCCGGGGGGGCCTTTGCGGGCAGGACTACACCCTGTCCCGCTGGCAGGAGGGGGAGTGGAAGGCCCTTTCTACAGGGGATGTGCCTGGGGGCGGGGAGCTGGTTGTCCCCTTGCCGCCGGGGGCTTATAGGCTGTTTACGGTGGTGCGCCTGCCAAACGGCAGCCAGCTTTGCCGGCAGGTGGATTTGGAGCTGGCCGGCGGGGAAGGGTGCGAGGCTTTGCTGGATTTCCCACGGGCTGCCGGGGCCCAGCTGTTGCAGCAGCTGCCCTTGCCGCCGTTCTCTCTGGGGATGCCTGGGGGGGAGGCTCAGGCCAGCGCTTCGGTGCTGGCGCAGGCGGCTTACAGCCTCCTTTGCTGGCTGGAGCCGGGGCGGGAGCCTACGGAGCACCTTTTGCTGGAGCTGCGGGAGGCTGCGTCTGGGCTTAGCGCCCAGGGGGAGGCCTGCGCCCTGTATTTGCTGACGCCGGAGGGGAAAGGCGGCGACCCGGCCCTGGGCAGGCTGCTTGGGGCTTTGCCTGGCGCCCGGCTTTGGCAGGGGGATTTTTCGGAGCTGCCGGGCCTTTCACGCCAGCTTTTTGTAGACCCGGAACGCCTGCCCTTGGTGCTTTTGGCCGATGCGGGAGGGCGGGGGCTCTATGCGTGCAGCGGGTATAATGTGGGGCTGGGGGCCCTTTTGCTGCGGCTGCTGCAGGCGGCGGGGGAAGCTGGGGAAGAGGGATAAGGCGGTGCGGTTTCGCGGCCTGATCTTTTTGAACTGGGGCGCTGCTGTGTGGGGGCGGATACCTGGGGGGTGTTTGTGTGGAGAAAAAAACTGCGTTGGGAGGACGAATCAAATGGAAAATGAAATGCTTATGCTGCTGAAGACCCGCCGCAGCGTGCGGAAGTACCAGGCGCGGGCGGTAGAGGAAGAAAAGCTGGACGCGATTTTGGAGGCGGGCACCTATGCGCCTACGGGCATGAACAGGCAGACGCCGGTGATTGTGGCTGTGCGGGCGGCGGAAGACCGTGAGGCTGTGCGGGCGCTGAACGTCCAGGCCCGGGGGGGTGCGGGGGACCCTTATTATGGGGCCCCGGTAGTACTGCTGGTGCTGGCGGATGCTTCGCAATCCAACACCTGGGTGGAGGACGGGGCCTGCGTCCTTACCATCATGATGAACGCCTGCCATGCTTTGGGCGTAGCAAGCTGTTGGATACATGGGGAACGGGAAATGTTCCGCCTGCCGGAAGGCAAGGCTTTGCTGCGCAAGTGGGGCCTGCCGGAAACCCTGGAAGGGGTGGGCTCCCTGGCGGTGGGCTATGGGGACGGCCCGGCCCCGGCGGCGAAGCCCAGGAAGGACGGGTATATCGTAAAGGTCTAAGGGAAGCAGGGAAAGGCCGCCGCAGTAGGGGAACGGGCGGCCTTTCCTTCATTTTATAGGGAAAATACCTTGTTCATATTTTTACCCTTGTATTTTTTGGCATATGCAGATATAATAAAACAGAATGGCCCATGGGCTGTCAAAATAATAAGGAATGGTATTGCGCATGAAATATAAAAAATGCCTGGCGCTGGCTGTGGCGCTGGGGCTGGTTTTGGCTGTGCTGGCAGGTTGCCAGCCTGAGGGGGAGGAAGAATCCGTGGCCGTGTCCAGCGGGCCGCAGGTCACCCTGGAAAACACGGGGGAGGGCGCCTCGCTGACCGTGGCGTACCAGGGGCTTTCGGACGATTATGCCGGGGCCTTGGAGGAAATTATTGAAAAGTACCGGGCAGATTTCCCAGGGACGGAGATTGCTTTGGCCCCCTGCGGCTCCCAGGAAGAGATGCTGGGGCTGCTGCGCGCGGGCAAGGCGGATTTGGCCCAGGTGGAGGGGGACCAGGTGGCTTCGTGGGTGGACCAGGGGCTTTTGTGGGATTTTTACCCTTATTTGCAGGTTTGGGAGGAAGAACCGGGGCTGGGGGTTGGCATACGGCAGGCGGCGGGCTTGATGGGCAGCGGCAAGGCTTATGTGCTGCCGGCTGACCTGCGGCAAGAGGTGCTTTTCTACCGGGCAGACTGGGTAGACGGTTATAACGAGGGGCAGGAGGACGCGGACCGGGCGAGGATTAAGACCTGGGGCCAGCTGTGCGAGGCCCGGGAAAAGCTGGGGGACAAAGGCCGTCTGGCCATGGGGGCCAAGGGCCGGCTGGGCACGTATTTTGACGGCATACTTTGGAGCCGCGCCGGGCAGGGGATGATGGTACACCCCAGCGCCGCTTACTTTATGAAGGACGCGGAGGAAGAGGATGAGATTACCACGCTGTTCCAGGATGAGGCGGGGAAGGACGCGGCTACCCGGTTCCAGATCGTGATGGAGGATTTGGCGCTGCCTGGGTGCGAGGGTTGGACGGTTGAAGAGGCTGTGGAGGCCTTTAAAAAGGGCGAGGCTGGGTTTTTGCTGGCGGAGAGCTCTTATTATGGAGAATTGGCTGGCGCCCTGCCGGAAGAGGCTTTGGGGGTGGCGGGGTTCCCCCGCACGGACAACGGGCTGTGCATAGGGGGCCTGGATTTTTGGGGCTGGGGCATTGGGGAGAAAAGCGGGCAGAGGGAAGTGGCGGTGCATTTCCTGACCTATCTTTCCAATGCGGACAACAGCACCCATATGGCTAAAACAGTGGGCACCCTGCCTTTGCACCGGGATGGGCTTTTAATGGAGCCGTCCTTGCTGGAAGGGGACAGGGCCGCGGAGATGGACATGCTCAAGCAGAGCACTGAATATCAGTATGCCAGCCGGCCTACTATGTATTTGGAGGCTATGGAGGTGTTCCCTGGGGAATATGAAGAGCTGCTGGGGGACTTTTTAGCGGGGGATTTGGGGAAGAAGGAGCTTTTGTCCGCGCTGGACAGCTTTTGGATGGAAGCGTATGACAGCCAGCCCAACACCTGGGCCCCCAAGCCCAAGAAGGAAGACGAAGAGTAGGCAGGCGGCCTGCACGGGAAAGGAAGATATGGATTATGCAAGTGAAACTGTTGGCCTATACCCCGGGCCCAGAGGCCGCGGTGGCCTGCGCGGCTAAGCTGTGCTATGCCCAGGCGGACATCCGCACGGTGCAGGAGGGGCTGACGCCGGAAAAGACGGCGGCTTTTTTGGACATGCTGCGGGAGATCGGGCATGAGAGTCCCATTGAGCATGTGTCGTTTACCTTTGGCATTGAGGGGGTGTCCCGGTCGCTGCTGGCGCAGATCACCCGGCACCGGCTGGCCTCTTACAGCGTGCAGAGCCAGCGGTATGTGAAGGAAGAGCTTTTTGAGTTTGTGCTGCCCCCGGAGATCGAGGCGGTGGCAGAGGCGAAGGCGGAATTTTTAAAGGCAATGGAGGAGGACGCCGCCCATTACAGGCGGTTGACGGAGATTTTGCAGGCCAGGCATGAAAAGGCTTTTTTGGACCAGGGGGAAGAGCCCAAGGCCGCTAGGCGCAAGGCGGAAAAGAAAGCTATTGAGGATGCAAGGTTTGTGCTGCCCAATGCTTGTACGACGAAGATGATCTGCACCATGAACGCCCGGTCGCTGCTGAATTTTTTTGCGCACCGCTGCTGCCAGAGGGCCCAGTGGGAGATCAGGGCCCTGGCCATAGAGATGCTAAAAGAGGCGCGGGCTGTGGCGCCCCATATCTTTGAAAAGGCCGGGCCGCCCTGCCTGCGGGGGCAGTGCCCGGAGGGCAGGATGAGCTGCGGACAGGCGGAAGAGGTACGGGCCCGGTTTGAAGCGTTATAGGCGGGCGAATCTACAAGGAAGGGGGCGGCGGCGGTGAGCCTTATTGTATTGGAGGGCCTGGACGGCAGCGGGAAAGCTACCCAGGCGGCGCTTTTGGAAAAGGCGCTGGAAAAGCGGCTGGGCAAGGTACGGAAGGTGGATTTCCCGGATTACGGTTCGCCTTCTTCGGCGCTGGTGAAAATGTATCTGCACGGCGACTTTGGCCGGGAGCCCGGGGACGTGAACCCCTATGCCGCCAGCACCTTTTACGCGGTGGACCGCTTTGCCAGCTACCGCCGGGGGTGGCGGCAGGATTATTTGGCGGGGGTTCCTATATTGGCGGACCGCTACGCTACGGCGAACCTTATCTACCAGCTGGTAAAGCTGCCGGAAGGGGAATGGGAGGGGTTCATCGCCTGGGCGGAGGATTTTGAGTATGGGAAATTGGGGCTGCCGCGGCCGGATATGGTCTTGTACCTGGAAATGCCGGTAGAGGTCTCCCAGCGCCTGCTGGCTGGGCGGTATAAGGCAGGTGGGGGGGAGAAGGATATCCACGAAAGCCACCTGGCCTTTTTGCGGGACTGCGGGAAAGCCGCGCGGTTTGTGGCCAAAAGCCGGGGGTGGGAGGTCGTGCACTGTGCGGAGGCTGGGGAGGCCCTGCCTATAGAGACAATACACCAGAGGGTGCTGGAAAAAGCCTGGGGGGCGCTGTGAAACGTTGCGGGACGCGAAGGAGGCGAAGCGTGGGAGTCCAGAGGGGTTGCTGCGTGCCAGTGGCAAAACGTTTCGCTGCGAGAACCGTTTGCGCCCGGCGGCCGACCGAGCCGGCAGGCGAGAAACAACCCTTTGGCGGATTCTTACAGGCAGAGCCTTCAGCGGGGGTGGGCAGAGCCCACGGTCTTGCCGCAGGCGGTGAAGCATAAGGCCTTTTGTGTAGAAGGAGAAGCCGATTATGGTATATGTATTTTTAGCGGAAGGATTTGAGCTGGTGGAGGCCCTGGCCCCGGTAGACGTGCTGCGGAGGGCGGGGATAGAAACAAAGCTGGTGGGCGTGACGGGACGGGAGGTCGCGGCGTCTAACGGCGTGGTGGTACGGGCAGACTTGACGGCTGAAGAGGCGGGGACGGAGGGCCTTTTGGCTGTCGTCCTGCCGGGGGGGCTGCCGGGGACGCTGAACTTGGAAAAATCCCCGGCTGTACAGGGGATGGTTGATTACTGCGCGGCAGAGGGCAAGCTTGTGGGGGCTATCTGCGCGGCGCCGTCTATTTTGGCTCACAAGGGGCTTTTGCAGGGGCGGGAGGCTACGGCTTTCCCGAAATTCCAGGAGGACCTTGCGGCGGGCGGCGCGAAATTGAGCGGGCGGTATGTGTGTCAGGACGGGCTTTTTGTCACGGGCCGGGGCATGGGGGTGTCTACGGAGTTTGGCTTGAAGCTGGTGGAGGCGCTGGCGTCGCCGGAAAAGGCGGAGGAAATCCGGGCGTCTATTCAGACGGATAGGGGCTGACGATGGGGCTTGGGGAGGAAAAGGCCGCCCTGCGCCGGGAACTGCTGGAAAGGCGCGGGGAGGTATCGGGCCGGGAGGAAAGGGACCAGAGGATTTTCCGGCACGTTACGGCTTTGTGCCAGTGGCGGGAGGCGGGGCGTGTGTACCTTTACCTCAGCGTTAAGGGCGAGCCCGATACTTTTGCCCTGGCCCGTGCGGCGCTGGAGGCGGGCAAGGAAGTGCTGGCCCCTGTATGCGGCGATGGGGAGGGGCAGATGGCTTTTTACCCCTTTACGGATTTTGGCGGCCTGCGCCCGGGCCGGTGGGGGATTTTGGAGCCCAGGGCCTGCGGGGAAGGGCTTAAGGCGCCTGAGGCTGGGGAAAAAGCGCTGTGCCTGGTGCCGGGCCTGGCGTTTGACAGGCTGGGGAACCGGCTTGGCTATGGAAAAGGCTATTATGACCGCTTTTTAGCGGGGAGGCAGATCGATACGGTGGGCTTGTGCTACGAAGGGTTCTTGTTCGACAGGCTGCCTGCCGCAAGCCACGATAAAAAGGTTGGCCTGGTGGCCACGGAAGCAGGCGTTATGGCCTGCGGCCGGGAAGGGAGCAAGCTATGAACGAAAGACCGGAGCAGAACAAAGGCATGGCCGGCGGGCCGGCAGAGCCCCGCGCTACGGGCAGCTTTAAGGTGAACATTGACGAAAAGGAGCTGATGACGGGCCCCATTGAGACGGACCGCCGCCGCAGGCAGGAGCCTTATGGGGAGCCCCCGGCTTCTTCGCGGGCTTACCTGACCGACGAGGAGCGCCGGCAGGAGAAGAAGGCCCACCGCAAGCGCAACCGCATTAAGGCGCGGAAGAATAAGCGCATCTTCAAGTTTATGTGGCTGTGCATGGTTTTGCTCACGTCGTTCACCATTGCCAGCTATTTGATCGGCGGCTCGAACGACTTTTTCGCGGTGGGGCGCAACGAGGGCACGACGTTGATCTCGATACCGGAAAGCGGGCTGGACCCCGATAAGCTGGCGGAAATTTTGGCGGACAGCGGGGCCATTAACAAGCCGGAGTTTTTCTCCCTTTACTGCAAGGTGAAGAAGGAGGATATGGACCATTTCCCGGCCGGCGAATTTACCCTGGAGACGGACAAGGATTATGAGGATATTTTGGACACCTTGAAGCAGGGCAACCGCACGTTGGGGGAAGAGGTCAGCGTGACCATACCGGAGGGCTACAACGTTTTGGAGATTGCCCAGCTGATGGAGGAAAAGGAGGTCTGCACGGCCCAGGAATTCTTGGACGGCGTGAATGGGCTGGACTTTTCCAACTATTCGGTCATTGCCAACATGGGCGGCGGCGAGGGCCGGTATTTTAAGCTGGAAGGGTACCTTTTCCCGGACACGTACAATTTCTATAAGGGCGAGGATTTGGAGTCGGTTATTGGCAAGCTCATCAACAACTTCCAGAACCGTATCTCGGACCAGATCTACCTGCTGGCGGAACAGCGGGGCATGTCTATGGACCAGGTGGTGATTTTGGCTTCGATCATCCAGGCGGAGGCCGCCGACACCAGCGATATGTTCGATGTTTCTTCGGTACTGCACAACCGCTTGGATTTTGGCGCGGAGTACGATATTTACCGGCTGGAATGTGACTCTACCATGAACTACCCTTACCGGAACCCGGCGGCTGTACCGGAATCCGGCGCCCTGGCAAACGCGGGCTACAGCACCTATGAGCTGGATGGCCTGCCCCCCAGCCCCATCTGCAACCCCGGCGCGGAGGCGATCCTTTCGGCGGTGCGGCCCAACGATACCCAGTACCTTTACTTCTGCCATGCAGACGATGGCACCGCTTACTATGCGGAATCCTCTTGGCAGCACGAAGAGAACCTGGTGCTGGCCGGGCTGGCAGGCTGAACGGGTTTGGATTTTCCGGCGGCCTTTTGATTTTGCACGTTAACTTGCGCGGGGCCCGGTTTCCTGAAGGTTTTGGAATCGGGCCCTTGCCTGCCTGAAAAGGAGTTGCTTTTTATGGAAAAACCCGAGCTGCTCTCCCCTGCCGGGGACATGGAGCGCTTGAAAGCGGCGGTAGAGTACGGCGCGGACGCCGTTTACCTGGCTGGCAAAAGCTTTGGCATGCGCGCCGCCCCCCAGAATTTCAGCGACGAAGAGCTGGCCCAGGCGGTGGATTACTGCCATGCCCGGGGCGTGCGGGTCTATGTTGCCTGCAACACCCTGCCCCGCAACCACGAGCTGGCCCAGCTGCCCCCTTTCCTGCGGCACTGTGAGGCTGTTGGCGTGGACGCTTTTATCCTTTCGGACCTGGGGGTGATGGCTTTGGCCCGGGAGCACGCCCCTTCTGTGCAGCGGCATATTTCTACCCAGACGGGCATTGTGAATTATGCCGCTGCCAGGGCCTGTTATGATTTGGGGGCCAAGCGCGTGGTTTTGGCCCGGGAGGTGCCGTTGGAGGAAATAAGGGGCATACGGGAGAACGTGCCGGCGGATTTGGAGCTGGAGGCCTTTGCCCATGGCTCTATGTGCGTGTCTTTTTCTGGGCGGTGCTTACTGTCTAACTATATGGCGGGCCGGGACGCCAACCGGGGCGCCTGCGCCCAGCCCTGCCGCTGGGAATACACCCTTATTGAAAAAGAGCGGCCGAACGAGGCTTTTACCCTGGTGCAAGAGGAAAAGGGCGCTTATGTATTTAATTCTAATGACATGCGGATGATCCAGCACATTCCGGCCATGACGGCGGCGGGGGTGCGCAGCCTTAAATTGGAGGGGCGGGCTAAATCGGCTTATTACGTGGCGTGCGTTACGGCGGCTTACCGCCGGGCCATTGACTTTTTCCAGGAGAAGCCGGATGGGGTGCTGCCGCCGGAGATTTTGGAGGAAACGGAAAAGATCAGCCACCGGGCTTACTCTACGGGGTTTTACTTTGGCGGCGAGCCCGGGCAGACCACGGACCGCAGCCAGTACACCCGTCAATATGAGGTGGCCGCTGTCTGCCTGGGGAGAGAGGGCCCGTACCTGCGCCTTTCCCAGCGCAACCGGTTTTTCCGGGGCGGGCTGGCGGATATTTTGCAGCCCCATAAGCCCAGCGCCACCGCGGCCCTGGAGGAAATCTTTGACGAGGACCTGGCCCCGATTGAGGCAGCCCCCCACGCGGAAATGACGGTGTATTGGAAGACGCCTTTGGATGTGGCGGCGGGGGCGTACTTACGGATAAAAAGAGAAAAGTAAACCAGGAAAAAGGCCGGGCCTTAGCCGTGGTGCCATAAGAAAACATGGAGAAACCCAGTAAAATCAATGTTTTTTAAGGGCAGCGGAAAACGGGGCGGCGGAAACAAGTGAACAACAGCACAGAAAACGGGCGATGTTGTCAAGACACCGCCCGTTTCTGCGCCCCGGCCAACGCCGCAGATTTAGAAAAGTCTGCGGCGTTTTTTCATGTCCAGACACCGAAAGGAGGGTCGAACCATGCCAGTATTCCGCGTGGAGAGGAACAAGGGGTACACGGTGATGTCCAACTACCACCTGCGGGACAAGTCCCTGTCCCTGAGAGCCAAGGGTCTGTTGTCGCAGATTTTGTCACTCCCGGAAGATTGGGATTATACCCTGTCCGGCCGTGCTATATCAACCGGGAGAGCAAGGACGCTATTCGTTCCGCTGTCAATGAATTGGAGCGGGCCGGGTATATCGAGCGCCACCAGACCACGGACGAAAGCGGCAAGTTCAGCAG
>QZEE01000118.1 GCA_009917445.1 bacterium D16-76 | reverse complement strand
ATCTATCTAAAAGAGGAAGGGCAGCGAGTAATCGCTGCCCTTCCCTCATACCCTCATCAGCACAAACCACCGGCCGCTGTCCTCATATAGATACCGCTCTTTGCATTTATTATTTCTGAAAGAAATAATAGGAAAAGATAGCCGAGTATTCCCCCGCCCGCAGGGCGGGGGAATACTCCCAATTTCCTACTATTGTGTGCAGAGGTAATAACAGTAACAAAATGGAGTCAAAGGAAAAAAGAAAAGCCCCGTGTTCAAGAAAATTTCTGGAACACGGGCAGGGAAGGGAAATCCCCGTCTCTCTTTGGGCTGGCCTGTACTTTTCACTCTCAATGTGCTATACTTTCACCAAGATTACAAATGAATGGGGTTGATTAAATGAAGTATCTGTTGTATCGCTTCCCGGATGCACTTGATTGGGGAGATGAGGACGAGCCACAGCAAGGCCGTTCAAGCACCCAGAAAAACGATGAGCCGCGACTGAAGGAAGGGTTCCGGTTCCCGGTTCAAGCTGAGCTTGTTGCCGTTGAATATGGGGAGGATATATACCAAGTTACAAATTCACTGATTCAAGCCGTCGTCCAAGACCTTTCCGGCATGGCCGAATATGCCCGGTTCGACTGCTGCGCATATGCACCGGACGAGCCGTTTGCACTGGAGTACATGACAGATGATGAATTCGATTATGAAATGAGCGGGATTGTATGCGGGGGTGCAGATGGCTTAAACAAAATTATCTATTTTGGTGTAAAAGAGGCCCCGGGAAGCGGAACGTAGATATGCAGATGGAAACGCACCTGCCAAGAGGGAGAAAATGACTAATAAAGAGCGGATTGTCCGGATGGTGCGGCTTTTCCAAACCCAGACGGACGAGGAGCATCCTATTTCCACTTTTGAAATCATCGAATATTTTAAGGGGCTGGGAACGGCTATAGACCGGAATACAATCCGGGATGACGTGGATACGCTGAACGCCTGCGGGATAGAGGTTATTATCCTGGAGGGCAGGCCCAACCGGTACTACTTTACCGACAGCAGATTCCAACTCCCAGAGCTGAAGCTGCTGGTTGACGC
>QZEE01000117.1 GCA_009917445.1 bacterium D16-76 | reverse complement strand
TCGAAGCTGGCGCAGGCGGTAGCGTCCGGGCGCTGGGCATAGATCATCACCTGTTCGTGGTAGGGGTATTTGTAAAGCCGGGCAGCGGTTTGCAAAAATGCCGTCCAGTCGGTAAAGCTTCCCGTCAAGCGGCTGGCGGTGTCGGCGGCGAGCTGTGCTAAAGTCTGGATTTTACTGCTCAATCACATCCCCCTTTCCCTTGATAAAAGATAAAATCCTCCGTGTTCCCCACTCCAAAAAGCAGTACGCTGAGGGTTTCAGTCGCGTATTTCACGCACTTGTAAAATTCCGCCCGCTCAATGTGGCATCGGAGAATAACGGTTTCTACGGGGCACTCCAAGCCCTTCACATACAAACGCTCGATTACTTCACAGGCCCTCTTTTCCCTGCTTCTGGACGCCTGCCCGCATATCTCTTTGAAGCAGTCCAGCGCCGCGTTTACCCTGGCCCACAGCACCCGGTTGGCGGCGGCTATCAGCGCCACAGACTGTACCCGCTGGTTTTGTACGCTGTCCTCTGCCTGCATCAACCGCTGGTATTCCGTGTCCTTCAACAGCACCAGGGCCTGCTCTGTGCCCAGGTGGACGGCTTCCCTTAACCGCCGGTAGTTTTGCAAAAGCTTTTTGGTAGCCAGGTATTTGGCGTTTTTCAAGCCCTGGATGTTTTGTCCTGTCACAGCAGCGGCCTTTTTCCCTGCGGCTTCCACTACCAAACCCACCACGGCTTCCGCCTGTTCAGCGGGCCAGCCGGTGGTTTCCGACAGACGCATGATGGTATCCTGGTACTCTTTTTCCAGAACGGTATAATTATTTTTCATGGGGATTCTCCTTTGTTAATTTTTGTTAATTCGCAAAATCAGCGTTGTATTGCGCCTTTACGGCGGCGTTGTACCCGGCAGGCGCATTGAACAGCAGGGCCAGCAGGTAGTTGTGGGCATTGCGTACCGGCCCTGCCCGCCCCAGGCTGTCCAGGGCATAGGCAGCGTGTTCATACCCCACCGACCGCATACGGGCCTTGGCGAAACCAACGGGGTAACTGTCCTGCCCGATGCGGACAGCAGGCCCGCTGCGGCAAAGCACCTCCGTGATGAGGGACACCAC
>QZEE01000116.1 GCA_009917445.1 bacterium D16-76 | reverse complement strand
TTTGCAATCTCTTTAAACACATCCTCGCGCTGTTCCCGGCTCAATTTTACAGGTATGATGACCAAGTCCTCATGTATGAGAATTTTGGCATTTTCCGGGTCTGTAGTGGTCATCCTTTCCGCAAGCCGGTCTACCGCTTCCCCGATGGCAAGCCCCGTTTCCTCTGAGATCCTGCGCAAGTCCTGTGCGGTTGTTTTCATGACGGTTATTTCCAAATCTTCCAAATGATTCGATTTACCCATAGGCGCTGCCCTTCTTTTTCAGCCGATAGGCTTTTATCACATCTTTTTCCTCCTGCGTCAGCTCCCCCAACCGCCGGGGGTCCGGCAGGGAGTGGATGGGGGCTTGGCTTTTCAGGCGGCCTGCTTCCATGTCGGCATATTCCTCCGGGAACATGAAAACAACAGCGGGGATGCCGTAAAGCTCCGCCAATATCCGGAGGGCCTGCACATCCGGGATGATCTTGCCTTTTTCATAGTACGTGTAGGTAGAGCGGCTTACCTTTAATACTTCGGCAACCTCATTCTGGCTGAAACCGCAGGCAAGCCTGACGTTGCGGAGGGTTTTCTGTAAACTGTCTTGAAAGCCCTCGGAATACAGGTTCTTCATTCTCTGTCCCTCCATCTTTGGAATAATTTTTTGAGAAACTTATGGTCAAATATTTTCACTGGTTAACTTATAAAAACAGGCGGCTTTGCTCTGGGCTTTCCAAATGCAAAGCCGTCTTTTCATATTCTGAACAGTCTTTTCAGGATGTAGTCCCAATGGTGATCCAATACGGATCGACCCAAAAGCCCCGTGTCTCATTCCAGCGGCGCTTTTGAAGCTTCCCCTCATACATACGGTATTTGGTGACGATCACATCAGCATAGGGCTGGATACCGCTGTCGACCACCCGGATAGTCTCCGTGGGCTGCTGCGGCGTATCTGCGGCCTGGGCTGCCGTGCATAAGGCAGAAGCCATCAAAAGGCTGGCGCAAGCACCGGCGACCACTTTCCTCCAATTTTTCATTGATATGGCACCTCCATCATTTGATTTATGGCAACCCCGCACAATTCCCCCACAAAAGCAAAGCTGACTGCCAAGTTCAGAACTGGTACTGAGTAAGCCA
>QZEE01000115.1 GCA_009917445.1 bacterium D16-76 | reverse complement strand
AGCCGAATGGAAAGAATGGTAATGGCCTGCTGACGAAGCCGGTAGTAATTGCGGGAGGACATCTCCAGCCGGTAAAGTATCTCCGCATGGCTCAGGGGCTCAGGCGTTATGTATGTCAGGTAGAGGATCTGGTACAAGCGCTTCCCATCTCCCGGTTTCTTTTTCAGCACGGTCAGAGCCTCGTTGATCCGATCCAGCAGGATGCGGGTCTTTTTTGTGCCCCCCAGACGGTTTTCCATCCTACGGTTTCCCATGGCCAAAGTCAAGTCCATCTGCTCCAGCAGCTTGTTAATGCCTTGAAACGGCTGATCCAGCTCCTCCGCCACGGTTTCCGGGAAACACTCCATGAGCCAGACCAGCGTCCGGTACTGCTGCAAAAGCAGCAGCGTGTTATGATAGCTGTTACGGGCCTTTTCCTGCTTTTGAACGCGCATATCTTCATTTTTTATCTTTTTATCGCCTAAAATGCCTCGAATGGTGAGCAAATCAATAAATTCTCTGGCTTTTTCGTCGTGGTTCTTCATAATCAAACCATTCCTTTCCAATTTCCGTGAAGCCAAGGGGCGCACTTTCCCCAGGGCTCCCGTGGTTCCTGATTTTCGCAAGGGCTGGGATATAACCACTACCCTTGCAGTCCTCATTAAAGTTCTTCCAATTCTTGGGTGAAGAAATATACGCGCGTATTATAGAAGCCGAAACTGCAACGCGGCCGATATTCTTGCTGAACCATGCGACCAGCTTTCCAAACCGCGATTGTCCCTTGTTCCCGTTAGGCGTATTTTCCCCCATTGTGCGTATTTCCTTAAAAATACGCACAACTTTCCTCTGGTCGGGCAATGAAACCTCCGTACCGGTTGGGTACGCTTTATTAAAAATGAGGCAGCCATACGAGCCGGGCAGACGGTACAGAGAAAAGGCATCCCCATGCTTTTTCAGAAATCTCCATACCTTTGTTTTTTCCCAGCCCCATCGCTGCCCCAGGGTTTCCAAGGTCAAGTTAGCGCCATACTTTCCATACTGCACGACAGGCGCAAAAAAAGAGAACCCGTTGTCCGAGTCCTCCCATACTGTGTGACACCATAGGTCTAACCAGGCGTCGGCTTCTTCAAATTTGTAATGCTG
>QZEE01000114.1 GCA_009917445.1 bacterium D16-76 | reverse complement strand
GGCACCACCGCACAAAACAATAGACACCGAGGAAGAGATAGTGATATAATAGACACATGAATAAACAAATAAGCCTCTCGGGCCTGATGGACGAATTGTCGCAGGCACGGACAAAGAAGAAAGAATTTCTGGAACAGATAGATCGACTGATCCCGTGGGGGAAATGGGTGGAAGAAATCCGGCCGTGCTATTATAAAGGAGAGCGCGGGAACAAGCCCTACGGGATTGAGTTGATGCTGCGGCTTTATGTGCTGCAAAATCTGTACACGCTGTCGGATGAAGGGACAGTTGCAGAGGTAATAGACAGCCGAGCGTTCTCCGACTTTTGTGGGGTGGATTCCAGCAATCAGGTGCCAGACGGAGATACACTGGGACGGTTCCGAAATCTGCTGATCCGCAATGGGATACAGGAAAAGCTGTTTGCCAATGTGGCAGAGATACTACAAAAACGTGGACTGTTGCTAAAAAAGGGAACTATCGTGGATTCGACGCTGATCTCCGCGCCGTCAAGTACCAAAAATCGCGAGAAAAAGCGCGACCCAGAAGCCCATTCGACGAAGAAGGGGAAGAACTATTACTTCGGCTACAAGGCGCATATTGGAGTGGACAAGGACACTGGGCTGGTGCATACCATGAAGGTCACTGCCGCCAATGTCCATGATGTGACCGTGACTGCGCAACTGCTTACCGGCGATGAAGAAACCGTCTATGGTGACAGCGGATATTTGGGAGCAGATAAACGGGAAGATGCAGTCGTTCGGAATAAAAAAGGCAAGAAAATTCGGTATAAGATCAATCACAGGCCATCTCAAGTTAAGAAAGCCTCCGCACATTCAAAAGGCCAGATCAAGCGTCGTGAACGAGAGAAGTCTTCTGTCAGAGCAAAAGTCGAGCATGTTTTCGCAGTAGTCAAAAACAGATTTCACTATCGAAAAACACGATACCGAGGTCTGCGAAAACAGACCGCAAAATTAAATATGCTGTTTGCTCTGGCAAATCTAATCTTGGCTGACAGGCACTGCCTGACGGCTTGATTCGTTTTGCTCAATAGCTGGCTTACTCAGTACCAGTTCTGAACTTGGCAGTCAGCTTTGCTTTTGTGGGGGAATTGTGCGGGGTTGCC
>QZEE01000113.1 GCA_009917445.1 bacterium D16-76 | reverse complement strand
AACGTGGAAGGGATGGCCCTTAAAAGGGTGCAGGACGGCAAGTGGGATTTCCTGGAAGGCTTCACCACCAGGCGGGGGCGCGCCAAAGAAATCTTCCAGGCTGGCAAGCTGGATTTTCCCCGCGCTGCCCTTCATGACGCTACCTCCAATGTAAACGCGCTGTAGGCGGCGGAAACCTTGCCTATAGGGTCGTGTAAATATATACTCTTGCCCTCCGCGCTGGTCTCCGCGGCCCGGAGGGATTCGGGGATGATGGTGTCGAAGATACGCAGCTTGTCCCCGTAACTCTCCCGCAGCAGGGCTACAATGTCTCGGGAATAAGCGGTGCGCATATTCGCCATAGTGATAAGGATGCCGGAGATTTGCAGGCCGGGATTGAATTTGCGCCGCACCAGCCCGATGGTGGCTAGAAGCTGCTCCAGGCCCTTAATGGACAGATAGTGGGCCAGCATGGGGATTATCACTTCGTCTGCCGCTGTTAAGGCGTTAGCGGTGAGGGTGCCCAAGGACGGGCAGCAGTCCAACAGGATGTAATCGTACTGGCCGCGCACGGCTTCCAGAAGCTCCCGCAGAACCGTTTCCCGGCCCATGACGCCCACCAGGTCCATTTCTACCATGGCAAGGTCGATGTTGGCGGGCAGCAGGTCAACCCCTTCGTCCTGGTGCAGTATGTAGTCCGCAGGGTTAAAAGGCTTTTGCTGGACGATCTCACCCAGCACAGTAGAAAGCGTTTTCTCGATCCGGTCTGGCTGGTGGAAGCCAAGGCTGGCGGTTAATGAGCCTTGTGGGTCAACGTCCACCAGCAGGACGCGCTTGCCCTGTCGGGCCAGGCCAACGCCTAAGTTTACAGTGGTGACGGTTTTGCCCACGCCGCCCTTTTGGTTGCAGACGGCAATGACTTTTGTTGTTTTTTTCATCTGAAGTCTCCTTGCACTAAAATCAAACAGGACTAAGCCAGTGCCCTCTTGCTGTAAGGGTTTCTGTCTTAGTCCTATTTTAGCAGAAGCATTTGAAATTATCGACTGTATCGTCCCTGGTACCCATTTCCCAGAGCCGGTAGGCGTCGGTATGCCGTCTGCAGTCAGTGTGTTTGCGATGGTCGTCATGCTGTCCCCGGCTAGGAAGCTGCC
>QZEE01000112.1 GCA_009917445.1 bacterium D16-76 | reverse complement strand
CGGCTGGAGATGTCCTCCCGCAATTACTACCGGCTTCGTCAGCAGGCCATTACCATTCTTTCCATTCGGCTGTGGTCAGCCCCTTCGACAGATGTGGACTTTTGGCTGGAAATGTTGGAGTTCTTGGAGAAAATGGAGTAACTTTTTCTGTGGGTGGATACGGTTGCAAAGATACAATATTTCAGGTATAATAGAATCGAGAAGAAAGGAGGGATCGTATGCTTGCCATGCAGGAAGTGAAAAGGATAGCCGAGGAGATGTGCCGGCTGGTTTCCAAAATTTTCCCGCAAGAACGTATAGACGCTGTTCTATTCGGGTCTTATGCGCGCGGTGATGCGGAGGAGGGCTCAGACATCGACATTCTCCTGCTTGTAGATTCCTCCAGGGAAACGATCTCGGAGAAAAGCTGGCAGATAGGAGGGGCGGCTGCGGAATTGCTTTTGAATTATGGTGTTTTGCTGTCTCCTATTGTGGAAAACCGGCAGTATTTCCAGTCCAATTCCCAACTGCTTCCTTTGTTCCGAAATATCTCTGCTGAGGGGGTGCCGCTCAGTGCCTGATATAACCATTGCAGACCTTTCCCGGTACCGGCTGCACAAAGCGGGGGAAATGCTGGTGTCCGCCAGGCGCGATGTGGAAGCGGAAGACTATGCCTCTGCAAATAACCGGGCTTATTATTGCATATTTCACACAATGCGTGCGGTACTGGCCTTGGATGGCCTGGATTTCAAGAAACACTCCGCAGTCATATCGCAGTTTACCCTGCGGTATCTCAAAACAGGCATCTTCCCAAAGGAGTTTGGAAAACTCATCACAAATGCTTCACTCATCCGCAACCGAAGCGATTATGAAGATTTTTATATCTGCTCTGTTTCTGATACGGAAGAGCTTCTGGCAGGAGCAGAATGCTTTTTGCGAGAGGTAAAACTGTTTCTTGAGAAAAAGTACAAGACGCTCTAAAATGCGTGGCACAAAATTTGCACAAAATTTGCGCTCCATAGCCGATGACACGAAAAAAGAAAAGTGCTATAATGATATCGTACCAAATTGATTCTGTTGACAAAGTACCGCCATTCACCAAAAGCACGTTATAGAAAGCAAGAAAAAAGACGCCCCATGGCGTCATCCCAAGCACTTTATCAACCTTTTCAAATTCAGGGCAGCAGCGG
>QZEE01000111.1 GCA_009917445.1 bacterium D16-76 | reverse complement strand
CATTGCTATCACCTTCTGTTTACATTCTACACCTTTAGTCAAATTCACTGTTATTTTATTGGGGTGCTATAGATGAAATTTTTCAACAAAACAAGACGAGAGGACAAATCCTTTCGGATTACTATAGAGGCGACTCCAGGTGAAACGGCTTTTCGGTATTCATCCGTAGTACGTTCAAAGTCTCGGACAAAAGCCTTTATCTCTGTTTTAGGTACACGGAGTAATTTTAGAATGAAACACATAAGAATCACATAATCTCCGATAGATTCAAAATTAACAAAAGGCAATCCAATTTCCTGCACAAGGCATTGTCGCATAGCTTTTGTGGGATCTATGTTACGAAAACGGGTATCGAACACAACATGGTTATGGGCAACAGCATTTCGCAAATCCTTTAGAGTATAGATATATTTATGAACAAGCTCCCGATTCGTGTCTCTTGCTACACCTATTCCTAGTTTATTAGCCACAGAATCACGAGCATTATAGGTCATGCATGACAAAAGAAAGCCGAAATCCCCCATTGTTAGAATCTCAAAAAGTGCCCAAATCGGGACCTCGCTATAGCCTGTATTGTTATAGAAGTGGGCTATTTGGGGATTCCCCGCTTTATAGGCACGGGCAATGTTAGACTGGATAGAGTTAAGCAAATTTAGTTTATTTTGCTGAAACTTTTTCTTTTGGTCTGCACTGCTGCCGTGCGGAGCGTTTTTATATCCACAAACAACCTTGTCCATCATAGCTTGAATACTTTCTGAGTGCGCATTAATTAGCACACTCTCAAGCGCTAGGTTTTTAAGAGCAGTTTCAATAAACATAATCTTACTATAAAATAGCGCCTTTAATTTTGAATCATATTGAATAGTAGCGTATACCTCATCATAAGAAGAAAAAGGTAGTCTGTTTTGTGAATGCTTAAAAAAGCGATACCCCTTATATCCATGAAAATACCCTGTATTAAGCAAATTCCGCTTTTGAGTGCTTCCCGCAATAGAAATTCCAGTATTTCGTAAGTGACGCATCAGACCGTCCGTTGTCTTATATCCCATTTTTTGCCTCCAAAACAATCTCTAACATTTTAAGTATACACGTCCCACCACAAAAATCAACAAAAAAGCCCCCAGCCCTCCCAGCCGAAACATCGGCCCGGGAAAGCCAGGGGCTTCTATATGTCCTTATGC
>QZEE01000110.1 GCA_009917445.1 bacterium D16-76 | reverse complement strand
ACACATGCTGCAATTTGTAGACGGCAGGTTCCACGCACACGGCGTTTCCTTCACCCTGCCAAACGGGTTCTCCCTTCACGATGAGATATTCCACCCGTTCAGCCTGTGCTGCCTTTCCCCCAATCAGAGGGTATACATTACGGTTGAGATCGCCCCAGACGGCAGGGAAGTTTTGTCGGCCCTGCAAGCCCTTTTTGAAGAGAACCCCAGCCTGCATCCTACTTCCGTTGTACAGCCGATTACAGTAAATGAGACAAGGGGATATGATGTCCTCTACGTTTGCGACAATATCAGCTACTACCAGGCCCGACTTCGGTTTGCCAGAGGGCAGGTTGTCACCTGCATCGCTCAATGTGAGCAGAGTTCAAAAATAGACCTTAAGAAAGATCCCGCTGTGCAGGCCCTGCTGCAGACGATCCGGGCGGAATAGAAAAGAGAGCGCCGTAGGGGCGCTCACAAACAGCTTCAGTTATTATCCTGCGCAGACGCAGTATCCATATTGGTCAAGGCATAATCTATCATTTGATTTATCAACTCATTCCTGCTGATACCGAACGCAGCCGCCTTTTGGTCAACTTCCAGTAAGGTATCAACCGATATGCGCATGGAAATAACTTCCTTTTCTGGTTTCTTCGGGACAAATTTCGGCATGATACCCACTCCTCCCTTGACAAAATTATATCCTATTTGCTATAGTATGGATATATTCTAAAATAGATATGTAAAATAGAATACATACCAAGTGAGGGAGAAAAATGCGGGAAAAGACCTGCTGCTTCACCGGCCACCGCAACATACCGCCAGAAGAAGTAGAGGGCATCCGGCAAAAGCTGGAAGCGACCATCCTGGAACTGTACAGCCAGGGCGTCATTTATTACGGGGCCGGGGGCGCGCTGGGCTTCGATACCCTTGCAGCCGAAGCAGTCCTGCACTTACGGGATAATGGCTGTCCCAACCTGCGGCTGATTTTAGTGCTGCCCTGCCCGGATCAGACCAAGGGCTGGAAAGCAGAGAACATAGCGCGGTATGAGGAAATCAAGCGCAGGGCCGACAAAGCTGTGTACACCAGCCAAGCCTATGCCCCCGGCTGCATGCACAAGCGCAACCGCCATCTGGTGGACAACAGCAGCGTGTGTAACTGCTACCTGACCCAGAACCGGGGCGGCACGGCCTACACAGCAGGCTACGCAGAAGAGCACAGACTCCATGTGATAAA
>QZEE01000109.1 GCA_009917445.1 bacterium D16-76 | reverse complement strand
GGGAAGCAGCCCGGCGGCGCGCTGGACGTGGCGCAATCTATTGTAACCTTGAAGGAATACCTTGTGAAAGAGCTTTCCCGTGGGGATAAAGCCAGCCCGGAATTGAAGTACCTCTACCCCACCTATTTTGACGCGGCCCGTGTTTTGATAGCGGAATGTGCATCCGAGTTTTTCCAGGCCGGGTGCGTCCGCATTACGGCACTCGACCCCTTACGCATGAGATATAGGGAACACGAAGCCAGACGGCTAGTCTTAACGCCCCAGGACATTGCCCAGCTTTTGCGGGTGCTGCGCCGGGTGCAAGGGCCTGCACATGGCTTGTATCTTAGGCACAAGGCGGATACAGCCTGCTGGATAAAACACATACAAGCTGTTTACCAGACAATCAGCCCTTTACAATAGAATATAGCCGGCACTATTTTGGCCCCAATTACTTTTTGTGATTGGGGCTTTTTTTATACCAAAAAACAGGAGTGATGAAGAATGTCAGAGCATAACAACGAAATTTGCAACTGCCCGGACTGCCCGTTTTTCAGCGTCCACTATCCCCATTACTGCGGCCTGCCAGGGAGGCGGCGCATTACGAAGGGCAACGTGCGGGCGGCTGTCAAGGAGTGCCATTGCACCCGGCCCAGGCTGCTGGAGCTGTATGTCAAGCTAGGGGTGGGCGCATGAACGGGCATATTGGGCCTCTGGATTTTACCGCCATGGGCCGGGAATACCTGGCCCAAGCGGATACCATAGGCTGGAAGGTTGCCCAGCTAAGGCGGGAATACAGGGAAAGCCATGACAGGATGCTGAAAGAGCAAATAGAAAACTGGAAAGAAATAGAAGCCAGCCTGCGCCATCAAGGGCTGGATTTCCTGCGGCGCGGGGAAAGAAGAAAAAATCAGATGGAGGTGCTTTAGCTATGAGTATAAGGATAAACGCGGGTTATATCCTTACAGATTCTGTCCACGTTGGTGAGACGGAGTTTGTAATGGGGGTACACAGCAAGGCCCCCTCACAGTTTGTGACCTGGGCCTGCAAAAACGGCACGGACTATTTCTGGGGGCACTATTTTTCCGATCCGCTTTTGGCTATGAAGGACTTGCTCGCCAGGGCAAACCAGGAACTGGCTTTTTGCATGAAGAAGCAGGAAAATGCCCGGAGAGGGAGGGAAAAACCAGATGACCCCTGCTTGTAATGAAAACATATGCGGCTTCGAGGTACTCCCCTTCCCGGA
>QZEE01000010.1 GCA_009917445.1 bacterium D16-76 | reverse complement strand
GGCAGGCCCAACCGGTACTACTTTACCGACAGCAGATTCCAACTCCCAGAGCTGAAGCTGCTGGTTGACGCTGTAGAGGGTTCTAAATTTATTACCGCAAAAAAAGCAGAGAGCTGGTGGCAAAAATCATATCCATGGCCAGCACAAGCCATGGGTCGGAGTTAAACCGTCACTTATACACGGTTGGCCGGATTAAGCCCGAAAATGAAAACATCTATTATGTGATGGACGCTATCTTCCACGCTATCTGTCATTGTGCCGTGTCTGGTATACACGGGCCTTACATATGCCCAGAAGGTTAAGATGTACTTCAAGCTGGACAGGGCAAAAGGGCACCTTAAACTTGCCAGCGAGGTAAAGGCCCTTCTGGAATCGGGCGCGGATGTTGCCGTGCTGGACATCGACAAGCACATTTCGGACGCAGGTTTTACCTGGGCCTTGGACAAGCCCACAAACGCAGCCTATGAAATCATTCCCACACGGGCCGCCAAAAGTGCTTGCAAGCTGCTGGGCAGGCTTGCCTTTTCCCGTATGCTGGAGTTGATGGCTGGGGCGTAGCACGGTTCCCAATCGTCCCTGAAATCCGGCATGATTGCGGGTATGGCGCTGTTCCTCAAGACCTCCGAAACGGAAATCGACGATTACACCTTTGTGACGCGGTTGACCCCTTTGACATTGCCCAGCTTGCCAAAGTTGATTTTACTACAGACCGGCGCAGCCTGCGCTATGCCCGGGTCATTCGCAAAAAGTACAACGCCCACCCCGGCGGGAAAAAGCTGCGCTACTGCTTCAAATGCGGGCCATTTACCATCCACGCCCGCTTTGCCAAGGACGGCCCCACACTGGAGGAATACTTAAAACAAATTTCACTGTAAAAAACCGTTGACTTTCCCGAAAGCTGTGTGCTATACCGAATGCGGAAAAAGAATCGAATATGGCAAATCCGAACCACTCTTTGATTTCGCGGGGAAGTCTGCAAACTCAAAGGAGTGATTTTTTCATGCAATTTTTAGCGACTGCCTACCTGCAGCTTTCCTACACGGATGACCACAGCGCGGAGAGCGACAGCATCACGAACCAAAAGAAACTGGTGGAGGATTTCGTATCATCCCACCCGGATATTAAATTGGTGGCCGAGAAGGTGGACGACGGTTACAGCGGTATTTTGTTCGACCGTCCCGCGTTCCAGGAGATGATGGCAGACATCAGGGAGGGCAAAACCAACTGCGTCATCGTCAAAGACCTTTCCCGCCTGGACCGCAACGCCATTATACCTCTTGCGAAAATGAAATAGTGCGATAAAATAGAGGCATGAAATACGAAAAGGTAGCGGAATATTCAAACACAAGATTTCGGAGAATTACCGGGGTAAAGCGGGCAACATTTGACAAGATGGTAGAAATTCTGCGAAAAGGATATGCGGAAAAGCACCGGCGCCGTGGGGGGACACCAAAGCTGAGCATAGAGGATCTGCTGTTAACCCCCCTGGAGTACACCGTACCTATGCTCATATAGCGGCCAGTTATGAAATAGCGGAAAGCAATATCTACCGAGGGATCAAGTGGGTGGAAGGCACACTGATCCGTGGCGGTACATTTTCGCTGCCAGGACGGAAAACGCCGCTGAAAAGCGATGCCGAGCATGAGGTGATTCTGGTTGACGCAACGAAATCGCCCATTGAACGACCTAAAAAAAGCAAAAGCGATACTATTCCGGAAAGAAAAAGCAACACACACGGAAAACACAGCTGCTTGTCAGCCTTCAAACCGGAGAAAACCTTGCACTGGCATTTTCTAACGGAAAGAGGCATGATTTTCAACTATTCAAGGATTCTCATGTCCATGTCAAGGCAGAAACTATGTTGGAGGCAGATACCGGAGTGCGACACGAGGCCGCGTAACAAATTGCCTAAAAAAGCGGCCCTATCCATTTGGGGTAATCCTACCACAGCCTGCGCCGCTGGTAACGGCGGGGTGGGAAGCCTGTGGGACAACGCGGGAAAGCTGAGAGCCCAACTCGGCCGTACTGCCAGGATAAGTGCGTCATAGAGAACGCAAAGCGAACCATTGCAAGGGTCGTTACAGCGAATAAGCGAAATCAGGCGGATACGCTTAAACAAAAAGGTGCGGAGGCGGCTGTGAGGGCTTTCGGAACATCACAGCAAATGGACACAAATCCTCCCGGCTCAAAGATGGCTCCTAAAACGCACACAATTATTTGTTACGCGGAAGGTAGGTAAGCCCTATGCGCTCCTTTGCAGAAATGCGGAGGTATCGACCTCGTAAGGGGAAGAAATGGCGCAGAGGGTAGAGGGACGGGATAAAAAGCGAACGCCCGCCCTGTAATGGGGCTGGATCTGTCCGAAGAAAAGACGGTCATCACCCACTTCGACGACGGCTTTGACATGCTGGGCTGGACATTCCGCAAATTCAAGGGAAAGCTCATTGTCAAGCCGTCCAAGAAAGCGCTGAAAGCCCTTAAATCCGCCCTGTACGAGACGATTCTCGGGCGTGGCAAGGCTTGGAAACAGGAAGTCCTGATTGAAAAGCTGAACCAGCAGATTCGCGGATGGACGAATTACCATCAATCGGTCTGTGCCAGCGAAGCCTCTGCCCATATCGACTACATCCTCTACGAACTGCTGTGGCGATGGGCCAAGCGCCGCCATCCTCATAAGGGGCAGTGGTGGGTCTCCACCAACTACTGGCACCGCATGGGCGACCGGAACTGGGTGTTCTGCACCGAGGACGAGGGGCTTTTGCGGGTAGACCACATCCCTATTTCCGCCACACCAAAGTACGATGGACGCAAATCCCTATTTTGACACCCCTTTTTCTTCGGGCCGTCGCCGGCCTCAAGGAAGTGCTGAGCTATGAACGGGCAAGCACAAGAAGGCCCCCATTACCCCATCAAAAACAATTCCACCTCCCCACGATTAGGAATAGACGGCGCGGCCCCCTGCCGGGTTATAGCAATAGCCGCCGCGGCGGCAGCCCGTTCCATCGAGCGCTCCAAGGGCAGGCCCTGCGCAAGCCCCGCTACAAAGTACCCCAGAAAGGTATCCCCAGCAGCCGTAGTATCTACCGGCTTGACCTTAAAACAGGGCTGATAAATCGTCCTATCCCCATCCCAGCAAAAAGCACCCTCACTCCCAAGGGTCAACACAAGGCAAGTCTGTGGGAAACGGCCCGCAAGAGCCCGCAGAATAGCCTGGCCTTCCCGCTCGCCTGTTATCTGTTCGCCTTCCACTTCGTTGAGGACGAGCCAGCCCACCTTGGAAAGATCACAACTGGCAATAGCCTGGTCGCAGGGGGAGGGGTTCAGGATAACCGTAAGGCCGCGCTTAGCGGCCTGGCCGATAATATAGTCCAGGCCGTTGATCTCATTTTGCAGGATTACAACATCCCCCGCGTCGAATTGCGACAGCACCCAGTCCATATGCTCTACACGAATAGAGCGGTTGCTGCCGCCGAAAAGGACTATGCTGTTCTGGCCCTTTTCGTCTACCTGGATAAAGGTATGGCCGGTCTCCTCGTCGGATTTCCGGATATACAGGGTGTCAACACCGTACTTACCACATTCCGCTAAAATCCCGCCACCGTCCGGCCCGACCTGCCCGGCATGAAACACTGGGACCCCAGCCTGGCTAACCGCAACAGACTGGTTGAACCCCTTGCCGCCGTAGAACACCTTGCGCCCAGATGAAGCAATCGTCTCCCCAGGCGCGACGATATGTCCTACGGAGTATACATAGTCGATATTCAGCGAGCCAAAATTCAGAATACGCATAAAGGTACCCCTTGTCCGTCAGCGGAGCCGTTCCCGTACGATTTCGCGGAACCGTTTCGCATGGATTTTCCGTGCATAATGAAAATTCTTCTTACAGGCAGGCTCGATCTCATAAGGATTCAGCTGTGAAACCATGGCGCCGCGCGTGCTGCTGCCGGAAAGCTCCACAGTAAAATCGCCTTGAGCCAGCTCCACTACAGCCGGGTCAAGCAGGTAGGCAATCAAAAGCGCGTCGTGCAGCGTGACCGGGTAGCCCATATCTTTTTGGAAAATCCTAACCCCTTGCATAAAGTATTGGAGGTTTTCATTTTCTGGCAGGCAAATTTCATCCAAAAGGGCATTTTCAATACGGCAGTATTTGGTCACATCAAGCCCGAACATGGTTAGGTGCCCCGAAAGGTCTGTCACGATGCGGGCCGCTTCGGGGTCGCACTGGATGTTCCACTCCGGCAGGCCGCTGTCAAAAACGCCGCCCATAGCAAGGATGGGTACGCTTTTCATGATATCCGGCGCGCGGTGGAACGCGGCAGCCAGGTTCGTCATAGCCCCCATTGCCACGACCGTCACACCCGGATTCTCCTGGACCGCCCGCAAAATAAATTCCGCCCCGTCACATTCCCGGGCCACAGGGCGCTTTTTGGACAGTATATCATACTGCACCGGCTTGGCCGCCATGTTTGGCCGCTCGATCAGGGGCAGGCCAAAGCCAGGGCACACAGGGATGTCCGTCCGGCCATACATCCCGCACAACTCGGAAACCATTTCGGCGCGCGCAAGGGTGTCCTGATACACGGTAGTAATGCCAATAATATCCAGCTCCGGCGAGTTAAGCGCCATAATCAGCGCGGCGGCATCATCCACATCGTCTCCCAGGTCGGTGTCAATCAGGATCTGCCGTTTCATAAATTCAGACATTTGGTCGTCCCTCCTAATGGTTTTCCATCATTATAGCATGATTTTGGTACATTGCAAAGGGGGAGGATTCCGTTTCGCCTGCTGGCACACCGTTGCAAAGACATTTGCAAAAATCTATACTGCCGTATAAAGAGCGGCAGTACAGATTTGGCGCGAAATGATGTGGCGGGGGGAAAGGAGAAGTCAACCGCTCGAATATCCACAAAAACAAGCGCCGCAGACACCCACGTCTACGGCGCTTTGGCTGGTGCAGAAGGACTCCGCCTAACCTGCTGTCGGCTCACCCCTCAAGACCAGCTCTGCTTAACAAAGAATTTAAAAAATATCCCGTTCTTCGAAATATTCACATCCCCTGCTTACCCGAAGCTTGGACATTTGGCTCAACCCAATGGTCTTTCCGCAAAACACAGTAAAAAGCCAGGCAGACCAAAACCCCGGCCAGCCCCAGCACAAAGAACAGCGCCGCCGCGCCGGAACCTTTCCCCGAGCCAAACAGGAAAGCCAGGAGGCTGCCCGAAGAAACAGCGGCCATCAGCGGTTCAAAAACCCGGTCCACCAGCAGCCCGCCCAGAAAATAGCCCAGCGGTATGGTGAAAAACTGCAATGTATTGCGGCAAGAATAGACCCGCCCCTGCATGTCCACGGGGATTGTGGAGCGGAAAACAACGTCCATATTGGCGTTCATCAAGGGAATCAGCAGCCAGCCAAAAACAGCGCCGGCACACCATACCCACGGTGTGCGCCCAAAGGCCAGCAAAAAATTTTCTGTACCCATAGACACCATCAAAGCGCCGCAGATAACCCGCACCCGGTTTTTCGGCATGGGCAGCAGGGTGGCAATCACCCCGCCCACCAGGGATGCGGTGCCGGTTACGGCATTCACCAGCCCTAGCACCGTTTCGCCGCCATTTTCGCGGCTGAGCAGCATGGCAGGTAACGCGGCATTATAAGCCGAGGCCACCAGATTGATAAAGGCCAAAAAGAGGATAAGGTTCATAATCAACCGGTTGGCCCGCAGCCAGTGCAGCCCGGATTTTGCCGCCGCCAACAGGTTCTCCCGGGGGTTGTCCCCATCGGAAATCTCCGGGATATGGATAAAGAACAAAAGGGTGGCAAAAGCAATGGCAAAGGTGGCTAAATCGACGGCGATCACCATCCCCATGCCGAAAAACCCGAACAGCGCCGAGGCGATTACCGGGTGCAAAATGGTGTTCAGCGACGACGAAAAGGACCGCAGGCCGCTGGTCTTCTGGTAGTATTCTGGGGGGACCAGCAGCGTAGCCGCTACATCGCTGGCCGGCTGCTGCATCGTGTTCATCAGGCCGTTCACAGCATTGAGTACATATATGTGCCACGGTACCAACAAGCCGTTTTTCAGCAAGACCAGCACCAAAACTGTGCTGACGGCGGCCAGCAGGTCGCACACCAGCATCGTGCGTTTTTTGTCCCACCGGTCGCTAAGCGCCCCGGCAAAAATGCTCACAAGCACATAAGGCGCGTAAGAGCAGATAGAGAGCATCGCTGTCTCCAACGCAGAGCCGCTCTGCCGGTAGAGCCACAAAATCAGGGCATAGCCGGTCATGGCGCTGCCTAAAGACGAAAGAGACTGGGTGCCCCACAACAATAAGTAAGGTTTTAGGGATTTATATTTTTTCATTTGGCTTTGCTCCTTTTGATTGTAATAAAACGAAATAAGCAAAGCCTGAGGACGAACAGGGGGCAGGCCCCTAGCCTCTATGCTCCATGCAATGTCCTCAAGCCTTGCATGGAGCCGCCGCAATGCAGAGCGGCAAGGAAATGTTTTGCATGCTGTCCTCCCGGTGACAAATTTTTCACTAAATTATAGCATAGCGGTTAATAGTGTGTCAAGGAAAGGGCACACTTGGGGCGTGTCCAAAGGCGCGTTTTATGCCTCCGACGCTTTAGGGGCTTTGAGTCTCGCCAGCCGGCCCGGTCGGCTCGGGGCGCAAACGTTTTGCCTCTGGCAACCCTCGCCCCCCTAAAAACCCCAAAGCAACGCTAACGCGCAGCGTTTGCCCACACTTTGAAGAAGGTGATCCATTCGTTTCACGAATGGACGAAACTTTTGTGTTTCCCCACTTTTTAAAATACTTGTTTTGGACACTCCCGCACACTCCCCCTAAAAATCTGAACCGCTTAATAAAAAAGCCAGCAGCGGCTTCATTTTGCCACCTCCAAAAACAGCGATTCCAGTGTGGGTACCACTTTCTGTATGCAATTTTGTTTTCCGCAACGGATTGCAAAATGGAAAAAACGCTCTTCGCTGCCATGAAAAGCAAGGATATTTTGCCACGCATACTGGAACTTGTCAAATGTCTCCCTAAGCGTACCGGCAGCCCCTTCCTGTTCCGTTTCCACCAGAAACCCATTACAGGGCCACTTGTTTCTCAGCCCTGCCGTAATTCCGCATGGCAATTTCCCCGTCGTGCAAAAAAGCGGCCTCGTTACAGATACGCCCTTCATCTGAAAGGATATGGGTGGAGAAAAGCACCGCAGCCCGCTCCCTTGCCGCACAGAAAAAGCCGCAAAACACAGTGTTTATGCGGCTTTCCAACCTTCCCCATATTCATTTTTGTACCATGGCGTTTTACCCTCAAGCCCGCACCAGCAAAGCAGCATTTTCCCGCGCCGCCTCATACTCATGGTTCAGCAGCAAATAAGGCTTGGTAGGCTTAACAGCCTGCGGATCCACCGGAGCCAGATTATAACGCATAACCTGCACCTGCCGGCCTTCCTCCTGCTCCTCCCCAGCACAGGCAAAACCCATAGCCCCAAAAAAGGCTTTGCCCTCTTCGTTCGGCAGGCCCACCCGGGCCAGTACTTCCCGGCGGTTGCCCAGCTCCATCATATCCCGCATCAGGGTCCACAGGGCCCGGCCCACGCCTATGCGCTGGTACTCCCCCTTTACATACAACTGAAACTCCACCGAGAACAAATTCTCCGGGTCCCGGCGGTTTTCTGTCAAGTGGCAAAAGCCTGCCGGGGTCGAGTCGATCTCACACAGCAGCCAACCCAGCCCATAAGTATACGTGTCGATCCTCCGGACATAATCCTGCAAATCCGGCAGCACCGCTTCCGGCGCCAAAGGGGTGCCCACATATGGGGCGTAAATTTTCAGCATAGAAGGCCCGTCCCACTCGTTTATCCGCCGAACCGCCACTTTTGCCATACTCTCCACCGCTCCTCATCTTTATTCTGATTTGCCTACCAGTATAGCACAAACCCCCGCCCAGCGCAAGGCCCGGCAGCGGGGGGAGCGTCCATCCGGACGCCTTGTCAGCCAGTAATTTTTTGTGCTATTCGGCAATTCATGGGGTCCGTGCCGCGCAGTAAGTTAGTGTTTTCTAACTAAAAGCCAATTTTTTCTTCACACGGTCTTGACAATGGAAGTTAGTAGTGGTAAACTGAAGTCACCCCAAAGGTTAGCGCATGCTAACCGATTTGCTAAGGAGGTGAAGAAATGATGCCGCTTACAATGGCAAAGGTCGGAGAGAACATTACTATCCGCAAAATCTCCGGAAGGGATGAAGTGCGCCAGCATTTGGCAGAGCTGGGCTTTGTGGTAGACAGCGATGTAACGGTAGTCAGCGAGATGGGAGGAAACATTATCGTGCAGGTGAAGGACAGCCGGATTGCGCTGGATAAAACGATGGCAAACCGGATTATGGTCTAAGAATTAATTATAGAAAAGGAGGAAGGGCGATATGAAAACGCTGAAGGATGTTAAGGTGGGTGAAACGGCGGTTGTGGCGCGGATCCACGGAGAAGGCCCGGTGAAACGCCGCATTATGGATATGGGCATCACCAAAGGTGTAGAGATTTTCGTGCGAAAGGTAGCTCCCCTGGGCGACCCGATGGAGTTGAACGTCCGAGGCTATGAGCTGTCGGTCCGCAAGGGCGACGCGGAGATGGTCGAAGTCCAATAAGCCAGCGCGGCGGAAGGCCGCTATTATTTGCGCCTTGAGTTAGATAAGACTAATACATGGAAGGAGACCATCAAATGGATATCAAAATTGCGTTAGCTGGCAATCCAAACTGCGGCAAGACCACTCTGTTCAATGCCCTCACAGGCTCCAGCCAGTATGTGGGAAACTGGCCGGGGGTAACGGTAGAGAAAAAGGAGGGCAAGCTGAAGGGCCACAAGGCTGTGGTCATTCAGGACCTGCCTGGCATCTACTCCCTGTCCCCATACACTTTGGAGGAGGTAGTAGCCCGGTCGTATCTTGTAAAGGAGAAGCCAGACGCTATCCTCAATATCGTGGACGGCACCAATATTGAGCGCAACCTTTATCTTACCACTCAATTGATTGAACTGGGCCTGCCTGTAGTGGTGGCGGTAAACATGATAGACCTGGTGCGGAAGAACGGCGACACCATTGACCTTGCCAAGCTGGGCAGTGCCCTGGGCTGTGAAGTGGTGGAGATGAGTGCACTCAAGGGCGAGGGCGGCATGGCCGCTGCGGAAAAGGCTGTGGAGCTGGCGCAGAAGAAGCAGGCTGGGGAGCTGCCCCATGTGTTCACCGGCAGCGTAGAACACGCCCTGGCCCATATTGAGGAATCTATTCAGGGCAAGGTAACGGACGGCTATCTGCGCTGGTATGCCATTAAGATTTTTGAACGGGACGAGAAGGTTATGGAGGAATTGAACCTCCCCTCCGACCTGAAAGTACACCTGGAAGAACATATCGCGGACTGCGAGCGGGAAATGGACGACGACGCGGAAAGCATCGTCACCAACCAGCGGTATTCTTACATCAACGGCGTGGTGTCTAAGGCCGTGCGAAAAAAGGCTGCAAAGCACAGCTTGTCCGTTTCGGACAAAATTGACCAGGTTGTTACCAACCGCATCCTGGCCCTGCCCATCTTTGTGGCTGTCATGTTCCTGGTGTACGCCCTTGCCATGGGCGGCTGGAGCGTCTCCATCGGTACTGCCGCCACCGATTGGGCCAACGACGGCCTGTTTGGGGACGGCTGGTTCCTACCCTTTTCCGGCTCGGATGCAGATGGCTATGACGAGGCGTCCGGTGCGTTTGAGGAGGCTTCCGCCATCATAGAGGCATACGAGGGCGGGGACCCTGTGGCATACCTCTATGACGCCGATGCCGGTGAAGTCAGCACCCTAAAAGTAACAGAGGAAAGCTATGCCGAGGCCCTTACGGTGGAGGAGCCTGACCCCGCCAGCTATGGGACATATGTCCCCGGCCTGCCCGTCTTGGCCGAAAACCTGCTGGACGCCATGGGGGTCAGCGGGGTGCTGGCCTCCCTGGTTCTGGATGGTATTGTGGGCGGCGTAGGCGCTGTTCTGGGCTTTGTGCCCCAGATGCTGGTGCTGTTCCTGCTGCTTGCTATCCTGGAGGATGTGGGCTACATGGCCCGGGTCGCCTTCATCATGGACCGCGTTTTCCGCCGCTTTGGGTTGAGCGGCAAAAGCTTCATACCCATGCTGGTGGCCACCGGCTGCGGCGTTCCTGGTATTATGGCCTCCCGCACTATTGAACAAGACCGGGACCGTAAAATGACCATTATGACTACCGGCTTCATCCCCTGCGGGGCAAAGATGCCCATCATTGCCCTGTTTGCCGGGGCGCTGTTTGGCGGCTCTGCCCTGGTTACCACCTCTGCCTACTTTATCGGCATAGCCGCTGTGGTGGTTTCCGGCATTATGCTGAAAAAATTCAAAGCCTTTGCCGGGGAGCCCGCCCCCTTTGTCATGGAGCTGCCCGCCTATCACGCGCCCTCTGCCAGCAACGTCCTGCGCTCCATGTGGGAGCGGGGCTGGTCCTTTATCAAGCGGGCTGGCACCATCATCCTTCTATCCACCATCATCCTTTGGTTCCTCAGCAGCTTTGGCTTTACGGACGGCGGCTTTGGCTGGGTAGAGGACAGCAACGCTTCCCTGCTGGCCGCAGTGGGCAGTGTAATCGCTGTGATTTTTGCCCCCCTGGGCTTCGGCACATGGCAGGCGGCTGTGGCCACCATCACAGGGCTGATTGCCAAAGAGGAAGTGGTCAGCACCATGCAGGTGTTCTACCCCGGCGACTTGATTGCCAATGTCGCCATGGCTTTCACCGCCGCATCCGCATACTCCTTTATGGTGTTCAACCTGCTATGCGCCCCCTGCTTCGCGGCTATGGGCGCTATCAAGCGGGAAATGAACAACGCGAAATGGACCTGCGCCGCTATTGGCTATATGTGCGGCTTTGCCTATGTAATCTCCCTGATTGTCTACCAGATCGGCGGGCTGCTTACCGGCACAGTGGGCTTTGGCCTGTGGACGGTGGTTGCCTTGGCTGCCCTGGCCGCCATAATCTATCTGTTGGTGCGCAAGGGCTATCAAGGCGAAGGGAAGTCGCAAAGCCTGAGTTCTGTGGCTGCGGCCTCAAAATAAGCAGAAGGGAGACTTAGACCATGCCTGCTATATTGGGAAATCTTATTGTCATAGCGATATTGGCAGCAGCCGCAGCCCTGGCAGTCCGTTCCCTGCGCAAGTCCCGCAAGTCCGGCAAAGGCTGCAATGGCGATTGCGGAAACTGCCGTGGCTGTCACTGAAACTTCAAATCCATATTCTGAAAAATTGATATTCTTTGTTTCGCGGTGCAGATTTTGATGGGTAAAAGCTGCTTGACTTATTTCAAATTTTATGTTACCCTCACAGAGTTGGTTGCCCTTATCACTCAAGAACTCGCTGTATATGGAGACGAAACCGTCTGTTTCTTAGCTGCAAAAATTTGGATATCATCAATAAAGCATCAAAAGCTGGCGGGGCGTGTGTTTTAGGTTGTGTTCACATAAGCGCATCAAGTATAATAGCAAAATAGATAAACGCCAAAAAGATGAGGTCAAGCATGTCAAAGCGCGTGAAAACGCGGCGGGAAAGTCTCTCAACCCGGTTGCGCTGCTTGTACAGTTCTTTATCATAGTCCCATTGTTCTTTTCGTAATTCCATTCTTTTATTACATTCCTTTTTGTGTGAACAGGCCCTAACAGCCCTCCTGACCACAGTCCTCTTAGTGAGCGTTAACGGGTGCCAGACAGCACCTCCAGACTCAGAGCCTGCACAGCAGACTATCATAATAAAGGCTGAATCAACCCCAGCATCTGACCAAGCTGCCACCAATATAACTGCCACCCTTGAGCAAATCATCGCCGGAATAAGTTTCAAACCGTCGGTATCAATATTCAAAATGACCGCTATTAAAAAAGAATACCAGACCTGAGTGCATCGCAAATCGCGGTGCACTTTTTCTGTGCCACTCACCACCGCCTGTCGGCCCCTGAGGGCCCCTGTACGGCCCCGTGTTGTGGGGTGCGGGGCGCTGGGTCGGGAAAACGCGGTTCAGCCATGGCGCAGGCCATGTTGGGCCAGCATGGGGCCAGTTTTGGCAAGCCTCAGAATCACAGGTTTTGGAGCGGTATGGGCAAGGTCAAAAAAGAAAAATACACATACAATCAACCTGATTAAGCATTCGCTATAAACTTAAAATGCGGTCAACGGTTTCTTTAAGCGTATCACTAAACCCATCCAAATCTTCCAAGGAAATAACCTCATTGTTTATCAGCGCAATAATATTCCAAACCATATCAGTCCGGGTCAACTGTAGTTGAACGCCCGGGCTTCGCTTATCATCTTTTATGCGCTTTTCCAAGTGCCAAAACTTATCAGACGGATTACCTTCTCCGTTTAATATCTCCATGTATTCACAGTTGAGCTTATCCATGTAGGCTTCCTGCCAGCCAGGTAATTTTTCCTTGAAAAGTTTCCAGTCCTGTTTTGTGAATCTCCGCTCTTCCACAACCACATCCCCTTATCACTTGTTCTCTGGCAAATTTGCATCGCCCCAGTTTTTCATGTAGGCAATCACATCCATAAAGCTTTTGCCCAACTCCGTCAGCGTATACTCCACCCTGGGCGGCACCTCGTGAAAATCATGCCGGATAAGGAACCCATCCGCCTCCAGCTCCCGCAGCTGCTTCGTCAGCGACGATTCCGTAATCTCCCCCAACTGCCGCCGCAGCGCGCCGAACCGCCGGATATCGTGAAAAGCGATATAGTAAAGAATTTCCAGTTTCCACTTGCCGCCCAATATCTTTTGCAACGTAGACATAGTCTTGCAGCGCTCCACGGCCTGCTCCGTTTTTCTCATAGGACAACACCTCTTTGTTAACATTATAACGCATAGCGCCGCACGAATCAAGGTACTACAAAAAAGTACCGTACTTGAATTTATCCCGTATCGGGCTATAATGGATGAAAACGAAGGAGGTTATCCCCATGAAATTTACCGGAACTATCTGGCGTCCACCCTATGAAGCGTCCTCGCTGCTGCTGGAAGTCACGGCGGGCTGTACCCATCACAAGTGCAAGTTCTGTACACTCTACAACGACCTGCCGTTCAAGTTCAGAATGTCACCGCTCGAAGATATCGAGTGCGATTTACAGGAGGTTGCCGACACGCTGAAACAGTGGCACGGCTTTCAGTTTAATCGAGCCTTTCTCACCGGCGCAAACCCATTTGTGCTGAAAACAGAGCGATTACTTGCTACCGCAGAACTTATCCGCAAATATGTACCCACGGTGAAAACCATTGGCTGTTTTGCGCGGATTACCGATGTAACCTTAAAGTCTGACAGTGACCTGACCACGCTGGCCCAGGCGGGATTTGACAGTCTGACCATCGGTATTGAAACCGGCGATGATGAGGCCCTGCGCTTTATGAACAAAGGCTACGCCACCGCTGACATTGTGGAGCAGTGCGCCCGGCTGGACAGGGCAGGTATCCGCTATAACTTTTTCTATCTGGTGGGCATATCTGGCGTGAGCCGGGGCGAAATCAGCGCAAAAGCTACCGCCGCTGTGTGCAATCAGCTGCACCCACAACTCATCGGTGCCAATATGCTTACCATCTATCCAGACTCCGAACTCTACCAGGAGATCCAGCGGGGCAACTGGCAAGAGGAAAGCGAAGTAGAGAAGTACCGGGAAATCCGCACCCTGATTGAATCTCTTGATATTCCCACGCAGTTTGCCGCGCTGGGGGCCTCCAATGCGTTTCAGCTTCACGGCACGCTACCCCAAGATAAAGCCGCTTTGGTAGCGGCAATCGACAAGATTATTGACACCGTAGGCGAAGAAAAGCTGCGGGATTACCGCAAAAATCTTCGTCACCTGTAAGGGGGATTCTCATGCATTTCACAGGAAGAACATGGCGTCCGCCGTATGAATCCCAGTCCGTCATTTTGCAGGCGACCTCTGGCTGCACACACAACAAATGCACCTTCTGCAGTCTCCACAAAAACGAGAAATCCCGGCTGTCCCCCATGGATGAATTTGAGAAGGATTTGGCGGAAATCAAGAACTATCAGCCCAACGCCCGGCGGGTGTTCCTCACTGGCGCGAACCCCTTCGCCATGAGCTATGAGAACCTCAAGCTGCGCGCCCTGACCGTTCGCGAGTATCTCATTAAGTGCCAGTCCATCGCCATGTTTGCCAGTATCCGGGACATCAAAAACAAGGAAGTCTGGCAGCTAAACAAACTGCGGGCCATGGGCATCAATGGGCTGAGTATCGGCACGGAGAGCGGAGATGATGCCACCCTCTCGCGGGCAAACAAGGGTTATACCGCCGACGATATATTGGAGCAGTGCCGCAAGCTGGACGAGGCCAGTATCGAATATTACTTTGTCTATATGACCGGGCTGGCTGGGAAAGGTAATGGGCAGCACGACGAATTCAATAAGATGATTAAATGGTAGAATCGATATGATTATTACCAAACCCATCAGCCGGCTTGCACGGAATACCGCTGACGTGCTGAAGTATTTGTGTATGTTAACCAACGCAGATTTTGAGGTGGTCCGCAAAATGCGGCCCACCTCGTCATGTTGCCCTTTCAAATTGATCCTCCCCCCACTACCTGCTGCGCAGCCTGCATCTTGGTTATGCGCTGTTCCATTGCCATGCGCTCTAAGGCCCTGTGGGCTTCCGGCTCTGTAAAGCCATTCTTTTCTATCAAAACCCACTTAGCCCGGTCAACCAGCTGCAGCTCCCGGATCTTCTCTTCTACCGTAACCTGCCTGCGGCTCCGTGCCCGCAGCCGTTCCCGCATAGCGCAGAGGGCTTGCAGGCTGTGTGAAGCCAGCAACCGGCTGCTGGGTTTGTGCAGTGTGATTGCCCCGCTCTGCTGGGCTTGGGCAGCAGTTTCCTCGTAGATCCCCGCCGGAACCAACAGCAGCACCCCGGCTTCTGTTTCGGCGCACAGATCCTCCGCTAAAGGCAGGCCCGGGCCATCGGGCAGGGGGGAATTGATAAGAACCAAATCGAACCCCCGCTCCAGCAGCTTCCGCCTTGCTTCAGCACAGCTGCGGGCAACACAAACCGGGTTAAAGGAACCTGGCGGCAGAAGGGGGGACAGGCTTTCCCGGAAGCGGTCGCCTGGGGAAACAATAAGTACACTGTAAGGCTCCGGTTCGAATATCATATGCTTACACCTGCCCTCCTACCAGAGCTGCCATGAGCCGGTACGGGTTCTGCCAGCCCTTTTGGGGCACGGCTTCCCGCACGTTAGCCCCCTGGGTTATGAAGAGCCGGGGAGGATGGGGGAATTCTGCAAAAAGCCCATTCTGGTCTGCCATTGTGCGTACCACCGCCTGAAACGTTACCATGTTGTCCGCGGCCTTTAAAGGGCCCGCGCCCTGGTAGCGGATCAGGTTCCTGCCCGGCCCCGCCCCGTGGTGGGAGCTTTCCGGCTGGATGCCCATCTGCTCCAGGGTTAGGCAGATGGCCCGGCGCACATTCTCCCCGCGGTCTGTGGGGGCTATGTCCAGATACCCCGCTTCGTCCTGGGGCTCAGCTGTGGGGCGGCCCTGCTCATCCAGTTTGTACAGGGCAAAAAGCATCTCTGCCGCTACAGTACACTCCATCTGCTGTGTGAGTTCTTTCAGCTGCCACCGGACGTCCTGGGGGTGGGGCGTACCGTCCAGGGTCAGCAGATCGCAGAACATATGCACCACCCGCCCGTGCTGGGGCCGCCAGGGCATTTGCAGCAAAGTCTTGGGGTCTGGGCGCAAAAACACAGGCCCTGTTCCAAAACCCGGCAACGCGCGGCCATCTACCGGAATGCCTTGGGAGAACGCCCGGGAAAGCGTCTCCGGCATGATAGCCAGGTTCTTCTGGCGCCCTTCGGTATCACAGAACGCCAAACGGATAAATTTCACATCTTCGCTTTTCACATAACACAATACATCGTCTTGGGTAAATTCCATAGGCATCCTCCTGTCAATTGGCTACATACATCTGCCGGTACGGATTCCGGCTGTCCGGGACCGCCAGGGTAAAGGGGGCGTTTAAAATAACCGACAGGTCTTTGCCGAAGCGGCGGCAGAATTCTTCTAAATATGGCCGCACGGCATCCAGGTCTTGGGCAGATGCCGGGAGGGCCGTCACCTGGCCGGGGAAAAGGAGTTCTTCCGGGCGGCACCGCAGCAGCACCTTGCCGCCATGCATGCCCGCACAGGGGAAGTTCCCGGCAATAGGGCCCGAACCCGTCAGCCCCAGCACCAGGATCACCCCGCCCGCCTGGTACTCCCCCAGGAAGCTGCCGGCCCGGCCGCCGATGACCATTACCGGCACCTTGTCCTGGTACTCCTTCATATGCACCCCAGCCCGGTAGCCCGCCGAGCCTTCCACATAGATTTCCCCGCCCCGCATGGCGTATCCTACCGTGTCGCCCACATCCCCGTGGATTACAATGGTGCCGTCATTCATGGTGTCGCCTACAGCGTCTTGGGCGTTTGCGCACACTTCTATCTCACCGCCGTTAAGGTAGGCCCCCAGGGCATTCCCTGGTATGCCGGTAACACGAATTTTCTTTCTTTGCATCCCTGCCCCAATAAACCGCTGCCCCAGGCATCCCACGACCTCTACCGGGCCAGGGTGCGCCTGGATCTGCCTGCCCAGCCCGGCCGCGTCTAAGCCTTGGGCCTCTATTTTATAGGCCATTATACCACGCCTCCTTTACTTTGCGCAGGGATCATTCCCCCGCGTGGGCTACGCCCAAAATCTCCAATTCCTTTGCCGTTAGCCCAATGCCCCGCAGCATCAAACGGTTGCCCCGCAGGGCTTCTATGGAATTGATTCCCATGCCGCCCAGCATTTCCATGATCTCGTGGTTCCAGGCGGTCATAAGGTTTACCAGGCGTTTCGCCCCCTCCTTGGGGTCTAAACGGGCCACCAGTTCCGGCCTTTGGGTGGCAATGCCCCAGTTGCACATACCCGTCTGGCAGGTACGGCACAGATGGCAGCCCAGCGCCAGCAGCGCCGCTGTTGCAATATAAACCGCATCCGCGCCCAGGGCGATAGCTTTAGCCACATCTGCCGAGGAGCGTATGCTCCCTCCGGCAATGATGCCTACCTGGTTCCGAATCCCCTCGTCCCGCAGGCGTTGGTCTACCGCCGCCAGGGCCAGCTCAATGGGGATGCCCACGTTGTCCCGGATTCGGGTGGGGGCGGCGCCTGTACCGCCCCGGAAGCCGTCTATGGCGATAATGTCTGCGCCGCTGCGGGCAATGCCGCTGGCAATAGCCGCAATGTTGTGCACAGCCGCCACCTTCACGATGATTGGCTTTTTGTGATGGGTGGACTGCTTTAAGGAATACACCAGCTGGCGCAGGTCCTCAATGGAATAAATATCGTGATGGGGGGCCGGGGAGATAGCATCGCTGCCCTCGGGTATCATGCGGGTACGGGAAATGTCGGCCCCTACCTTTGTCCCGGGCAGATGCCCGCCAATGCCCGGCTTGGCCCCCTGCCCCATCTTGATTTCAATGGCCGCCCCGGCGTTTAAGTACCCTTCGTGCACCCCAAACCGCCCTGACGCCACCTGCACAATGGTATTAGGGCTGTAAGCGTAAAAATCTTCATGCAGGCCGCCTTCGCCGGTGTTATAGTAGACGCCCAGTTCCTCTGCCGCCCGGGCCAGGGCCTCGTGGGCGTTATAACTGACAGAGCCGTAACTCATGGCTGAAAACAGCATGGGCATAGCAAGCTTCAGTTGGGGCGGCAGCTCACAGGTAAAGCGGCCGTCCGGCCCGCGCTGGGGCCTGCCCGGTTTCTTGCCCAGACAGACGCGGGTCTCCATGGGCTCCCGCAAGGGGTCAATGGAGGGGTTGGTCACCTGGCTGGCATTGAGCAGCAGCTTGTCCCAATAGACAGGATAGGGCTTTGGCGTGCCCATGCTGCTTAAGAGGACGCCGCCGCTTTGGGCCTGCTTAAAGATCTCTTTGATAGTCTGGCTGTCCCAGTTGCTGTTTTCCCGCAGGGCACAGTCCGCCTTTACGATTTTCAGAGCCCGGGCGGGGCACATAGCTACACAGCGGTGGCAGTCCACACACTTGGCGCTGTCGCAGGTTAGCTGCGCCCCGTCGTATTGATGCACCCCGTTAGCGCATTGGGCCACACAGCCCAAACATTTTGTACAGCGGGCGCTGCTGCGCACCACTTCAAATTCCGGATAAACTTCCCATTGCCCCATTTTTAATATGCCCCCTCCCGCACCCGCACTACCACGGGCTGGCCCCCCGCCGGGGCCCAGATATTTTCCGCGTTTGGCTCCACTGCGCGGATAGCCGCTTCTTCACTGGCTATGTAGACCTTGTCATCTTTTTCGCCCACCACCATGCTGCGTAATTTCAGGCGGTCGTTCAGGGCCATCAGCCCGCCGCGAAAGCCCAAAATAATGGAGAACGGCCCGGTTATCAGCAAACTGGAGTAGACCGTGCGCAGATACGCCAACTCCCGGCTTTTGCCTTCCGGCTGCCGCTCTATAGTAGACCAGAAGGGCGCCGCGATTACCGAGGCTATTTCTTCTAATGTAAGCCCCTGCTTGCGTTGTAAAAAGTCGGCAATATAGGTGATGACCTCTGTATCCGTTTGCAGGGTGCATTTGTAGCCATACATCTCGATAGTGCGGCGGTTGCAGTCGTAAGAAGAAATCTCGCCGTTATGGACAATGCTCCTGTCCAGCAGCGCAAAAGGGTGCGCCCCGCCCCACCAGCCGGGGGTGTTCGTGGGATAGCGGCCGTGGGCAGTCCAGCAGTAGCCGCTGTATTCTTCCAGGCGGTAGAATTCGCCTACGTCTTCGGGGTAGCCCACGGCCTTGAACACGCCCATATTTTTCCCGCTGGAGAACACGTATGCCCCCGGATAGCTTGTATTGACGCGCATGGCCAGGCGGGCAATGAATTCCTCCTCATCCTGCTGGCAGCTATGCAGCACCGACCGCAGGGGGGCCACGAAATAGCGCCAGATAAAAGGCTCGGCCGTGATAGCCGGGTGCTTGCGGGTGGGGATGTTCTCTGCCCGGACAATCTCCAGCACCGCGCGCAGATGGGCTTCAACGGCGGCACGGGCCTCATCCGTATCATAGAAGATGTGCAGGGCAAAGAAATCTTTATATTCGGGATAAATGCCGTACCCCGCAAACCCGCCCCCCAATCCGTTTGACCGCTCATGCATGGGGCGCATACTGTCCACAATGGCTTGGCCGCTGATAAGCCGCCCCTCCCGCGAGATCACCGCTGAAATAGCGCAGCCGGAAGGGATGCGGACTTGCCCTTCAAAAAGCTCCGGTCGTATCATAGATAAATCCCTCCCAAAATAAAAAAGGACATAAAGACGTATTCCACGAACGCCTTTGTCCTTGCCTCTTATTATACGATATGCAATTTGAGTTTGTCAACCTTGCATATAGCAGTAATGTTTTTCGGAGTTCCGCCTTAAAAACTGTTTATATAAACAAAAATGCATAAAACAACTTGACAACTTGCAAAAATGAGTGTATGCTAGTCGGCGTTGAGAGACAACGGCGTCTACGGGAAAGCTCCCCGCAGACGCCGTTGTCTCTCTTCGTTTTTAGAAAACCTATTCCCTAAAAGGAGAGATGAGCTATGCAGACCCCATATCATGTGCCGGATTTTTTCGCCAGCAAAGTTTTCGATGAACAGGCCATGCGCGCCCGCCTGACCCCAGAAGTATACCGTTCTTTAAAGCAGACTATCCGGCGGGGCGCCCGGCTGGATTTATCCTTGGCAAACGCCGTGGCCGCCGCTATGTGTACTTGGGCTGTAGAGAACGGGGCCACCCACTTTACCCACTGGTTCCAGCCGTTGACAGGCATCACCGCGGAGAAGCATGACTCTTTCATCACCCCCGCTCCCGGCGGCCGGGTTATTATGGAATTTTCCGGGAAAGAACTCATCCGCGGCGAACCGGATGCCTCCTCCTTCCCTTCCGGCGGCCTGCGGGCGACCTTTGAGGCCCGGGGCTACACCGCATGGGACCCCACCAGCTTTGCTTTTATTAAAGATAAGACGTTGTGCATCCCCACCGCGTTCTGTTCCTACAGCGGGGAAGCCTTAGATAAAAAAACGCCTCTCCTGCGCAGCATGGAAGCCTTAAATAAACAGGCCCTGCGTATCCTGCGGCTGTTCGGCAACACAGCGGCCAGCCGCGTCATCACCCATGTGGGCCCAGAGCAGGAATACTTCCTGGTGGACCGGGACATGTACCTTAAGCGCAAGGATTTGATTTATACAGGCCGCACGCTGTTTGGGGCAAACCCACCCAAAGGCCAGGAGCTGGAAGACCACTATTTTGGCTCCATCAAGCCCCGGGTGCAGGCGTATATGGATGACCTCAACGAAGAGCTGTGGAAGCTGGGCATCCTGGCGAAAACCGAGCATAACGAGGTCGCCCCTGCCCAGCACGAGCTGGCGCCCATTTACGCCAGTACCAACGTGGCTACCGACCACAACCAGCTGACTATGGAGATTATGAAGAAGGTGGCCCGCAGGCATGGCCTGGTGTGCCTGCTGCACGAAAAGCCCTTTGCCGGGGTAAACGGCAGCGGCAAACACAACAACTGGTCTATGGCAACAGACACCGGGATAAACCTTCTCTCTCCAGGCGAGACCCCTTACGAGAACGCCCAGTTCCTGCTGTTCCTGGTGGCGGTCATCAAGGCGGTAGACGAATACCAGAGCCTGCTGCGTTTAAGCGTGGCCACCGCGGGCAATGACCACCGCCTGGGGGCAAACGAAGCGCCCCCCGCCGTGGTCTCCATCTTCCTGGGTGACGAGCTTTCGGCCATCCTGGAAGCTATCGAGATGGACAGCCCCTATGAGGGGGCGGCCCAGAAAAAGATGAAGCTGGGTGTGGACGCCTTGCCCCGCATCACCCAGGACACTACCGACCGCAACCGTACCAGCCCCTTTGCTTTTACAGGCAATAAGTTCGAGTTCCGCATGGTGGGGTCCGGGGATTCTATCGCCTGTGCCAACATCATGCTCAACGCGGCAGTGGCGGAAGCCCTCCGGCAGTTTGCCGACATTCTGGAAGGGGCCGGCGATTTTGACGCCGTCCTGCACGGATTGATAAAAGAAACCATCATCTCCCACAAGCGCATCCTCTTTAATGGGAACGGCTACGATGGCCAATGGATAGAAGAAGCTGTGGAAAAGCGCGGCCTTTTAAACCTGCCCACAACGCCTGACGCCATGGCGCACCTGCTGGACAAGGGGAATATGGAAATGCTGCTGAAGAACGGGGTCTTTACAGAGGGCGAATTGCGTTCCCGCTATGAGATCCAACTGGAGAACTACACCCGCACGGTCAAGATAGAGGCGCTGACCATGGAGGACATGGCCAGGCGGGAGATTCTGCCCGCTGTGCAGCGGTACGCCGGATGTCTGGCAGCGGCTATGGCCGACAAGGCCAAAGTTGATCCAGGCCTTGTGAGCGGCTATGAGAAGAAAGCCAGCGCCGCGATTTCCGGGCTTTTGGATGAGATTGACCAAGCGGCGGAGGCCCTTTCGGAAAAGCTTGCCGCGCTGGAGAAAGCCGCGGATGTAACCGCCCAGGCGCTCTTTGTAAAAGGGGAGGTCATCCCGGCCATGGAGGCCCTGCGGAAGCCCTGCGATAAAGCCGAGTCTATGGTTGGCCAAAAAGACTGGCCGTTCCCCACATATGGGGATTTACTGTTCGGGGTGTGAAAAATGCTTGAGAGGTGAAAGGAAATGACGGTAGAATTTTGGTTTTTGATCGGTGCGGCCCTTGTGTTCTGGATGCAGGCAGGGTTTGCCATGGTAGAGACAGGCTTTACCCGGGCGAAGAACGCCGGGAATATCATCATGAAGAACCTGATGGATTTTTGTATCGGCACCGTTGTGTTTTCGTTGCTGGGATACACATTGATGATGGGGGAAGACGCTCTCTTTGGCCTTATCGGCCTGCCTAATTTGGATTTATTCATCCACTTCAGCGATTTTATCGCCGCGCCCCAAGAGGGATTTACAGACGCCTCCTATTTCGTATTTAACCTAGTATTCTGCGCTACCACCGCTACTATTGTTTCCGGCGCCATGGCCGAGCGTACAAAGTTTTCTTCCTACTGCGTTTACTCTGGCGTCATCTCCCTGCTGGTGTACCCCATTGAAGCCCATTGGATCTGGGGCGGCGGCTGGCTTTCCCAAATTGGCTTCCATGATTACGCCGGATCCTGTGCCATCCATATGGTGGGCGGCATCGCAGCCTTAGTCGGCGCTGTGATTTTAGGGCCGCGTACCGGCAAATATGTTAAAGACGCAAGCGGGAAAGTGGTGAAGGTCAACGCAATCCCCGGTCATTCGATCCCCTTAGGGGCTTTGGGGGTGTTTATCCTGTGGCTGGGCTGGTACGGCTTTAACGGCGCGGCAGCCACCACGGCTACAGAACTGTCCGCTATTTTCCTCACCACCACCATTGCCCCTTCCGTGGCAACCTGCACCACGATGGTCTTTACATGGGTTAAAAACGGCAAGCCGGACGTGTCCATGTGCTTAAACGCGTCCCTGGCAGGCCTGGTGGGCATCACAGCCGGATGCGACGCCCTGGACGCGGTTGGCGCGGCAATTGTAGGGGTTGTTTCGGGCATCCTGGTGGTAGTGGTCGTTGAGGCACTTGACCTGAAGCTGCATATTGACGACCCAGTGGGCGCGGTAGGGGTGCACATGGCGAACGGTATCTGGGGCACCCTGGCGGTGGGGCTGCTGGCCGCGCCGTCAGCCCCAGCAGGGCTTTCCGGGCTGCTATATACTGGCAGCGCCTCCTTGTTGGGCATACAGCTTTTGGGTGTTGCCACCGTGTCGGCTTATGCGGCAGCCGCTATGGTGCTCACATTCCAAATCATGAAAAGGACGGTAGGCCTGCGGGCCAGCATCGAAGAGGAACTCCGCGGTTTGGACGCAAGCGAGCACGGCCTGCCCAGTGCCTATGCGGATTTCGCCCCGGCAGTGGACAGCTATAGCGGTTTTGCCTTGGAAGACAGCCTCGTACCGGCGGCCGGCGCCACATCTCCCGCAGAGATTCTGCCCGCAGATTGGGCGCCCGCTTCGGAAAGCCCCGCAGAGGGGAAATTCACCAAAATCGACATTGTTTGTAAAGAGGAACGCCTTTATGCCCTCAAGGAAGCTATGTCCAAGCTGGGCATTACCGGTATGACAGTCTCCCATGTCATGGGGTGCGGCGTCCAGAAGGGCAAGCCTGAATATTACCGCGGCGTAGCGGTAGAGACAAGCCTTTTGCCTAAGGTACAGGTGAGTATCGTGGTCAGCGCTGTCCCTGTCCAGGACGTGATTGCGACAGCAAAAAAAGCCCTGTATACCGGCCATATCGGCGATGGGAAAATTTTTATCTATAATGTGGAGAACATCGTCAAAGTCCGCACCGGAGAGGAAGGCTTTGCAGCCTTGCAGGATAAGGGATAAAAGCAATATCGGCCACAAGCCTGTGGGGCGGTTTTACGGCTGCCCCCGCTTTGGCTTTTGGAAGGAGGGGATCAAGATGGAATCAAAGCAGGATGCCCTGCATGAAGAATGCGGCGTGTTCGGGGCCTACGCCCCGGTTAAAACAGACTTGGCCGCGCTTTGTTACTACGGGCTGTTTGCCCTGCAGCACCGGGGGCAGGAAAGCGCGGGCATTGTCCTCAATGACCAGGGCTGCTTTACCGCCTGCCGGGAAACGGGGTTAGTCAGCGAGATTTTCACGCCGGCGCGGTTGGCGGGATTGGGGCATGGCAGCATGGCGGTGGGCCATGTGCGGTACGCCACCACCGGGGCCGACAGCAGGCGCAACGCGCAGCCCCTGCTCGTTAACCACCATAAGGGGCGTATGGCCCTGTGCCATAACGGCAACTTGGTCAATGCCTATGAATTACGCACGTTTTTAGAAGAACAGGGTTCCATTTTCCATACAACGACGGATTCAGAGGTGATCGCCCATCTTATTGTGCGGGAGCGCCTCCGCTGCAGCAGCATCGAAGAGGCTGTGTGCCGGGCTATGGAGCATCTGGTGGGGGCCTACTCGCTGGTAATCTGTTCGTCCCGCAAGCTTATGGCAGCCCGTGACCCCAACGGCTTCAGGCCCCTGTGCATGGGCAAACGCCCCGACGGCGCCCTGCTGTTCGCATCGGAGACCTGCGCCCTGGACGCTGCCGGGGCGGTTTTCGTCCGGGATCTTTTGCCGGGCGAAGTGGTGACGGTAAGCAAGGAAGGCGTCCACAGCGATAAGCGGCACTGCAGCAAGTCCCCCAAGACCTTATGCGCCTTTGAATATATTTATTTTTCCCGCCCCGATTCCGTACTGGACGGTGTAAGCGTCAGCCTGGCCCGCCAAAAAGCCGGTGCCTGGCTGGCCCAGGAACATCCTGTGGATGCGGATGTGGTTATTGGCGTACCGGATTCCGGGCTGGACGCCGCCATTGGCTATGCGCGGGAAAGCGGTATCCCCTATGCCATGGGGTTCACCAAAAACAAATACATTGCCCGGACTTTCATTGCGCCGAACCAAGCCCTGCGGGAAGCCGCGGTCAACTTAAAGCTCAACCCCATACGTTCGGCTGTAACGGGGAAAAGGGTAGTGCTCATTGACGACAGCATCGTGCGGGGCACCACCTGCCGGCGCATTATCGCCCTGCTGCGCCAGGCCGGGGCCAAAGAAATCCATATGCGGGTGAGCGCCCCGCCTTTTGTGTCGCCCTGTTGGTACGGCACAAACATCGACAGCCCGGGCGCGCTTATTGCCAGCCAGTTCAGCATCAAGGAAATTGGGGAACAGATCGGCGCGGACAGCTTAGGCTATTTAAGCTTAGAGCACACTAAAGCCTACGCCGCAGACGGCAAGGTGTGCCTGGCGTGTTTTGGCGGCGGCTACCCGACGGCAACCCCGGCCCACGGAGAAAAGGCGCGGTTCGAGGGGAAAATCAAAGGATAAGGAGGAAAGGATATGTGCGCAATCATAGGGGTTACCCGCCGGGGGATAAGCAAAGAAACTTTACGGGAATGTTTTTCCCGCACCCGCTCCAGGGGGCCGGACAGGGAACGGGTGCAGGAGGTGGGCCCAGGCTACCTGGGGTTCCAGCGCCTGGCTGTTATGGGGCTGGAGGAAAGCGGCATGCAGCCCTTCTGCCTGGGCGAAACGGCCTGCGTATGCAACGGGGAGCTGTACGGCTTCCGGGAGGCCAAGGCCATGCTGGAGGGAAAAGGCTACCGCTTTCAAAGCGGTTCAGATTGCGAGCTGCTGCTGCCCCTTTACCGAGAGTATGGCTTAGATATGTTTGCCCGGCTGGACGCGGAGTTTGCTATGATCTTATACGATGGCGAAAAGGGTGATTTCATCTGTGCCAGGGACCCCATCGGCATCCGGCCCCTATTTTACGGGGCCTTACCAGACGGTTCTATGGCTTTTGCCAGCGAGGCAAAGGACTTGCTGGGCCTGTGCGGGAAGATCAAGCCTTTCCCGCCGGGGCATTACTACGCCCAGGGCGAGTTTGTGCGGTACGCCGACCCGGCTTCCGCCCCTGTCCTCCATACAGGGCCTGTGGAAGAAATCTGCCAGGGTATACACGACCGCCTGATAAAGGCTGTAGAAAAGCGGCTGGACGCGGACGCGCCAGTAGGCTTCCTTCTCTCCGGCGGGCTGGACAGCAGTCTGGTGTGCGCCATAGCGGCAAGGCTTATGAAGAAGCCCATCCAAACCTTTGCCATTGGGATGGATTCCGATGCCATCGATCTGCAATACGCCCGGCAGGCGGCTGATTTCATCGGCGCGGACCACACCGAGGTTATCATGACAAGGGAACAGGTGTTAGGCTCTCTTGAGGAAGTCGTTGCGCTGCTGGGCACCTGGGATATTACCACCATCCGGGCCAGCATCGGGATGTATTTATGCTGCAAAGCCATCCACGAGACGACAGGCCTGCGGGTGCTGCTGACCGGGGAGATCAGTGATGAACTTTTTGGCTACAAATATACAGACTATGCCCCAAGCGCGGAAGCCTTCCAGAAAGAAGCGGAAAAACGCGTGAGGGAGCTATATATGTACGATGTTTTGCGGGCTGACCGCTGTATCTCCGTCAACTCCCTGGAAGCGCGGGTGCCCTTTGGAGACCTGGCCTTTGTGCAGTATGTAATGGGCATCGACCCTAATCTGAAAATGAACACCTACGGCATAGGGAAGTATCTGCTGCGCAAAGCCTTTGAAGGGGAGGGGTTATTGCCGGAAAACATCCTTTGGCGGCAGAAAGCAGCGTTTTCCGACGCGGTGGGGCATAGCATGGTAGAAGACTTAAAGGAATACGCCGAAGGGCGCTATACAGACAGGGAATGGGAAGAAAGGCGGCGGGCATACCGGCATGGCACACCCTTTACAAAAGAGAGCCTGCTGTACCGGGAGCTTTTTGAAAAATATTATCCTGGACAGGGTGAAATGATACAGGATTTTTGGATGCCAAACCGGGATTGGGAAGGCTGCGGCGTAAACGACCCCTCGGCCCGGGTGCTGGGGAATTATGGAGAAAGCGGGCATTAAAGGCGCCCTGCGGCGCGGTGGAAAGGCAGGATGATACGGATGGATAAAAAGTACATCTTCGTTACAGGGGGCGTGGTTTCCGGGCTGGGCAAGGGGATCACAGCGGCCTCTTTGGGGCAGCTCCTAAAGGCCAGGGGCCTTAAGGTAGCGGCCCAAAAACTGGACCCTTACATCAATGTAGACCCTGGTACCATGAGCCCCTATCAACACGGCGAGGTCTACGTCACAGAGGACAGCGCAGAAGCCGATTTAGACCTGGGGCATTATGAGCGTTTCATTGATGAGGACCTGAACAAATTTTCAAACCTCACCACGGGAAAAGTCTACTGGAACGTGCTTAATAAGGAGCGCAGGGGGGAATATTTAGGGTCAACAGTACAAGTAATCCCGCATATCACCAATGAGATCAAAAGCTTCGTCTACAGCGTAGGGCAAACGGCCCGGGCCGATGTGATCATCACGGAGATTGGCGGCACCATCGGCGACATAGAAAGCCAGCCCTTTTTAGAGGCCGCTCGCCAGGTCTCCCTGGAGGTAGGCCGGGAAAACAGCCTCTTCATCCATGTGACCTTGGTGCCTTTCCTGCGGGGGTCAAATGAGCACAAATCAAAACCGACCCAGCATTCCGTGAAGGAATTGCAGGGCATGGGCATCAACCCCGACCTGATCGTTCTGCGCTGCGATGAGCCGCTGGAACCCTCTATCTTCCAGAAAATCTCCCTGTTCTGCAATGTAAAGCCCGACTGCGTCATTGAGAACCGCACCATCCCCAACCTCTACGCAGTCCCCTTGATGCTGGAGCGTTCCGGGTTTTCCGGGGTGGTCTGCCGGCGGCTGGCCCTGCGTGCCCCGGCGCCCGAACTCTCAGATTGGGAAACGATGGTACAGCGTATGGAATCGGCCGATAAAACAGTACGGATTGGCATAGTGGGCAAATATGTGCAGATGCACGACGCTTACCTTTCTGTAGCCGAAGCCCTGCGCCACAGCGGGTTCATCCTGGGCGCCCATGTAGAGATAGAATGGATCGATTCCGAGGGGATCGCCCCGGAATCCATCGGAAAAATTTTAGGCGGCATAGACGGCATCCTGGTACCGGGCGGGTTTGGCAGACGGGGCATAGAGGGCATGATAGAAGCCGCGCGGTTTGCCCGGGCGAACCATGTGCCCTATTTCGGCATATGCTTAGGGATGCAGATCGCCGTCATAGAATTCGCCCGGCATGCCGGGGGCTTTCCCGGCGCTAATTCAGGGGAATTTGACAGCGGCTGCCCTTATAAAGTCATCAGTTTCATGCCTGGCCAAAGCCAGGAAACCGACAAAGGCGGCACCCTGCGCCTGGGGGCCTATCCCTGTGAAATCCGCCCCCATACCACACTGGCCCGCTGCTATGGCAAGCCCACTATCTCTGAGCGCCACCGGCACCGGTATGAATTCAATAACGAATACCGGGCCGCCTTGGAAGAAGCCGGCATGGTCTTCAGCGGCCTTTCCCCAGACGGCGCCCTGGTAGAAGCTGTCGAACTGCCTGGCCAGGATTTCTTTGTGGGCGTGCAGTACCACCCAGAATTTAAGAGCCGCCCCAACAGGCCCCACCCGCTTTTTACCGGGTTTGTACGGGCCGCGTTGGAGAAACAGAAGAGGAAGGGATAAACATGCTCCATTTTACAAAAATGCACGGTTTAGGCAATGACTACCTTTATGTCTACGGCGAACCGCAAAACCCGCAGGCCCTCTCCCAGAAGCTTTCCGACCGCCACTTCGGCGCCGGGGCCGATGGGATGATCTGGATCAGCCCCTCTAAGGCGGCCGATTTCAAAATGCGCATCTTCAACGCTGATGGCAGCGAGGCCAATATGTGCGGCAACGGGATCCGCTGTGTGGGCAAATATGTATACGACAAGGGCCTCACCCCCAAGACCCGCCTGACCATTGAGACGCTGGCGGGCCTGCGCACCCTGGCCCTGCAAATCGAAAACGGGAAGGCTGTCGGCGCGGCGGTGGATATGGGTACGGCCCAGGTGGGGGATGCCCTATCCCTTTCCCTGGATGGCGCGCCTATTACCTGTACGCCTGTGGATATGGGAAACCCCCATGCGGTGCTCTTTGTAGAAGACATGGCCGCTGCCCCTCTGTCCACCCTCGGCCCCTGGATCGAACGCCATCCCGCTTTCCCCGGCGGGGTCAACGTAGAATTCGTCCAGGTGTTGGGGCCCGGTCGGCTGCGTATGCGCGTCTGGGAACGGGGCAGCGGGATTACCCTGGCCTGCGGCACTGGGGCTTGCGCTTGTGTGGCAGCTGCCGCCGCTATGGGCCATTGCCCTAAAGGCCGTCCGGTCCTTGTGGAACTGGATGGGGGTACGCTGCAAATCGAGATAAACGAACAGGGCGCCGTGGTCATGACCGGCCCGGCGGTGACGGTATATGAGGGGGAGATGGAACTATGCTGAAGCCAAACAAATGCTATGGGGACTTGCAAGACTCTTATCTGTTTTATAACATTGCCCAGAAAATCCAAGCCTATTTGGAAGCCCATCCAGATGCAAAGCTGTACCGGATGGGCATCGGGGACGTTTCCCTGCCCCTGTGCGACGCCGTGATCGAAGCCTTGCACCAGGGAGTAGAGGACCAAGGGGTAAAAGAACGCTTCCACGGTTACATGCCCGAATGCGGTGCCCCCTTTCTGCGGGAGGCTATTGCGGCCCATTATCAAAAACGCGGCGTCCCGTTGGACGCAGACGAGGTCTTTGTCAGCAGCGGGGCCAGCGATGAATTAGGCGACATCCTTGATCTGTTTGACCGCAGCAGCACGGCTCTGGTTATGGAACCGGCCTACCCCGCTTATGTGGATGCCAATCTTATGGCTGGACGTAAAATCGTGCATCTGGCGGCGGGGGAGGAAAACGGCTTTTTACCGCAGCCAGACGACCGTCTGGAAGGGGACATCCTCTACATCTGTTCGCCAAACAATCCCACTGGCGCGGTTTTTTCTAAAGAACAGCTGCAAGCCTGGGTAGATTATGCCAATGAAAAAGAGGCCCTCATCCTTTTTGACGCAGCCTATGAGGCCTTCATTGAGGACCCCGCCCTGCCCCGCAGCATTTTTGAGCTGGAAGGAGCCCGCACCTGTGCCATTGAGATATGTTCCTTAAGCAAGACGGCAGGCTTTACAGGCACAAGATTAGGCTATACCATTTTGCCGAAAGGCCTCCAGCGCGGCGGTATGGATTTGCACGCCATGTGGGTACGCAACCGCACCACAAAGACCAATGGCGTATCTTACATCCTGCAAAAAGGCGGCGCGGCGGTCTTTACAGAGGAAGGCCAACGGCAGATCCGGCAAAACCTGCAAATATATAAAAACAATGCCAAGGTCTTTATGCGTGCGGCCAATGAACTGGGCCTATGGTACTGCGGCGGGAAAAACGCCCCTTACATTTGGTTAAAATGCCCTGGCGGTATGACGGGGTGGCAGCTTTTTGATTACCTGTTAGAAGAGGTCCAGGTGGTTGGCACCCCCGGCGAGGGCTTCGGGGCCTGTGGAAAAGGGTTTTTCCGCTTCTCTACCTTCGGCAATCCCCAGGACACAGAAGAAGCGGCCCGAAGGCTTGTATGGCTGTTCAAAGACAAGGGGTATTAAGGGCTGGCCCGCCATAGGGCGCCAGATGCCTTGTTGCGAAAGCCCACTGACATTTTTCTTACTTTTGTGCTGGAATTTCCAGATTTCTAAAGGCTGTATTCTTTGGTTACGCAGCGCAAATTTTGGGCCAGGCCTGGGGCAGTGCCCCAGAATCCCCCTACCGGGCAAACCACTTCTCCTGCCGTCCCTCGTCCTCAAAAGCGTGGTTATACTGCAGCATAGCATAATCGTTAAGCAGCTTGTCATAAGGCGTAGCGTCCCCGTTCTTATAGACCTTCCCATCCTTGTCTATAATCCCCACCGCCGTCACCACCGGCAAAGACTGCCTCATGCCCTCCAAAAATTCCGTATACACCGTGCCCTCCAGCCCCGCCGCCCGCAGCAGCAGGCCAGAAAGGTAGTTCAAGCTCACGCCCTCTATCTCCTCCCCGTCCAGCGGGTAGTTGGCCCAAATAAAGAAAGGCACCTCATACTTGCGCATCATGGTCTCAATGTCCATAGCGTCGCTGTCCGTACCCAACAGGCTGTCCACAAAGCCCGGCTCCAAATTGGGCCAATGGTCCCCAAAGAAAAGCACCACCACCGGGTCTTCCTGGCCGGCAAAATAATCCAGCAGGTATTTCAGGGCCGTGTCCGACTTCTTCGTCAAGCTCAAATACTGCTCGGCCTGGGGGTATTTCCCCGGGCTGCCCTCCACCTGCACCGTGGTCTCAAAGTCCTCGTCCTCATAGCCCCCGTGGTTCTGTATGGTCACGTTGAAAAGGAACAGCGGCTCCTCCCCCCGGTTCTCATACTCATACACCACCTGGTCATAGCAGGACCGGTCGCTGGTAAGCCCGTGCTCATACCGGCGGGGCACGTCAAACTGGGAGGCATCCTTAAACTCGTCAAACCCCAAATAAGGGTAAGCCTCGTCCCGCTGCCAGGCAGACCGCTTGCCCGGGTGCACCGCCAAACAGCGGTAGCCATAGCTTTTCAAAATAGAGGGCAGGCCCTGCTGCTCATGGTCTATGTACTGCTGGTAAGGCTTACTGCTTACCGGCAGGAAAGCCGTGGTGTTCCCGGTCAAAAACTCATATTCGCTGTTGCAGGTGTTGCCCCCGTACACCGAGGAATACGCCGTGCCCCACACCATCTGCCCCGAGCTTTGCAGGGAATGGATAAAGGGCAGGTTGTCCGGCTGGAACCCCAGCTCCCCCACCTGGGAGAAATCCGTCATAGATTCGTTCATAATGGCCACGATGGTGGGCAGGCCCTGGGGCCTGCCCAAAGGGGCAGGGGCCCCCTGCCCCCGGACCTGTTCCCCCAAAGCCGCCACCGCCTCCGGGGAATAGCCCTCAGGCTTCTCCACCATAACAAACTGCACGTTGGCGAAAAACCCCGCCACAATGCCGGTCAGCTCCGAGCTCACCTTCTGGTTCCATGCCCACACCGAAATACCCATGCCCGCCAAAATGTTAGCCGGGAACAAAAGGAAAAACAGCCCAATAGACATGCACACCGCGCAAAGCCGTTCTGCCATGCGGAACCGCCTGGTGCCCGTGCCCCGCCCCTGGGGGCCCACCTTGGCGCTAAACACCGTCACACAAATAAACGCCATAACCGCCAAGGCCATCTGCTGGGTAGGGGTGTACTCATACCCCCCCGACACCGCCATAGCCGTGCCCACCGAGCTGATGTCCCAAGGCAAAATAGGCTGCCCCCGAAACTGCACCACAAAATAATTGGCAATGCCAAAGGTCAAAAACGCCGCCCCGCCTAAAAACACCGTCACCCACACCCGCCTGCACAAAGCATACAGGCAGGCAAACACCATCAAATAGCACAAATAATTGGCAAAGGCCTTGCGCAGCGGGAACGAAAGTATGCGGGTGCTGTTAATCAGGTCCACCGCCACAAAGGTGCCCATAGGGGCCAGGGCCAGCATGCCCCACCCAAAGGCCCGCCGCCACTTGTGCGGTATGCGGAATTCCACCAGGCACAGGGCCACGCCCGCTAAAGTCAGCAGCACGTACCCTGCGGCATACCAGCCGTACATATGCACCTGGTCGCCGGACTGCTCGTCCCCCTTAAACTTTTCCAGCAGGAAAAAAGCCCCTGCCGCCAGCAGCAACAGCCCGGCCATCCATACGTGCCACCGGCCCAAGGCCAGCTCTACGCCCCAGGGGCTCTTGCCAATAAACTCCCCCTGCCGCCCTTCCCGGGGCAGGGGGGCCGCCTTGTCCTTCCACCGTTTCCACTCCATAGGCCGTTTTCCCTCTTATATCTTCAATCTTTATAGCCTGTCCTTAAAATACGCCGTAATCGCATTCGCAATACGGCAGCTGGCCTTGCCGTCCCCATAGGGGTTCTGGGCCTGGGCCATGCGGGCATATTCGTCCTTGTCGGTCAAAAGCTCCCGCACCATAGCATAAATAGTCCCTTCCTCGGTCCCCGCCAGCCTCAGCGTCCCGGCGGCAATGCCCTCGGGCCTTTCGGTAGTATCCCGCAGCACAATGACCGGCTTGCCCAAAGAAGGCGCTTCCTCCTGTATGCCGCCGCTGTCCGTCAAAATCAAGGTGCACCGCGCCAGCAAATTGTGGAACTCCACAATCTCCAAAGGCTCTACCAGCCGTATGCGGCCGCACCCAGCCAATTCCTCCTGCGCCGCCTCCTGCACCAAGGGGTTCAAATGTACTGGGTACACCATCTTCACATCCGGAAACTCCTCCACAATGCGCCGTATCGCCCGGAACATCCTATGCATCGGCGCCCCCAGGTTTTCCCGGCGGTGGGCCGTCAGCACAATCAGCCTGGACCCCTCAGCCCATTCCAACAGCCCGTCGGTATAATCCTCCCGCACCGTAGTAGCCAACGCATCAATGGCCGTGTTGCCTGTCACCACAATGCTTTCGGGCCTCTTCCCTTCCCGCAAAAGGTTCTGGCGGCTCAATTCCGTAGGGGCAAAGTGCAAATCCGCCATGCACCCCACCATCTGCCGGTTCATCTCCTCCGGGAAAGGCGAATACTTGTCCCCCGTGCGCAGCCCGGCCTCCACATGGCCCACCGCCACCTGGGCATAATAAGCCGCCAAAGCCCCGGCAAAGGTCGTGGTCGTGTCCCCATGCACCAGCACAATATGGGGCTTCGCCTCTTTCCACACACCCTCCAGCCCCTTCAGCACCCGGGCCGTAATGTCCGAAAGCGTCTGCCCCTTCTGCATAATGTCCAAATCAAAATCCGGTGTAATGTCAAAAGCATGCAGCACCTGGTCCAGCATCTGCCGGTGCTGAGCGGTCACGCAAACCAAGCTCTCCAATTCCTCCCGCCGGGCCAATTCCTTTACCAGCGGGGCCATCTTCACCGTCTCCGGCCTGGTGCCAAAAACAGACAATACCCTAATCTTCTCCATACCCATCCACCTTTCTTACCAGTATATTCGTGTGTCCTCAATTTCATGTCTACAATTCTTTTACATTTTCCTTACAACCTCCCGCCGCGGCCCCCAACCCTTCCAAAAGAAGCCACCCCGCCCGCGAGAAGCGAAGCGTGGGGTCCAGGGGGCATGGCCCCCTGGCAGGGTGTGGGGCAGCGCCCCACGGCCTTGCCGCAGGCCAACGAAAAAAGGCCCCGAAGAGGGGCCGAGGCTCATTTCCTGGCGGCCTTGCGCACCTCGCCCAGAAACTTCACGTTGCTGCGCCAAAAGCGCTTAAGGCGCGAAGGCTCCCGGGCAATGCGGTACAGCCACTCGGTGTTGGTCTTCTGAAAGGCAACCGGGGCCCGCCGCTTCATGCCGCTGAGCACGTCAAAAGACCCGCCCACGCCCATAAGCACGCCCTTCCTAAACTCCTGCAGGTGGCGGTACAGCAAGAGCTCCTGGGCAGGGACGCCCAAACCTACCAAAAGCAGATCCGGGGCCAGGGTGGAAACCTCCTTCATAATGGCGTCCTTGTGGCCGTCGTAGCCGTTGTGGTAGCGCAGCGTCATAGAAGGGTAGTGGGCCTTCAGTTTCCTTGCCAGGGCCGAGACAACCTCTTCCTTCGCGCCCAGCAGGTACACGCTTTTCCCCGCGCGCCCGGCGGTGTGCAGGAGCTTGTCCGCCAAGTCCACACCGGTTATGCGCTCGGTAACCGGCAGGCCCAGCATGCCCATGGCCTTCACCACGCTGATGCCGTCCGGGACGATTTCCGCCTCCTCTGACAAAAGCAGGGAGCGGGCCTCCCCGCCGCGGCCCGCCGCCATCAAGATTTCCGGGTTAGCCGTCACCACGAACATGCGCCTGCCTTCCAGCAGGGCGGCCTCGGCCTTCCTTAAAAATTCCTCCCCAGAGCCGGGGTACACCCGGCGCAAATATTCTTCCATGGGCGCGCCTCCTTACTTTTTGCCGTCCTCTTCGCTGTCAAAGTCGTAAAGCTCTTCCTTGCCAAAGGCCTCCGTGCTCTCCGAAGCCTTCAAAAACACGGTAATGGTCTGGAAAATCAGCTTCAAATCCTGCCAGATGCTGTAATTCTCAATATACATCAGGTCCATCACCAGCTTGTCCTTAGGCGAGGTATTGTACTTGCCCGATATCTGCGCAAGCCCCGTTAACCCCGCCTTCATGCGCAGGCGGTAAGAAAACTCCGGCAGCTCCTCGGTGTACTTCTCCACGTTTTCCAGCATTTCCGGCCGGGGCCCCACCACAGTCATGTCGCCCTTTAAGATGTTCAGCATCTGGGGCAGCTCGTCTACGCGGAACTTCCGCAGGATGCCCCCTACCTTGGTAATGCGGTCGTCGTTTTCGGTCACCGACTTGTGCACCGAGTTTTCCTCTTTCATGGTGCGGAACTTATACACCTGGAACACCCGTCCATACTTGGTCAGCCGCTTCTGCTTATAAAAGACCTTGCCCCCGTCCTCAGCCTTAATAGCCACGGCACAGGCCAGCATAATGGGGCTGCTAACCACCAGCGCCAGCAGGGAGATGGAAATATCCATCAGCCTTTTCACAATACGCTGTTCCATGGTCAGGTCCTTGGCAATGTGCATCACCAAAGATTTGTCGTCCAGGTTCACATACCGGGCCCCCTGGCTCACCACGTCGATCATCTCAAAATTATAATAGATGTTCTTCTGGGTCTGGTAGCAAAAGTCGATCAGGCTGGTGCGTTCCCGGGTAGGCACGTCGTACAAAAACACCGTGTCGTTCCGGCTTATGACATCCAGCACCTTGGGGGAGTCATACCGCACGATCTCCCGGATCTGGTACTGCTTCTTAAACCGCTCCACCTTAGGGATGATGCTCCCCAGGCTCTCCCGGGAGGAGGACACCACGCAGCACTTCTCCGGGGGCTCTAAAGAAAAATAGATGAAGTTGCCGAAATAGGTGAAAAGGATGATCACCACGATCTGCAAAAACATGACCAGCAAAAGCAGATGGGGCGTCTCATAAACAAAGTGGTCGTTGTTAAACTGGCTGGTGTTCATAATGGACAGCTGCAAATGGGTCACCAGGTCCGTAATCACCGTGGCCAGGGCCATAGAGTGCACAATGGGCTTAGACTTCTGGGTGCCGATGGAGTACCCCCCATAAACCGACATCAAGGCAATGCCCATGACAATAAAGGTGACCGTGGTAACGCCGGTGGTCCGGGACAGGTCAAACAGCCAGGGGTTGTTGATCCCAAAAATCCCGAAGAATATCCCAAACAGCGACGCAAACAGCGCCAGCTTCATAATAAAGACAACGGTCCTTTTCAGTTTTTTAATCATATGCATGGCAAAATCCCCCAACCGGGCCAGGCTTTACGCCCCGCACTTTTGCCCCCATTATAGCAGATAGGCTCGCAAAAAGCAAAAACTTCCACCTTTTACTTCTGGAAAACTCTACCTGTAGTGCTTCCCCCACAGGCCGGTACCACATATCACACAGCCCCATCCTTCAAAATCTGCCGGTGCCTGATAATGACCGCTATCCGGAACACCAGGATGGAAAACTCGGTAAGGCTTGCCAGCACGCTGGCCGAGGTAAGGCTCACGCCCACGGTAAAGTAAGCCGCCCCCAGCCCCAGCAGGTACACCGCCGTGCCGAAAACCACCGATATGTTGGCATATTTAATCAGCCCCATGGCCCCCAGGGTAGGGTGCCCCAGCACATAGCTGGGGAAGGTAAACACCGCCGCCGGGATCATCAGCCGCAGGGGCGCGGCCACATCCTTCCCCTCAGGCCCCAGCCACAAAACCAGCAGGGGCTCAGCGAAAATAAACACCAGGGCGCACCCCAGCAAAATCACCGGGTACACCAGCACCAGCGCCTTTTTCACAATGGCGAAATTCCGGTTCTTCATAATATGGGGGTACAGGCTGTCCGCTATGGGCGACATGCCCGCCCTTGCCACGCTGATGACCCGGTCGGCGTTGGTGTAAAGGCCGGTTACCGTCTCCCCGGCCACAGCCTTCAAAATCACACCGCTCAGGCTCACGTTAATGGACCCCGCCACTTTTGACAGGAAAAACTGGGAAGATTCCTTCATTTCCTCCCACACGTCCCAGGGCCTTATGGGGCAGAACCTTACCCCCACCTTTTTAAACAGGTGCCAGTACACAAACACCAGGGCCCCCCCGTTGCCTATGGCCGTAAACAGGGGCACCATGTAATAGTCCCCCGGCTGCCGCAGAAACAGGAAGATCATCACCGCGGCAAAGGTCTTTATGCTCACCGCCCGGGCGGTAATAGGCCCCATCTGTTCCAGCCCCCGGTACATAAAGTCCGGCAAAAGGGACCCCAGGCACACCGACAGCAGGTAATACACATATACCTGCAGTTCCCCCTCCCCCGTAAGGGCCGGGGCAATAAACCCCAGCAGCACCCCAAAGGACACCGCCATAAACAGCCCCTTGGCCGCTATGACGCAGGAGAGGATATGCCCCAGCTCCCCCTTGTCCTCCCGCCGCTGGGAGATTTTAGCCGTAGCCGACAGGATAAACCCAAAATCAATCAGCATCTGGAAAAAATTGGTGGCATAGGCCGCCGCGCCCAAGGCCCCCACCTTCTCCATGCCCAGCACCCGCACCTGGAACCCCTGGGTAAAAAAGCCCAGGGCCATGGTGGAAAACTGCAGAATATACAGCATCACCGTGTTTTCCAGCAGGCTGTGGCGGGTGCGGTTCTGCCATTTTTCTTTTAAACCCATAAACTCCCCCCTCAGCCCCGCACCTTAAACAGCAGGTCAATCAGCCAATACTGCTTCATTTCCAGCAGCCGGAACAAAAGCCGCCGCTTGGCCCCCAGCTTGCCCATATATTTGCTGGACCGGAAATCCGGGAAAGCCTCCTCCGCGTACCGCCGGAATTTCGGCAGCAGCGCGCTTTTCCGGTCGCTGCGGATGATCCGCACCGAGGCTTCCAGGTACGTGTGCAAAAAGGTCATGTAGCACAGCTCGTCCTTATACCGCTCAAAAAGGCCCTTTTCCCTGAAATACCCCAGCAAATCGTCAAAGGCCTCTAAAATCTCAATGTTCCTCTCCAGGTTCAGGTTCGCCATAATCGAGCCCGCCCGCTGCAAATAATTATACCCCACATACCCGGTATACACCACCCGCCCGCAGGCCGCGGCCAGCTTGGGGGTCGTCCGCACGTCCTCATACCACACCCGCGGGGGGAACAGGGCCCCGGTCTTTTCAAACAGATCGGCCCTGTACAGCTTGTTCCAGGCACAGGGGGCGTTAAACAGCATGTCCCACCATTCCTCAGCAGAAAGGGGCTTGTCCTGGGCCACCGGCGGCGCAAAGGTGCGCAGCACCCGGCCCTCCTCGTCTACCGACTGGAAAGCGAACATAACCATATCCGCCCCGTGCTTTTCCGCGGCCTCATAGGTGCGTTCCAGGGTCTGGGGCTCCAGCCAGTCGTCGCTGTCTACAAAAAGCAGCCATTGCCCCGCCGCTTCCTTTATGCCCGTATTCCGGGCGCCGCCCAGGCCCTGGTTCTCCTGGTGCACCACCCGCACCCGGGGGTCCTCCTGGGCCAACCGGTCGCAAATAGCCCCGCTGCCGTCCGGCGAGCCATCGTCCACAACCAAAAGCTCGAAATCTCCAAAGCTTTGCCCTAAAACAGAGCGCAGGCATTTTTCCACATATTTCTCCACATTGTATACCGGTACGATCACACTGATTTTAGGCATACGGTGCCTCCTTTGCGCCGACACGCGCTGTACGTCAAAATTTAGGATGGGGACAGGTGCTACTATTATACACGCTTCGTGCTGGTTTTGCAAATCTATCCTGAAAAATAGGCCCGCTTCTCAAAGGCGCGCCCATCTCCCCATTACACCCATTACATATATAAATAGCGAAAACCCGCCTGCCCCTTTTTATGGGGGATTTAAGACCTTGGGGCTCCCGCCCCAAACCCCGGCTCACGCCTATAGAGCCTCCGGGGGCAAAGGCCGCCCCCTACGGCAAGACCTTGGGGCCTTGCCCCAACCCCCACTCAGGGCCCTGCCCTGAGAACCCGCCAGGTGCCTAACGCACCTGGACCGCGCTATCACGCCCTTTCGGCACTCCCATAAAAACAGGACGCCGCCCCTCTCTATTTCTGTATATTTCCGCCAATCCCCCCCGAAAAACCACCCCCATCCCCCCGCTTTCCCCCTTATTAAACAAAACCCTCCTCCGCAAGTTCATGGGATTTGCATAGACAGCCGGCAAGTTTTGTGGTAAACTGGTCTGGAAAAAAGAAAAGGATCTGAAATGAAGGGATTCTTAGTCCCCCCCTAACATCCGCGGGGGAAAGAAAAGGAGGTATTCCCTTATGCCTGGAAGAGAAGCTGTATTGTGGGGCCGCCCCACACCACCCAAAGATGACGCCCCCCGGCGTTCCATCCTCCATTGCCTGCGCATGCTGGCCCCATTCCACGAAGCCATCCCAGAAGGCGAACACGCCCTCTCCGACATGGCCGAGGGCCAACGCCAGTTTTACGCTTTTATCAAGGGCCTGTACGGCGAAATGTACAGCGACCCCGCCTTTTTCCTCATCCCCCAGGGGGAGTACGACGAATACATCCAATCCCGCCCTCCCATAGAAGAGCCCGCCGAGAACCCCCACCAAACCGACCCCAAGGAAAGCCGCCTGCGGAACCGCTTCCAACAGGCCATCCGCTTTTACGCGGCCTATTTGTACCAGCTGGGCGCCCGGGCCCACGCCCTGGAAAAAGGCGTGCTGTCCCTAACCCCCGCCCAATGGCAGGAAGCCCGCGCCGCTATGGAGTGGCCCCATCTCCAGGGGGAAAACGCCCCCCGCTTCCAGCGCCTGCAGGCCCTGGGCCTGGATGAACGCCCCGAGCCCCAAGCCGTCTACATCACCTGCCGGGACTTCCCCAAAATGCTCTACGGCCTCTGGGCCCTGTGCAAAGCCCCCGAAAGCAAATACCGCTACATGAACTACCTGCGGGCCGATTACCGGGCCGCCCTGCGGGGGGCCCCCGCCGCCGGGGACATTTTCGCCACCCTTACCCCAGCCGTAGCCCAGGCCGCCCGCACCCTGCACAGCGCCATGACCGCCCAGGGCATGAAGCTCTACGTCAAGCCCCTGCGGGAGATCACCTGGGGCTCCCAATGGAAAGGGGAATACCGCAAAGAGGGCCGGTGCGCCGCCGGCTTTTACGCCGACCTCGATGCCTTTACCCTGTGCCTCTACTTCGGCTCCCCCGAAAAAATCGCCCAGGTAAGCGCCCGCCTGCACAGCCAGCAGCCCGCCCTGGGCGCCTGGTTCGATTCCAAGTTCCCCCAGCGCAAATGCACCTGCGCCCACAACGTCCGGGTGCTGCTGGGGGACGGCCCCCGCCGCATCTGCGGCATGGCCTGCCGGGCCGAGATCCTAAACCCCAGCCCGCAGGACCTGCAAACCGCCCTGTCCATTTTGGCCCAGGGCCCACAACCAGAAGAAACCCCACAAGGAGGCAATTAAAAATGGAAAACAACCTGCATATCCTGGTCACCATCCCTGTCGAGCCCGCCCACGCCGAAAAATTACAGGCCGCCGCCCCAGGCTGCCAATTTCGCTTCCGCCAGGGGGCGGCCCTGCCCTCCCTGGTGGGGGCCAGCCTGCCCTTCCAAAACCTATTGGAAACCGAGCCTGTCACCCAAGAGGACATCGACTGGGCCCACATCCTTTTAGGCAATGTAAAAAGCACCCTGCTCCACGGCGGCGAAAACCTGCGCTGGATGCAGACCAACAGCGCCGGGGTAGAAGAATACATAAAACCCGGCGTACTGGCCGGGGGCACCCTGCTCACCAACGCCACCGGCGCTTACGGCCTGGCCATCTCCGAGCACATGCTGGCCATGCTGCTAAGCATCATGAAAAAGCTGGAGCTATACCGGGACCAGCAGCACGAGGAAACATGGCAGAGCCGTGGCGCTGTCACCTCCATCTACGGCAGCACAGTGCTGGTGCTGGGCATGGGCGACATCGGCGGCGAATTCGGCAAGCGCTGCAAGGCCCTAGGGGCCAAAGTCATCGGCGTGCGGCGCACAGACGCCAAAAAGCCCGACTACGCCGATGAAGTCCGCTTGATCGGCGAATTAGACGAGATCCTCCCCCAAGCCGACGTGGTAGCCGTCACCCTGCCCGGCACCGAAGCCACCCGGAACCTGCTGGACCGCAAGCGCCTGCAAAGCATGAAGCCCGGCGCGGTCTTGCTCAACGTAGGCCGGGGCTACATCGTAGACACCGACGCCCTGTGCGACGCCCTGGAAACCGGCGCCCTCTCCGGCGCGGGCCTGGACGTAACCGAGCCGGAGCCCCTGCCCCCCGGCCACCGGCTGTGGCAAATCCCCACGGCTGTGGTGACTCCCCACATCTCCGGCTTCTACCATTTAAAAGAGACCCACGAGCGCATCGTCAACATCATGGCCGAAAACCTGGGCCATTTCCTACAGGGCAAGCCCCTGCGCAACCAGGTAGATTTCGCAACCGGCTACCGCAAAACCCCGTAAGGCCGTTTTAAAAAGGCCAAGCCATAAGACAAGAAGCAGGCCTTGGGCCACCCCCAAAGCCTTAGGAGGAACGGACATGGCAGAGCATTACCTAGACAACGCCGCCACCACCCCGGTGCTGCCAGAGGCCGCCGAGCGGGCCCAGGCGCTGATGGTGGAGGAATTCGGCAACCCGTCATCGCTGCATACCCGGGGCTTCCGGGCGCGGCAGGCGCTGGAAGAATCCCGGGAGGCTATAGCCGGAAAGCTGGGCGCGGCCCCCCAAGAGCTGGTGTTCACCGGCGGCGGCACCGAGGGCAACAACCTGGCCATATTGGGCGCGGCCCAGGCCCGCCGGCGGCTGGGGGACAAAATCGTCACCACCGCCATAGAGCATGATTCGGTGCTGGGCGCCATGCAAGAGCTGGAACGCCAGGGCTTCCGGGTGGCCTACGTAAAGCCCCAGGGGGACGGCCGGGTGCCCTTAGAGGCCCTGGCCGAAGAAATCGACGGGGACACGGTGCTGGTAAGCGTCATGGCCGTAAACAACGAAACCGGGGCCCGCCAGCCCGTAGAAGAGCTGGCCCGGGCCATCAAGCGGAGAAAGGCCCCGGCGCTGCTGCACACCGACGCTGTACAGACCTTTGGGAAAATCCGCTTTTCCCCGGCCAAATGGGGTGTAGACCTGTGCACCCTCAGCGCCCACAAAATACACGGCCCCAAGGGCGTAGGGGCCCTGTACATCAAAAAAGGCGCCCGCCTGCTGCCCCGCAGCTTTGGCGGCGGGCAAGAGCGGGCCCTGCGCCCCGGCACAGAAAGCCTGCCTTTGATCGGGGCCTTTGCCCAAGCGGCCAAGCTGCTGCCCCCGCCGGCCCAGGCCCTGGAATCGGTCGGGCTTTTGCGGGATTCGCTCATAACCGGGCTGCGGGAAATCCCCGAAGCCACGGTACACAGCCCAGAAGACGGCCTGCCCTACATGGTGAATTTTTCGGCGGGCACGGTGCGGGCGGAAACTATGCTTCATTTCCTGGCCCAGCGGGGGGTGTATGTGTCCGCCGGGTCGGCCTGCGGCAAGGCCAAGCCCAGCCACGTACTGGCGGCCATGGGCCTGCCAAAAGAGCAAATCGCCTCGGCGCTGCGGGTAAGCTTCTCGCGTTTTTCTACTATAGAGGACGTAGAGGCGCTGTTGGCCGCGCTGAAAGAGGGCCTGAAAAGCTTGCAAAAGGAGTGAAGCCTTTGGAGGGCTGGAAGGTCGAAAAAATAGAGGACGCAGACCGCCGCGCCGCTTACACCCGGGCGGTGCTGGAAAGCCTGCCGGAGTGGTTCGGGAACCCGGAGAGCCTGGCGGAGTATGTAGAGGAAGTGCGGGGGCTGCCGCTGTGGGCAGCCGTCCAGCGGGACGGGACGCCGCTGGGCATTTTGGCCGGCACGGTGCACTACGGGCACACCGGCGACCTTGTGGTAATGGGCGTCGCGCCCGGGCTGCACCGCCAGGGCGTAGGCCGTGGCCTTTATTTGGCGGCAGAGGCGTATTTTGCCGAAAAGGGGTGCCGGTACGTCATGGTGAAAACCCTGAGCGACAAGGTGGATTTTGCCCCGTATGAATCTACCCGCCGGTTTTACAGGGGGATGGGGTTCGAGCCCTTGGTCACGTTGACCGAGATGCGGGACGAGGAAAACCCCTGCCTGATCATGCTGAAAAGGGTGGGCTAAAGGGGCAGGCTGCTACATTTTATATGGATCAACTCGCCTTGATCCCCTGGCGGAACGGGTCGGTTTTTCTCCAAAAATCGACGAAAAAATGCAAGAAACCGCTGTTTTGTAAACAATTTGAAACATTTCCTGTTTTTGGGGGGCGTTTTGTAACCCTTCCGTAACTTTTCGACTGTGCAGCCGGTAAAACCACCCGAACAGCCCAGGAAACCGCCAAAGGAAGCGAAGCGTGGGATTCCAAAGGGGACAATCCCCTTTGGTGGGGTCAAGGGGCAAAGCCCCTTGCCGCCGGAGGCAAAACAAACGTGGGAGCGTGTACTATATTATGGAAAAAGAAATTATTTTGCTGAAGCTTGGGGAAATCGCCCTAAAGGGGCTGAACCGGCGGGCTTTTGAGGATGTGCTGATCCAGAATGTGCGGCGCAGGCTGCGGGAAGCGGGGGCGTTCTCTGTACACGCCCGGCAGTCTACGGTATATATAGAGCCCCAGGACGGGGACGCGGATATGGACCTGGCGGAAGAGCGCTGCGGGAAGGTCTTTGGGGTGGTGGCGTATACCCGGGCCGGGGAGGCGGAAAAGGAGCTGGGGAAAATCTGCGAAAAGGCGGCGTCTTACCTGCGGGAAGACTTGGAGGACGCCCGGACCTTTAAAGTGGAGTGCAAACGCAGCGATAAAAAATTCCCCTTCACTTCGCCGGAAATCGCGGTAGAGGTGGGGGGCTACCTGCTGGGGCAGTACCCCCACCTGCGGGTAAACGTACATGAGCCGGATTTGACCGTGTGGGTAGAGGTGCGGGAAACCGGGGCTTATGTACACGGCAGCGCCAGGCCCGGGGCCGGGGGCATACCGGTGGGTACCGGGGGCAAGGGGCTTGTGCTGATCAGCGGGGGCCTGGACAGCCCGGTGGCCGCCTGGATGATGGCCAAGCGGGGGGTAGAGCTTACGGCCGTCCACTTTGCCAGCCCGCCTTATACAAGCGAATTGGCCCATGACAAGGTGGTGCGGCTGCTGCGCAAGGTAAGCGAATACGCCGGGCGCATCAAAATGGTGACGGTGAACCTGACCCGTTTGCAGGAAGAAATACGGGACAAGTGCCCGGAAGAGCTGCACACGGTGATCCTGCGCCGGTTCATGCTGCGGGCCGCCCAGGAGGTGGCCAGGCAGGAGGGCTGCGGGGCGCTGATTACCGGGGAGAGCCTGGGCCAAGTGGCCAGCCAGACCATGCAGGCCATTGCCTGCACCGACGCCGTGGCGGAGATGCCGGTTTTCCGGCCGCTGATTGGGTCGGACAAGTCGGAGATTGTGAAAATCGCCAGCCGCATCGGCACCTATGACATCTCCATCGAGCCTTACGAGGACTGCTGCACCATTTTCACCCCCAAGCACCCCCGTACCAAGCCCATCCTGCACTTTGTGGAGGACGGGGAAAAGGCTGTGGACGGGCCGGCCCTGCTGGAAGAGGCTTTGGGGCAGGCAGAGGCCCGGCACATCCTGCCAGGGGAGCAAAGCTAAAGAAACTTGTAAGAATATGGCCGGGTTTTTGTGGGCTTGTTCCGCTATCATAGAATATAGAAAGCATAGGGAGGTTTTGCGGGATGAAGGTCGGGAAAAAGCTGAAAAAAAGGAACATTTTGGGCGCGGCCATTATGACAGGGCTTATTTTGGCCGCTATGCCTATGGGCGTGGCCCACTCCCTGGAAGGTCTGCGGGAGGAAGCCGAGGGCGCCTATTATTATGACAACGCGGGGTACGCCATTTACGACGGGCTGGATAAGCGCCGGGAAGCCGCCCACAACCTGCTTACCGTGGCGCGGAAGTATACCGAGGCCCACTCGGAGCTGGGCCCTTATGTAGAAGAGCTGGAATACCAGGTGCAGGCCAGCGAAAATGCCTATGACGACACCTTCTACTGGGTAGGGGCCACCAATGCGGAAATGGGCGCGGCGGCAGAGGCTTTGGCGGCGGAGCTGGAAAAAATCCCCCTGGACGAAAAGGACCGGAAGTACCCGGCCCAGATGATCGCCCAGATGCAGTCGGAGCAGGATAAGATCGAGCGCAGCAGCTATAACGACGCGGCACGGGAATTTAACAGCCGGCTGCAGGTCTTCCCGGTGAATATCCTGCGGAATTTTACGGGGGTCAAGGAGCTTGTACCTTTTGACGAGCACGGTGTTGTGGACACGGCTTATGTTGTGGAGGACAGCGCCGGCGAAGCGCTGGAACAGGCCCAACAGGTCCAGGTGCCCGAGGAGGATATGGCGGAAGCCTTTGCGGAACAAGTAGAAGACCAGGTAGAGGCCTGGGCCGACAACATAGAGGAAACGGTGGAAGGCGCGTTGGAGCGGCCCTGATAGGAAGGGCCCGGGAAGGAGAGTTGGCGCAATGACAAGGAAACGGCTGGGCCGGTGGGCCCTTTCGGCGGTGTGGGCGGCCTGCCTGGTTTTGTGGGCGGCTGTGCCCGCTTGGGCGGCTATACCCCAAAGGCCCCAAAACCTGTATGTGCTGGATGAGGCCGGCGTGCTCAGCAGCGAGACCGAGCGGGAGATCATTAAGGAGAACGAAAAGCTCTTTGAGGAATACGGCGCACAGGTGGTCATTGTGGCGGTGGATTTCCTGGGCGGGCAGGACATTGACGACTATGCCTACGACCTGTTTACTGAATGGGGCATTGGGTCGTCCCAGCGGGACAACGGCATTTTGCTGGTGCTGGCCATTGGGGAGGACAATTACTATGCCACCTCAGGCTATGGGCTGGAGGATTACTTTGACGCGGCAAAGTTCCGGGATTTGCTGGACGAGTATTTGGAAGAGGACTTTGCCGCCGGGCAGTATGACGAGGGCGTGGAGAAGTTCTTTGAAGAGGTCGTGGACGAGGTAGAGGACTATTACGAGCATTACGAGGACCAGTACACCCACGCCCAAGAGGCTGAGGACCAGGGCCCCCACTATAGCCAGAACGCCAGCCCTTGGCGGCGCTTTATGGGGGTTATTTCCAATTTGATCCGCGTGGTCATTGTCATGGTGGTGGTAATCGTGGTTGTCCGGGCCCTCAGCGGCCGCGGGGGACGGGGCGGCCCCCCTTATGGCGGTGGCGGCGGTGGCGGCAACTTCTGGGCCGGCATGATGCTGGGCAACATGATGGGCCGGGGTACCCGGCACCCTGGCTGGCGGGCGCCCCCGCCCCCTGGGGGCTTTGGCGGGCCCGGGCACCGGCCCGGCGGCCACAGGCCAGGCGGGTTTGGCGGCTTTAGCGGAGGCGGCCGCACCGGCGGGTTTGGCAGCGGCCGTTCTGGCGGGGGCTTCGGCGGCGGTGGTGGGTTCACCGGCGGTGGCGGCACCCACGGCGGCGGCGCGGGGCGGCACTGAAATCTTATACAGGCTAAGGGCCGGCGCTTTTTGGGCGCTGGCCCTTTTGGGCTTTTGGCGGGGGTTGGGGGACGCTTCTCAATCCCTGCCAGGGGCAAAGAAACCCTGCCAGCCGGCACGGGGGTTTTTTTGGCGTTTTTTGTAACGGATGGGCAGTTGGGGAGTCTAATGGGTGTAAGGAGGTGAGAGGGTGCAGGAGTTTGACAGGGTGTATAGGGAATATTTTGACACGGTGTACGGGTACGTGCTGCGGCTGAGCCACGACCAGGCTTTGGCGGAGGAAGTCACCCAGGAGGCTTTTTTCCGGGCTTTGCGGAAGCTGGGGTCTTTCCGGGGGGAGTGCGGCATGGGCACCTGGCTGTGCCAGATTGCCAGGAACACCTACTACTCCCTGTTGGAAAAGCGCAGGCGCCGGGGGGACATGCCCCCAGAGGCCCCGGACGCTTTTGACATGGAGGGCCGCTTTGCCGACCAGGAACAGGCTATGGCCATACACCGGGTGCTGCACCGGCTGGACGAGCCTTACCGGGAGGTGTTCTGGCTGCGGGCTTTGGGGGAGCTGCCCTTTGCCCAGATTGCCGGGCTGTTTGGCAAAACGGAAAGCTGGGCCCGGGTCACGTACCACCGGGCGAAACTGAAAATCAAGGAGGAATTGGAATGAAGCTGCCATGCGCTTTAGTACGGGACCTGCTGCCGCTGTACCACGACCAGGTGTGCGCACCAGAAAGCTGCGACGCGGTAGAAGAGCACCTGAAAGACTGCGAAGCCTGCCAGGGGGTCTACCATGCCCTGGGGGACGCGCCGGGGGAAGGCGCGCCGGCTTGTTCTTTAGAGGCGGCGGCCCTGCGGCAAGTCAAAAAAAAGATGCGGCTAAGGTATGTTTTTATCGCGGTGTGCGTGCTGCTGCTGTGCGTGGGCGGCGGCGCGGGGCTGGGCATGTGGATGAATACGGCTACGGTGGACATACCGGTGGAGAATATTGAATCGGCCCGGTTTGAAAAAGACACGGCGGTAAAACAAGTTGCGTCTACGGAAGTGTGGGGGGCGCTGAAGGTGAGGGTCAAGACGAATTACCCCCCCAGCGTTTTGGAGATGAAGGTGCTGCCCATGGACAGGAAGGGCAACAAATGGGTGATGCTTATGGCCCAGCGGGCTACTGTGTGGGATTTTGTGAAGGGCAGTCTGGGGATTGGGCCTAAATACCAGGGGGAGGACTCCCATGTGCGCACGATCTTTATGGACTGGTTTGCATGGGCTGATCAGCTGGCAGAGTTTGCAGGCCGCGGCCAGTATCCGCCAGAAGAGGCGATGGGATGTTTTATCTCGGAGGTATATTATCTTTCCGACTATGACGTGTACAGCGGGTTGGATGGCAATGTGCCCAGGGACGATGTGCGCGCGATTTTGAAAGAGGAAGGCGTTAGGATTTGGGAAAGGCCGGAAAGCCTGGAGCCTTCCAGCTTGATAAAAGGGGATCTGTTTGACCAGGAATAAGAGCAAGGCCCTGAAAGGGGCCTTTTCTTTTTGGCGCGGATACAGTATAATAGGGGCAGGAAACAGACAGGAGGGCGCATATGACGGTACGGTTTGTGACGCTGGGGTGCAAGGTGAACCAGTATGAGACGGAGGTTATGTGGGAACAGCTGGAAGGGGCGGGGTTCTCACAGGCAAAGGAGGGGGAGGCGGCCGACGTGGTGGTGGTGAACTCCTGCACGGTAACGGCCCAAAGCGACCAGAAGGCCCGGCAGGCCATGCGCCGGGCCAAAAAGGACAACCCCGGGGCCATCGGCGTGTTGACCGGGTGCTGGCCCCAGGCTTTCCCGGAAGAGGCCGGGGCTTTTGGGGACGCGGACGTGGTGCTGGGCACGGTAAACCGGGGGATGCTGGCGGAGAAGATCTGGGAGTATAAGGCCGCGGGGCAGCGGGTGGTGGCGGTTTTGCCCCATGAGGCCGGGGAGCCTTTTGAGCCCATGCAGGCTAAGGGGCTGCGGGGGCGCACCCGGGCTTTTTTAAAGATCGAGGATGGGTGCAACCGGTTTTGCTCGTACTGCATTATCCCTTATGCCCGGGGGCGGGTGCGGTCTAAGCCTTTGGGGGACATGGTGGCAGAGGCCCGGGCCCTGGCGGGGAACGGGTATAAGGAAATCGTGCTGACAGGTATAAACCTGCCGGCTTATGGGCAGGATATGGGCCTGGACCTGTGCGACGCTGTGGAGGCGGTGTGCGGGGTGGAGGGCATATGCCGGGTACGGCTGGGGTCTTTGGAGCCGGAGAAGCTGACGGAGGAAACCTTGAAACGGTTTGCCGCCCAAGGGAAGCTGTGCCCCCAGTTCCATCTTTCGCTGCAAAGCGGGTGCGGGGCTACCCTCCGGCGCATGAACCGGCATTACACACCAGAGGAGTACCGGGGGATCGTGGAGGGGCTGCGCAGGTGGTTCCCGGGGTGCGCCATCACTACGGACGTAATGGTGGGCTTTGCCGGGGAGACGGAGGAGGAGTTCCGGGAATCCCTGGATTTTGTAAAGGGCATAGGCTTTGCGAAGGTGCATGTGTTTGCCTACTCCCGCAGGCCCGGCACAAAGGCCTATGACGCGCCTGGCCAGGTATCTCATGCTGTGAAGGAAGCACGCAGCCGGGAAATGATCGCCTGCACAGAGGCCTGCCAGCGTGCCTATTACCAGGGGCAGGTAGGGCAGGTGTACCCGGTCCTGTTTGAGCGGGAGGTGGAGAAGAACGTCTATGAGGGGTATACGCCCCAGTATACCCCGGTGCGGGCTGCCTGGGGCAAGCCGCTGCAGGGGCAGGTGCGGCCGGTAAAGCTTACGGGCCTGCTGGGGGATGGATGTACGGGGGAGCTGGCGAATCCAGAAGAAAAAGAAAGGGAGGTTTTTTAGTGGAATTGCAGAGGGAAAGGAACCAGATTTTTGCTGTGGGGGACGATGGGACGCTGCTTTGCCAGGTGACGTTCCCGGAAGAGGACGGGGTGGCGGTCATTGACCACACCTTTGTACATGAGAGCCTGCGGGGCCAGGGGGTGGCCGGCCTGCTAATGCGGGAGGCCGTGGAGGCCATAAGGGCCCAGGGGTGGAAGCTGCGGGCCACGTGCTCTTACGCGGCGGGGTGGCTGGAGAAGCATCCCCAGGAGGACCTGGCGTGAAGGTGCTGTATATGCAAAGCCCGGTTGGGGTATTGACGCTGGCCCAGGAGGGGGAGGCGTTGAGCCATCTCCTTTTTGGGCGCGTGGGGCTTTTAGGGGCCCAGGAGGAGGCCTCGCCCCTGCTGGAAGAGGCCAAACGGCAGCTGGAGGAATACTTTGCTAAGGGGCGGCGGGCCTTTGACCTGCCGCTGGCGCCTAAGGGGACAGCCTTCCAGATGCGGGTATGGCAGGCCCTGCAAAGCATACCCTATGGGGAAACGCGGAATTACCAGCAGGTGGCGGAAATGGCTGGGTCCCCAAAGGCCTGCCGGGCCGCGGGGATGGCCAACCACAACAACCCCCTTTCTATTTTGATCCCGTGCCACCGGGTCATTGGGAAGGATGGGGGATTGACCGGCTATGGCGGCGGCCTGGAGGCTAAACGGTTTTTGCTGGAACTGGAAGGGGCCTGGGGGCCGGGGTTGGGGTGAAATGTTTTGGGTGGGTGAGGAAATCGGATTTTTACATTTTTACATAAGGGAAGCCCCGGGGGACGGTTGTCTCTGGGGGCTTTTTTGTGGGGTTGTATTTTCATGGCACGGCACCCCTTGCCTGCATAGGATGCTTTATAAAATATTTTCCTGGAAGGGGCGGTATACATGAGCCATTTATCCCATAGACAGCCTATCCCCCATCTTCTCCCGGTTTTGCGCGGCAGCCCCCAGGCTGAGGCCCGGGTTGCGGGCGGGGAGGGGTTTTCCGGCATAGGCGGCTGGGTACGGTTTTATCAGACAGATGAGGGCGTGGTGGTCTACGCGGAAATAACCGGCCTGCCTAAGCCGGAGGGCCCCTGCCAGGGGCAGGTTTTCGGGTTCCATATCCATCAGGGGGCAGACTGCGGCGGGCAGGCGGGGGAGCCTTTCCCCCACGCTATGGGGCACTTCAACCCGGGCGGGTGCGGGCACCCTTATCACGCCGGGGACCTGCCGCCGCTGTTTGGGAACAACGGCCTTGCGGTATCGGCGTTTTTGACAGACCGCTTTTTGGTGGAGGATATAATCGGCAGGGTGGTCATTATACACAGCCAGCCGGACGATTTTACTACACAGCCATCCGGCGGGTCGGGTGAGAAAATTGCCTGCGGGGCGGTGCATAGGGCGGCGGGAGGGGCGTAGGCGCTTACTTAGAGGTCCCCCCCCGGCATCCTTTATCTATCCGGCGGTATTACCGGCAGTTTTAACTATGGAAGCCCTGAAAATGAACCACCTGCCTTGTTTCCTCCCCAAAAGGGGCTGGATGAGGCAGGTGGTTTTTTTCGGCTTTGATGGGATTGACGGGGGCGGGGCTGCTTTATCCAGTCCATCGGGCTGGGAGGGGAATAAAAACTTAACGGCGCACCCTTTTATAAGAGTAAGGCCGCTGCGTACAAAAAATCCACTTGAAAACCTATAGATTTACGAAATGAAGTTTTTTTCGGATTTGGGCTTATCTTTTTCAGAAAAAGTCCGATATCTTGTGTGTAAGGACAAAAACGCACCAAAAAAGTGACGCATCGGTAATTTATACTTTTTCGAACAGAGGGGAAGGGAATGAAAAAAGCGGCTGAAAACAACTATATACAGCGTGGTTTTTCCCTTGACCCCGAAAATGTTGCGGCGGCTGCGCCTTTGCCGGAACTGCTTTCTGAATTAGCACAGAACCTGGTATCGGATATTGCCCGGCGGGACCCGGAGCACAGCCAGGAGCTTTTGAGCGGCTTTGTGTCGGAGCTCTTCTTGGCGGCTACCCAGCAGAGCCTGCGGGAAAAACGCCGCAGGAAGCAGGCCGAAGGCATCGCCAAGGCTAAGGCCAAGGGGGTGCACTTTGGGCCCCGAGCGAAGCCCCTGCCGGAGAATTTTATGGATGCCGTGGGGGCGTGGCGGGGGAAACGGATGACCCTGGAAGAAGCCGCCAAGTCCTGCGGGATGGCCCGCACCACTTTTTACGACGCGGCGCGGAAGGCCGCACAGGCCGCACAGGAGGAATAAAGCCCGGCTTACCATGAGGAGGGAACCCCATGCTGACTTTGAGGATCAAATCCGGTGAATATCTCACCATTGGCGAGGATATTGCCATACAGGTTTTTAAGAAGTCCGGCGATTCGTTTTTGGTTGCCGTGAAAGCCCCCAAGGATGTGCCCATTCTGCGGGGGGAGGTGCTGGAACGCACCGGCCAGCGGCCCGAGGGGCTGCGGGAGAAGCGCACGAAAGCGCCGTCTGAGAAAAGGCGGGATGCGAAAAGGCTGGAAGAGTTGCACAAATAACTTTGGTTTCTGCCAGTCCTAGGCTGGTTGAAATATACATTGCGCGGGCGTGAACCGGACGCGGCAAGCGCAGCGCATACACAACAGAACCCGGCGAGGAGCGCCTGGGCGAAGTTTACGCAAAATCATTATAAAGGAGAAAAATTATGCGTATCCAACACAACATTATGGCGATGAACGCCTACCGGAACTACAACACCAATACGTCCGCCCTGTCTAAGAACCTGGAAAAGCTCAGCTCCGGCTACAAGATCAACCGCGCTGGCGACGACGCCGCCGGCCTGGCCATTTCGGAGAAAATGCGTGCCCAGATCACCGGCCTCAACGCTGCCCAGAAGAACGTCAAGGACGGCATCTCCCTGGTGAAGACCGCTGAGGGCGCTATGCAGGAGATTCAGGACATGCTCAACCGCATGGACTACCTGGCTACCCAGTCCGCTAACGGCACCTATGACAACGAAGTGGACCGCCTGAACCTGCAGAAAGAAGTCAACCAGCTCCGTTCTGAAATCGACCGTATCGCCGACAGCGCCAACTTCAACGGCATTAAGCTGCTGGACGGCAAGGCTGGCATCAACACCACCGCGTTCACCAACTTCGAGAACGTGGCCGGCCAGGTAGGCCACAACGGCACCGTGGATCTGAAAGGCCTGCTGGGCACTGTGAAAGGCGGGACCGCCCACCTGGAAGTAAAAGGCAACAGCCAGACAAACGCCAGCGCTATTATTGACATCAGCGCCCTTTCAGCGGAGGCTGCCAACACCTCTGATACTGTCAGCATGCAATTCGATATCGGCGGCACCACCTATACTGCGAGCCTGACTAGTAAGACCAGCTATTCCGCTGCCGATATTGCCACTGCTTTGAAGGACGCTATGGTAGGAAGCAGCAACGGTGTTGACAAGACCACCGGCGCATCGGCAACCGGCACTGCCGCCAATGACTCTATCAAGATCGGCAGCAACGTGTACGAGGTTACGGTGGACGGCGATAACGTCAAGCTGACCCTGGCCGGCGTGGGCGCCGGTACCGCTAACTACACGGAGGTCTCCGACACTCCCGGCGCCACCACCAACGAGTTTGACGCTACTGCAGCCGAGCAGATCAACAAGGATCTGGGCATGAACGTGAAGCTGACTGATGTCATCGGTGCCAAGTCCTATACGGGCGACGTGGTCCACGAGACCACCAAGGTTACCCAGGCCCAGGCCTTTAAGGCCGACAGCATGGCCGGCATTGACCTGGAGCTGACGGAGGCTATGGTTCAGGACGGCACTGTCATTGAAATTGACGGCAAAAAGTTCACCGTCCAGACCGGGACAACTGCCCCCACCGGAGGCGACTTTAACATCGACCTCTCCGCCGAGAAGGCTGCCGGCAAGACGGACGCGGAGCTTGTCCATATCCTCGCCGACAAGCTAAGTAATCAGGCGGAGTTCGCCGCCGCGGACGGCCGCAAGTGGAAGATTGGCTCCTCCAGCGCGGGCGGCAAGACCACCATCCACTTCGAGCAGACCAGCAAGACCACTACTGCGGGCAAGGAGCTGAAGACCGAGGCGGACCTGACCAGCAAGATTAAGGTGACCGCCCCCGCTACCGCCGACAAGGGCGCTGGCGTGGCCATTACGGTTGACCCCACCAAGCTTGCCGCCGGCAACAAGCTGAACATTGACGGCAAGGTTTACACCTTTGTTAAGGGCACGGCCGGCGCTCCTTCCGCCGACGGCAAGAACATTGAGGTAAGCATGGACGGCGACGCCCTGGCTAACCTTCAGACAGCCCTGGGCAGCGACTATGAGGTGGATGTGAAGAACGGCACCGGCGACGACGCGGACAAGAAGATTCTCACCATCCGCTCCAAGACCGGCACCACGGCCGACAAGGCGGCGGTTGAGAACTCTAAGGCCCCGGTTATCACCGGCGAAGGCCTGCAGCTGCAAATCGGCGATACCAGCGACAGCTACAACCAGCTGAGCGTGAAGATCGGCGACATGCACACCAGGGCCCTGGGCATCGCGGACCTGAATATCAGCAACCCCGAAGGGGCTTCCGCTGCTATCAAGACCATCCGTGACGCTATCAACCAGGTGTCCGGCGTCCGCGGCGATTTGGGCGCGACCCAGAACCGTCTCGAGCACACCGCCAACAACCTGAGCGTCATGGCCGAGAACATCCAGGACGCCGAGTCCACCATCCGCGACACCGACGTGGCCGAAGAGATGATGGCTTACACCAAGAACAACATCCTGGTGCAGTCCGCACAGGCTATGCTGGCCCAGGCCAACGCTGTGCCCCAGGGCGTGCTGCAGCTGTTGGGCTAATCCCTATAGCACAGTTGTTCTTAATCCGGCACCAAGCTGTACACGGCGGGGCGGGCGATTTGCCCGTCCCGCTTTTTTTGGTGCGGCCCCTGGGAAAAACACGAAAGGAACCGTTTTTATGCAAGCAATGGAGATCGCCCGCCGCATGGCGGAGCTGGGCCAGGCGGATGATGCCCTGCAGGCTTACACCCTGGCTGTCCACGAAGGGGGGCTGGCCCCCCAGGAGGAACTGGAAGCTGCCGTCTACATCCTGCAGGCCGGTGGCAGCTACCAGGTTCCGTATACCTGCTTTTTAAACCTGTACCGCCGCGGCCTCTACCAAGAAGAGACCCTGGCCCTGCTGACCGGGGCTTTTTACGAGCCCAACGTCAAACAGCTGAAAAACCGTTACGAACGCAACGTAAAGCTGCTGAAACGCTACCCCTATTTGTTCCGCAAAGACTTTTTGCCCTTTGAGGAGCTGCCCATCCAGTTTTACCCTTACAGTGACGACAGCTACATCCCCTTCTTCCCCAGCCGGCGGGAATTCGGGGAGTTTACGGATATCAAGCGGCCTGTCATCAGCCGCAACTTTTTTAAAGATTTGGAAAAGCCCATCCTGGCGGCAGACGTGTACTCCCAGTACGAGCTGGAATACCTGCGGGACAACGTGCGCCGCAGCGACTATGTGGGCCGCGAAAACCACCTATACCTCCACTATACGGACTGGGGGGCCTTTTGCTCTTACCTTCAGTGCTTAAATGTGCGGCCCCTGCTGGAAGAGGAGAAGATCGTCTTTTTGATCGGCGATGAGGTTGCCCAGTACCCCATTGATTTTAAAGAGCGTTTTGGCATGGACTACAGCCAGTACCCGGTAAAGCCTGTGGGCATCCGGGAGGTTACGCGTATGATTTGGCTGTCCCAGCTTCAGTCCCACAACTGTATCAACTTCTTTGCGGAGATTTTGGATGGGCATCCCAATATCCTTTCGGCTCCCGCCCAGATGTTTGATAAGGTGGAAGAAGGGCTTAACACTTGGAAAGAGAACGTGAAAAAGGTCCATAGCACGGCACAGATTGCCAAATCTACCGAAACCGTGAACCGGATCCAGAGGGAACTGTATCTGTTAAAAGACCAGACCGATAAAGACATTCTGGTAGCTGGGTATCTGGGGGACGAGCGCTGCACCATGGCGACAGACCCCGCGTCCCGGATCGTGCCCGCGCTGCTGCTCTCCCCCCACTTCGGATATATCGGTTACCAGATCCTGGTGGACCCCAAGCAGAATCTGACCATTCTCTACTCCCGGGAGTATGAGAAGATCCGGAATTCCCCCATTTTCAAGAATTTCAAATATATCAAATCCGTAGCGCCTTTCCGCCGCCCTACTACCAGCAGCGCCGCCTGTGTGCGGTATATGTGGAAAAACGCCCTGGCAAGCTGGGAGGACCCAGAGGAAGAGGAACAGAAGCTCATCGGGGATGATGTAAATTCACGTGTGCTCAACCGCAGCTACCTGATCGACTGGCAGGACCGGCTGTTCCAGGACAGCGTCCTGGCCCGGTTTGAGGATGGGAAGCTGAACCCCAAGGCTACTTTTACCGCTTTGGCGGAATTTTTAGACCTGCCCTACACCGAAAGCCTGACCTATTGCTCTATGTTTGGCGAGCGTGACCCTGAGTCCCTAAAGGGCGACGCCAGAGGCTTTGACCCCCGGGCTGTTTATGAGACTTACCCGGATTTCTTGGGCGACAGCGAGCGCTACTTTATGGAATATTTTATGCGGGATACCTATGAGGCCTATGGCTATGACTTTCAGTATTATGACGGCCAGCCTGTTGACGAAGCGCGGGTAGAGGAGCTGTGCAACCATTTTGACACAATCGACCACTATATTGAGGCCAGCGCCAAAAAGGTCAAGGCTAAGCTGGAAGTGCCGGAGGGGATCGACCTTTCGGATATCCCTGAGGAGGATGTCCAGAAAATCCTTTCGGAAAGGCTTATGGAGCTCAACCGTGAAAACCGCCTGAAAACCGGCAAGACCCTTCTGCGGGGCCTGCACTTCATCAACAACCACGCCCAGGAGCTGCACATGATGCCGCTGCTGAAATTGGACCCGGCGCTTTTAGAGCAGCCGCTATACCACTGAGGGCTTGGCTATGGAGGGAAAAGTATATTGGCTTACCGGCTTGTCTGGGGCGGGCAAAACCACCATAGGGCGGCTGTGGTATGAAAAATTGCGGGAGGCTGGGGAGGCAGCTGTCTTTTTAGACGGCGACGAGCTGCGGCAGGTTTTTGGCGACGATTTGGGGTTCAGCGAATCGGACCGCCGCAAAAGCGCTATGCGCAACGCCCGGCTATGCGCATTATTGGCAAAGCAGGGCTTTACGGTGGTTTGCTGCACCATTTCTATGTTTGACCGTGTGCGGCAATGGAACCGGGAGAATATTCCCGGCTATTTTGAGGTGTATGTGAAGGTGTCTATGGGCACCCTGCGCCGCCGGGATCAGAAGGGCCTGTACAGCACGGGGGAAGCGGATGTGGCGGGGGTGCATTTCCAAGTGGAAGAACCCAAATGCCCGGATTTGGTTTTGGAGAACGACGGCAGCAAAACACCGGAAGAACAAGTGGATATTTTATGGAAAGTGAGGAAGCATTAATATGCAATTAGGCGATTTTACAAAGCTCGCAAAAGAATATGTGAACCGGGTCGGCTATTCGGAGACAGTACTCCGTGTACTGAAGGGGTATATTGAATCCATGAACGGCCCCATTGAGAAGGTAGCGGACGTGGGTGCTGGTACCGGCAAGCTCACCCAGGATTTAGAGGGCCTTGGGCTGCGGGGGTATGCTGTGGAGCCCAATGACGCTATGCGTGCGGAAGGCATAAAGCTTTTTGAGGGCAAGGACACATTTGTGTGGTCGAAGGGGCTGGCGGAAGTGACAAACCTGCCGGACAACTGCGTGGACTGGGTGCTGATGGGCTCTTCCTTCCATTGGGCAGACGCGCCGGTGGCGTTGGAAGAATTCCACCGCGTGCTACGCCCGGGCGGCTTTTTTACCGCGATTTGGAACCCCCGGAACCTGGAAAGCAGCCCGTTCCACATGGATATCGAGCACTCGATCCAAGAAATGGTGCCGCATTTGAAGCGGGTGTCCTCGGGCTCCCGGGCCAATATGCAGGACATGGAAAGCAAGCTGCTGTCTACACGCTTTTTTGAGGACCTGTTCTTGGTAGAGGGCCCCCACGAGGCTGTCATGACCCCTGAGCGGTACATGGGCGCCTGGCGGTCGGTTAACGACATCCATGCGCAGGCCGGGGACGAATTATTCGAGCAGGTCTTGAACATGATTGAGGGGAAAATCCAGGGCATGGAGCATGTCGTAGTCCCCTACTTGTCCCGTGCGTTCACGGTGCGTTCTACAAAGCGGTGACCCTATGCAAACATTCAAAAGCAAAGCGGACACCCTGCGCGGGCTGGCCGGGCGGCTGGCCAGCGCGAAGGTGCTGCCGCAGGTCTGCTTTACGGCAAAGGACGCCGGGCAGTGCATCCCGCTTCTAGAAGAGGGCGGGCTGCTGGGGCGGCGGCTTATTGTGCGCAGCAGCGCGAAAAACGAGGACACCGCGGAAAGCTCTAACGCGGGCAAGTTCCTCTCCATACCCGATGTGTGCGGGGAAGAGGAAGTGCGGCGGGCGGTAAGGCGGGTTGTGGAAGCCATGGGCCCGGACCCGGAAAACCAGGTTTTCATCCAGCCCTTTTTGGCCCAGGTCGAGCTGTGCGGCGTGGCCTTTACCGCGGACCCCAACACCGGCGGCCATTATTACATTTTAAATTACGACGCTTCTACCGGCTCTACCAGCTCGGTGACCGACGGCACCGGGGAGCATTTGGAGACTTTTTACCATTTCAAGAAGTCCCCCTACCCGGCCCCAGAGCCTTTAGACCGCGTCATTGCCTTGTGCCAGGAGCTGGAGGGGGTTTTTGGCACCCCCTTGCTGGATATTGAGTTTGCTATTTCCCAAGGGGAATTATACCTGCTGCAAGCCCGGCCCCTTGTCCTGCGCTGCCCCCTGAAAGACGGCGGGCAGCAGGCCCGGGAGCTGGGGCAGATTCAGAAAAAGCTGCGCAGCGCCATGCAGCCCCACCCGGATTTGTGCGGCGGGACTACCATCTATGGCGTCATGCCGGACTGGAACCCGGCGGAGATGATCGGCATACGGCCCCGGGCCCTGGCGCTGAGCTTGTACAAGGAGATCATCACCAACGGCGTGTGGGCCTACCAGCGGGACAATTACGGCTACCGCAACCTGCGCTCCTTCCCCCTTATGGTAGATTTCCAGGGCCTGCCCTACATCGACGCCCGGGTGAGCTTTAACTCCTTTTTGCCCAAGACCCTGCCGGAGCCTTTGGCGGAAAAGCTGGCGGAATATTATTTGGCCCGCCTGCGGGAAAACCCGCAGTTCCACGACAAGGTGGAGTTTGAGATTGCTTTTACCTGCTATACCTTTGACCTGCGGGAACGTGTGAAGGTCTTGGGCCAGGCGGGGTTTACTGAGGAGGAGCGGGCATGCCTGATAGATGCTTTGCGGGGCTTGACTAACCACATCATCTGTGAAGACGGGCTGTGGCGCAGGGACGCGGAGAAGATAAGGGTTTTGCAGCAGAAGCACCGGGAAATCATGGAAAGCCGGCTGGAAACGGCGGACAAGGTCTACTGGCTTTTAGAGTATTGCAAGCGCTACGGCACCCTGCCTTTTGCGGGGCTGGCCCGGGCCGGGTTTATTGCGGTAGAGCTTTTGCGCTCTATGGTGGCCACGGGGGTCCTGACAGAAGAGGAACGGGCCCAGTACATGGGCGGGTTATCTACCGTGGGCAAAAATATCGCCCGGGATTTCCACGACATACCGCCCGCGGACTTTTTAGGCCGGTACGGCCATTTGCGGCCCGGCACCTACGACATCTGCTCGCCCCGCTACGACCAGGGGCAGGAACGCTATTTCGACTTTACCCAGGGCGGCGCAAGCCATCAGGAGGAAGGGGCCTTTAAACTTTCGCTGGAACAGCTGGAGAGGCTTCAGCACATGCTGGAGGAACACCGGCTTTCAGCGGATGTACTGTCCCTTTTCCGTTTCATCCAGCAGGCTATTGAGGGCCGGGAATATGGGAAATTTGTGTTTACGCACACGCTGTCCGACGCGCTGGAGCTGCTGGCCCAGCTGGGTGAGCCCTATGGCCTCAACCGGGAGGAAATGTCCTATGTGACCATCCAGCGGGTGACCGAGGCGTATTCCAGCACTGCCGACCTGGGGCAGGTGCTGCGGGCGTCTATCCAGGACGGCAAGGCCTTGGAACAGGTGGCGGGCGGCATCACCCTGCCGCCGCTGCTGTGGGACGAGCGGCAGATCTACAGCTTTTTCCTGTTGGACGGCAGCCCTAATTTTATCACCCAAAACAGCTGCCGCGCCGAAACGGTCCCGCTTCCCTCAGACAGCCCGCTGGAAGGGAAGATTGTGCTGATACGCGGCGCCGACCCGGGGTATGACTGGATCTTTTCCCACAAAATCGCCGGGTTTATTACCGCTTACGGCGGGGCCAATTCCCATATGGCTATCCGCGCGGCAGAGTTCGGGCTGCCGGCTGTGATAGGCGTTGGGGAAAAGCAGTTTGCCCGGTACGCGGCGGCAAAACGGCTGGAAATAAACGGCCGGAACCGGACGGTGATGGTATTATGAGCAAAAAGGTTGCGCTTACCCAGCGGGTAGAAACTATAGAAAATATCGGCGAGCGCCGGGACGCGCTGTCCCAGGAGTGGGCGGTGCTGGCGGAGGCCTGCGGCTTTGTGCCGCTGATTTTGCCCAACCGCTCAGGGACTGTGCGCTCTATGCTAGATGAAATGCCGCCGGACGGCATAATCCTTACAGGCGGCAACGATTTGGGGGAGGCCCCTGAGCGCGACGACGCCGAGGGGGTTTTGATCCAATTTGCCCTGGAAAACCGCGTCCCCCTGCTGGGCGTTTGCCGGGGCATGCAGATGCTTTTGCATACCTTTGGTACGCCGCTGGTGCGGGTGGAGGGCCATGTGCGGGTGGAACACCTGCTCTCCAATGGGGACAAGGTCAACAGCTTCCACGGCTGGGGGGCCTTGGAGTGCCGCCCGCCGCTTACCCCTTTAGCCTGGAGCGGGGACGGGGTTTTAGAGTCTGTTGCGCACCAGGAATACCCCTGGGTGCGGGGGATCATGTGGCACCCGGAGCGGTACTGCCCCTTGCGGGAACGGGACATCCAATGGATACGGGAGGCGTTGAAGCTGTGAAAGTGATTATTTTGGCCGCCGGGCGGGGCAGCCGCCTGGGGGAACGCACAAAAGACCGGCCCAAGTGCATGTGTATGCTAAAGGGCCGCACACTGTTGGACCGCTGCCTGGAAGCATTGGGGCAGGCGGGGATCGCTAAAAAAGAGGTCGGCATTGTGACTGGCTATAAAAACGGGATGTTTACGGTGCCTGAGGTGGCCTATTTCCACAATGAGGTCTGGGAACAGACCAACATGTTCTACTCCCTGACTATGGCAAAAGAATGGCTGAAACAGGAGCCCTGCATCGTCTGTTATTCGGATATCGTCTTTTCCCCCCTGGCTATCCGCGCGCTGGCGGACTGTGACGCGCCGCTGGCTATTACATCGTACACAGGCTTTTGGGAGCTGTGGGAAACGCGCATGGAAAACCCTTTGGAGGATTTGGAAACCTTCCGCACCGACAGCGGCGGGCGGCTGGTGGAGATTGGGAAGAAGCCCAGCACACGGGAGGACATCCAGGGCCAGTTTATGGGGTTGCTGCGCTTTACCCCGGAAAGCTGGGGCTGGGTGGAGAAGACCGTCCAGGAGCCCCTGGCAAAACCGGTAGGCAAGCTGGACATGACCACCCTGCTGCAAGAGCTGGTGGGGCGGGGATACCCTGTCCAAGCCATCCCTACAAGCTGGCTTTGGTTGGAGTGCGATTCTGAGAATGACATTGATGTCTACGAACAGATGAAGGATTTGTGAAAGGCATAAGGGGCAAAAGCCTGTATCCAGCGGGCTTTGCCCCTTTTCTCTTGTGTTTGTGCCGTGGGCAAGCAGGCTTTTATCCCCTGCGAAAACCGCATGGCTTTGCGGCAAAAGGCTGGTTCCCTCTTTTGCATGGGTTAAAAAGCCGCCTTTTTGCCCTGAAAGCCCTTGATTCCTGCGGGAAATTTTTTTATAATGGAACAGTACCCCTGCCGGGCGCGGGGGGTAAAATCCAAAAAAGCAAAACGGAGGCCCTATGGCTATAGTAGATTTACACACCCACAGCGCCGCTTCGGACGGGCAGTACGCCCCCGCAGCCCTGGTGGGGCTGGCAAAGGAAAAGGGGATCGAGGTTTTGGCGCTGACAGACCACGACACCATAGACGGGCTTGCCGAGGCTGCACAGGCCGGGGAACGCCTGGGGGTGCGCCTCTTGCGGGGCGTAGAAATGAGTGCCGCGGAATACCGCAATTTCCACATCCTGGGGTATGGGTTTGGGGAAGAGGCCGCCCCCCTGCGGGCCCTGTGCGGGCGGTTCCAGAAAGGGCGGGAGGAGAAGAAGTTCCTGCTTTTAGATTTTTTGCGCCGCAAGGGGCTGGACATCACCCTGGAAGAAGTGGAGGGGCTGGCAGGCGGCAGCGTGATCGGCAGGCCCCATTTTGCCCAGGCTTTGGTGCGCCGGGGCTATGTGCAGTCGAACCGGGAGGCCTTTGACCGGTATTTGGACACAGAGGAATACCACCAGGTCAAAATTTTCAAGCTCAGCGCCCGGGACGGCCTGGATGCCATCCGGGCCTCTGGGGGCAAGGCGGCGCTGGCCCACCCCTACCAGCTGCGGCTGGAAGACAGCGCCCTGGAAGAGCTGGTGAAAAAGCTGGCCTCCTGGGGCCTGGACGCCTTGGAGTGCTTCTACCCCAAGCACACCCCGGCCCAGCAGGCGTTTTATTTAGGGCTGGCAAAAAAGTACAACCTGCGCACCACCGGCGGCAGCGACTTCCACGGGGAAAGGGTAAAGCCCGATGTAAAGCTAACCCCCTTAGAGCTGGACGTTGGCTGGCTTTTGTAAGGCGGGCCCTATAAAAAATGCGTACCCCTTCCCTTGTCTGGCGGGGTACGCTTTTTTTGTTTGTTTTTACAGTACGTCTCGCAGGTCGTTTACGGGCGGCAGGCACTGGCGCCCTTTACAGACATAATAGGTGGTGCGGCCATTTTTCAGGGGGCGGCCCCTGCTCGGCTCCCGCACCGTGAGGGCCGCTTCCGCCGGGGCTTCCAGCGCCAGCTTTTCTTTGGGGGATTCGCCGCTCAGTACCACTGTCACTTTGGGCGGCGGGTCTGTATAGTCCAGCAGTGCCAGCAGGAACATACCATAGCCTGTGGGGTACTTTTCGGCCCCTGCCGCCATGAAATCCAGCTGGCGGCTGGCCAGGCGGGTATATTTTTCCTGGCCGGTAAGCTGGCCCAGCCGCACCAGGGCCCACGCCATCAGGGAATTCCCGCTGGGCATAGCCCCGTCGTAGGTCTCTTTGGGTTTTAGGATCAGCTCTTCGTTCCCGCTGCCGTACAGGGTGAACCCGCCGCTTCCCTCCTCCCAAAACTTGGAGACAGCCGCTTGGCAAAGCTCTTCCCCCCGGGTCAAATACGACGGTTCCAGCACCGCGCCGTAAAGGGCCAGCTGGGCAAACACCATGGCCGCGTAATCGTCCAGAAAACCCGCCGCGCCCCGCTGCCTGGCCCGGAAGCTGACGGCAAAGCCCGCCCCGTCCCACAGGTTTTCCCAAAGGAAGCGGTCTGCCGATTTGGCTGCGTCCAGGTATTTTTTCTCCCCGCTGGCCCGGTACAGCCGGCACAGCGCGGCAATCATCAGGCCGTTCCAGGCTGTTAGGATTTTATCGTCTACGTGCAGGGGCAGACGGCCCCGGCGGTAGGCGTAAAGCTGTTCCAGGCCGCTGTCAAAGGAGCGGTCCGAAGGGTCGCTGCCCAGAAGGTTTGGGATGCTTTTCCCTTCAAAATTCCCCCCGGGGGTGATGTCAAAGTGCCGGTTGAACCTCTCCCCCTCCTTCCGGCCCAGGGTGCGGTTCACTTCCTCTGGCGTAAAAAGGTAATACTTTCCTTCCTCCCCTTGGCTGTCCGCGTCCTGGGCGCTGTAGAAGCCCCCCGCGGGCGCAGCCATTTCCCGCAGCACATAGTCTGCCGTGCGCTGGGCAGCCAGGCGGTAGAGTGGGTCCCCTGTGTCCCCGTAGGCCTCGCAGTAGGCCAGGGTCAACAGGGCGTTGTCGTACAGCATTTTTTCAAAGTGCGGCGTTAAAAACCGGCTGTCCGTGGAGTACCGGCAGAAGCCGCCGCCAATATGGTCGAACAGCCCGCCCCGGTACATTTGCCGCAGGGTTTTTTCCGCTATGCCCAGGCACTCCCTGTCCCCGCGCCTGCGGGAATAGGCCAGCAGGAAAAGCAGGTTGTGGGGCGAGGGGAACTTGGGCGCGCCGCCAAAGCCCCCGTGCTTTTGGTCAAAGCTTTGCTTGTAACCCTGCACCGCCTCTTCTAATAGGCCGGCTGCTGCCTTGCCTGCCCGTTTTTCTGTCTGGCTTAACAGGGCGACGGTCTTTTTCGCGTTGCTAATTAGGGACGGGCGGTCACGCAGCCACTTTTCGTGCAGGAACCCCAAAAGCTCCCACAGGCCCACCATGCCGTCCCGGCTGTGCGGGGGGAAGTACGTCCCCGCAAAGAAGGGCTCCCGTTCTGGGGTCAAAAAGACGCTGGCCGGCCAGCCGCCGCTGCCGGTAAAGGCTTGGCAGGCCGCCATGTAGACGCTGTCTACGTCTGGCCGTTCCTCCCGGTCTACCTTGACACAGATAAACCACTGGTTCAGCCGCTGGGCTAGTTGCCTGTCCTGGAAGCTCTCCCGGGCCATAACGTGGCACCAATGGCAGGTGCTGTAGCCAATGCTCAGGAAAACCGGCTTGTCCTCTTCCTTTGCCCGGCGGAAGGCTTCTTGGCCCCAGGGGTACCAGTCTACCGGGTTGCCCGCGTGCTGGAGAAGGTAGGGGCTCGTTTCGTTTTGCAAATGGTTTGCCATGTAATCACCTCAATGGGCTTAGGGTGGGCAGGTTGCCGGGGATTATGCCCCACTGGGCCAAAAACAGGCGGACCCCTTTATAATAGGAAGGCTTAGGCACTTTTGGTGGTGGCGTTTTCCTCCACATGGCTGCCCATACCCTGCGGAAAGTTAAAAATAGTTCACTTCTCTATTGACAAAGGGCACGAGGTGTGATATATTTGTAACGCGACAAAGTTAAAAATAATTCACACGGAGGAATGGGACATGAAATCAAAAGTCACCTTGAGGGAAATGGTAGCCACAAAAATTATTTATGCTGTGCTGCTTGTCCTCTATTATTGGATGTGGGCAAGGCGGGATTGGCATGACTATTATATGACCATCCAGAATATGATCATCGTGTTCACCGTGGTGTTCTTTTCCTTGCAGGCCGGGCGCATCCATACCTTCAGCAAGGAAGAAAAGGACGAGCTGGCCATACGCAACCTGCGCCGCACCGACGCCATTGGGCTGAAAATTTTGATTGCGGCTGTGATCGTGATCGCTTTTGCCTGCGCTGTAGCGTTTATAGACGGAAGGATGGCCGGCTATGCGCTGGTAGGGACGGTATTGGCGTTGAGCGTTGTCCGGTTCATCCTGTTTTGCGTAATGGACAGCAAGGGGGTTTGAGGTGGCTCTCAAAACGAAGATCAAGGAGTACCGGGAAAAAGCGGGCTTAAAGCAAAGCGAATTGGCAGAGCTGGTGCACGCCCGGCGGGAAACCATTGTACATTTGGAAAACGGGAAGTATAACCCTTCGCTAAAGCTGGCCATGGATATTGCAAAGGTTTTCCATGTGGCTGTGGAAGAGTTGTTTGAATTTATAGAAGAGTGATTTTATGGGGCTTAACCGCACATTTTTAAAACGGCCCTCAACAGAAGGATACAAAAATTGACATTCATAAAGGCAAGGCCCGGGTTAAAAATACCTAATGCAAACGCGAAAAACTTTTGAAGGAGAGTGTGAACATGAAAAGCAATTCTGTTATGGTACCCGAGGCTAAGGAAGCTATGGAACGTTTCAAGATGGAGTCTGCCTCTGAGGTGGATGTACCCGCACCATCTTAAAAAAAACGTGGCCGCCCACAGGCAAGGGTACATAAGCGCCGCCCGGCGGCGGTGCAGAATCCGTACAAAAATGAAAACAGAGCGTGTCTTTTACAGGCACGCCCTGTTTTTTTATAGCTCACATAAAAGGCCGAAAGCCCCTTACAAATTGGCCAGAGATTCCATCTGCTTTTGCAGCTCGCCCACGATCTCCTGGTTGGTGGACATCCCTTCCGTAATCCCGGCCATGTCCTCCACCAAGTCCTGGGTGCGGCCCGCCGCGCCGTTGACGCCTTCCGCCGCGCCGCCGATGGCGTCGGAAATATTGGCGATGGAACCCGCCACCTCGTCCATAGCGGCCCGCAGGCGCTCTACCCGGCTGTTAAAGGCTTCAATGCTCCCCTCTACATAAATGGCGTCGTCACGGTACTGCTTGCCCGATTCCGCCGAGCGCTGGAACTGTTCCAGCACCGCATGGCCTAAATACTCCACCAGCTCCTGGGCGCTGCCGGAGAGGTAGTCTACCGCCCCGGTAACCACGCCGCTTACCCGCTGGATATGCCCCGCTGTCTCGGCGCAGGAATCGGCCAGGCTGCGGATCTCCTGGGCCACCATGGAGAAGCCCTTGCCGGCCGACCCGGCCCGGGCCGCTTCAATAGAGGCGTTGACGGCAATCAGGTCGGTAGAGGAGGAAATGGACAGGATGTCCTTTGTCAAGCTGCTGATCTCCCCCACGCTTTTGCTCTTTTCAATAGCCGTGCTCAGCTGGGACACGATCTCCTCGGTCCGGGCGCGGACCGACTCCATATTCTCCCGGGCCGTCTCCTCGATCTCCTCGGCTCGGTCCCGCATCCCTACCGAATAAGCGGTGATGGCCGCGCACTCCTGGGCCATGTCCTGGGCGTCGGCCCGGGTGCCGGCTGCGTTGCTGCTGATGGCCCCTACGCTGCCGGAAACCTCCTCCAGCGCCGCGGACAGCTGGGAAGTCAAGCTGGAAAGGGCCTGCACGCTGCTGCTGGAGCTGTGGATGCGCCCGTGCACCTGCCCCACCACGCCGCCTAAGCGCTGGGAGCTGTCCTGCAGCGTGCCGATGGCCTGGCGGATGGGGGCCACCACGTACTTCCGTATGATCCGGAAAGCCGCCGCAACCAGAGCAACCCCTGCCGCCAGGGTGCAGGCGCTGATGAGCAGCGAAGTCACGTACACCACAAACAGCCTGTCCCGGGCTGTACCGGCCTGGGCGCTGGCCGAGGCGTACAGGGCGTCGATCCTCCTCTCTGCCGAACTGCCGTAAGAGGCCACATCCCCATTGGCCATGGCGTAGGCCTCCTGGGTCTTGCTGTCCGCGCTGGCGCACACCAGCTTTACCAGGGCGTGCTTAAGGGCGGCGTAATCCTCTAAAAGCGCCTGGTACGTCCCCGCCTCTTCCCCGGGGACAAAGCTTTCGTAGGCGGCCAGCTTTTCATCCAGCGCCGCTTCCTCCTCTTTGATCTCCTGCACCAGCCGGATCATGGTGCTGTGGTCTGCCGCGACGATATGGGACAGGGCCAGCCTATGTATGCCCATCATAGAGCGCCGGATCTCTTCCAGCTTTGTTTCGCTTGCCATGTAGACGTCTACAATGGTGCCGGCGTTGGCGTTGACATTGTTGACGCCGAACACGGCCAACAGGTTCGAAAGCAGCGTCACCAGGCCCAGCAGGACAATGGGCAGGATCAGGCGCTGCTGCAGGGTCAGCTTGCCTTTCATGGAATCCCCTCCGAGAAATATTTTCAAAATCTGCCTTGCCGCGCAAGGGGCCCTTACCGGGCCGTTACCCCTTCTACCATCTGGTCCAGCTGCTCCTGCAAAGGGACGCCGCCGGGGTTGCCCAGGGCCATGTTCCCGGCAAATTCCGTGACCGGGTCCCAGAACTTCCCGCCTACCCGCTGCAGCTGGGAAAACTCCGACTGGGCCAGCAGGGCCGCAATGGCCGGGGAGCCCTGCACTTCGGAAGAGTTTGCCGCCTGTATGTTGGCAGGCCCCTGCCCCCGCACCGCGAAACGGCGGGCCTGCCCGTTCTCGTTGGTAATCCATTGGGCCAGCCGGGCCGCCCATTCCGTTTCAGGCGAATAGGCGTTGACCCCAATCAGCTTGCACCCCGAGAAGGACGCCATTTGGATTTCCTCCCCGGCGCAGGCAAAGGTGGGCAGCTTGGCGGCCCCGGTGTTTTTGCCCCAGGCCTCTTCTACGGCCACCGCGTTCCACACGCCGCTGACCCCGGCCGCTACCGAGCCATCCTGCACCCCGGCCAGGAAGTCTGTATCGACCCGGTTGGAAAAGCCCGGGCTGGCCGCAATATCCAGCATAGCCTGGGCTACGTCTACCCCGCGTATGGGGCCTTCGGTGCTGTTCCAGGTACAGGTGTTGGTGATGCCGTCGTCGTTTATCCCCACCTGCATGCCGGTGTTGCCGAAAAAGGCGTACACATACCAGGCCGAAGACCAGTCCATGGTTACCACCTTCCCGGCTGCTGCCGCCACTTCTACCAGGCGGTTAAAGCTCTGCACGTCCTCTTCTGTAAAAACCGCCTTGTTATAATATAGGAAATAGCCGTTGTCCGCCGTCAAGGGGTAGGCGTAAAGCTCGCCGTCCACACTGGCCGCTTCTACCGCAGCGGGCAGGTTGGCGCTGCGCAGGCCCTCCGCGTCTTCAATGGGGGCCAACGCCCCGGCCGCCGCCAGGGCCGCCAGCTGGTCGTCCGCAAAGGCGAACACATCCGGCCCGCCCTCCAGGTCGGCCAGCAAGGCATCCTTGCAGCCCGATTCACTCTGGGCCTGGTAGGTGATCTCAAAATCCGCCTGCCCCGCGTACTGCTTTTGGAACGAGGCAAAAAGCTCCCCTAACAATTCCTCGTCCTCCTGGGCCCCCCACACGGTCAAAGCCACGGTATGGGACTCCGACTCTTCCGCCTGGGGCGGGGCCTCCTGGCCTGTGCAGGCCGTCAGCAACAGCAACAGGCCCGCCGCCAGCACAAAAAAGGTTTTCCGAACCATAACGCATCATGCCTTTCCATAACATTCTGAAAACAGCGCCGGCGGCTCCCGCAAGGGGCCCTTGCATCTGCCCGGCCGGCACAGAACATAATTATGTTATATTATACCATATTGTGGTTCTCTTGGCAACCCTTATGATGCCGCAAAAGCAAATACCGGTTTTCCAAAGCCCCCGCCGCAGATTTCACATAGGCGCCCTTGCATAGCCGCCCCGTATCTGCTATGATAAAGGCAGGCTGTATAAGCCGTAGACTGGTTTTGGGAGGTTTTTTCATGCTTTTGATCAAAAACGGGCTGGTAAAGCCCATTACCGGGGCGGACATCCCCGGGGGGCAGGTACTTATCGACGGTTCGAAAATCGTGGCCGTAGGCCCGGTTGTGGACGCCCCTGCCGGCGCCCAGGTGATCGACGCCGCGGGCTGCCTGGTGGCCCCAGGCTTTGTAGAGGGGCATTGCCATATTGGCCTGGACGAAGAGGCCATTGGCTTTGAGGGTGCCGACTACAACGAGATGACCGACCCCGTCACCCCCCACATGCGGGGCATTGACGGCCTGAACCCCATGGACGAGGCCCTGTTCGACGCCTACAGCCACGGCGTGACCACCGCCGTCACCGGCCCCGGCAGCGCCAACGTGGTGGGGGGCACCTTCCTGGCGGTAAAGCTGTGCGGCAAGCGGGTGGACAACATGGTGGTGAAGGACCCTGTGGCCATGAAGGTGGCCTTTGGCGAAAACCCCAAGCGCTGCTACGGCGGCAACAGCAAAAAGGCCCCCATCACCCGCATGGGCACCGCCGCCCTGCTGCGGGAGGTGCTGCAAAAGGCGCAGAATTACAAGGAGGCCCTGGACGCCTGGGAGAAGGACCCCGAGGGGAACAAGAAGCCCGAGTTTGACATGAAGCTGCACGCCATGCTACCCGTCATGCGGGGGGAGATACCCCTGAAGAGCCACGCCCACCGGGCCGATGACATCTTTACCTCTCTGCGCATTGCCAAGGAGTTTGGGGTCGGCATCACCCTGGACCACTGCACCGACGGCCACCTGATTGCCGACGAGCTGGCCAAGGAACAGCGGCCCTGCCTGGTAGGCCCCACCTTTGGCAGCAAGAGCAAGTTCGAGCTGAAAAACAAGTGCTGGGAGACCCCCAAGGCCTTAGTGGAAAGCGGGGTAAAGGTGGCTATCATCACCGACGCGCCGGTGATACCCCTGAAATACCTGCCCTTGTGCGCGGGCCTTGCCATAGAAGCGGGCTTAAACGAAGAGGACGCCTGGCGGGCCGTTACCATCAACCCAGCGGAGATCACCGGCATCGGCCACCGGGTGGGCAGCCTGGAGGCCGGCAAGGACGCGGACATTTGCATCTACCAGGGGAACCCGCTGGCCGACATGCAGTGCAAGACCCTGTATACGATTATAGACGGGGAAATCGTATACCAGGCTTAAAGGAATAAGGAAGCACGGCCCTGCGCGGGGGGAGGCCCCTGGGCGGGGCCTTTTCACATCTTTATAACCTTTTCCCTTTGGCCGCGCCCGCAGGGCTGGGGGGACGGGGCCGAAAGGGCATACAGGTCGTCTGCCCGGGCGCACAGGCTGTAAAGGGCCTGGGAAGCGGGGGGGAGGCGGGATACATCTGCCAGGCGGGTGACAACCGGCAGCGAGCAGCCTTTTAACAGGGCCGCGCCCCGGGCGGTCATGCCCAGCACGGGCAGGTAAGGGGGCAGGGCGGGCAGATCCCCGGTGAAGCCTAAAAACGCCGCCATCACCAGCCGGCGGATGCGGGCATGGGTATAGCGCTTGGTTTTCACCAACGCGTACAGCTCTTCTAATGAGCAGGCTTGGCGGGCGTATTTGTACAGGCGGTTTTCCAGCCCTTCGCTGATGTCGGGCAAGCGCGCGAACTCTTCCGGGGCCATGCCCCGCAGCCGGGCCAGGATGGGGCGCTCTAGATAGGCCAAGGACGCGGGGCACCGTCCGGCACGCTTCTCTTCTTCCAGGGCCTGGCAGGTAAACCCCGGCGCAAAACCCCTAAGGCTTTCCCCGGCCAGGATTTTCCCCCGCAGCTGGCTGGCGGAAAGGGTTTCACCCGGGGCGGCGGGCCGGTCATGGGCCGCGCCTGTGCGGGGGATGGGCACAGGGCGCAAGGGCAGCCCCATGCCCAGTATGGCCTTGGTGTACTCGACCCCCAAGGCCGCGTTGGGGGAACCCAGCAGGGCGGCGTCCCCGCCTATAAGCCCTTCTAGGGCCTGCTGGCGGCGGCGGGCAAAGGAAGCGCCTGTGTCCGGCTGGCGGGCCAGGGCCTGGGAAAACCCTGGGGAAAGCAGTGCCCGGGCCGCCCGGGTAATGGCCGCTGGGTCGGCCTTTTCGCTGCCAAAGAACAGCTGGCCCACCCCGGCTAAGCTGCCTGCCAGGGCCACGCCCCCCTGGGCAAAGCGCTCGGCGCCGGCGCAGGCCCAGGGCGGGGGCAGCTCGGCTACCAGGTCGGCACCGGCTGCCAGAGCCAGGCGGGTGCGGGCCCATTTGTCTAAAATGGCGGGCCCGCCGCGCTGGACGAAATGGCCGCTCATAATGCACACCACCCCGGCGGACCGGCGGCGCGCGGCGTCCAGCAAAGACAGGTGGCCAAAGTGGAGGGGGTTAAGCTCGCAGACAACGGCGGAAAACGTTAAAAACTCAGGCATTTTTAGGGAAACTCCTTGCAATCAACGGGAAAGTGTATTAAAATAAAGGTGTACGGCTATCTTTAACCATTGTACAGCACCGGCCTGTGCTTATGCAAGGCCCAGTTTCAAAAACATATGCGGGGCAGGGCCCAGCTGGCGGCCCCGGCAGAAAGGAAAGAGAGAGTATGAAAATTCTTGTTATCAACGCGGGCAGCTCCTCCCTCAAGTACCAGCTTATTGACATGGACAACGAGGAGATGCTCTGCAAAGGCAACTGCGAGCGCATCGGCATCCCCGGCGGCATCTTTACCCATAAGACCGCCGACGGCCGGGAGCTGAACAAAAAGGTGAACATGCTGGACCACACCGCCGCTTTCACCCAGGTGAAGGACGCGCTTTTGGACGCCGAGTACGGCGTTATTAAGAGCCTGGACGAGATTGCCGCTATTGGCCACCGGGTGGTGCAGGGCGGCGCTATTTTCAGCAAGTCCGAGCTGGTGACCGATAAAGTCATTGAGGATATTAAGAGCCTCATCCCCCTGGCCCCCCTGCACAACGGGGCCCATGTCCAGGGCATTAACGCCTGCCGGGACCTCTTCGGCAAGGAGCTGCCCGAGGCCGTGGTTTTTGACACCTCCTTCCACGCCACCATGCCCCCTAAGGCTTACATATACCCCATCCCCTATGAGTATTATGAGAAGTACGCTGTGCGCCGCTATGGCGCCCACGGCACCTCCCACCGGTATGTCAGCGCCCGCTGCGCCCAGCTGATGGGCCAGGATATCCAGGATTTGAAGATCATCACCTGCCATTTGGGCAACGGCTCTTCCATCACCGCCGTAGAAGGCGGCAAGTGCATTGACACCAGCATGGGCCTTACCCCCCTGGACGGCTTTATGATGGGCACCCGCTCCGGCTCTTTAGACCCTTCGGTGGTCACCTTTGTTATGGAAAAGGAGCACTTGACCCCCGGCGAAATGGACCAGGTACTCAATAAGAAGTCCGGCCTTTTGGGCGTTTCCGGCGTTTCCAGCGACGACCGCGATGTTACCACCGCCCGCAACGAGGGCCACGAGCGCGCTAAGCTGGCCCAGGATATTTTGGAATACCAGGTCAGCAAGTTTATAGGCAGCTACATGGTCTCTTTGGGCGGCTGCGACGCCATTGTCTTCACCGCCGGCGTGGGTGAGAACCAGACCGCCCACCGCGCCGAGATCTGCAAAGCCCTGGAGTTTGCCGGCGTAAAGCTGGACCCCCAGAAGAACGAGGAAATGACCCGCGGCAAAGAGGGCGAGATCTCCGCCCCTGACAGCAAAATCAAGGTCTTTGTTATCCCCACCAACGAAGAGCTGGTTATCGCCCGCGACACGAAAGCGCTGGTAGAGGGGCTTTAAGGCCGTGGGGCCCTGCCCCACACCCCGCAGCCCCTTTTGGAAAAGGGGCTGACCCGAAAACTTCTGATACGGACGCAAGAGGGATATGGTGCCTGGATGGTGCCATTCCCTCTTTTTTGTTATTTTTCTTTATTTTTCCCACGCTTGGGCCGATAGTACAGGTAAGGATAAAATTTTTGCGAGGATCGCGCCAAAGGAGTTTTTGTTAAATGTTTGATCTGTCCTTCCTATCCCAAAGCATGTGGGATATATATTCCCTGTGTTCCTCTGCGGGCAAACCGGGCTTTAACCGCTCGGCTGAATTAGACAGCCTGGCCGGCTTGAATTTTATGGACCTCATGCGCAACGTGGACGGCAGCACCAAGTACGCGGTTTCTGACCCCAAAAAGCAGCTGATGGACGACTATTACGCCTGGAAAGCCCAGCAGCCCCAGCTGTACCTGCCTGACAGCAAGGGCGATACCGAAGAAAACCGGGCTTTCCTGCGCCGCAATTTCTCCGGCCAGCTTTCGGTTATGGAACGGATTTACGCCCTGGACACCATGAGGGAAATGGGCATGATTACCGAAGAGGAAATGCGCGAGACCATCGGCGTCAACGAGTTTAATATGAGCATCATCAACCTGCGGGACGTTGAGCCGATCGCGCTGGCCGGGCCCATAGGGCTTGACCCGGCTATTTCCAAGTGGAACGATTTTTTCCTACATGCCAACATCTCCCGCTGCCCTACGCTTGATAAGATGTACCAAATGATCGGCGCCGTCCAGAAATCGCTTCAGCAGCGGAAAACGCACCGGGAAGAGCAAAGCGCCGCCCAGGAAGTGGAACAGGCTTTGAGCCAGTTGACTGCCCGGAAAATCTCCTAAAACAAAAGCAAACAAAAAGGCCGCACCCCGTAAAAAGGGCGCGGCTTTTCTTTTATGAAAATCAATCCCCTGCCGGGGCCGGCGATTCGGGCAGCAGGTATTCCAGGGAGTAGGCCTCGAAGGCCTGGGTGAAGTCGGGGTCCCCGGCGGTCTTCACCTCGTTTAAGTAGCCGTGGGTGTCCAAAGAGGAATCCTTGATCTGGATTACCGTAACGGCAACGTTTGAGCAATGGTCCGAGACGCGCTCGTAGTTTGTCAAAAGGTCGGTCAGCACAAAGCCCAGCTCAATGGTGCAGCGGCCTTCCTGCAGGCGGCGTATGTGCCGGTTTTTCAGCTCCAGCTTCAAGCCGTCTATGACCTGCTCCAAGGGCTCTACCTTGGCGGCCAGGGCCGCGTCGTTTGTTTCAAAGGCTTCCACCGTCAAATCCATAATGCGCAGGATAGCCCGGGTGATGACCTCCAATTCCTCCTGGGCCTTTTGGGAAAAATGCAGCTCTTTTTCGTGTATCTCCTTTGCCGCCCGCAAAATGTTCACCGCGTGGTCGCCTATGCGCTCAAAGTCGCCAATGGCGTGCAGCAGCTGGGATACATCGTTGCTGTCCTGCCGGGACAGCTCTTTGCTGCTGAGCTTTACCAGGAAGGTGCCCAGCTTGTCTTCGTACAGGTCGATCTGCCCTTCCTCCTGGGCGATGTAGTCGGCCATCTGCTCGTTATAGCCCCGCAAAAGCTTAATGGCCTCGGCCATAGAGACCTGGGCGGCCTTGGCCATGTGCACCGCCAGCTTCCGGCACTCGGCCACAGCAAACCCCGGCGAGAGCAGCAGGCGTTCGTCCAGCAGCTCTTCTTTTGTGCTCTTTTCCCGTATGGTCAGCTTGGCCAGCTTTTCCAGCTGCTTAGAGAAGGGCAGCAGGATGATGGTGGTAAACAGGTTGAACAGGCTGTGCACCACCGCGATGCCCAGGGCGGTAATGGGAGAGTCCGTAAAATCAAAGTGGATAAAGGCGTTGAGCAGGTAAAAGCCGGAAAGGCAGATTACCGTGCCCAGCACGTTGAAATAGATGTGCACCGCCGTGACCCTCTTGGCGTTTTTGTTGGTGCCAATGCTGGAAATCAGGGAGGTTACACAGGTACCAATGTTTTGCCCCATAATAATGGGGATGGCCATGCCAAAGGTAATGCTGCCTGTTAAAGAAAGGGACTGCAAAATGCCCACAGACGCCGCCGAGCTCTGTATGACCCCTGTGACCACCGCGCCCAGCAGGATGCCCGCCAGGGGGTTCTGGAACATCACCAGGATATCCTGGAAGACCGGCATATCCGCCAGGGGGCTCACCGATTGGCTCATAAAGCTCATGCCGGTCATCAGCACGGAAAAGCCCACTAAAATCGTACCCGCGTTTTTCTTTTTGTCTCCCTTTGCCCCCATAATCAGCAGCACGCCCAAAAGGGCCACCAGGGGCGAGAAGGATTCCGGCTTTAAAAGCCGCATAAAGAAATTGCTGCTTTCAATGCCTGCGGCGCTTAAAATCCAGGCCGTCAAGGTGGTGCCCACGTTGGAACCCATGATAATGCCCACGGTCTGGCTCAGCTGCATAATGCCCGAGTTTACCAGGCCCACCAGCATCACCGTCATAGCCGAGGAGGACTGGATGGCAATGGTAATCACCGCGCCTAAAAGCAGCCCCTTCCATTTGCTGGATGTCATGGATTTCAGCACCTGTTCCAGCTTGCCGCCCACCATCCTTTCCAGGCCCGAGGACATGACGTGCATACCGTACAGGAAAAAGGCCAGCCCGCCTAACAGGGTAAAGAGCGAAAAAACGTCCATACAGCATCCTCCGAATACCATTTTTTACCGTTTCCACGGTATGCGCTTCCTTTTTTACACACTTCAACAGAATAATCATACCACAGCTTCCCCCAGCCCGCAAGGGGGTTTCCGTGAATTTCTAGCCCGCCCAGCCCGCCGCGCCACCTGGCGTCCGGAAAAAAATTTTTTAAAACCCCTTGCAAAATACCCTATGGGGGTATATAATAGGAGCATAGCATATACCCCTATAGGGTATAATGTTCTCATCCCTTATAGAAAAGAGGTGCCCCTATGCCAGAAACCCCTGATAGCTGCTGCTGCCGGTATAAATCTACCCCCCGCAGCCCCGAGACCCTGCGCCAGCTGCAAAACCGCCTTAGCCGCATTACCGGCCAGCTGGGCGGCATTGCCAAAATGTTGGAGGAAAACCGCTACTGCGGCGACATCCTCACCCAAGTGGCTGCTGCCGAAAGCGCCCTGCAAAGCTTTGGCTACCTGGTGCTGCAGGAGCATATGGAGACCTGCGTAGCCGAAGGCGTCCGGGCCGGCGACACCGGCATACTGGACGAAGCCCTGGGGCTTATTAAAAAATTAAAGTAAAGGGGGAACACCATGACTACCGAGAAATTTCACGTTACCGGCATGACCTGCGCCGCCTGCCAGGCCAACGTCTCCCGCCGGGTGCAGAAGGTGCCCGGTGTGCAGGAGGTGGATGTGAGCCTGCTGGCAAACCAAATGACCGTCACCTACGACAGCAGCGCCGTAAGCCCCGGCCAGCTGTGCGCCGCCGTGTCGGAAATCGGCTATGGGGCCGAGCCCTTAAGCGCCCCCGCCGCCGGGCCGGCCCCTGGGGGGCGGGACTTTGAATCCCAATGGAAAAAACGCCAGAAAGACGCCGGGGACGAACAGGCCGCCATGAAAAAGCGCCTTATCCTCTCCCTCATCCTGTTGGCGCCGCTGATGTACGTGGCCATGGGCGCCATGATGGGCCTGCCTGTGCCCGCTTTCCTGACGGGCATGGAAAACGCTTTGATCTCCGCCCTGACCCAGCTGCTTATCACCATCCCTATCCTCATCCTCAACCGGAAGTTCTACACCGCCGGCCTGCGGGCCCTTTTTAAGCGCATGCCCAATATGGACTCCCTGGTGGCGGTGGGCTCGGGGGCGTCCCTGCTGTACGGCATCTTTGCCCTGTACCGCATGGCCTGGGGCTTTGGCCATGGCGATATGGCCCTGGTCCACCAGTATGCCCACGACCTGTATTTTGAGTCCAGCGCCATGATCGTCACCTTGGTGACCGTGGGCAAGTACCTGGAAAGCCGCTCAAAGGCCAAGACCAGCGGGGCTCTTGACAAGCTTATAGACTTAGCCCCCAAAACCGCCACGGTCCTACGAAATGGGGAGGAAACCACCATACCCGCCCAGCAGGTGCAGGCAGGGGACATCGTCGTCATACGCCCCGGCGAAAGCCTGCCCGTAGACGGCGTTGTTACCGAGGGCCGGGGTTACGTGGACCAGTCGGCCATTACCGGCGAGAGCCTGCCCATAGAGCGGGGACCCGGGGACCCGGTGCTTTCCGCCACCATCAACAAAAACGGCTCCTTCCGCTTCCAGGCCTCCAAGGTGGGGGACGACACTACCCTGGCCCAGATCATCCGCCTGGTAGACGAGGCCGGCAGCACCAAGGCCCCCATTGCCCGGCTGGCCGATAAGATCAGCGGCGTGTTTGTGCCGGTGGTTATGGGCATTGCCCTGCTCACCGCGGTGCTGTGGCTTGCCACCGGCCACAGCTTCGAGTTCTCCCTTTCCTGCGCCATTGCCGTTTTGGTGATCTCCTGCCCCTGCGCCCTGGGCCTTGCCACCCCGGTGGCCATTATGGTGGGCACCGGCAAGGCAGCCGAGTACGGCATCCTGGTCAAGTCTGCCGAAAGCTTGGAAAACCTACACCGCGTAGACACGGTGGTGCTGGACAAAACCGGCACCCTTACCAGCGGCAAGCCCGTTGTCACCGACGTGCAGGTGCTTGCCCCCGGGCTCTCCCAAACGGGTTTCCTGGCCCTGGCCGCTGCTTTAGAGGCCGGCAGCGAGCACCCCTTGGCCCAGGCTGTCACCGACTATGCCAAGGCCCAATCCATCACGCCCCTGCGGGCCCAGGACTTTACAGCCACAGCCGGCCGGGGCGTGCAGGCGCAAATCAACGGGCAGCTGTGCCTGGCCGGCAACCTGGCCTTTTTAGCCGAAAGCGGCCTGGACACCCACGTCGCCCAATCCCAGGGCGAAGCCCTAGCCAAGCAGGGCAAAACGCCGCTGTTCTTTGTGCAGGGCGGGCAGCTGGCGGGCATTATCGCGGTGGCCGATTCCCTTCGGGAATCCAGCCTGCACGCTGTAAGGCGTATGCGTAAAATGGGCCTAAAGGTGGTCATGCTCACCGGCGACAACAAGCAGACCGCCGAAGCCATACGCCAGCAGGCCGGCATAGAAGAGGCGGTCTCCGACGTGCTGCCCGCCGAAAAAGAGGCGGTCATACGCCGCCTGCAAGGGGAAAACCGCCGGGTGGCCATGGTAGGCGACGGCATAAACGACGCCCCCGCCCTTACCAGGGCCGACATCGGCATAGCCATTGGCGCGGGCACCGATATTGCTATTGATTCGGCGGACGTGGTGCTGATGAAAAACTCCCTGGAAGACGTGTGCACCGCCATTGAGCTAAGCCGCTCTGTCATCCGCAATATCCGCATGAACCTGTTCTGGGCGTTCTTTTACAACGTCCTGGGCATACCGGTGGCGGCGGGGGCGCTGTGGCCCCTGTTGGCCATCAAGCTAAGCCCCATGCTGGGCTCGGCGGCCATGAGCCTGAGCTCGGTATGCGTTGTGGCCAACGCCCTGCGCCTGCGCTTTTTCCAAGATAAGGGCCGCAGGCCCGACCAGCCATCTGCCCCAAGCCAGCCCGAAACCTTAACCATAAATGAAACAAAAGAAGGAGGACCCACCATGAAAAAAGCTTTGACCGTAGAGGGCATGATGTGCGCCCACTGCCAAGCCCACGTAAAGAAGGCCCTGGAGGGCGTGCCCGGCGTCGCCGCCGCCACCGTAGACCTGGACGCTAAGCTGGCCACTGTAGAGCTGGCCCAGGACGTAGCCGACGAAGCCCTTGCCGCCGCCGTAAAAGAGGCGGGCTACGAGCCTGTAGGCTGCAAAGCCCTGTAATCCCCAAAGCAAAAGCCCGGCCCTGGCAAGCGTTGCCAAGGCCGGGCTTTTCTTTTCATTTACAGCTTTAGCAGCTTGCGCAGGGCCTCCACGTTTTCCTGCTGTACGTCAATCAGCCTCTGGGTGCAGGCCAGAAACTCCGCCTGCCCCGGCTCGTTTTTGTACTCTTCCGCCATGGCCGCCATGAGCCTTTCTGCCGTCACGTCCCCCAGTTCCATGCACTGGCCGTACCCCAGGTACCGCAGGAAAGAGCCGATCTTCGGGTCGTAAGACACCCCCACCATGGGTATGCCGCTGCGCGAGGAAAAAATCAGCCCGTGCAGCCGCATAGACACCACCAGCCGCATATAGCCCAGCACCGAGATAATCAGCTCTGGCCTGTCCAAATCGTCCAGAATGTGGTAGGGGCACGTAAGCCCCCCGCAGACCATCCGGGCGGCATAGGTGTCTGGCGCCGCGTTTAGGGAGAGGAATACCGGCGTCAAGCCCAAATCCTCATAAGCCCGCTGGGCGCACTGGGCAAAGGCCCCGGCTTTCGCGCTGAACCCCTGCCAGTTGCGCAGCATAAAGCAGACGTATTTCCCCTTGGGGTCCATACTGTGGCTGTTCAGGCAGGCCAGGGCCTGCTGTTCCCCAGCCGGGTCCAGCACCAGGGCCGGGTCTGAGCTAAGCAGGGCCGTGGGCTTTACTACCCCAAAGCTTTCCAGCTCCCGCATAGAGTCCCTTTCCCGCAGGGTAATGGTGTCCACCGAGCTGTTGAGCACATACCGCACCAGCCCCGTGTTCCACTTGCCTGTTACGGGCCCAATGCCGCAGCCGTACATGTCCACCTGGTTGCCCAGGCGCTTGGCGGCCCACAGGGTAAGCAGGTAATACCACAGGCTGCGCTGGCTGGTAGCGTTCTGTATCAGCGTGCCGCCGCCGTTGATGTATAGCCTGGACCGCCTCATAGCCCGCAGCATCTTGACAAAGTGGAAGGTGTAAAGGGAATTTACCCGGTAGCGCCGCTTGATGCTGCCGGTGTTCTTGGCCATAACCGTAATGGGCATGTCTTTGTCCAGGCCCTTTACCGCCTGTATCACCGATTTCAAAATAGCGTCGTCCCCAGCGTTGCCATGGCCATAGGCCCCACAGATCACCGCACCGTCCCGCTTGCCCCGCAGCTTGCGCCTGGCCTGGCGGCGCAGCACGTCTTCATAGATTTCCAACTGGTACTCCACCATATGGTCCAAAGAGAACTCCCGCTTTGATTTTTCAAAAAGCTTGTCCCCCAGCTGCCGCCGCAGGGCCGGGTCCTTTGCCAGCCGCGCCAAATATTGGGCCAGCTGCTTATAGTCCCCGGGCTCAAACAAAAAGCCGTTTTCTTCATGGTCAATGAGCACCGGCACCCCGCCCACCCGGGTAGACAGGGTCGGCAGCGCAAACCGGGTGCCCTCCGCCAAAGCGTAAGGGAAGCCCTCGGACAAGGAGGAAAGCAGGTTTATATCCACCGCGCCGTAGAAAGAATCCATGTCCTTTACCCACCCGGCAAAGCACACCTTTTCTTCTATGCCCAAGGATTTGGCCAGGTCCCGCAGCTTCTTTTCGTCCTCGCCGTCCCCGGCGCACACCAGCTTAAGCTGCGGGCACTCCCCGCAGGCGATTTTCATAGCCCGCAGCAGCGTCGAATGGTCTTTTATGGCCGTCATACGGGCCACAATGCCCACCACCACGTCGCCTTCCTGGTAGTCAAGCCCCAGCCCCCGCAAAAACTCCCCCCGGGGCACGCAGTTTTTGGGGGCGTTAAAATCGATGCCGTTATAAATGGTATAAATGCGCTCAGCCGGGAAATTCCGCTCGATCATAGCCTCTGTCACAGGCCCCGCCACGCAGATATAATAATCCACCCACCGCAGGCAGACGGTGTTGGTAGACCCATACACCAGCCGCGCCGCCGGCCGGCCCAGATAGTCCAGCTTATAGTCGCTGTGCACCGTGGTGATAACCGGCACTTTCAAATACCGCTTCATCATGGTGCCCATTAAATTGCCCCGGGCCCCATGGCAATGCAGCACGTCTACCTCCCCAGGCCGCAGAAGCTTTTTCAGCCGCGGCAAATCTGTAAAAGGGTTGCCGGTGTCTATGATGTGCACCGGTATCCCCAGTTTTTCCGCGTCCTCCGAGAACTCCCCGCCCCTAAAGCACACCAGCTCCGCGTCTATTTGCTTTTTCAGCTCCTTCAAAAGCCCCAGCACATGGGTTTTCGCCCCGCCGGTGTCCCCCCCGCCTATCAAATGCACAACCCGCATCTGTTACCCCTCTCTCCTCGGTTTCTTTCCCTTTATTATATCCAACTTCCGCCCCCAGGTCAAGGCCGCGGGCCCTGCCCCCAAACGGGTATTCTTTTGTGACGGAAGACCTTGGGGTTAACACCCCAAACCCCCGCTCACGCTTATTAGAGCCTCCGGCGCAAAGGTCGCGCCTGCGGCAAGGTCTTGGGACTTTGTCCCAAACCCTACTCATGGGCTTTGCCCCCGAGACCCCCACAAGGGGCCTAACGCCCCTTGACCGCGCAATGCTGTCCCCATTGAGCTGCGGCGCAACACACCGAATCACCCCCGGGTAAAGATAAATTCCTCCCGGCCATTCAGCATAACCTTCTCCCCCTTCACCCCAAACACCCGGTCCGGCACTCCGCTGTCAAAAACCGCCCCGCTCTCCCCAAAAGCCAACAGCCCCCCATCCCCCAGCACTGCCACATAATCGCTATAAGCAAAAGCCAAGGGCAGGTCATGCAGCACCATCACCACGGTTTTCCCCCGCCCCCGCAGCTTGCCCACCAGCCCCAGCATCTCATACTTCTGCCCTATGTCCAAATACGTGGTGGGCTCGTCCAAAAAGAACACCTGGGGATCCTGGGCCAGCGCCATGGCCAAATAAGCCCGCTGCCTCTCCCCCCCAGACAGCTTGCCCAATCTGCGCCCCCGCATCTCCACAAGCCCCATCTCTTCCAAGGCCCGCTCTATAACCTCCCAATCCCCTGCCCCCAGCTGCCGCCCAAAAGCCAAATGGGGGTACCGCCCATGGGCCGCCAGCTCCTCCACCGTCAGGGCCGGGGTTTCCCGCAGCTGGGGCAGCAGGGCGCACAGGCGCGCCCACTCCTTGCGCCGCATCCCAGCTTTGGCCCGTCCCGCCACGGTCACGCCCCCCGCTAACGGGGGCAGCAGGCCGCAGGCCGTCTTCAGCAAGGTGGTCTTCCCGCACCCATTGGGGCCAATCAAAGCCGTCACCTTCCCCTGGGGCGCAACAAAATCGACCCCTTCCAGCACAGCCCGGCCCCCATACCCCACGCTTACCTGTGAAAACGCTACCATAAAAGCCCTCCTGTCTGTCCTAGTAAACCTTGCGGCAACTGTCGCGCAGCGACCAAAAAATCCCCCATTTCTCCCGGCAGTTTTTAGATCCACCCTTTTTTCAAAAAGGGTGGCAGGGGTTTGGGGACAGAGTCCCCAAGGTCTACCGCCGCCTGCGTAAGATCAAGAAGAGGAAGAAGGGCCCGCCTACAAGGGAGAGCAGGATGCCTACGGGTACCTCGTAGGGGGCGAAGAGGGTGCGGCTCAGGGTGTCGCTTAGGGTGACGAGGCCGGCCCCCAGCAGGCAGGCGGCCGGCAGCAGCAGGCGGTGGGCGCTGCCGAAAAGCCTGCGGGTAATGTGGGGGACGATAAGGCCCACAAAGCCGATAAGGCCCGAAAAGCTTACCGCGCAGCCTGCCAGTACGCAGGCCAGCAGTATGGCGGCAAACCGGACAAGCGTTACCGGCTGGCCCAGGCTGCGGGCGGTCTCTTCGCCTAAACATAGTACGTCCAGCTGCCTGGGCAGTAAAAAGGCCCCCAGCAGCGCCAGCAGGATGCCCGCCCAAGCCGGGGTGATGTCCCCCATGGATACACCGGCAAAGCCGCCAATCAGGAAGGTGCTGCCATTGTAAAGGGTCTCGGGGTAAAAAGTCTTGATGGCGTTAAGGCCAGCCGTAAAAATGCTGCTTACCGCCACCCCGGCCAGTATGATGGTAAGCTTGCCCGCCCCCGCCGCCGCGGCCACCGCGTAGACTGTAAGCGTAGCTATCAGCGCCCCAAAAAAGGCCCCCACCGCCGTGGCCCCCAGGCTGCCCGGGAACAAAGCTAAAAATAAAAACGCAAAAAAGCCCGCCCCGGCGTTTACCCCAATCACATTGGGCGAGGCAAGGGGGTTTGACAGCACCGCCTGGATCAGCAGCCCGGCCACCGCCAGCGCCGCCCCCGAAAGTAAGCTGGCACAGACCCTGGGCAGCCGCACATACAGCAAAATGCGGGCCCCCGGGCTTTGGGCCCTGCCCGAGAGCACCTCCCCCAAAGCCGCGGCCAAATCTACCCGGGACGCCCCCGCCCATACCCCCAGGGCCGCGCTAAGAAGCGTCAACAGCAGAAGCAGCAGAAGCTTGCTTCTGGCGGTTTTCAAAAAGGGTCGGGTAAAGGATCTTCCCCAAATACTCATAGCTTTCCCCCCAGCGGTTGTTGGGCTTATAATGGAACAAATCCTTGGGCAGCACAAGGGTGCGGCCCTCCTTCACAGCCGTCAGTTCCTGCCAGGCCGGGTTCCCGGCCACCAGGCCGTCCAGGTATTCCAGGGCCTTCCCCTCATCCCCCATGGTGGTGATGAAAATAAAGTCCGGGTCTGCCTCAATAATGGCTTCCAGGCTCAAATCCTCCAGCATAGAGGGGTGCTCGTCCGCTATGTTTATAGCGTTTAAGTCCTTTAAGATGGCCCCCGCCAGCTCATCGTCTGTTTTGGCCTTTATGCCGGTAGAAAAGGCCCGCATCAACAGCACTTCCGGCACAGCAGAGCTTAAAGCCGCCGTCACCTTTGCCTCCTCGATCTGCCCGGCCACCTGGGTGACATTCTCTTCATACAGGTCCCCCCGGCCTGTCCGCTGGGTAAATTCCCGCATCATATTGTCATAATCCGCAAAGCTGTCCACCTGGAAGCCTAGGCACGAAATGCCCGCTTTCTCCAACGTGCCCTTTATGTCCATCTGGCCGTTAATATCTGAATTTAGCAGCACCAACGTGGGCTCCAGCGCGATAATGGCCTCGGCGTTGGGCTCTTTCACAGACCCCACCACAGCAATGTCTTCCGGCAGCCCTAAATCCCTTTCTTCCAGGGCGTCCTTTGTCACGCCCACCAGCTGGCCCCCTGCCAGCAGCCAGGCTTCGGCATAAGAGCCATAAAGGGACACCACCCGTTCCCCCTCTGGGGCCGAACTGGCAGCCTCCTCCTGCCCGCAGCCGCAAAGCACCAGGCACAAGCTTAAAAAACAGAAAAGCATCTTTTGTATCATAAACCGTCCTCCTTCTTTTTTAGTGTGGGCTGGTTTGGCTCATTATAGCATATCTCCCCCATTTTTTTCAAGCTCAGGCAAAACGCGGGACTTGCCAACACCCCAACAGGCAGTTTTTGGGCCCACCCTTTTTTCAAAAAGGGTGGCAGGGGTTTGGGGTGAGCGTCTGCCAGTAGCAGACATGTGCGAACCGACCGAGTCGGGGAAGGTCCCCAGTGGGGACCGTTCTGACCCGACCGAGTCGGCAGACGAGACCAGACGAGACCAGAGCCCCCAAGGTCTACAAGCCCGCGTGTGACCAGAAACGTGCCTTTTCCCCTGAAACAGACATAATTCCCAAAAAGAAAATGTGCTGGCTGGGTGGGAAGCGATTGACAGAATGGGCAAAAGGTGTTAAGATTGCTACGATAGATATGAAACCCCAAGATGGAGAGTAGGAGTGATAACTTTGGCTTTGCTGGCAGAGTGGCGGCAATACGCTGAGAGCAAGCAGCAGGAGCAGGGCGCGAAATTCTGGCAGGATTATTTTAAGCTGGAAACGGAATTTTACAAGCGCATATTGGAAAGCAAGCCCCGGCGCAGCACCGTGCAGAATTACGCCAAAAAATACGGCGTAGACCTGATGACCATGATGGGCTTCCTGGACGGCATCAACGACAGCCTAAAGGAACAGAACGACCTGGAAAGCCTGGAAGCGGAGTCGGAGGTGAACCTGAATTACGACAAAGAGCTGCTTTATAAAAACATGGTAGAAGCCAAGGCAGATTGGCTGTATGGCCTGCCCCAGTGGGACAAGCACTTGACCGCCGAGCGCCGTGCTGAGCTGTATAAAGAGCAGAAGCGCTCTAAAACTGTAGTCAAGGGCGAAAAAATCGGCCGCAACGACCCCTGCCCCTGCGGCAGCGGCAAAAAATATAAAAAGTGCTGTGGGCGCGACGCCTAACCCCCTTACATAAAACGCCGCTAAAAAAGCCGGTACCTGCCAAAGCAGATACCGGCTTTTTTATGTTTTTATACACTTTTAGCCGCCCAGTGCTTTAATTTCGGGATTTCCTCCTGGAAATACGCCCGGGCCTGTTGGGGGGACCACTGGCCCCCTGGCGTGTGCTCCACCAGGAAGTCGATAAGCGTGCCCATGTCTTTGTAGGCAAAGTCCCCATCTGCGTAGCACCATTTGCAGTATTCCTCGTTAAAGGCGCCGTCCGGCTCGCGGCTGATGGTGCTGTCGTCCTCTAAAGGCATGCCGCAGCACTGGCACACCAGCTTGCGGGGCGCACCCAGCAGGGTGTTGATCGAAACGTCGAACAGCACCGAAAGAAGCTTCAGGGTCTCAGGGCCGGGCACCGTCTCCCCGGCCTCCCAGCGGGACACCGCCTGCCGGGTGATAAAGACCTTTTCCGCCAGCTCATCCTGGGTCAAATGATGCTTTTTGCGCAGCTCCCGTAAAATATCTTTTGTTTCCATGAAGGTCACCTCCTGAAAACAGTATACCGCACAGCCCAGCGCCTGGCAAGCAACTATCCGTTGCGCGGCACAACCCTGCCCTTTACGTTCAGCATATAATCCCCGGCCCGCAGCAGCTCTACCAGCCGCTTGTTGTCCTTGGGGCATTCCGCAAACACCACCCCGGCCTTGCCGATGGCGTCGCCATCCTGTATATGCTCATCCCCGCCAGAGGTGGTAAGCTTCCCCGCTTCCCGGGCCAGCTCTACGGCCAAGCGGTTCTCTTCGTCCTCGTTATAAAAGTTAAAGACCTCTACCGCGTCCATATCCTCATTCTGGGGCTCCACCCCATCTTTAATGTAGGCCGCCCGCCGGAAGGGGTGCGCATGGGACAAGAAGCCCCCGGCCTCATGTACAGCCGCGCAGTAATCCTTCAAGCTATACTTGTGCAAATCCGGGTGCGCAAGCAAAAAATCCAAGCCAATGCCATAAGTAAGCACCTCTTTGCCATTGCCATACAAATGCTCCACCCCAAACAGCACCGTAAAGCCCTTCCCCTGTGCCCAAGCCTTAGCCGCCTCATAAGCCCGCCAGTACGCCCGCATCTTATCCTCCCAGGGCAGGCTGCGGTCCACCGCCGAATTGCCCGACAAGAAGTGGTCCGTAATCACCATCCCGGCATACCCGGCGTCCCAATACGCCGCGGCCATTTCCTCTGGGCTGCTGTTCCCGCAGGCGCTGCACCAATTGGTGTGGCTGTGCATCTCAAATTTGTAGGTATACTCCTTCATCTTCCCACTCTCCTTCTAGACTAATGTTGCCATCCGCAACGCCTATCATACCCCATCCCATAAGATTTTGCAAGCCCCCCGGCGCGGCCTCCCACGCCCCCGCCAGCACCGCCCTCCAAACGCGGGAAGCGAAGCGCGGGATCCTTAAGGGGCTAGGCCCCTTAAGCCGCCGGAGGCAGCCGGTCGCGGCCGCGCTTCTCCAGCCGCTGGAACAAGCGCAGCAGCACCACAACCGCCGCGATGGAAAGGATGAACTCTGCCACGGTCTGGGCCCAGGCCAGGCCGTACAGGGGGAACGCCCAGTCCAAAATAAACAGGGCCGGTATTTCCAGCACAATCTTCCGTAGGATGGCAAACACCAAAGACTTGCTGCCCATGCCGCAGGCCTGGAAGACGCCTACGGCCAGAAAATCCATGCTCAAAAACGGCAGGGAAAGGGACATGGCCCGCAAAAACTGGGTGCCATAGGCTACGATGCTTTCCTGCTTCATGAACAAAGACGTAACCGGCCCCGACCAAACGCACAGCCCAATGGTGGACAGGACTAAAAAGGCCTGAGAAATTTTCAGGGTAAACCACAGGGTCTTCTTCATGCGGGGGGTGTTCCCGCTGGCATAGTTGTAGCTGATCAGCGGCATAATGCCCTGGGAAACCCCCATGGCAATCTGCATGGGGATCATCTGCACCTTGTGGGAGATGCCCATAGCCGCCACCGCGTCCGAGCCATAAGCCGAGGCAAAGTTGTTCAAAATGGTCATGCCGGTCACGTTCAAAAGGTTTTGTATAGAGGCCGGTATGCCCACCGAGCACACGCCCACCACCAGGGATTTGCGGAAGCAGAGCATTTTGGGGCTGATGCACACATAAGTCTTGCCACGCTTGAAAAACAGCAGTACAAAGAAATACAGGCATGCCACGCTGTTCGAAAGGAACGTAGCAAGCCCCGCCCCCGCGGCGCCCATATTCAGGCCCCAGGGCAGGATGAACAGGGGGTCCAGCAGGATGTTCAGGATACACCCGCTCATGGTGCCGATGCTGGCATGGAGGGCCGCGCCCTCGGCCCGCACCAGGTAGGCCATGACTACATTCAAAATAGCCGGCGCGGCCCCGCAGATGACCACCCACACCATGTACTGCTGGGTGGCGTCGTAGGTCTCGCTGTTGGTGCCCAAAAGGCCCAGCAAAGGCTGCTGGAAGGCCGCCACCAAAACCGAAAACAAAATGCCCGAAAACAAGGCCAGGTAAAACCCAAACGCCGAGCTCCTTCGCACCGTATCCAGATCTTTGGCCCCCAGGGCCCGGCTCATCATGCTGGAAGACCCCACGCCAAACAGGTTGTTCACCGCGTTAAAGGCCAGCAGCACCGGCCCGGCCAGGGTCACGGCGGCATTTTGTATGGGGTCGCCCAGCATCCCCACAAAGTATGTATCCGCCAAATTGTACAGCACCATCACCAGCGAGCTCAGCACCGTAGGCACCGCCAGGGTCATCACCGCCCGCGGCACCGGCATGCTTTCAAACAGCTGCGTCTTTTGCGTGTCTTCCACTAGGCATCCTCCTTTTGTTGGGCTGCCGCCCAAACCTGCCTTAAGGGGCTTTTTGAAAAAAGCCCCTTAAGAATCCTCAAAAACTTTTCCGTTTTCATCCGTATGCTTTTATTATAGCAGGTTTGGGGCGATTTCTCAATCTGTTAGGGGCCTTGCTTTGTAAATTTTTCTTTTCATAAAAGAAAGAGAGGGGCGCTGCCCCTCTGTCTTTCCCTTGTGCTTGGGTTATGTTAGGCGCACCGGTACCCCCCGCCCGGCCAGGTACCGTTTGACTTCTGGTATGGTCATTTCTTTGTAGTGGAAGAGCGACGCCGCCAGCACGGCATCTGCCTGGGCTTTTGTGAAGGCGTCATAGAAATGCTCCATGGCCCCCGCCCCGCCCGATGCGATTACCGGGATGTTTACCGCCTGGGACACCGCCCGGGTCAGTTCCAGATCGTAGCCGGTTTTTACGCCGTCCTGGTCCATGCTGGTCAGCAGGATTTCCCCCGCCCCCAGCTCCTGTACCTTTTTGGCCCACTCTACCGCGTCCACGCCGGTGTCTACGCGCCCGCCGTTTAGGTATAGCGTCCAGCCGCCGTCAGGGCGGCGCTTGGCGTCCATGGCCACCACCACGCACTGGCTGCCAAACTTCCTCGCCGCCTGGGTGATGAGCTCCGGGTTTTTCAGGGCCGCCGAGTTTACCGCCACCTTATCGGCCCCCGCCCGCAAAATCGCCGTAAAATCCTCTACCGTGCGGATGCCGCCCCCTACTGTAAAGGGGATGAACACGCTTTCCGCCACCCGTGTTACCACGTCGGCCATAATCTCCCGGGCGTCTGAGGAAGCCGTGATGTCCAGCAGCACCAGCTCATCGGCCCCCTGCTGGTCATAGGCGATGGCGCACTCCACTGGGTCTCCTGCGTCCCGTATATTTACAAAGCCCGTGCCTTTTACCACCCTGCCGTCCTTTACGTCCAGGCAGGGTATAATGCGCTTGGCGTACATACAATCTCCCCCTTTATTTTTGCCCCTTTATTTTTGGGCTTCCCCTGCGGCCAGATCCACAAAATTTTGCAGCATGCGCAGGCCCACTTCGCCGCTTTTTTCCGGGTGGAACTGGCAGGCCCATAAATTCCCCTTCTGCACCGCCGCGTGTATCTGGGCCCCGTACCCGGCTGTGGCGGTCACCACATCCTCTTCGGCCCGCAGGTAGTACGAGTGCACAAAGTATACATAGGGCCCGTCCCCCAGGCCGGCCAGCAGGCCGCCGGGCTTTTGCACTTCCAGGCTGTTCCAGCCAATGTGGGGGATTTTCAAGCCTGCCCCCTCCGGCAGCCTCAGAATCTTCCCCTTCAAAACCCCCAGCCCCGGCACACCCGGGGACTCTTCGCTGCTTTCAAACAACACCTGCAGCCCCAGGCAGATGCCCAAAAACGGCCGGCCCGACTCGATATACGCCTTGATAGGCCCTTCCAACCCCCTGGCCCGCAGGTTTTCCATAGTGTCCCCAAAGGCCCCCACCCCAGGGAGGATAGCGGCATCCGCACTCATAAGGGCGTCTGGGTCGGTCGTGATCCGGCACGGGCACTCCAAATGGCGCAGGGCTTTTTCCACGCTTTGCAGGTTGCCCGCGCCGTAGTCGATGATGGCGATCATATAGTCCACCCCTTTACTTTGGTAAAGTTATCATAGCATTTTTTCCCTCGTTTGGCAAGGGCCCCTTTACTTGCCGGCTTAGGTGTGGTAAAATTTACCATAAAGGAGGGATGCCTATGAAAAATACTGTGAAAGAAGGCTGGGAACGCCGAGTCTATGCAACCCTGGCTGTTCTTTTTGCCATGCTGGTAATTATGGCCCTGTGGTGCCGGGGGCGCTCTTTTGCCAAGGTTTTGCAGATCGGCAGTGAAGATGTAGGCTCTATCGTAATAGCCCGCAGCGGCACTTCAAATCTGAAAATCACAGACCGGGAATCCATCGACGCCTTTATGTCCTGCGTAAACCACTTCCGCTACAACACATACTTCGACCGCAGCCATCTTTCCGGCTGTTTGCCAGACGACTATGTAAAGCTATTCAGCAGCTCCGGCAAAGAGCTCTCCCATCTCCTATTCACGGACGAAGCCGTCCTTGTATATAACAACGATGTTTATATAGCCAATTCCCCCTACTTTGCAGACCTACGCAGGCAGCTACGGCTGTAAAACAAAAAAGGCGCGGCCCCGCTTAGAGGCCGCGCCCATTTTGTTTAGGAAAAATCTAAACCCCAGATTAGGAATTGATAGCGGTAACAACGCCGGAACCAACGGTACGGCCACCCTCACGGATAGCGAAACGCAGGCCCTCTTCAATGGCGATGGGGGTAATCAGCTCCACGTCCATTACAACGTTGTCGCCGGGCATGCACATCTCGGTGCCTTCGGGCAGGGAGATAACGCCGGTAACGTCCGTGGTACGGAAATAGAACTGAGGACGGTAGTTGTTGAAGAAGGGGGTATGGCGGCCGCCTTCATCCTTGGTCAGCACGTACACCTGGCCCTTGAACTTGGTGTGGGGGTTGATAGAGCCGGGCTTGGCCAGAACCTGGCCGCGCTCGATGTCGGTGCGCTGAATGCCGCGCAGCAGAACGCCGATGTTGTCGCCAGCCTCAGCGTAATCCAGCAGCTTGCGGAACATCTCGATGCCGGTAACAACGGACTTGCGGGTCTCGTCGTTGAGGCCAACGATCTCAACTTCCTCAGACATCTTCAGCTGGCCACGCTCCACACGGCCAGTAGCCACGGTGCCGCGGCCGGTGATGGTGAACACGTCCTCAACAGGCATCAGGAAAGGCAGGTCAGCCTTGCGCTCGGGGGTGGGGATATAGCTGTCAACAGCCTTCATCAGCTCCAGGATGGGGGCATAGGTCTCGTCGGAAGGATCCTTGCTTTCGCACTCCAAAGCCTTCAGGGCAGAACCCTTGATGATGGGGGTGTCGTCGCCCGGGAACTCGTACTCGCTCAAGAGGTCGCGGATTTCCATCTCAACCAGCTCCAGCAGCTCTTCGTCGTCCACCTGGTCGCACTTGTTCATGAACACCACGATGCTGGGCACGCCAACCTGGCGGGCCAGCAGGATGTGCTCGCGGGTCTGGGGCATGGGGCCGTCCGCAGCGGAAACCACCAGGATGCCGCCGTCCATCTGGGCAGCGCCAGTGATCATGTTCTTAACATAGTCGGCGTGGCCGGGGCAGTCCACATGGGCATAGTGACGTGCGTCAGTCTGATACTCCACGTGGGCGGTATTGATGGTGATGCCGCGCTCCCGCTCTTCGGGGGCCTTGTCGATATTGGCGTAATCCATGAAGTCCGCGTCGCCCTTCATAGCCAGCACCTTGGTGATAGCAGCGGTCAAAGTGGTCTTGCCATGGTCAACGTGGCCGATGGTGCCAATGTTAACATGAGGTTTGTTTCTTTCAAATTTTGCCTTTGCCATTGGGATTTGCCTCCTTTTATTGAAACAAAATGCTTTTCTTGCTCTTATGGTTCATTGTACCAACAATACACGGAAAAATCAAGAGATATTTCAAGCTTTATTCGGACTTTTTGCCCCGCTCGGTCATGATCTTCTCCGAAATATTCTTAGGCACCTCGGCATAGTGGGCGGGCTCCATAGTATACTGCCCGCGGCCCTGGGTCTTAGACCGCATGTCCGTAGCGTAGCCAAACATTTCGGAAAGGGGCACTTCGCTGTTTACCTGCTGTGCGCCCGGCAGGGCGTCCATACCCAAAATCATGCCGCGGCGGGAGTTCAGGTCGCCGATAACGTCGCCCATATACTCCTCGGGGGTAATGACAGTAACCTTCATAATGGGCTCCATCAGCACCGGGTCCGCCTTGCGCATGGCCTCCTTAAAGGCCATAGAGCCCGCGATCTTAAAGGCCATTTCCGAAGAGTCCACTTCGTGGTAAGAGCCGTCGTACAGGCTTACCTTTACGTCCACAACGTTGTAGCCAGCCAATACACCGGCCAGCATAGCGCCCTGGATACCCTGGTCAACCGCGGGGATATACTCCTTGGGAATCGAGCCGCCAACAATGTCGTTGCTGAACACATAGCCTTCGCCGGGGTTCGGCTCAATGCGAATCTTAACATGGCCGTACTGGCCCTTACCGCCGGACTGCCGGGCATACTTGGTGTCTGCCGAAGCTTCCTTGCGGATAGTCTCTTTGTAAGCAACCTGGGGCTTGCCCACGTTTGCTTCCACCTTGAATTCGCGCAGCAGGCGGTCCACGATGATTTCCAGGTGCAGCTCGCCCATGCCGGCGATAATGGTCTGGCCGGTCTCCTCGTCGGTGTAAGCCTTAAAGGTGGGGTCTTCCTCGGCAAGCTTCGAAAGGGCAATGCCCATCTTCTCCTGGCCGGCCTTGGTTTTGGGCTCAATAGCCACGCGGATAACCGGGTCCGGGAACTCCATGGACTCCAGGATAACCGGGTGCTTCTCGTCGCACAGGGTGTCGCCGGTGGTGGTATTCTTCAGGCCCACAGCTGCGGCAATGTCGCCTGCGTACACACGGTCAATGTCCTTACGGTCATTGGCGTGCATCTGCACAATGCGGCCCATGCGCTCGTTGTTGTCCTTTACCGAGTTATACACCGTAGAGCCAGCCTCAATAGACCCGGAATATACCCTAAAGAAGCACAGCTTACCCACATAGGGGTCTGTGGCAATCTTAAAGGCCAGGGCGGAGAAAGGCTCTTCGTCGGAAGAATTGCGCACCACTTCCTCCTCGGTATCCGGGTTCACGCCCTTAATAGCGGGCACGTCCGTGGGGGCGGGCATATAGTCCACAATAGCGTCCAGAAGCTTCTGTACGCCCTTATTCTTATAAGAAGTGCCGCAGACAACGGGCACCATGTGGTTGGCAATGGTAGACTTGCGGATGCAGTCCTTGATCTCCTCAATGGTGATCTCCTCTTCCGCCAGATACTTTTCCATCAGGGTGTCGTCCAGCTCTGCCACATGCTCCACCATTTCAGCCCGGTACTGCTGGGCTTTCTCCAGCATGTCCTCTGGAATGTCCTCGCAGCGGATATCCTTGCCCAAGTCGTCGTAATAGACATAGGCCTTCATTTCTACCAGGTCGATGATGCCCTTAAAGGTCTCCTCGGCCCCAATGGGCAGCTGGATGGGCACCGCGTTGCACTTCAAGCGGTCCTTCATCATCTGTACCACGCGGTAGAAATCGGCGCCCATAATGTCCATCTTGTTGACGTAAGCCATACGGGGCACCTGGTACTCGTCGGCCTGCCGCCAAACGGTCTCCGACTGGGGCTCAACGCCGCCCTTGGCGCAGAACACAGTCACAGAGCCGTCCAGCACGCGCAAGGAGCGCTGCACCTCCACGGTAAAGTCCACGTGGCCGGGGGTGTCGATAATGTTGATACGGTTCTGCTTGCCGTTGCGGTCCGGCCAGAAGCAGGTGGTGGCGGCGGAGGTAATGGTGATGCCGCGCTCCTGTTCCTGGGCCATCCAGTCCATGGTGGCGGCGCCTTCGTGGGTTTCGCCTATCTTGTAGTTGACGCCTGTATAAAACAGGATACGTTCGGTTGTAGTCGTCTTACCGGCATCAATATGGGCCATAATGCCGATGTTTCGGGTCAATTCAAGTGGTACCTGCCTGGCCATAGTTTCCTCCTTCTAGTTACCATCTGTAGTGGGCAAAGGCACGGTTGGCCTCGGCCATCCTATGGGTATCGTCACGCTTCTTAGCAGCGCCGCCGGCGCCGTTCAGCGCGTCGAGGATTTCCCCGGCCAGACGCTCCCGCATAGTGCGCTCGCTGCGGGTGCGGGAATAAGTGGTGAGCCACCGCAGCCCCAGGGTCTGGCGGCGCTCCGGCCGCACCTCCATAGGCACCTGGTAGGTAGAGCCGCCCACACGGCGGGACTTACATTCCAGGCTGGGCATCACGTTTTCCATAGCCTGCTCGAAAACCTCCAAAGGCTCCTTGCCGGTCTTCTCCTGTACGATGTCAAAAGCGCCGTACACGATCTTCTGGGCAACGCCCTTCTTGCCGTCCAGCATCACGCTGTTGATCAGGCGGGTCACGAGCTTAGAATTATACATCGGATCGGGCAAAACGTCACGCTTTGCCACATTGCCTCTTCTTGGCATGATCTTCCCTCCTTCATAAAATGAATTCATCGGTACTCGAAAGCAAATACTCCCGTTCGGCCACGAGGCATTCTATAATAAATGCCGTCCCGCGCAGCATGCTACGCGGCAGCCGTTAGGTATTCTTTGTCTCACGAAAAAACTTGCAAAGGGGTAAGCCCTGCTTACTTCTTCGCACCGGCCTTAGGCCGCTTGGCGCCGTACTTAGAGCGGGCCTGCATGCGCTTGGCAACGCCCTGGGCGTCCAAGGTGCCGCGGATGATGTGGTAACGCACGCCGGGCAGGTCGCGTACACGGCCGCCGCGGATCATCACCACGCTGTGCTCCTGCAGGTTATGGCCCACACCGGGGATGTAAGCGGTCACCTCGATACCATTGGAAAGACGCACACGGGCAATCTTCCGCAGGGCCGAGTTCGGCTTCTTCGGGGTCTGGGTCTTCACCGTGGTACACACACCGCGCTTCTGGGGGGAGTCCTGGTCGATAGCTGTGCGCTTCTTAGAGTTCCACCCTTTCAGCAGGGCAGGGGCCTTGCTCTTCTTCTCCGCAATGGAACGGCCGTTGTGGATCAGCTGGTTAAAGGTTGGCATATTTGCACCTCCTTGATAAAATATTGTTATATCTGCACAGGCGAGCCAAAAGCCCGCCGGGCAAGCGAAACAAAAAGCATCTCAAACCGCCTTCCCTCCGGCAAAGTTTTTTGAAAGGTGCAGGAAAACTTTTTTCCAAAAAAGTTTCCCTGCCCGCCGGAGGCAAAAGGCCCTTTTGGGCAGGATCCCCCCAAAAAGGCCCTCAGCTTTGCATTATAACATCACAATCTCGCCTATGTCAAGGGTTTTCCGCTTTTTTTACGTTAAACCGCTAACATTGGCCGCCGGTTCCTCTTCGGGCAGGGCTTCCAGGTCCCCGCCGTCCAGTTCCAGGTCCAAATCCAAATCATCCAGCTCCAAATCCAGGCCGTCCTCGTCCTCCTCCTCGTCGTCGCCCATGTCATACATAGGCTCCGGCGCAGGGGCCGCCTCGGGCTCCGGCTCCGGCTCGGGTATGAAATCCGGCTGGATCTCCACCTCGCCGTAGCACTTCATGCCTGTGCCCGCCGGCACCAGCTTGCCGATGATCACGTTCTCCTTCAAGCCGATCAAGCTGTCCACCTTGCCCTTAATAGCCGCGTCCGTAAGCACCCTTGTGGTCTCCTGGAAGGACGCCGCGGACAGGAAGGAATCCGTAGCCAAGGACGCCTTGGTAATGCCCAGCAGCAGCGGGGTGTACACGGCCTCCCGCAAGCCGGCCTCGCCGTTTGCGATGCGGCGGCGGATCTCCTCGTTGGCAAACAGCACCTCGTTCTTGTCCGCCAGGCCGCTTACCAGCAGGCCCGTGTCCCCGCCATCGTCTACGCGCACCTTCCGCAGCATCTGCCGCACAATAATCTCAATGTGCTTGTCGTTGATATCCACGCCCTGCATACGGTACACCCGCTGCACCTCTTGTATCAGGTAATCCTGTACCTCCTGGGTGCCGCTGATGGCCAGTACGTCGTGGGGGTTCACGCTGCCCTCGGTAATGCGCTTGCCGCGCTTGATATATTCGCCCTCCTTCACCGTCAACCGGCTGCCAAAGGGGATCAGGTAGGACCGGCTGTCCCCGGTCTCATCGTCTGTCACCACCACGTGGCGGTTCTTCTTGATCTCTTCAAAGGCCACCTTGCCGTCGATCTCGTTGATAATGGCCACGTGCTTGGGCTTGCGCCCCTCAAACAATTCATCAATACGGGGCAAGCCCTGGGTAATGTCTTCGGCGCTGGCCACGCCGCCGGTGTGGAAGGTACGCATGGTCAGCTGTGTGCCCGGCTCGCCAATGGACTGGGCCGCGATAATGCCCACAGCCTCGCCCACCTGCACCGGCTTGCCGTTTGCCAAAGACGCGCCATAGCACTTTTTGCAAACGCCGTTACGGGCCCGGCAGTTCAAAACAGACCGTATCTTAATGCGCTCTACCCCGTGGCCGGTGATGATATCCGCGTCGTGGTCGTCCATCAGCTTATCCTTCGAGACCAGCACCGTGCCGTCCTCGCCGCAGAAATCCTCTACCAGATAGCGGCCGATCAGCCGCTCGTGCAAGGGCTCGATGGACTCGGGCCCGGCGGTGATCTCAAAGACCTCGATGCCGTCGGTCGTGCCGCAGTCGTCCTCCCGGATAATGACCTCCTGGGAAACGTCCACCAGGCGGCGGGTCAGGTAGCCCGAGTCCGCCGTGCGCAGGGCGGTGTCCGCCAAGCCCTTGCGGGCACCGCGGGAGGATATAAAGTATTCCAAAATCGTCAGGCCCTCGCGGTAGTTGGCCTTAATGGGTATCTCAATGGTCTTGCCCGAGGTGTTGGAAATGTTGCCGCGCATGCCCGCCAGCTGGTTCAGGTTGCTGATGCTGCCGCGGGCGCCGGAATCCGCCATCATAAAGATGGGGTTGTAGCGGTCCAGGCCCTTCTGCAAGGCTGTGGCCACGTCCTTGGTGCATTTGTCCCAAACCCGCAGCACGCTCTGGTAGCGCTCGCCCTCGGACAAAAGGCCCTCGTTGTACTCGTCGCGGATCTCATCCACCTCGGCCTCGGCCTCAGCCAGCAGGCGCTTCTTATCGGCGGGGATGGTGGCGTCGTTTACCGCCACCGTAATGCCGCTGATGGTGGAATACTTATAGCCCTGGGCCTTCATCTCGTCCAGCACCTCGGCGGTGCGCTCGGTGCCGTGCACCCGTATGCACCGGTCAATGATCTGCCCCAGCTGCTTCTTGCCTACCAAAAAGTCGATCTCAAACTTCAAGGCGTTAGCCGGGTCCTGCCGGTCCACGTAGCCCAGATCCTGGGGTATGGGCTGGTTGAAGATCATGCGGCCCATGGTGGTCTCCACCAGGCCGGTGACGGCTTCGCCGTTATAAACCACCGTGCGCCGTACCTTAATCTTGGCGTGCAGGCTGATCACCTTGGCGTCATAGGCCATCATGGCCTCGTCCATGTTGCGGAACACCTTGCCCTCGCCCAGCTCGCCATCCTTGTCCAGCGTCAGGTAATAAGACCCCAGCACCATGTCCTGGGAGGGCACGGCCACCGGCCGCCCGTCCGAAGGCTTCAACAGGTTGTTGGCCGCCAGCATCAAAAAGCGGGCCTCGGCCTGGGCCTCAGCGGAAAGGGGCACGTGCACGGCCATCTGGTCGCCGTCAAAGTCGGCGTTGTAAGCGGTGCATACCAGGGGGTGCAGCTTCAGGGCCCGGCCCTCTACCAGCACGGGCTCAAAGGCCTGTATGCCCAGGCGGTGCAGGGTGGGGGCGCGGTTAAGCAGCACCGGGTGGTTTTTAATGACCACTTCCAGCGCGTCCCACACCTCGCTTTTGGCCCTTTCCACCGACTTGCGGGCGGCCTTGATGTTGCCCACCGCGCCGGTCTCCACCAGCCGCTTCATGACAAAGGGCTTAAAGAGCTCCAGGGCCATTTCCTTAGGCAAACCGCACTGGTACATTTTCAGCTCCGGCCCCACCACAATAACGGAACGCCCGGAGTAGTCCACGCGCTTGCCCAGCAGGTTCTGCCTGAAGCGCCCCTGCTTGCCCTTCAGCATATCCGACAAGGACTTCAAAGGCCGGTTGTTGGGGCCTGTCACCGGCCGGCCCCGCCTGCCGTTATCAATCAAAGCGTCCACAGCCTCCTGCAGCATACGCTTCTCGTTGCGCACAATGATGTCCGGGGCCCCCAACTCCAAAAGCCTTTTCAGGCGGTTGTTGCGGTTGATCACCCGGCGGTACAGGTCGTTTAAGTCGCTGGTGGCAAAGCGCCCGCCGTCCAGCTGTACCATGGGCCGAATATCCGGGGGGATCACCGGCACCGCGTCCAGGACCATCCACTCCGGCCGGTTGCCTGAAAGCCGGAAGGACTCCACCACTTCCAGCCGCTTCAAAAGCCTTACCCGCTTCTGGCCGCTGGCGGTTTCCAGCTCTTCCTTCAGCTCCTTGGCCGTGGCCTCCACGTCGATCTCGGAAAGCAGCCTCTGCACCGCTTCCGCGCCCATAGAGGCCTCGAAATCGTCCTCATACTTTTCCCGCAGGTCCCGGTACTCCTTTTCGGTCAAGGTCTGCATTTTCGAGAGCTCCCGCACGCTGCCGGGGTTGGTGACAATATACATGGCAAAATACAGCACCTTTTCCAGCACCCGGGGCGAAATATCCAAAATCAGCCCCATGCGGCTGGGTATGCCCTTAAAATACCAGATATGGGACACCGGGGCCGCCAGCTCGATATGGCCCATGCGTTCCCGCCGCACCTTGGCCCGGGTCACCTCTACGCCGCAGCGGTCGCATATCTTCCCCTTATAGCGGATGCGCTTGTACTTGCCGCAGTGGCACTCCCAGTCCTTGGTGGGCCCAAAAATCCTTTCGCAGAACAGGCCGTCCCGCTCAGGCTTCAGGGTGCGGTAGTTGATGGTCTCCGGCTTTTTCACCTCGCCGTGGGACCACTCTCGTATCTGTTCGGGAGAAGCAAGGCCGATTTTTATCGATTCAAAAGTGTTATACTCCATACTTATGCTCTCATCCTTTCTGCTTGCTGTGGTGCTACGCAGGTGCAAAGCGTTACGCCCTGCCCTCCCTTACAGTAGGTCGTCGTCGTCCAGGTTGAAATCGTCCTCGGTAAAGCCCATGGCCTCTTCTTCCTCTTCCTCGTCAAAGAGCGGCTCCCCGTTTTCGTCCTCCATAGAGTAGCCCTCCAAATCGTCGGCCACGTTCTCCTCGTCGAACATGGGCTCGCCCCGGGAGAGGCCCAGGTCGTCGTCCTCGTCAAAGTTCTGCTTCAGGTCGATTTCCTCGTTGTCCTTGTCCAGCACCTTCACGTCCAGGCCCAAGGACTGCAGCTCCTTAATCAGCACCTTAAAGCTTTCCGGTATGCCCGGCGTGGGGATGTTCTGCCCCTTGACAATGGCCTCATAGGTCTTTACACGGCCCACCGTGTCGTCGGACTTCACCGTCAAAATCTCCTGCAGGGTGTACGCCGCGCCGTAAGCTTCCAAGGCCCACACCTCCATCTCGCCAAAGCGCTGGCCGCCAAACTGGGCCTTGCCGCCCAGGGGCTGCTGGGTAACCAGGGAATAGGGGCCTGTAGACCGGGCGTGGATCTTATCATCCACCAGGTGGTGCAGCTTCAGGTAGTACATATAGCCCACGGTGACCGGGTTGTCAAAATATTCGCCTGTGCGGCCGTCCCGCAGCAGGAACTTGCCGTCCTCATGGAGCCCGCCCATGCGGAAGGCTTCCCGGATGTCGGCTTCGTGGGCGCCGTCAAACACCGGGGTCATGATCTTCCACCCCAGGGTCCTGGCGGCCATGCCCAGGTGCACTTCCAGCACCTGGCCGATGTTCATACGGCTGGGCACGCCCAGGGGGTTCAAAACGATATCCAGCGGCGTGCCGTCCGGCAGGAAGGGCATCTCCTCTTCCGGCAGGATGCGGGACACAACGCCCTTGTTGCCGTGGCGGCCGGCCATCTTATCGCCCACCGAGATCTTCCTCTTCTGGGCAATATAGCACCTTACCACCTTGTTCACGCCCGGGGACAGCTCGTCGTGGCTGTTTTCCCTCGTAAAGACCTTCACGTCCACCACCACGCCATACTCGCCATGGGGCACCCGCAAAGAGGTATCCCGCACCTCCCGGGCCTTTTCACCGAAGATAGCCCGCAAAAGCCGTTCTTCCGCCGTCAGCTCTGTCTCGCCCTTGGGCGTGACCTTGCCCACCAGGATGTCCCCGGCCCGCACGTCCGCGCCTACGCGGATAATGCCCCGGTCGTCCAGATCCCGCAAAAGCTCCTCGTTGACGTTGGGGATGTCCCTGGTGATCTCCTCCGGCCCCAGCTTGGTGTCCCGGGCCTCCATCTCATATTCCTCAATGTGTATAGAGGTATACACATCGTTGCGCACGATCTTCTCATTGAGCAGCACGGCGTCCTCGTAGTTATAGCCCTCCCAGGTCATAAAGCCGATCAGGGCGTTCTTCCCCAAGGCGATCTCGCCGTTCTTAATGGCCGGGCCGTCGGCAATCACGTCCTCGGCCTCCACCCTTTCGCCCACCGATACCACGGGCACCTGGTTGATGCAGGTGCTCTGGTTGGAGCGCATAAACTTGATAATGGGGTAATCGTCCACATCCCCGTTGTCCGCGGTGACCCGCACCAGGCTGGCGCTTACAGACTTCACCACGCCCCCGCGCCTGGCCAGCACACACACGCCCGAGTCCACGCCGGCCTTATACTCCATGCCCGTGCCCACAATGGGGCTCTCGGTACGAATCAGCGGCACCGCCTGCTTCTGCATGTTCGAGCCCATCAGCGCCCGGTTGGCGTCGTCATTCTCCAGGAAGGGGATCATGGCCGTAGCCACCGACACCACCATCCGGGGGGAGATATCCATATAATCGGCCTTGCGGGCGTCCACCTCCACAAACTCGCTGCGGTAGCGGCCCACCACCTTGCTGTTGATAAAGTGCCCCTCGCTGTCCAGGGGCTCGTTGGCCTGGGCTACAATGAAATCGTCCTCCACGTCGGCGGTCATATAGTCCACTTCTTCGGTAACCCGGCCGGCCTCCTTGTCCACCTTGCGGAAAGGCGCCTCAATAAACCCATACTCGTTGATACGGGCAAAGGTGGCCAAATACGATATCAACCCGATGTTGGGCCCTTCCGGCGTCTCAATGGGGCACATGCGGCCGTAGTGGGTGTAGTGCACGTCGCGCACCTCAAAGCTGGCCCGGTCACGGGACAAGCCGCCGGGGCCCAGGGCCGACAGGCGGCGCTTGTGGGTCAATTCCGACAAGGGGTTCGTCTGGTCCATAAACTGGCTTAGGGGCGAAGACCCAAAGAACTCCTTAATCGCCGCCACCACCGGCCGGATGTTGATCAGGCTGTGGGGCGTCAAAGCCTCCAGGTCCTGGGCCTGCAGGGTCATGCGCTCCCGTATGACCCTCTCCAGCCGGGAGAAGCCAATGCGGAACTGGTTTTGCAAAAGCTCGCCCACGCAGCGGATGCGCCGGTTGCCCAGGTGGTCGATATCATCGGTGACGCCCAGCCCCACGGCCAGGCAGTTCATATAGTTGATAGAAGCAAAAATGTCGTCAATGGTAATATAGTTGGGTATCAAATCCCCATGCCGGGCCCGCAAAGCCGCCTTCAGCTGGTGCTCGTCGTCCCCGGCCGCTTCCAAAATCTCGTGCAGCACCCGCCAGCACACCCGCTCGTTAATGCCGCACTCTGCTTTGGCGTCAAAACCCACATACTTCTGGATATCCACCATGCCGTTAGAAAGGACCTTCACTTCCTTCCCTTCCAGCAGCACCACGGCTTCGGTAACGCCCGCGTTGTCCAGGCGCTCGGCAAGCTCACGGGTAACCGCCTCCCCGGCCTCGGCCAGCAGCTCCCCGGTGCCGGGGTCGGCAATGGGCTGCGCCAGGGTCTGCCCGGTCAGGCGCCCTTCCAGCCGCAGCTTCTTATTATACTTGTAGCGCCCCACCCGGGACAGGTCATACCGCCGGGGGTCAAAGAACAGCCCGTTAATATGGGCCTGGGCGCTCTCAATGGTGGGGGGCTCGCTGGGCCGCAGCTTGCGGTAAATCTCAAACAGGGCCTCTTCCATGGTCTTGCAGGTGTCCTTCTCCATGGTGGCCCGTATCCGGTCGTCGTCGCCGAACACGTTAAAGATCTCCGTATCTGTACCCAGCCCCAAACACCGGATGAACACCGTAATGGGGATCTTCCGGTTCTTGTCGATGCGCACGTAAAACACATCGTTTACGTCGTTCTCATATTCCAGCCACGCGCCCCGGTTGGGGATGATGGTGGAGGAGAACAGCTCCTTGCCGGAACGGTCGTAGTCCATCTTAAAGTACACGCCCGGCGAGCGCACCAGCTGGGAGACAATGACGCGCTCCGCGCCGTTTATCACGAAGGTGCCGCTCTGGGTCATTAAGGGGAAATCCCCCATAAAGACCTCGCTCTCCTTGATCTCCCCGGTCTCCTTGTTCAAAAGCCGGGCCGTCACCCGCAGGGCCGCGGCGTAGGTGGCGTCCCTTTCCTTGCACTCGGTGACGCTGTAGTTGGGCTTGTCGTCCAGCTTGTAGTCCACAAAATCCAGTACCAGATTGTTGTTGAAGTCCGTGATCCCCGAAACATCGTCAAAGACTTCCTTAAGCCCCTGCTTCAGAAACCACTCGTAAGAGTTTTTCTGGATCTCAATCAGGTTCGGCATCTTCAAAACCTCTTCGATCTTGGAAAAGCTCATGCGGGTGTTCTTGCCTAATTGGACCGGTTTCACATTCACCATGGGCGCAGCCACTCTCCATTCTGTATAATTCTGCAAGCATCCCTACCGGGCCTGGCGCCCCAGCCCGGTGCGACCTACTATATTTAGCCTGGAAGCACCCGGCACAGTTTGCAAAATCTCTCAAAACACTTGATTCTTTTTGCGCTATGTGCTATACTAAGGCTGTGCTATCAGGCAAGGCGCTCTTATCGATATTGATACATTGTATTAGTGTATATCATTTTGAGGGGCTTGTCAAGTCCTTTCTGCAATTTTCCCTGCTTATGCAGGGCTTTTTTTATACAATAAGCATGGGGTACCGCCTTCCTTTTTGTCAACCTCCAAACCGAAAAAGCCCGCGCCCACATACGCAGCCCTTTTCCTACGCGCCCCTTGCTAACCACCCAGCCCCGCAGTACAATGATAAAAAAGGAGGCAACCGCCATGAAAAAAATTTCTGCGTTCATCCTGGCCGGCCTGCTGGCCTGCTGCCTGCTGCTGGCGTCCTGTTCCCCAGCCCCGGCCACCCTATGCTCATGCGAAGCCCCCGAGGACCGGATATACGCCCTGGCCACGGCCCTTTACACCCTCCCCGACAGCTACCATCTGGACAAAGCAAACCAAGAAGCCCTCTGGGGCCTGGGCGAAGGGAAAGACGGAGCCCTGGACATCAACACCGAAGCCCTGCGGGCCTGGGAGGCCCACAACCGCACCCGCTTCCACGAAGCAGACTTCGCCCCCGGCCTGCTGGAAGAGCTAACCACCCTTTCCGACACCTTTGGTAATAAGATGCTCATCGCCCTGGGCATCCTGGGCCCCCGGTATTCCCGCTATGGCATAAACCCCAGCTTCCCCGTGGGCCTGGAACGCATGGTGGCCGGGTACGGCGCCTCCCTCACCTGCACGTCTGTAGCAAGCAGCCTGCAGGAAGGCGGCTCCTGGCAGTTCACCGCCCCGGTCACCGTCACCGAAGAGGACGGCACCGAGACCACCTTCACCGTCACCGGCACCGCCCTCTTTGATGAAGACGGCAAGTTCACCTCCATCGAAATCACCAACGACGGCGGCCTCAGCGCGTTTATCGAAGACCACATCACTTGGCCCGGCCCCGACGAACGCACCCTCCCCTCCTATCCCCCCGGCCAGACCCCCGGCCCTCCTACGCCGTAAACACATCTGTTCCTCATGCGACCCTTTCCCGCCTCTGCCAAATCCGCTGAAAACCCATAACAAAAAGGCCGTGCCCACCCAGGCACGGCTTCTTTTTTATTTCCATCTCCTATGCTTCTCCCCTATGTAGACCTTCCCCCCGTCTTCCACCACATCCCCTTCCCGCACCATCATCCGCAAAAGCCCGGGGTACGTCCTGTCGCCCTTAGCCACCCCGGCCTCTTCCAGAGCCACGGCGGTTTCAGGCCCCACAGCCCCGGCCTTTTTCAGCTTAGCAAGTATGCGGTTCCGCTTGATTATCACCAGCGGCACAGCCATGGCACCCATCCCCCTTTGGTTCTTCCGCGCATATCACGTCAAAGGTATAGCTGTCAAGCTCCCGCCGCACATCCCCCGAAATTTTCTCGTAGATGGTGTGCAGCTTACAGTGGGCCCGCCCGCAGCTGTATTCTTCCTTTTGGCAGCGGCTGAGCATATATTCCCCTTCTACCGATTCGATCACCGCCCGCAGTGTAATTTCCCCCGCGGGCCGGGCCAACGTATAGCCCCCCTTGGCCCCCTTATAAGAGCACACCATCCCTTCGGCCACCAGCTTCCGCAAAATTTTCAGCGAAAACCGCAGCGGCACCTGCATCTGCTCCGATATGGTCTTGGCGTCGCACCGGCACGGGTGCTTTGTCAAATATTCTACGATTCGCACGGCGTAGTCCGCTTCTAATGTCATGACCATCTGCTACTCCACTTTCTGCCCGCTTACCTCGATCTTCCTCCGCACCGCCATCTCGCGCCTCCGGCCAGACCTTGGGGCTTTGCCCCAAGCCCCACAACCCCTTTTAAAAAAGGGGTTGACCCGAAAACTAATCCAAGAAATCCTTAAGCTTCTTACTCCGGCTGGGATGCCGCAGCTTCCGCAGCGCCTTAGCCTCTATCTGCCGTATACGCTCACGGGTTACGTTGAATTCCTTCCCCACTTCCTCCAACGTCCGCGATCGGCCGTCTTCCAGCCCAAACCGCAAACACAGCACCTTTGCCTCCCGGTTTGTCAGCGAATCCAGCACATTGCCCAGCGTCTCCTTCAGCAGCGTATGGGACGCCGCGTCCGCCGGCGCCGGCGCCTCGTCATCCGGTATAAAGTCCCCCAGGTGGCTGTCTTCCTCCTCGCCAATGGGCGTCTCCAAAGACACCGGCTCCTGCGCCACCCGCATAATCTCCCGCACCTTGTCCACCGGCATCTCCAGCTCTTCGGCCACTTCCTCGGCGCTGGGCTCCCGGCCGTTCAAATGCAGCAGCTGGCTGGATACCTTCTTCACCTTGTTGATGGTCTCAACCATGTGCACCGGTATGCGTATAGTCCGCGCCTGGTCCGCAATGGCCCTGGTGATGGCCTGCCGGATCCACCAGGTGGCATAGGTAGAGAATTTAAACCCTTTTGTATAGTCAAATTTCTCCACCGCCTTGATAAGCCCCAGGTTCCCTTCCTGTATCAAGTCCAAGAACTGCATGCCGCGCCCCAAATACCGCTTGGCAATGCTTACCACCAGGCGCAGGTTGGCTTCGCTCAGCCGCTTCTTGGCGCTTTCGTCCCCGGCAGAGATGCGTACCGCCAGATCCTTTTCCTCTTCAGGTGTCAGCAGCGGCACCCGGCCAATCTCTTTCAGGTACACCTTTACCGGGTCGTCAATAGAAACCCCGTCCGCGCCGATCCCCGGCTCCAGGGCGTCGCCCCCGTCCACCTTGGCCAGCTCCACGTCGTCCAGGGCAATGTCGTCAAAATCCTCGACGATCTCCACCCCGTGGCTTTCCAGTGTGTCGTAAAATTTCTCAATGTGTTCCGGGTCAAAGTCCAGCTCGCCCAAGGCGTCCAAAATCTCCTTGGTGCTCAGCTGCCCTTTGCCCTTCCCCAGCTCTACCAGATCTTTAATGATCGTTTTCTTATCCGGCTGTGCGCTCATGCGTGTACCCTTCCCTTTCTGAAATGCCTATGCCTTTTTGTCCCGCAGCGCTTGTATCTGCTGCATGATGTCCTCGCTGGAAGCCCCCCGCACCCAGTCCGGGTCCGAAAAGCCTCCCTCGCCTTTTATGATCCCCGCGTATGCCTCCATGTCCTTCCATTTCGAAGGCACCTCCGCGTCTTCTGCCAAGATACGGGTAAAATCCGCGGCCTCCTCGCCGGTAAGCTCCTGGGAAAAATCTGCCAATGACACTTCTCCAACCCGTATTTTACCCAGCAAAAGCCCGTATACTCTCCGGTTCCATGCCGTCACGAATTTTTCCGGCGGCAGCAGCCTTTCCAGCTCCCCGGCCCTCTCCTGGTTTTGGAACAGGAACGCCAGCACATGCTCCTCGGCCAGCGCCGCCCGCAGATGCTTCTGCTTCTCCGGGTTTGCCGCCGTCTTTGCCGCCCGCACCTCCTGCTGTTCCCGTATCCGCTTTTTCTCTTCCCGGCCCGACTTCCTGGCCCGTATGCCCGCCGCCGTGGCCAAAATCTTCCCTTTGTCCACGTCCGTCTCCTGGGCGACTTTACTGGCGTACACATCCTGCTCCACCGGGCTTGCTATCTTACACAGCACCTGCTCTACCGCTTCCCGCAGGTACGCCACCTTGCCGTCGCTGGTTTCCAGGTCGTACTTTTCCCGTATGGCCCCCAGGCGGTATTCAATATCTGTGCCGCCGCTGTCCAGCAGCTGTTTAAAGCGCAGGGGCCCGTTTTCCCCGTGCATGCGCATAAACTCATCGGGGTCCTTCCCTCCCGGCACGGTGACTACCCGCACCCGCAGCCCCGTCCCCCGCAAAATGGGGATGGCCCGCTGGGTAGCCCGGCGGCCCGCCTCGTCCGAATCGTAGCAGATCACCGCCTCGTCTGCATAGCGCCGCATCACGCGGGCCTGCTCCTCGGTCAAGGACGTGCCCAGCGAAGCGATCGCATTGGTAAACCCCGCCCGGTGCAGGGCGATCACATCCATATACCCTTCGGCCAAGATCAGCCTGCGGCTGCCCTCGTTCTTGGCAAAGTTCATGGCAAACAGCCCGCTGCTCTTGTGGTACACCGGCGTGTCCATGGTGTTGATATACTTTGGCTTCTCATCCGTCAAAATGCGCCCGCCAAAGGCTACCACATTCCCCCGCAGGTCAAAAATCGGGAACATCACCCGCCCCCGGTACCGGTCATAGGGGTTGCCGTTTTTTGAGAGCCTGGCCACATCCGCCTGCACCATTTCATCCGGGGCATAGCCCTTCCCCCGCAGATGGTTCACCAGGGCAAAGCCCGACTCCGGCGCGTACCCCAGCCCAAAATGCCGTATAGCCGCCCCATCCAGGCCCCGTTTCCGAAAATAATCCAGCCCGGCCCGGCCTTCCGGCGTAGAAAGGACCTTATAATAGAAACGCCCCGCCTCCCGGTTGATTTCCAAAATCCGTACCCGCAGCCTGGCCATGCTGTCGTCCACGCCCTCCTCGGGCAGCGCCATGCCCGCCCGCTGGGCCAGCCACCGCACGGCCTCCGGGAAATCCAGCCGCTCGGCCTCCATGACAAAGTTGATTACCCCGCCGCCCTTCGAGCACCCAAAGCAATAATAAGAATTGTTGTCTGGGTACAGGTTAAACGACGGCGTCTTTTCATTGTGGAACGGGCAAAGCCCCACCAGGTTGCGCCCCCGCCGCTTCAGCGACACATAGCCTGCCGCAACCTCCTCTATAGGGCTGCGGGCCTCCAGCTCCCGCAAAAACTCCGGCGAAAACGCCATAGGCCGTCACCTCCCTAGCTGTTGAGACCTTGGGGCTTTGCCCCAAACCCTACAAACCTTTTTGGAAAAAGGTTTGATCCAAAAACTGCCTCGCACCAGCCTTTGTGCCCGGCAGCCAGACGTGCCGGGCGGTGCCTTTTGGTGTTTTGGGGTGCGGTGGGGCGCCGTCTGCGGCTGGCTGCCGGGGGAAATTCGTACAGTTTTGTTGTTTTAACTCGGTATTTTTCCAATGTGCAGCAGGCTAAAGATGGGCTGATTTTTTGCAGGAAATGCACAAAAGCCTTCATTTTGTTAACAATCCGTTACGATTGTAACCCTTTTGTTGCTTTTGAGCTGGAAAGCCTTGCGGTTACAGCCCTAAATTCCAAGCTTTGGGGATGAAAAGGGCCTGGTAGTTTGCTACGGCGAAATGGTCGGTCATGCCGGAGACGTAGTCGCAGGCGGCCCGCTGGGGGCCTTCTTCTTTGGCGATCCCCTGCATGTAGGCCGGCAATTTTTCCGGGTGCTGCAAGAAATAGAGGAACAGGCTTTTGATGATATGGGGCACCTTTTTTTCCTCTTTTTTGGCGTACTCGTTCATGTATACTGCCTGGAACATAAAATCGTGAAGCTGCTCGTAGACCTTTTGGATGCCGGGGTCCATGGCGATGCAGCCTTCGGCGCTGTTTTTTACTACAGACTGTATTAACGTGGTAAGCCGCTGGGTGCGGGTGTGCCCCAGCCTGTCCGTTATCTCCTGGGGGATGTCCTCTTCCCGGAGGACACCAGCCCGGATAGCGTCGTCAATGTCGTGGTTTATGTAGGCAATGCGGTCGGCCCAGCGGACTACGCGGCCCTCGGCGGTCTCGGCCTCCAGGCCATCGGTGTGGCAGACCACGCCGTTTGCCACCTCGTAAGTCAAATTTAAGCCCTTGCCGTCTTTTTCCAGGCGGTCTATAACCCGCACGCTCTGTTCGTAATGGCGGAAGCCGCCGGGCATCAGGGCGTTTAAGGCCCGCTCGCCGGCATGGCCGAAGGGGGTATGGCCCAGGTCGTGGGCCAGGGCTACCGCCTCGGTCAAGTCTTCGTTTAAGCGCAGGGCCCGGGCAATGGTGCGGGCGATCTGGGAAACCTCCAGCGTGTGGGTAAGGCGGGTGCGGTAGTGGTCGCCCTCGGGCGAAAGGAACACCTGGGTCTTGTGCTTTAAACGGCGGAAAGACTTACAGTGTATGACCCGGTCGCGGTCGCGCTGGTAAGGGGTGCGCAAGGGGCACTCTGCCTCTGGGCGCTTGCGCCCTTTTGTCTCATCTGACCGGGCGGCCCAAGGGGCCAGCTCCTCTTTTTCACGGCGTTGTATTTCTTCTCGAATCGTCACAGCCTGTCCACTCCCTTCGCAGGTTTTGCCTATATATACGCAAACTTTCCGCAAATTACTTTTTTCGGGGAGAGAAATTTTTTAAAAAATTTTGTAAGGCAGCCTGCCCCATAAAGCAGAAAAACAAGGGCCCTTTTCCCAGCCATGCAGAACCCCTACTCCTTTGGCAAACACGCGAGACCGGCTTTGCCGGGATCGCGCCTTTTTAAAATAGAGTTTGCTTTTTTATTGTTAGAAGGAGCCCGCCCGGTTTTCCGGAGGAAAACAAGCCGATTTCAAACACCTGCCAGAGGGAGCCTGCTCCCGGAGGAAGGTGTTTGAAATCGGTGCAGGCCGCGTGAGCGGCCCGGGCGGGCGGCGTAGGATGGGGCCAGGCGTTGGGGGTCCAGGGGGTGTCACACCCCCTGGCGGGGTTTGGGGTGAGCGTCTGCCTGTGGCAGACACTCTGCGAACCGACCGAGCCGGCAGGCGAGACCGGGGCCCCAAGGTCTTGCCGAAGGCTCACACCGGAAAGGGAAAAAACCGCTCGCCCACCTGCTGAACGGCGACCTTGCCGTTTGTGGCGTCGGCCAGGCGTTTTTCCAAATTGGGAAGATTAGCGGGGGGCAGGTGGAAGTGGATGGTGACTTGCTCGAGGAAGGTGGTGTCATCGATGACGCCGGAGCATTCGGGGACAAGGCCCTGAAGCCGGCCGTAAAGGGAGTAATCGCACTGGGCGGTGAGGAGGAGGCAGGAGCGCATGGCGACCTTTTGGGCGGCGGCCAGGCCGATGGTGGCGGTGTGGGAATAGGCGCGGATGAGGCCGCCCCCGCCCAGGAGGATGCCGCCGAAGTAGCGGGTGGCCACTAAAACGGCGTCGGTAACGCCAGATTTTTTCATAGTCTCCATGACGGGGATGCCGGCGGTGCCCTGGGGCTCGCCGTCGTCAGAGAAGCGCTCGATGCCGCCGGTGCGCAGGATGTAAGCATAGACGTTGTGGTTGGCGTCCCAATACTTTTTCTTCATGGCGTTTATGAAGCTTAGGGCTTCTTCCTCGGTCTGCACGGGGCGGCAGGTGCCGATGAAGCGGGATTTTTTCTCGATGAACTCTGCGGTGCCTTCTTCTTTAACGGTGATGTACTCCATGTGGGTGTGCCCCCTTTGCCGCCGTAAATGGATAAGATAAAGACGGCGCAGATACGCCGTCTTTATCTAGGTTGTCTTGCTGGTGTTATTCTTCCTGTTCCGGCGGGCTTTCGGACAGCTGGTAAGCGGTGCCGTAGGGGTCGCGGTCCAGGAAATGGCGGTCGTACAGCTCCCGGCGCAGGGTGGCGGGGTCGCGGAAGGTGTGCCACTGGCCCAAGAGCTCGTTAACCTGGCGTTCGGTGTAGGCAGTGCCTGGCTGGAATTTGCCGGCCAGGTAGGTGAGCGCCGCTTGCTGCATGGCCCGTTTAGCCGGGAAGCGCAGAAGCCTGCCTTCGCCGTCCACAAAATTTTGCAGTGATTTTTCCCGTGCCATAGGCTTACTTCAAGCCGTAGCGCTTCTTGAACATATCCACGCGGCCGCTGGTGTCTACCAGCTTCTGCTTGCCCGTGAAAAACGGATGGCATTTCGAACATATTTCGACCTTGATATCCTTCTTGGTAGACCGGGTCTTGATCACGTTGCCGCAGGCACAGGTGATGGTGGTCTCGTGGTAGTCGGGATGTATATTCTGCTTCATTCTCGTTTCACCTCTTTATTTTTTGAGTCTTTGCCTAATCGTTTGCTAGTATAACACAGTTTGAAAGGAATTGCAAGGGGTATTTTTTGCCGGTGTGGGCGGGTGGGTGTATTTTTCTGGGGGGCTGGGGAAATATTTAGGGTTTGTGGGGTGTTCAGGGGCGAAGGCTGCCAGTGGCAAAACGTTTGCGCCCCGAGCCGACCAAGCCCAAAGCCCTTAAACCGCCAGAGGTATAAAACGCACGGTTGGACATGCCTGCTCTAAATATCACCCTTTACAAACGCTTGGCCCTGTGCTAAAATATACAGGATGCCCTGCCCTCGGATATGGGAACCACCGACCCTATCTGCGGCATGGGTGAATTTACGCGGCTTAATGCCGCAGGAAAGGTGATTTTTTATGACAAAAGCTGAAAAGACCGAGATCATCCAGAAGTACGCCCGCCATGAGGGCGACACCGGCTCCCCGGAAGTCCAGGTGGCTGTATTGACCAAGCGCATTAACGACCTGACCGAGCACCTGCGGCAAAACAAGAAGGACCACCACTCCCGCCGCGGCCTGCTGAAAATGGTCGGCCAGCGCCGCAGCCTCCTCAACTACCTGACCAAGATCGACATCGAGCGCTACCGCGCTATCATTGCCGAGCTGGGCATCCGCAAGTAAGCCCCGCTTTGCAAAGGCACTGCCCTTTTTAAGAGCCAAAGGCTGCCGCCTGCGGGCTAACTCAGCCGGCATGCGCAGCCTTTTACTCTTTTTTTGGCAGGCTGTCTTGGGTGGAACCTGTTTTACAATCCAACCTGTTAAGCTGCGGCGCGTGACGGGTTGGATTGTCAAACAGGAACCTGCCCGGCCTCTGGCCTGCCTTCTCCGATAAAATCCCCCTAAAGGGAGAAAGGATCACCATTATGTTTGAAAATTTTAAGGTGTATGAAACCACTTTTGCGGGCCGCCCCCTGGTGGTGGAGACCGGCAAAATGGGCCAGCTGGCTAACGGCCAGTGCCTGGTGCGCTACGGCGACACCGTGGTGCACGTGGCCGCCACCGCTTCGGCCAAGCCCCGGGACGGCATCGATTTCTTCCCCCTGTCTGTTGACTTTGAGGAAAAGCTCTATTCCGTAGGCAAGATACCTGGCTCCTTCCTGAAGAGGGAGGGCCGGCCCAGCGACAAGGCCGTGCTGGTCTGCCGCATGATCGACCGGCCTATACGACCCCTGTTCCCTAAGGACATGCGCAACGACGTTTCCATTGTGTGCACCGTTATGTCTGTAGAGCAGGACAACTCCCCGGAGATTGCCGCTATGGTGGGCACCTCTATTGCCCTTTCCATTTCGGACATCCCCTGGAACGGGCCCATCTCCGGCGTGTCTGTGGGCCTTATTGACGGCGAGTTCGTCATGAACCCCACCGCCGCCCAGCGTAAGGTAAGCCAGATGGCTGTTACCGTGGCTTCTACCGATTCCCGCATTGCCATGATTGAGGCCGGGGCCAACGAGGTCTCGGACGAGGACATGTACAACGGCATTATGGCCGGCCACGCAGAGAACCAGAAGATTATCGCCTTTATCAAGGGCATTGTGGCGGAGATTGGCAAGGAGAAGTTTGAGTACCCCAGCAACAAGCCGGAGCAGAGCATGATCGACGCGGTTTTGGCCTTTGCCCAGGACGACGTGCGGGCCGCTTTGGACACCGACGACAAGACCGTGCGGGACGCGCGCTTAAAGCCCGTGTATGAGAAGGTGCATGAGCGCTTTGACCCGGAGTTCCCGGACCAGGAGGCCAAGATCGACGAGTGCCTGTATTTGACCCAGAAGATCGTGGTGCGCCGCTGGCTTTTGGACGAGCAGAAGCGCGTGGACGGCCGCGGCATGGACGACATGCGGCCTTTGGCGGCCGAAGTATCCCTGCTGCCCAGGACCCATGGGTCCGGCATGTTTACCCGGGGGCAGACCCAGGTGCTCACTGTGGCCACCCTGGGCTCTATACGGGACAACCAGCTTTTGGACGGCATTGACGAGGAAGAGTCCAAGCGGTATATCCATCATTACAACTTCCCCTCCTACTCCGTTGGCGAGACCCGCCCCAGCCGCGGCCCCGGCCGCCGGGAGGTGGGCCACGGCGCTTTGGCGGAGCGGGCTTTGGTGCCGGTTATCCCCTCTTTGGAGGAGTTTCCCTATACCATCCGTTTGGTGTCTGAGGTTTTGAGCTCCAACGGCTCTACGTCCCAGGCTTCTATCTGCGGCTCGACTTTGGCGCTGATGGACGCAGGCGTGCCCATCAAGGCCCCGGTGGCCGGCATCTCCTGCGGGCTTATCACCGAGGGCGACCGCTGGATGACTATGGTGGACATCCAGGGCATTGAGGATTTCTTTGGCGACATGGACTTTAAGGTAGGCGGCACCAAGAAGGGCATTACCGCTATCCAGATGGATTTGAAGATTTCGGGCCTGACCCCGGAGATGGTTAAGGAAGCCCTGGAAAAGACCCACAAGGCCCGCAATTATATTATTGATGAGATTATGCTTAAGGCCATACCCGAGGTGCGCCCCCAGCTTTCCAAGTACGCCCCCAAGATGCTGTCTACCCAGATCCCGGTGGACAAGATTCGGGAGGTTATTGGCACGGGCGGCAAGGTCATCCAGAAGATCTGCGCCGAGTGCGAGATCACCATGGACGTGGAAGAGGATGGGCACATCTTTATCTCCGGCATTGACCTGGAAAAGTGCCAGCGGGCTTTGGACATTGTGGACACTATTGTCAACGACCCGGAGCCGGGCTCGTACTACAACGGCCGCGTGACACGGCTGATGGATTTTGGCGCCTTTGTGGAGATTGCCCCGGGCAAGGAGGGGCTGGTGCACATTTCCCGGCTGGATATCAAGCGCACCGAGAAGGTCACCGACGTGGTAAACGTGGGCGACGTGGTGAAGGTAAAGGTTCTGGAGATCGACGACAAGGGGCGGCTGAACCTGTCCCGCCGGGACGCCCTCATCGACCTGGATGGGGCGGTGCCGGAAAACGAGGTTTCCGATTCCCGCCCGCCCCGCCGGGACCGGCCTGACCGGGACCGCCGGCCCAGGAGGGATTTTGACAGGCGGTAAGGCGCGGTTATGTATTGATTAAATAGACGGCCCCGGGGGTAGACAGCCCTCGGGGCCTCTTTTTGTGTTTGCCGGGTTTTGGGGGCTGGTTGAGCCGCTTGTAGGGGGAATGGGTATTCCTCTGAGGGACACGGCGCATACGGAACTTATTACACAAGCAGCCTGGGCGCTGGGGTGAAGGGTGTGGAGGCCTGTATTGGGGAAGCATGGGGTGTTTCTTTTTAAAAGCTGGCTATGGGGCCCTTGACAAACAGGGCAGGAGCGTGTATACTCTAACTGTATTAGTTGTATTAGTACAAATGGAGGTGTTAAATGTTCCCGATCGATTACAAAAGCGGGCTGCCGATTTTTGAACAAATCTACCGCAGCGTGGTGAAGCTGGGGGCCGCCGGGGCCTTTGGGCCGGGCGGCCAGCTGCCCTCGGTGCGGGCGGTGGCAAAGGATCTGGGGGTGAACCCCAATACGGTGCAAAAGGCCTACGCCATGCTGGAACGGGACGGCGTCCTTTATTCGGTGCCGGGAAAGGGGTCTTTTTTGGCAGAGCCTGGGGCGGTGCTGGAAAAGCGCCGGGAAGAGGCGCTCTTGCAGGTAAGGCAGGCGCTGGCTGGGGCTTTGGAGTGCGGGGTGGGCCGGGAGGAAATCTTAGCGGTGTTGACGGAATTGGAAAAGGAGGGCTGAACATGATTGAAATGACTGGGGTGACCAAGTGCTTTGGCGGGAAAGCCGCCCTTTCTGGGGTGGGGCTTTCGGTGCAGGGCGGCAGCATTTTGGGGCTGGTGGGGCCTAACGGGGCCGGGAAGTCTACCCTGCTGCGGACGATGGCGGGGGTTTACCGGCCGGATTCGGGGGAGGTTTGGGTGGACAGGGCGCGCCCCTGGGAGGGGCCTGGTGTAAAGGCCCGCATCCGCTTGCTGCCGGATGCCCAGTGGTGCGCCCGCTACCGGCCGCTTTTGCAGATGGGCAAGGCCCTGGCCCCCTTTTACCCCACCTGGGACCAGGGGTATTTTGAGCGGCTGTGCCAGGCCTTCCCCTTGGACGAAAAGGCCCGGTACATAACCCTGAGCAAAGGGGGGCGCAGGCAGGCCGGGCTTATCCTGGCGCTGGCCTCGCGGCCGGATTTCCTGCTGCTGGACGAGGTCTTTGACGGGCTGGACCCGGTAGTGCGCAAGCTGGTGAAAAAGCTTATTGCCGAAGAGGTGGCCCAGCGGGGGATGACCGTGGTGCTGGCCTCTCACAACCTGCGGGAGATGGAGGATTTTTGCGACACCCTGGCCTTGCTGTACCAGGGCGGTGTGGTGCTGGAAAAGGAACTGGACGACATGGCCCTTTATTTGCACCGGGTGCAGGCGGTTTTTCCGCAGATGCCGGATATAGGGGCGCTGAAGCAGAAAATCTGCATGACAAGCTGGACGGTAAACGGCTCGGTGCTGACCTTTGTGGCACGGGGGCAGGCGGCGGAAATCGAAGCGGCGCTGGCGGGCTTCTCCCCTACCTTCCAGGAGGCCCTGCCGCTTTCTTTGGAGGAAGTATTTATCAGCGAAATGGAGGCGTCTGGTTATGACATGGAAAACATCCTTGGATAAACGCACGGGCGGGCTGTGGGCCGCCTTTACCTGGCAGCTGCGCCGGGGCCTGCCCCTGGGGGCGATGTATGGGGCGCTGTTCTTGCTTTTTGGATTTTGGAAGGGCTACCCGTGGCATTCCAGCAATATGATCTTTTTGAACGGGCTGGCGGTTGTTTTTTCCTTTCTGCTGCCGGGGTGGATGTTCGGGTGCTGCTTTAGCCGCAGCCAGGCCGACTTTGTACACGCCCTGCCGGTAAAGCGGGGGGCCTTCTTCCTGGGAAGCCTGGGGGCGGGGCTTTGTTACCTTTGGCTGCCGGTTTTCCCCTGCCTGGTGGCGCGGGAGGTGCTCCACATCCTTTGTGGCCAGGCGTTTTATCCGGCAGCGCCGGTCATGCTGGTGATGAGCCTTTGCTCTTTGGCTTTTTTCTGCCTGGTGGCGGTGTGCTGCGGGTCTTATGGAGAATACGTGGCTGTGTCTGTGCTGCTTACTATAGCGGGCCCGCTGCTGCTATACCAGGCGGGGCAGGTACTGCTTGCTACGGTGCCGGCGGCGGAATATGTCCCCCTGCCCCTTTTCTACATCGAACAGATGGGCTCGCCGCCTGTATCGCTGTTTTTCAGCTTCCAGCTCCAACATCAGCAGGGTATGACCCAACGGCTGCCCCTGGTGTGGTCGCTGCTGCTTGCGCCCCTGCTGGTGTGGCTGGGATGGCGGCGGTACTGCCGCAGGCCCAGCGAAGAGGCCGGGTCCTTTTTCCGCTGTGAAGGGATGATGCTTTTCCTGCGGACGGAGCTTTCCCTTTTGGCGGCGTTTTGGGTGGGCTTTTGGGCCTGCTGCGTGGCCTGGGACTATCGCTGGGGGGACGCGGGGGTACCGGGGGTGTTGGGCTTTATGGCGCTGGCGCTGGCGGCGGCGTGGCTTGTTACGGAATGGATCGGCTACCGCAGCCTGAAAAAGCTTTTCCACCACTGGCTGGCTTTGGCAATCCCCCTTGCTTTGACTGTGGGGGCCCTGGCGGCCTTTTCTACCGGGCTGGGTATAGACACCGCCTCACCGGATTTTACCGGCCTTGCTGGGGCCCAGGCAAGCTCTTATAGACATAGCCAGGCTACCACACTTTACTATGAGACGAATTTGGGGATGCCGAATAACCACTATGGCATCTTGGCGCCTGGGGTTACCAGCGAAGAGGGGATTGCAAAGGTGCGTACGCTTCATGAGAAGCTGCTTGAGATTGAGCGCGCCTCCCAATACCCTTATTTGCCCGGGCGGTATGCTTATGATACCGGGTACAATATGAGTTACACCTACTTTGGGGAAAAGGGCGGCCGGTACACCTCTTTCTACCCGGGGTCTTTCCGTATCACCCCAGAGGTGGAAGCGCTGCTAAAGGAGTATCAGGCTTTGGAAGAGGAGCTGCTTACCTCGGAGGAATATGTGGAGAGTCTTTTCCTTTTGAACGCTTTGGATGCCCTGGGCTATGTGCAAAAATGGGACGGGAGCGACCCGGAATTGTCTTTCAGCCGTGTTAGCGTGGAGCCCGGGCCGGGGGATTTGGCGGCGGAGGACTTCCCCAAGGGCTTTTTGCAGCAGTTGGAGGAAGCTTTGCGCCAGGATTTTTCTTCAGGCTACCACAGCACCTACCCGGGCATGAAAGCCGCTGGGAAGGATGGTTACCTGCTGTGCTACCAGGCGGGCGCTTCTTTCTTGGCGAAGGGGGGCATTTTGGGGACGGATATGGCTACGGCCAGCCACTACCAGTTTGGCCCCGCGGCAGGAATGCAGCTTACCTTGGCTTCGGAACACTATGACGGCTCCTTTAACACGGGCTTCCGCATTACGCCGGAAATGCCGGCCACTTATGCTTTGCTGGATAGGGTGTATAAATCAACAAGAACATAGGACATAAGGGAAGTAAAAAGGCTTCCGGCCCTGGCTGTAGAGGGGCCGGAAGCTTTTGTTTTGGCTGCTTAGAGGGCGGGGCTTTAATACTTTTTGACGAAGGTGGAAATCAGCGCCCGGCAGGTCTGCATGCGGATGCAGGCGTAGAAGGCCTCGGTGACGGCCTTGCCCTGGCCTATGGTTGTGGCCGCCTGGGCGTCTTCCTGGGTTTCCCACAGGACAAAGTCTGTCCAGGTATCGCCCTGCCGGTAGTGCTCCCAGGAAAGGAAGCCTTTGGCCTTTGAAATGACTTCGTCGTGAAGGGCCTGGGTGCGGGCCATAAATTCTTCTGGCTGCACGCCCTTCCTGAGCTTATAGGAAAAAATCCATGCTGTCTTCTCCATTTGCATCCTCCCCATGCTGGAAATACGTAATAGAAAAAAAGCCAGCAACTAAACGTTACTGGCTTTGGCTCCCCCTGTTGGACTCGAACCAACGACCCTGCGGTTAACAGCCGCATGCTCTACCGACTGAGCTAAGGAGGAAAATATTGGTGACCCGTGCGGGAATCGAACCCACGTTAACGGCGTGAGAGGCCGCTGTCTTAACCGCTTGACCAACGGGCCATAAACTGGCTTTCGCCAGCTTGAAAGTGGTGCACCATCAGGGACTCGAACCCGGGACACCCTGATTAAGAGTCAGGTGCTCTACCAACTGAGCTAATGGTGCGAATTGTACCCTAAAAACTGAATAAAGCGAAGAAGTAGAAAGAAAGGAGAGGGCAAGAGGTAAACTCTTCAAAGAAAGGACTATGGTCAAGCCCTCGGCCTATTAGTACTGCCAAGCTGAACATGTTGCCATGCTTACACAC
>QZEE01000108.1 GCA_009917445.1 bacterium D16-76 | reverse complement strand
ACACATGCTGCAATTTGTAGACGGCAGGTTCCACGCACACGGCGTTTCCTTCACCCTGCCAAACGGGTTCTACCTTCACGATGAGATATTCCACCCGTTCAGCCTGTGCTGTCTCTCCCCTAACCAGAGGATATATATGACAGTAGAAGTCGCCCCGGACGGCATGGAGATACTGTCGGGCCTGCAATCCCTTTTTGAAAAGAACCCCAGTTTGCATCCAGCTTCCATTGTGCAGCCGATCACAGTAAATGAAACGAGAGGATACGATGTCCTCTATGATGGCGGGGATACCAGCTACTACCAGGCCCGACTTCGGTTTGCCAGAGGGCAGGTTGTCACCTGCATCGCTCAATGTGAGCAGAGTTCAAAAATAGACCTTAAGAAAGATCCCGCTGTGCAGGCCCTGCTGCAGACGATCCGGGCGGAATAGATAAGAGAGCGCCGTAGGGGCGCTCTCTCAAGAACTATATTTTCTTTGCAGAGCCTTGGCAATAGCCAGCAAGTGCTTCACTTGTTCTTCGTTTAAATCTTTGATTACTTCTATAAATTCACCTACTATAGCAGGGTACTGTATTCCCTCATCAAAAAACTGCTGGGGTGTAATACGGAGATACTCGCAAATGTAAAAGAAACTTTGCATAGACGGAAAGGTTTTTCTGTTCTCAATACTGTTGATATAATTATCTGCCTGCCCAAGTGATAACGACATCTCCCGTGCTGAAACGCCTTTTTTCGTTCTTAGTCTAGCCAACCGAATTGGGAAAAAATCTTCATACATTGTGAATCCCCCCTCTTTAATAGATTGTACCTCTTATCAGGGGGATATACACGAAATTAAAAGATGTATTTGCGTTGACATACGAGATACAAACTCGTATAATGAAAAAAGCAGAAATTGCAACCTTTTATTCAGACTCTGTGAGGGAAAAATGCGGGAAAAGACCTGTTGCTTCACCGGCCACCGCCACATACCGCCAAAAGAAGTAGACGGCATCCGGGAAAGGCTGGAAGCAACTATCAAAATGCTTTACAAGGGGGGCGTGGTCTACTACGGGGCCGGGGGCGCGCTGGGCTTTGATACCCTTGCAGCCGAAGCGGTCCTGCGCCTGCGGGACAACGGTTTCCCAAACCTGCGGCTGATTCTGGTGCTGCCCTGCCGGGATCAGACCAGGGGCTGGAACACAGAAAATGTAGCCCGGTATGAGGAAATCAAGCGCAGGGCCGACAAAGCTGTGTACACCAGCCAAGCCTATGCCCCTGGCTGCATGCACAAGCGCAACCGCCATCTGGTGGACAACAGCAGCGTGTGTGTCTGCTATCTGACCCAGAACCGGGGCGGCACGGCCTACACAGCAGGCTACGCAGAAGAGCACAGACTCCATGTGATAAA
>QZEE01000107.1 GCA_009917445.1 bacterium D16-76 | reverse complement strand
TACGAACCTTCACAAGTAAATGGAAAAGCGGTAAAATTAAGGAGGGATAAAGAAAGCCGGAGGCAAAAATGGATGGAAAGAGAGCACAAATGTGAATGGTGCGGAAAAGAGTTCGAGCCAACGTGCCATAAAAGCCGTCAAAAGTTCTGCAGCGCGGAGTGCCGGATCAAGTACCACAACGCCAAGAGGTACTACGGAGGCAAGGTGGACGTATGCCCGGAATGCGGGGAGCCAGTGGAGCAGAGCGGGGAGCGAGGCCGGTGGAGGCGGTTCTGCAGCGACCGCTGCCGCCAGTTATACCACAGAAAGCAGCGTCAGGAAAAGCGCCATAAACAGGGTCGCGGAAAACAAGTCTGCCCAAATTGCGGGATAGAATTTGAGGTAGACTTGAGCATCAAGGCCCGGCGTTTCTGCAGCGACGGGTGCCGGAAAGAGTGGTGGGGGGAGTACCACAAGGCAAGCCCGTCCAAGGAGCCGGGAGCGCGTAAATGCGCATTATGTGGAAAAGAGTTCACCAGCGACAGATGGCACGGCGGTGAGTATTGCGGCCGGGAATGCTATTTGCAGGCCATGGCGGAGACGAGGGAGGACAGGGTGTGCGGTTGGTGCGGCGGGATTTTCAGTGCATTTGTTAAGACGGAGCAAAAATACTGCTGCCGTGAATGTGCGGCGGCGGCCCGGCATGACCCCAGCCACAAACGCGGCATGAGGCGTATTCAGTATACCGGCCCGGAAGAATGGAAGGAGCAGCTGCATGAGGCCAGCCGGAGATCGCCGCCTCCAAAACGCGGAAAAAGGGTGTGGCTGGTTTGCGGGGTGACCAGCATGTACCTGGGCCTGGACGGCCTGCTGGGGATCATCCGGTACCAGCTAAATCACAGTCCCTATGACGGGAACATATACGTTTTCCGGGATTTCAGCGGCACAATGATAAAATATCTGGAATGGGATGGTGCGGGTTTCTGCCTGAGCAAGCGCCGGGCCCAGAGCGGCAGCTATCCCTGGCCGCCCGCTGAGGCCGGGAAGGTGCTGGAGATCACAGAAAAAGAATTTGAATATTTAAAAAGCCGGTCGATCGTGCCGTGCAAGGAGAAAAAGCCCAGGTAAAAGGGCTTTTTTCTTGCCTTTTTATGGTATTTTTGGTATAATTATAACATGGAAAATATCGAGAAAAGCGCCGCACAGTGGCAGGAATTGGTCAGTGAGAAAGACAAGGAAATCAATAAAAAGGATCGGGAAATCGCTGACCTGCGCAAGCAGGTGGACTGGTTCAAGGGGCAGTTCAAACTGCTGCAATCCAAGCAGTTTGGGCCGTCCAGCGAGAAAAGCGTGGAACTGGAAGAGCAGCTTTCGCTGTTCAATGAACCGGAGCTGTTCGCAGACCCCAAGGCTGTGGAGCCCGACTTGG
>QZEE01000106.1 GCA_009917445.1 bacterium D16-76 | reverse complement strand
TGATCAGACTGGGTTATGTTTACAAGAAGAAGTCCTTTTACGCGGCAGAGCGGGAGCGTGTTCGATGTTGTGGCAGCGAGAGAAGCCTGGAGTGAAATGATAACGCAGTGCGAAGCAGACAAACTGGTATTCCTGGATGAAAGCGGCGTAAACACGGACTTGAGCCGCCGCTATGGGCGGGCCATTGGCGGGGAGCGGTCAGTAGACAAGACTCCCTTGAATACGCCTGCCAATACCACGATCCTTTCGTCAGTAAGACTTAATGGTGAGACGGCTTATACGATTTACAGCGGTGGAACGACCCGCGAAAAATTTCTGGACTATCTCAAAAACACGCTCATTCCCACACTGCACCAAGGGGATATTGTCATCATGGATAATATGCGTACGCATCATGTCAAAGAAGTCCAAACGCTGTTGCAGGGGGCTGGCATGAAATTACTGTACTTGCCAGCGTACAGCCCTGATTTGAATCCAATTGAAAATATGTGGTCTAAAATCAAGGCCATTCTTCGCAAGCTGAAAATCAGATTATTACCCCAACTCCCGCATGGTATTGCTCGGGCTTTCTCGCTGATTCGTCCTTCCGACTGTGCTGGTTGGTTTTCTGCCGCGGGTATCCCTTGTTAATTTCTTGGATTGCTATAGGCAACCGCCGTACAAGTCAGAGCAGTTGTGGTATTACCATGACAGCTCCAACTTTGTACGGCGGTTTTGTTTGCCTTAATAAATTGATACTCTAGTTCTGCCACTACCCCAAAGAGGGGTACAAAACCAGCCAAAAGTACCCCTACAAGGGCGTTTTCAAGGAGCATAATCTCTGGTAAAATTATCTTGTCCCGCCTGGGTGACAGCGCATTCGGAGCCGCCAGTTCCTCTATTTGTGGAAAAAGCGGAGCTAAAGGAGCTAAAAAAGCTCATGCTATTATGCTAGAATTATATTGTTGAATAAAGATTCTAAAGCGAACATTGAAAACCGAACAGGCACTCATCAGGCACATTCCTGTGTGTACGCCAAAAGCAAAGCCACAATGTTTTACGACTATTCAGATGTCATATCCGTCGATGACCTGCAAACCATGCTCCGCATCGGCAGGAATGCCGCCTATGGCCTGCTGAAAAGTGGGGCTATCGCCACAATACGGGTAGGGAAAAGGTATATCATCCCCGAAGCCAGCGTGATTGATTTTATGAGCTTAAATAAGAGGAGAAAACCTGCTACAATAAGTCCATCAGGTAAAGCGTGTGAAAGCCTCGAAAGGAGCAAATAAATGGCAATTACAGGCTTTGTAACAACGAAAGGCGGCAAATATTATGCCGTATTGGCCGTGTTGACAAACTATCCCCTGCCACCCCCAATATGGTATAATGATAGAAGCAGGGGGATGAGAAAATGCAGCTGAAATACCACATGGTAACAATAGAAGATCTGGTGCCCCAG
>QZEE01000105.1 GCA_009917445.1 bacterium D16-76 | reverse complement strand
GTCAGGAAGAAAAAATTATTTCTGTCAGTCCGTCACAGACTCGTCCCAGAGTCCCTTCTCTTTAAGACAATCCCTGACCCTGCCATAGTAAATACGCAGGAACTTGGTACCTCCGGCAGTCGTGTAAACGTAGAACGGTTTGCCCTCAAAACGTTTTTTGTCCAGAAACTGGTAAACGGGGTCATCCTCGGGCTTCAGTTGGAGCAGGATGGACATGATGACAAACAAAGTCTTGAGCAGGTGAGGCGAGCCGCGTTTGCCGATCCTGCCCTTATTGGACACTTTGGAACCCGAATCGTCCCTGCCCGGGTCGATGCCTGCAAAAGCCACCAGCGAACTCTTTTGTGCAAAGCGGCGCACATCGCCAATCTCCGCCATGAGCTGGGGGCCAACAGAAGGGCCAACGCCGGTCATAGCCATGACGGTATCATACTCAGGGAGCTGAGCGGCCAATCGGTTCATTTCCGCACGGAAGACCTCAGCAGTGTGCGAGATGGTATTAAGCTGCGTTATGGCCTCTCTCACCAGCAGTTTCGTGGTCTCCGACTTTGGAACCAGCGGAAACAGCGTCCGAGCATTCTCGTGGATTGCCGCAGCTTTTGCCTCACTGAAATTGTATCCATGACGCTTGCACCACTTTTGGTATTTCACAGTAAAAGCGTTCAGGCTGAGCTTGGCAACACAGTCCACGTGCCAAAAAGCATTGGCAAAATCCACCCACTTCTGGCTGCCGTCTGAGCGCACAGGGCTGCTGAAAAGAGAGCGTACGCCGGGATAGGACTGCTCCAGCAGGGCGATCAAGTTATTGGAGCAGGCAGTGCGGTTCTTGCTGGCCAGCTGGAACTGGCGGTTGAGGGTTTTGAGTTGGTAACGTATGGTGTCCATAGGACTATATTGCCGCAATTCCTCCCAATTGTCAAGGGTATATCTGGCAATTTTCTTGGCGTCCGCCTTGTCAGTTTTGACGCTGCGCAGAGAATTGTCACCATAGTTCCTGAGTAACAAGGGATTGACCGCTGAAACCCACAAGCCGCTTTTGTGCAGTACATTGGCAATAGATTCATAATAATTGCCGGTGTGCTCCATAACTACCCTGACTTCACCATCCAGGGCGCCCAGCTTCTCTAAGAGGCTGGCAAATCCCTGGCTGTTGTGCGTCACATTGAACGGACGGATCACAATATCCGTCTTTGACCGGAGTACCGCTACGGTACTCCACCCGTTGGAAACATCCACTCCCACAGCATACATTTTGGAATCCTCCTGATAGCTTGATTACAACGGTAACCCATCCTTTTCTCATCACCGATTCTATCTGTTTGCTGACTCGAGCGGCTGCTCTACCTGCACAAATCGAACGCTGCGAATGGGGGGATGGCTGACGGACTTTTTTACGAGCGCTTTGCTCTTGGAGGAATTCGCCAGACCATTGCCCTTCCATTCTAACAGCTTTGGCATGAGATGTCCCAAGCCTGTGGCTGGCTGCCACATATATGGGGCAAATATATTGTAACAGGTGG
>QZEE01000104.1 GCA_009917445.1 bacterium D16-76 | reverse complement strand
TTACAGGTCATTCCGTCCACTTGGATAATACGGTAGTTTTGGTTTTGCCAGCGCACTGTCACGATACGAACGCCATTATATTCGTTACTGCGCTGTTCGTCCGACAGAATTGTGCCAGAAGAAGTGAGCCATGCGGCGAGTCCCTCCAGAAGATTACAGCCTTTCGCAAACGGAAGTGTCGGACTCGGCGGCGGTGGCAACCGTTTCCGGTTTCTCCTGCGCAACCTCCGCTCTGGGGGAGGTCCCGCCAGCCAACTGCTGTTGCCCGTGAGGTTGCGGAGCAAGAGCATCCGCGCTGCCTGGTATTCGGGACCGATGAACCCCAACCGGATCAGGAACACCCGCATCGTGAACTTGTCGTTCGTGATGGTGCGTTCTCTGGCGACCACCCGCTTCTGGCGCTTTGCCATGTCGCAGATACCGACAATCAGCTTAGTGTAAGCATCGACCTCGCCCTCCAGCCCATGTAGCGTGAACCACGGGAACCGCAGCTTGTTCTCCAGCACTTCCACGTCTACTGTGTCCGTGCCGAGTGCCCGCTTGAACAACCCCGCTTTGCTGGCGATGATTTTCTGGAGGTTGTCCAGTGCCGTGGCAGAGAACCCTGCCCTCGGCAGCTCCACCGTAAAAGTATTGTCATTCTCAGGCGTGTAACCGCGCTCCCGGAGCCGGGAAACCAACTGCCGCACATCTTCCGGACTGATATTATCAGGGTAGCTCAAGGCACCGTTTTTGTCCACGCTGTAAAAGTCGACGGCATAGGCGAAGGTGGGCGCTCCCTGATAGACAGCGGGCTTGCCCAAAATCTCGCTGATGGTCTGAACCAGGGCTTTTCTGGCTGCGCCTGTGAGGTTGTAAGGGGCACTCATTCCACTCCCTCCTCTCCAGCGTCTCCGGTGAGGATAAAGTTCACATATCCCCGCCGATGCTCCTCCAGATAAATCACCAACTCGTAGAATCCCATTCGGCTGGCAATCACCTGGACTGTGCGGGTGTCGAGCATATTCGTCTCGCCGGTAGCCCGCACCGCCAAAATCTGCTCTCTCACAGTTTTGTCCATTCTGCTGCCTCCTTTGAGTCGCTGACGGCTTTCGCCAGGATGCCGCTGTCGAACCCCGCGCTCTCATACCCCTCGCGGATGGTGTCGAGATAACCCAGAGAGGGTGTGCCGTAGGGATAACGAGCCTCATTCATGATGTAAACCATGGCGTAGACCCGTCTGCCGTTCATGGTGATCCGCAGCGTTTCCTTGCGGTAAAGATGCGGCCATCCTTCGTAGCGGTCAAGCGCCCGCTCGTCCTGCGGCTGAATCCGCCAGACCAGCACCGGGACTTCAAAGCCCCGCTCCCGCTCAACTGTCGCCACGGCTCCGCCATTTCCACCCCGGAACCACAGCCGCCAGTCGCGCAAAGTAGCTGCTCCCACCACTTCCGCTGTCGGACAGCGGTGCGCCATCTGCTCCAGATTGAGATTGGAGCCGTAGGCGATGTAAAGCCTGTCTTTAGGTCTCATTATTCTGTCCCCCGTTTCTGATGTGGCTGCGCACATTCTCGCGGGAACCATAACGCCAAGCGGCGTTTCCAGACAAATGCTG
>QZEE01000103.1 GCA_009917445.1 bacterium D16-76 | reverse complement strand
TTACAGGTCATTCCGTCCACTTGGATAATACGGTAGTTTTGGTTTTGCCAGCGCACTGTCACGATACGAACACCATTATATTCGTTACTGCGCTGTTCATCCGACAGAATTGTGCCAGAAGAAGTGAGCCATGCGGCGAGTCCCTCCAGAAGATTACAGTCTTTCACAAACGGAAGTGTCGGACTCAGCGGTGGCGGTGGCATACGTTTCCGGTTTCTCCTGCGCGACCTCCGCTCTGGGGGAGGCCCCGCCAGCCAACTGCTGTTCCCGGTGAGATTGCGGAGCAGGAGCGTCCGCGCTGTCTGGTATTCCGGGCCGATAAAGCCCAGCCGGATCAGGAACACCCGCATCGTGAACTTGTCGTTGGTGATGGCACGCTCTCTGGCGACCACGCGTTTCTGGCGCTTCGCCATATCGCAGATGCCAACGATCAGCTTACTGTAGGCATCGGCCTCCCCTTCCAGTCCGTGTAGGGTGAACCACGGGAACCGCAGCTTGTCCTCCAGCACTTCCACATCTACTGTGTCCGTGCCGAGCGCCCGCTTGAACAACTCCGCTTTGCTGGCGATGATTTTCTGGAGGTTGTCCAGTGCCGTGGCAGAGAACCCTGCCCTCGGCAGCTCCACCGTAAAAGTATTGTCATTCTCAGGCGTGTAACCGCGCTCCCGGAGCCGGGAAACCAACTGCCGCACATCTTCCGGACTGATATTATCAGGGTAGCTCAAGGTGCCGTTTTTGTCCACGCTGTAAAAGTCGATGGCATAGGCGAAAGTGGGTGCGCCCTGATAGACAGCAGGCTTACCCAAAATCTCGCTGATGGTCTGAACCAGGGCTTTTCTGGCTGCGCCGGTGAGGTTGTAGGGGATGCTCATTCTGCGCCCTCCTCTCCAGCGTCTCCGGTCAAGATAAAGTTAAAATACTCCGCCCTGTGTTCCTCAATAAAGACGACCAGTTCATAGAAACCCATGCGGTCGGCAATCACCTGCGCCATACGGGTATCCAGCATATTTGTCTCGCCAGTAGCCCGCACCGCCAAAATCTGCTCTCTCACAGTTTTATTCATCTCGCTGCCTCCTTTGAGTCACTGACGGCTTTCGCCAGAATGCCGCTGTCAAACCCCGCGCTCTCATACCCCTCGCGGATCGTATTGAGGTAGCCCAGAGAGGGCGTGCCGTAGGAATAACGAGCCTCATTCATGATGTAGATCATGGCGTAGACCCGTCTGCCGTTCACAGTAATCCGCAGCGTTTCCTTGCGGTAGAGGAACGGCCACCCTTCATAGCGATCAAGCGCCCGCTCATCCTGCGGCTGGATTCTCCAGACCAGCACCGGGACTTCACAGCCCCGCTCCCGCTCGACGGTTACCACCGCGCTGCCGTTTCCACCCCGGAACCACAGCCGCCAGCCGCGCAAAGTAGCCGCTCCCACCACTTCCGCTGTCAGACAGCGGTGCGCCATCTGCTCCAGATTGAGATTGGAGCCGTAGGCAATGTAAAGCCTGTCTTTAGGTCTCATTATTCTGTCCTCCGTTTCTGATGTGGCTGCGCACATTCTCGCGGGAACCATAACGCCAAGCGGCGTTTCCAGACAAATGCTG
>QZEE01000102.1 GCA_009917445.1 bacterium D16-76 | reverse complement strand
CGCCAGAACCGGCACCAGCAGCGCCGCGAACACAGTACAGAGCAAAAACTTTTTCCATCTTTTTCTCATGCCGAAACATCTCCTATCACTTTTTTGATTTCGTGCTCCTTGATAATTCTAACCTTGATATTGAGGTTGTGAGCCAATTTGATTTCAGCCCTCATGCCGTCCGTAGTCTGGTCACCGAACACCCAAACCTCGTCACAGAACCAGAGGAGGGACAGCCCGGCAGCCATACCCATCTCCCGCTCCTCCGGGACAGAATCATCCAGACAGAGCGCATAAAAATGCGGGGTGACCGGATCCGCCCCGCACCTCAGTGCGTATTCGCTATAGCGCTTTGCTTTTTCCAGATTGCCCTGCACATCCCCCGCCAGGGGCGCGCAGATATACACCTTTTTCATCACTCACCATCCTGTTCTTTCCTTTTTCTGCTGTACATGAAAATGCCGGCCGCCAAGCCGCCCAGCGCAATAGCGCCCAGACCGATCCAGAAACCCATAATGGAGCGGTCACCGGTCTGAGGGTTGCCAGGATTCGGTGTGGTAGGTTTTCCGGGGGTGACCGGCACGATCTTCACGGTCTGGCCTTCATCGTTGATATCTTCGTGGGCGGCAATCTTCACCTCGCCCTGATACAAAACCTCAAACACCACGATTTCTGTGGCCTGGGTAATGCCGCTACCGTCAAAGGTGAGCTTTACTACAGTTTCGCCGTCGGCCTTTTCGGGAGTAAAAACAGTTTCAGCCGTGATTTCCTTATCGCCAACCTTGAACGGGGTGCCGGTCGCCTTATCCATGAGAACACCCACCAGCTTGTACTCCGTGCCGGGGGTCAAATTCTTGTAGGACACCACATCGTCGATGGTGATCTCCTTGCTGGGCGCGGCCTCTTTCTTACCGCCGATAGTGGCAGTTGTGCCGATCTCCGGCCTGGTCACAACGATGGTGACGGTCTGTTCCTTGTCGCCAATATCTTCGTGGACAGCAACTTCCTTGCCGTTCAGGGACAGCTTTTCGAACACCACGATATCTGTAGTGGAGTTCACCCAGGAGGTGTCGAAGGGGAAGGAAACAGTGACCTCTCCTTCAGATTTTTCGGGAGTAAACACAAGTTCACTGCGGATTTCTTCACCATTCAGCTTAAAGGGTTCGCCGGTGGTCTTGTTCATGAGAGTGCCGGTCAGCTTGTACTCCTTACCGGCAGCCAGCCCCTTGTACGAAACAACATCTTCGATAGTGATGAGGCCATCGCCGGATACCTCTTTTTTTCCGTCAATGCTGGCTTTGGTGCCAATGCGCGGCCCGGTAACCGTCACCTTGACAGTCTGCGCCGGGTCTTCAATATTGGCGTGGGCTGCCAACTCGATGCCCTCACGGGATAGGCTCTCAAAGGCCACAATCTCCGTGGAATCCACCAGCCCGGTGGTGTCAAATGTGAACTGTACTACAGTTTCGCCGTTTGCCGTTTCGGGGGTAAAGGTGCTTTCCGCGTGGATCTCCTCGCCGCCCACCTTGAGAGCCTCGCCGGTATTCTTGTCCATGAGGATGCCGAAAACGCTGTACTCCTTGCCAGGAGTCAGGTTCTTGAAAGCCACCACATCGTC
>QZEE01000101.1 GCA_009917445.1 bacterium D16-76 | reverse complement strand
CGCCAGAACCGGCACCAGCAGCGCCGCGAACACAGTACAGAGCAAAAACTTTTTCCATCTTTTTCTCATGCTGAAACATCTCCTATCACCTTTTTGATTTCATGCTCCTTGATGACTTTGACCCTGATATTGAGATTGTGCGCCAGTTTAATTTCTGCTCTCATGCCGTCCGTAGTCTGGTTGTCGAACACCCAGACCTCATCGCAGAACCAGAGGAGGGACAGCCCGGCAGCCATGCCCATCTCACGTTCCTCCGGGATGCTGTCATCCAAGCACAGCGCATAAAAATGCGGAGTGACCGGAGCCGCCCCGCACCTCAGTGCGAATTCGCTATAACGCTTTGCTTTTTCCAAATTGCCCTGCACATCCCCGCCCAGGGGCGCGCAGATATACACCTTTTTCATTACTCATCATCCTGTTCCTTTTTCTTTCTGCCGTACATAAAAATGCCAGCCGCCAGCCCGCCCAGGGCGATAGCGCCAAGACCGATCCAGAAGCCCATGATGGAGCGGTCGCCAGTCTGAGGGTTGCCGGAGTTAGGCGTAGTAGGCTTGCCGGGGTTGACCGGCACGATCTTCACGGTCTGACCCTCGTCATTGATATCCTCATGGGCCGCGATTTTTACCTCGCCTTGATACAGAGTTTCAAACACCACGATTTCCGTGGCCTGGGTGATGCCGTTGCCGTCGAAAGTGAATTTTACTACGGCTTCGCCGTCGGCCTTTTCGGAGGTAAAAACAGTTTCAGCAGTAACTTCTTTATCCCCAACCTTGAACGGATTACCGGTAGCCTTGTCCATGAGGACACCCACCAGTTTGTACTCTGTGCCGGGAGTCAGGTTCTTGTAGGACACCACATCCTCAATGGTGAGTTCCTTGCTGGGCGCAGCCTCCTTTTTGCCGTCGATGGTGGCCTTTGTGCCGATCTCCGGCCTGGTGACAACGATGGTGACGGTCTGGTCTTTGTCGCCAATATCCTCATGAACGGCGATTTCCTTGCCATCGAGTGACAGCTTCTCGAACACCACAATATCTGTAGTGGCATTCACCCAAGAGGTGTCAAAGGGGAAAGAAACAGTGACCTCTCCTTCAGATTTTTCGGGAGTAAACACAACCTCGGCGCGGATTTCCTCGCCGTTGAGCTTGAAAGGTTCACCGGTGGTCTTATTCATTAGCATACCGGTCAGCTTGTATTCCTTGCCAGCGGTCAGTCCCTTGTAAGACACCACATCTTCGATGGTGATGAGTCCATCTGTGGATACTTCTTTCTTGCCGTCAATAGTTGCTTTGGTGCCGATCCTCGGCCCGGTAACGGTGACTTTGACCGTCTGCGCCGGGTCTTCAATATTGGCATGGGCTGCCAACTCGATGCCCTCACGGGATAGGCTCTCAAAGGCCACAATTTCCGTGGAGTCTACCAGCCCAGTGGTATCAAAAGTGAACTGTACTACAGTTTCACCGTCTGCCGTTTCCGGGGTAAAGGTACTTTCCGCATGGATTTCCTCACCGCCTACCTTGAGAGCTTCGCCGGTATTTTTGTCCATGAGGATGCCGAAAACGCTGTACTCCTTGCCAGGAGTCAGGTTCTTGAAAGCCACCACATCGTC
>QZEE01000100.1 GCA_009917445.1 bacterium D16-76 | reverse complement strand
CATTGCTATCACCTTCTGTTTACATTCTACACCTTTAGTCAAATTCACTGTTATTTTATTGGGGTGCTATAGAAAGCGGAAAGGTAAGGGGAAACTATTATGAAAAAAAATCTCAAGCAGTTGCGGAGTGAATTTATTAGGCATCTTTTCGAACGTGATTTAGAAGATTTCTTTTCTGAATGGGATAACAATGCCTTGGAATTTGAGGGAACACCAGATGAATTTCATAATTTTACTACCGAGTTAGCTCGGGCAGGATATTACGGGCGAGCTTGTAGCGTTCTTGAAGTAGGGATTGCGCAATATGAAATGAATACTGATTTACTTGCTGATTTTTTAAATTATGGCATAAAATGTGGCATGGCTGATAAATGCGAAATATTTTATCATCAACTTGACAAAATTAACGATAGAAAGAAGACATGGAGAGCTTTTGATTTTTCCATTGACTACCTATTATTTAAAATTGGAGAAGAAAATGATGATAAGATCATTGTTCAGTTAAAAGAGGAAGCTCTTAACTTAGTTGAAAGATTTAAAAAAACGCTCCCCGCAGAGGAACTGGCATATTTGGCAGAATACCAAATATATGAGGCAACCTTTGATAAGGATACAGGTCTTCACAGACTTGCACAGTTTTTGAACGATGAAAATCGAACAGCAAAGGTTGCACCTAAATGTCATTTGCGCTACATAGACGAAATGTTGGAAATAGGCGAATATGAGGAAGTTATATCTTATGCGAATGATGGTGCTGCCGAAGCAGCTCAAGAGCAAGAGGGAGTAGATACAGGATATTTTTTCTACGCTTTGGCACTCGCTAAAGATGCACTATGGCTGAAAGCAGATAAAGGTAAACCAAACGAGGATAAAGAGGAAGCTGCAACGATATTGTGTTATTACCAAACGGCTTACGACACCCTTGATGAAAATAAAACCGCATATTTTAAGGTTATTGCAAAGAGATACAAAATAATTGCCAATATTGCTGGATTATAGCAATCCAAGAAATTAACAAGGGATACCCGCGGCAGAAAACCAACCAGCACAGTCGGAAGGACGAATCAGCGAGAAAGCCCGAGCAATACCATGCGGGAGCTTGGGTAATAATCTGATTTTCAGCTTGCGAAGAATGGCCTTGATTTTAGACCACATATTTTCGATTGGATTCAAATCAGGGCTGTACGCTGGCAAGTACAGTGATTTCATGCCAGCCCCCCGCAAAGGTGTTTGGACCTCTTTGACATGATGCGTGCGCATATTATCCATGATGACAATATCCCCTTGGTGCAGTGTGGGAATGAGTGTGTTTTTGAGATAGTCCAGAAATTTTTCACGGGTCGTTCCACCGCTGTAAATCGTATAAGCCGTCTCACCATTAAGTCTTACTGACGAAAGGATCGTGGTATTGGCAGGCGTATTCAAGGGAGTCTTGTCTACTGACCGCTCCCCGCCAATGGCCCGCCCATAGCGGCGGCTCAAGTCCGTGTTTACGCCGCTTTCATCCAGGAATACCAGTTTGTCTGCTTCGCACTGCGTTATCATTTCACTCCAGGCTTCTCTCGCTGCTACAACATCGAACACGCTCCCGCTCTGCCGCGTAAAAGGACTTCTTCTTGTAAACATAACCCAGTCTGATCA
>QZEE01000099.1 GCA_009917445.1 bacterium D16-76 | reverse complement strand
TGCAAATATTTTTTAACGATCTTTGCTCAAAAAATTATAAAGGAGGAACGAAATCAAATGAGCAAGAAAATTTTAGCGGCCCTGCTGGCTGTGCTCATGGTGTTTTCCATGCTGCCGCTGGCGGCGGGGGCGGCGGAAGGCGATGAGGCTGAGTCTACCGTAGTAGAGCTCACGAAATCGTCGGCTGACAACAACAGCCAGATCAAGTTGAAGCCCGGAAAAAGCTACAAATTGGTGGATGATATTGCTGGTGTAAAGTTTATCGGCCTGTGGGGGGAGCCTGTAGCGGACGATGCTGCCGAGACGGTCTTAGACCTCAATGGGCACTCCATTACAGCTGAGCCGAAGGGTTATACCGCTATTTATTTGGCTACCGGAAGCCTGCGCATTGTAGATAACAGTACAGATAAAGGTGGCAAGCTTATCGGGGTGGCACAAGATACTCCTTATGGGGCCGTCGAGATTGCTGGCAGCGGTAAAAAAGCCCTGTACATTGAAGAGGGCGTTGAAGTAGTGGCTCCAGCCAACCAATACGGCATTACTGTCTCTGGTGCAGCCAACCAGAAAGAAAACCAGGCAACGATTGAGCTGAATGGGTGCAAGCTGTCCGGTGCGGGCAGCGGTATTGCCGTGAATGGGTATGTCACGGAAGGTAAAGCGCCAATTATTAAGCTGGACAATGTCACTGTAGACGTTGAGCAGCACGGCATGTACCTGGCTGGCAAAGCCGAGACCGCGGTTGTGAATTCTGAGGTCAAAGGTAGAGATGTCGGCATTGAAATCCGCGCCGGCAAGCTGGACGTGCAGGGTGAGTCTACTACTATTAAAGGCGGCTCTGGCAACGCGACCATAGGCACCAATGGCAACGGCAGCGCGGCGTCAAACTCCGCGATTGCTGTGCCCCAGCATACGACAAACCAGCTTATTGAGGTTACGGTGCGTGAGGGTGTTACGCTGGAAGCCACGGCTGCGCTGAACGTAGCCCGGAATGAAGCGCATGCGGATGCGGACGTACAGCCCATAACTGTTTCTGTTACTGGCGCCACTTTGTCCGGCAACGTTATCAACACGGTCCCGCAGGGCGAGGCAGAAAAAGACGGTGTTTCCTTGGAAAACATCGCTGTCACAAAGGAAAACACGGAGATAAAGGGTAATGTTGCTTTTGACCCTTCAACAGTAACTGGCGAAGGCTCGATTAAGGTTGAAGCTGTTGCCCCTGCATCGGGTCAGATATCTGTACAACTGTATAATAATGCTGGCACTGAACTTTACAAGCAGATTTTGGTAAAGGAAGACAGCAGCGAGGAAATCGACTTGAGCGCGCCTGCCGGCCTTTTGGGCGCTAACCAGGAGTTCAAGGGATGGACAAAAACGCCGGAGGGACAAACGGCAGATATTACAGGAACGTCTGCTACTTTGGCGCAGATTAAAAATCTTGTAACACCTACTCCTACTCCTTCCCCTTCTCCTGCCCCCGGTGGAGATTCTTCTGATGGGAGCTCTTCTGATGGGAGCTCTTCTGGTGACAGTTCTACCCCGTCAGAGACTCCGGATTCCGGTGACGGTGAAACGTCTGATTCCGGGACTACGTCGACCCCCGCGGCAGGGGAGGAGACAGAGGGATCTGGCGAAACTAAGACGGTTAACGAGGATGCTGAGCCTCCTGTGGAGGAAAACAATGTCATCAAGCTGTATGCTGTTATTGAGACAAAAACTCCGGTTAGGCCTCCTGTCGGCCCCGGCAGCTCCGGCGGTTCTTCCAGCAGCAACGGCAGTGTGACTGTCACCAAGCCCGCTAACGGCACTATGACTTCCAACGTCAGCAGCGCCAAAGAAGGCGACAAGGTAACCGTGACTGTCAAGCCCGACGCCCCCTACTACATCGTGACCG